>CAZESP010000003.1:0-88303 GCA_964515185.1 uncultured Alcaligenaceae bacterium
CCTCGGGTTTATTTCCTTCAGGCTTGTTTCCTTCAGGCTTGTTCCCCTCGGGTTTATTTCCTTCAGGCTTGTTCCCTTCAGGCTTGTTCTTCGCCTCGTCTTCGCGTTTCTGGCGTTCGATCTCTTCACGCAGGCGATCGAAACGATCATCGCCCGCCTTGTTTGGGTCCTCGTTGTCGGGGTTGGCGGGGTCCTTGTTATCCGGCTTCGCAGGATCTTTGTTTTCGGGCTTGTTGCCTTGATCCGGCTTCGGCGCGGGGTTGTTGTCGGGGCCGTCGTTTTTGGGATCGTTTTTCGGGTCCTTGTTTTCGTTGTCCCGCTTGTGGTCTTCGTTTTGTTCGTGGTCCTTTTTCTCGGCTTCGGCCTTTTCGCGTTCCTGCTGCTTTTGCATCGGGTTATTACGCGGCGGCAAGATGTGCACCTTATAGGTGCGTCGCGTGCGACCGATATTTGGACCGGGGAAATCGCAGTTGTCTTCGGCCTCGAGCCAAAACTCAACGACCATGCCTTCCTGCAAGCGAACGGGATTGCCGTTGGAGGAAACAAGCTTATCCAGTTCGACAAAGTCTTTGTAGTTCAATGAGCGCACGTTCCGGCCATCCGGTTCGCGATACGCTGACTCGTCGCGATACGTTTTCGCCTTGAGATCGGTGCCGTCACCTAGACGGAGTTTCAATTGGACTCGGCTCAAACCGAAATCGTCATTGACCACGCCTTCGAGTTGAAGCAACTCGTCCGCGGCGAGGCGGAGATCCGCCTTGTCATCAGCAAGGCCAAGTTGGTCGGGCTTAGTGAATTCGAGTTGCGGGGGCTGATCGCGTAGAACCTTGATCATGTAAGGCAGCGGATCGGTGTTCTTCTCGCCCTCGACGGTCTCAAAGAAGATGCGGTACTTTCCGCTCTTGTCCATGAGCAGGTCGAAAGCAATGGTGTCGCCGGCGACTCGGCCAACGATCGGTTGCGCGTCACCGTCAACATGCAAATGCCCTCGGCTCAATTGGCGATTCGAGCGAGCAACCAATTTGACCTTGGTTCCGCGGAGAGCTTCCAGATTCGGGTCCGTCGTGTTGCGAGGCTCCCACCGGAGATAGGGCCGGAAGGTATACGTCACATCGAAACCCGAGAGCAACGGCGTCGATCGCACTTGCACCACGAATTCGGGGGTTTCGGCATCACCGCCGACAACCTTGTACCGGAATCCATTTTGGATCAGATCCGGCGGCACGCGAATCGACCAATCTCGCGTGTCGGTTCCTTGCTCGAGTGGTCGTTCGAGCCAAACCGGGTCGTCCGGGTTGTGCTTGAGCATCAATCGCACCGAATCCGGCGAATTGGTCGCCGGAATGCGACCTTCAACCGTCACGGATATCGTGAGCGATTGGTTGATGGGGACGATGGCGTTTCCGCCGATCGGTTGCTCGATTTCAATGACCGTCTGGGCGGCGATGGGGGCCGTCCGAAACGGCACAAAGGCGCGACCAAGCAGCGAATAGAACTGCGGCGGACGCATCAGCAACAACGCTACGACCGCGCCGAGCAAAAGCCCGGCGGCGGCGGCCCCGAGCCATGCCAAGGCATTCTTGCGAATTATCTGTTCCCAATTGGCATGCTCGATATCTTCCACCGCCCGCCGGCTAATGGCCGAACGAACCGTTATCGGCAACGGGTCGTCGTGAAGGTCCAGCCAATTGACGACACTATTCTTGGCATCTGGCAGATTTCGTTCGACTTGGACGGCCGCGTAGTAAGGATTGACTTTCCTCCACAACGGCCGGAGCATCAACGCCAAATAGGCGATTGATCCGAGGCAATACAGGCCGAAGCCCCCCTGGCGGACCCAACTCGGAAGTACGAGCGATCGATCGATAAGGATCATCGCCAAGCCGTAGAGAAGCGTAATGACGACGAACCCCAAAAGGGCAGTCGCCAAGTCGAGCATCACGACCCGACGCCCCGCTTGGGCAAGTTCGCGAACAAGGAATTGGTCTTGCTTCGCAACAACCTTCGTCGGCTCGACTATGGCGGGCATTGCTGCCTCCCCTGTCCGGCATGAAAACGCAAGGCGAAACGGGACTCGCACTTGGGATAATTATACCCGATTGAAGCATCGGCGCCCATTAGGATTATGGCGCCGGCCCGCGATTTCGAATCCGAGAGACTGCCCGTCGCTTACGGCTGCCACCAATTATTGAGGATTTTCAAGAGCCGTTCGAGTTGGTCCGGGTGAGCCTCGGCAAGGTTCTTCTCTTCTTTCGGATCGCGGGTAATCGCGTAGAGTTCGGGTTTCGCGCCGCGGCCGGCTCTCTCAGTCGGCACGATCAATTTCCAGTCGCCGGCGACGACCCATCGGTACTGCAAGCTCGCAACGGGATTGTCGATATCAACGGAATTATGCTCGTAGATTGAGCCGAAGACCGTGCCTCGCTGAGCGAGAGCTCTTGAGTCCAACAAATTGAGCCCGGGCAAGGTGGCCTTTGCCTGAAGCCCCGTCGCGGCCAGAATTGTCGGCAGCAAATCGATCGAGCTGGCAAGATCTTCGGATCGTCCGGGATTCACCTTTCCCGGCCACCGCACCATAATGGGCGTGCGAACCCCGCCATCGTAGGGCGAACGCTTCGACTTCGGTGCGAAACCCCCGCCTTTGGGATTCTGAATCCATCCATTATCGCAGACATAGATCACGATCGTATCGTTGGTCGCCTTCTTGGAATCGAGGTGAGCCAACAATTCGCCGCAAGTCGCGTCGAACCACTCGCACATGGCCGCGTACTTGGCTTCGAATAGATTTGGCGCCTTGTCGCGATATTTCGCCAGATATCGCTCCGGCGGGTTGTGCGGTTCGTGAGGCATCATCGGAGCGTACCAGAGATAGAACGGCTTCTTCTTCTGAGTTGCTCCATCGATGAAATCAAACACCGGTTTCAGTCCTTGGCGACCGATCGTCAATCCTTCGTCGCCATGCCGGCCTCCTTTGGCCGGGTCGCCATGGGTCATCCCGTCGGTGAAGCCGCAGCGGCAATGGTCGCCCTCCCACCATTTTCCAGCTTGAAAACTCACATAGCCCGCCTTGGCGAGAATCTGAGGCATCGTTTCATTTTGATCGAAGACAGACAGCATACGTTTCCGTTGTGCAAGAAACGCTGGGTCGGCCGTTGCCTGGCGAAGGTTCTTGCCGGCCGGAAGCGGCGGGTCATTGCTCGTGATTCGATGCTGATGCGGGTAAAGCCCCGTAAGCATGGTCGCAAGGCTTGCTCGGCACAAACTCGTCGGCACATAACCGCGCGGAAAAACCAGAGATTCCGCAGCAAGTTTGTCGAGGTGAGGCGTGCGAATATACGGATGCCCCATAAACCCGTAGTCACCCCAACCTTGATCGTCGGCGATTAACATGACGACGTTAGGCGGTCCCGCTTTGAGTCTCGCCGCGTCGAATCCCATGGCAATGGCCAACGCCGCCAGCCCGCACAACAAGAGCCTCATCGAGTCACCTCATGATTGAAATACTACTTCTTGAACATCGCACTCTTGGGGTCGCCACGAGAAAGCAAGAACGCCATGAGATCCAAGACCTCATCTTCTTTCAAGACGTCGAGCAACCCGGCGGGCATCATTGACACTTTGGAATTCTCCATCGACTCGATCTGCCGGCGATTCACACTAACAAGGAGATTCGGATCGAGCATGTTTGTGTTAATCGTGATACCCTCGCCATTCAAATTCACGATTCGCCCGGTAACCTCCTTACCATTTGTCGTAGTAACCGTGACGGCGACGTATTGGTCGCTGATAACTCTGCTTGGCTCAACGATCGCCTCGACGAGGTCGCGAACACTGAAACGGCCCGACAGCCCCGTGAGGTCCGGCCCGGTAGCCCCACCCTCGTTGGCAAAGCGATGACATGAAAAGCAGTTGGCTTCGCCGAATAGCCGGCGCCCGCGGTCAAAGTCTCGGCCCGTCAGTGCGCCGGACTTCTCAACCAAAGCGACGACTTCATCCGTAGTTCGCTGTTTTACAATCGGCCTCGGTTTGGCGACGACCGCGGTCTTGGGGTCCGGCTTCACATCCAAAATGGCGCGAAGTGATTCCTTCTCCGCGGATGTTAACGTCGCAACCGCTTCATTCTTGATGTTGCGAATAAAACCTGCGAAGCTGTGCCCCCCGCGATAATTGGCAGCTTTGATAAACCACTCGAAATACTCTTTCCGAGTCTCGGGCGTCCACCCGGCTTTCAACACACGCAAGGACTTTATCAGGTCAAGTTGTTCTTCCTGCGTCGGAGCCGACGCGATGAGCCGAAGCGTCCTCGCGGCCACCGTCGGTGATTCCAGGTAAATGAGTAGCTGGCATAGTTCTGAGTTGATCTCTCGACTCCGCGACGGATAAAGACGATCGAAACGCTCTACGAGCGAACGCTTCGCCGCGTCATCGGGAGGCCCCATTCGCGTAAATGCCAAGCCATAGGCTCGATAGAGTTCAAGTTGCTGTTCGACGGTCAGCGAATCTTCGGAGATTTGTTGAAGCGCCGCTAGAACCTTCGGCAAGAGTTCTTTGTCACCTATACGTGCGAGGGCGATCAAAGCCGTAATTGCCGCGTGAGGTCGTTTTTCACCGAGCGCTCGGGCTTGCCAAGTCGCCACGGCCTGAAACTCAATTGCCACGCGAGCCGCGTAGCGCAGATATCGATCGTCATGAGCAAGGTACGGCCATGCCGCATCTACCGCTTTTTCATCGACTGTTCCGTGGAACGCCTCGAGCTTCCGGCGCTCGGCGTGGAGTGAGGGGAGTTTCAATGGCGGAGCCTTCTCGACCGATTCATTTCCGACATACGTGACGCGATACAATCCGGACTTAGTGCGCCGGCCACCAATTGTGAAATACATGGCGCCGTCATGAGGATTGACAATCACATCCGTCAATGGAAGCGGCGATCCATTGGTGAATTCCTCGACGTCTCCTGAATATCCAGCACCGTCGGGCCGAACGTGAACACAGTAGAGTTTCCCATAACTCCAATCACAGATGAAGAACGCCTCCTGATATTTCGCGGGGAATTTGGCGCCGTAACCGAATGTGACTCCCGTGGGTGAACCCGGGCCGATGTCCACGACCGCGGGCAAGCTATCCGGATAGTAGGTTGGCCACTTTCCAGTGCCGGAACGCCAACCAAACTCGCTTCCACTCGTGGCGAAGCAGACTCGCGTGGGACGATACCAAGGCGTGTTCATGTCCCATTCCATATCCGCGTCAAACGTAAATAGGTCACCTTGACGATTGAAACTCATGTCAAATGGGTTGCGATAACCCATGGAAACTAATTCCCATTTCAATCCTTTAGGGTCCGTCTTCGCAATCCAACCTCCGGGGGCCATGATGCCGACCGCGTGGCCGCCCGCGTCCCACATCCGCGGTAACAAGTGGTCCTCTTTCCATATCTGAGGAACGCGAGACGAATCGAACTTGATTGGCTGGGTGTGATTGCCGCAAATAACATGAAGAGATTGACCGTCAGGTGACAGGACAACCGCGTGGGGTCCGTGCTCGCCCCCGCCGCTGATTCGCCTGAGCAACTCCACTTTGTCGAGCGTGTCATCACCTTTGCTCGACGTCACGCGATAGAGGCCGCTGTCATATTTCTGACCGCGATTAACAACGACGTAGAGCGCATCAAATGCCCAGAGCAACCCTTGAGCCTCGCCAATTTCTGCAGGAATCTTCTCCACTTTCGTCGTGGCCGCATTGCCGCCCAGCACCGGCGGGGTCACTCGATAGAGTCCGCCGTATTGATCTGAGACAATGAGGCGGCCCTTTGGATCGTGGCAGAGATTGACCCACGAGCCTTCGATGTCCTTGGGAACCGAGTAGAGCAACTCGACCTTAAACCCCTTGGCGATTTTCATTTTGTCCGGCGGTGTCGCCGCGGCCTCGCGTCGCGGCCCTGACTTGGTTAAGAAAGCATCGGTCAATTGAGGCCAATGTCCTCCGCCAATTGGAGCGACCACCGTGGCGTTCATCCATTTCGATTCATCGAAACCTGGCTTTTGCCAGCCATCTGTTGTGTCGTGGCTCGCACGCCAACTGCCGTCGGAGACGAGCGTCTGCCCTTGGCCGGCACCCCGAGGAGTAAACGTCATCTTGAAAACGAAACCGGCCGGTCCGTCGCTGTTCTTCGCGTGGACAGCGATCACGTGCTTAGCTTCCTTGCCCTTCCCTGGAAACGGGAAACGGTCCGTCACGTCCACATGGACCGGCTGCTCCCATTCGCTGCTGACTGCAACCGGTTTGCCGTCGATGGTGATCGTCATCGAATTATCGCAGGTGGCGTGCAGCATCACCTCGGAAAAGGCCCCCTTGGTGACAAATTCCTTGCGGAAGAAGACCGCTTGAGCGGGTTTCGCTTCGCCGAGCCAAATCCATGAGGCGATCGCGGGCTTCGCGTTCGCCGCCTTTTTGGGGCCATCTTGAGCCACACAGAGAATTGACGACAGGAGGAACAGTACGAGCGTCGCGGCGATACGGATCACGGCAGGAGTCCCTCGGCAGTACGGGCGGTAGTTGGTTGGTACTCTAACTTTACCGAGTCACTACCGAAGTTGCCAATACTCTGCCGAGCGAAGAGTCAAATTGAATGGCGCGGCTGAAATGAAAAACAAAAACGGGCGCGCCGGCGATGACGCGGCGCGCCCATGGGCGTGGGGGGTTACTTCTCGGCTTGGACCAGTGGCGACTGGAGCATCGCCGCGTCCTTCGGCAGCCACGTCTGGAGTTGATCGAGGGCCTTTCGGGTTTCGTCGCGAATCCACTCGTCGGAATCATCCAACATCGGGCGCAACCCTGTCATGACAAGGGGCGTGCAGGCCTTCATCA
Organism: uncultured Alcaligenaceae bacterium; assembly: GCA_964515185.1. Lineage (GTDB taxonomy): Bacteria > Planctomycetota > Planctomycetia > Gemmatales > Gemmataceae > CAZESP01. The sequence continues at coordinate 6,865 of CAZESP010000003.1, forward strand.
ACGCAAGGTAACGAACGCAGGCCACTCGCAGAGCCGCTTCCTTGTCGGAGCGGGCACAATGAACCAAGCCGCCGACGGCTTCCGGGTGTTCTCGCCAGTTCATCGTCGCCAACGACCGCACCGCATTGTGGCGAACATGAACATCGGGATGATTCTGCATGATTTCAATCGCCTTGGTCAGTTCGGGCGGCGGGATCCGGTGCGAGTCAGTAGCGGGCACGGCCATGACTGGACCGATCTTGGGCTTAATCGGTTCAGTAATCATGGGCGCTGGCGCGACAACCGGGGCCACGACGGCGGGCGGTGCCGGCGGCATTTCAACGGGCTTGAAAGTCGTCGCGGTGACCTTGGCCAGGCCGGGTGCATTGGCCGGCGTGACGGGCGGACTCAACATCGGCTCAGTGACCGGCACCTGCGTCGTCGCTGGAACGAACGAGTCGGAGTTCAACGGAGGCGAACCCGTCATTGGAACAGGCGACATGACGACGGTCGACGATGTTCGGCTGCCGTCAATCGCGTAGTTGATGATATTCGCCAATCCGCGATTCCCCGGGGCCAGGGGCGACGGAACGACGGCGGCCTGCTTGGCTTTGGCCTCGGCCAATGCCTTGCGAGCCAAGGCCACGGTCTCGCGCGACGGCGGCGGAGAGACGCGACCCGTCACGGGCGCCAAACCCGTGTCGTCGGCCTTGTCCTTGATTTCCTTGGGTCGCGGCGCCTCTTCGGTGGTGGGCTTCTTCTCCTCTTGCTTCTCATCCTTTTTTAGCTCGGCGGGTTTGACCTTCTCGATGTAGCAGGCAAGGCAGTGCTCAAGGGCGACACAGGCCACGGCCCGAACACGCGGCGAATTCTCACATGGGTTTCCGTCCTCGTCGCTCGCTGAAACACAAATCCGCAGGGCTTTGATAACCGGCTCGGTGCAGCAGCAAGCCCGATTAAGTCCTTGCGCGGCTGCAAGGCGAACGCACTCGTTGCGATCGGTCCGCAGGGCAGCAATAAGCCCCTTTTCCGCCTCGGGGTGCCAATGACAATCAAGAGTGGCCAGGTAGTTGACGGCCTCAGCCCGCGCGGCCGCCTGTACGGCGTCGGCTTTGGCTTTGGCGGCGTCTCCCGTCACGCCCGGTTCCTTTTGGTCCTTTTCGCTTGGCATCGCGGGGCAAAAGGTCGGAAGCACACCGCCCGTCATGGCCGACGCGGGCTGGGTCATTTTGTTGAGGAGTTGCCCCAAGGGCGTCTTGCAGAGCTTTCGCCGGCAATCGGCCAGCTCCTGACAAAACTTTTTCAGGAACCCTTTCTTCTCGGCGGCAGCTCCCGCGGCCCCTTGCGCGGCGCCGGCGGCCCCGCCGCCGCCACCCGCCGCGCCGCCGCCCGCTTGAGCAAGGATTCTGGGCGCCATCAACGCCAGAATCAGGGTCGCCAGCACAAACCCGCGTGCTTGTCTCATCGCTCCGCTCCTTCCCAATCAGCTTGGTCCCCGCGCGGCAGCGCCGTTTCGCGACGCTCGCGTTTGTCTGTTTCTCCAATTCGACCTGAACCGTGGTCAACCTTGAGAAATGTGCCGGGTTGCGCGAAAAAACGGATTCTGCTGAGAATAACGCCTTCGTTTAGTTTTCCATGTCACAGTGAAAAAGGCGACTTGAAGCGGTTTCCGCTGCTCGTGGGAACAACCCACAGATTCGTCAGTTCCGGTATCTCCGGCAAAATCTCACTAGTTACTCAAGACACGAGTTTCAGGAAGTCGATAATCGCCATGCAGACGAAATTCGCTCTTTGCGCGGTAGGCGTGAAGACCTGGGCTGTTGGCAGAAGGGTCCAACCATGAAATGGTCGCGACTAGCAGCATGGTGCCGGCGTGGCATTGCAGCCATTGCACTGACCGCCGGCTTGAATTCCGAAAGTGCGAGCGCCCAGATTCCCGCAGGAATGGAACCGGCGCCGGCGACGCCCGTGAGTTGTAGTTCCTGCGGCGTCTCTCCTCTCATCTCACCGATGGGAGACGTTTGCGATGGGTGCGGAGGACCACGATGTGTCCCAGGTCGCACCAACTGCTGCGACGCGCCGGGAGCTTGCTGTGAGCCTCCTTCGATTCTCGGGAGGCTCCTGCAGGGAATTCAATCGGGCCTCTGCTGCCCGGACCCGTGTTATAAACCGTGCTGGCTGGCGGTGGCTAACGCCGCCATGTTTCAAGACCCGACTCGGCCATTCAGCCACACGCGATTCCGCTGGGACGCCGGGCGTAATGGCACGACGCCCGATCGCGGCGAGTTCTTTTGGCCACGGCGCGGCGGCGGGGGCGGCGGCAAGGGGCCACCGCTGGTCGAGACCGCTGTCCATTATGATGAATTGAAACTCTATACGGAAACAGCCGTCGGCGGCTTTTCGGTCTTCGTCGAAACGACTTACCGATCATTGGATCCGGTAAACAATAATCATGCCGCAGGCTTCGGCGATATGAATCTTGGCACGAAATCGCTCCTGATGGACAGCGAGTTACTCCAACTATCATTCCAATTCAAGACCTATTTGCTGACAGGCAACTTCACCAAGGGCCTCGGCACGGGCCACGTATCCTTGGAACCGGCGTTCCTCGCCACGGTCAAGGTCCTGCCCGAGACGTGGTTTCAAACGATGTTGGCGGAATGGATTCCGATCGCCGGTGATAATGCCTTTGCCGGGGCGGTGTTTCACTACCACTTCAGTTTGAATCACGAGCTTGCGCGCCCCCTGCCGGATACGGTTCTGCTCGGTGCGTTCGAGTTTGTTGGATATGCCTTCCAAGACGGGCTTTTCACCAATGCGGCCGGCGTACCCACTCGCGCCAGTGGATACCATTATCTGAGCGTCGGCCCAACAACTCGGCTGTCAATCTGCGACAAAGCGGATATCGGATTCGGTGTTCAGTTCTCGGTAAATAACAACCACTTTGCCGATCAACTGTACCGACTTGAGTTCCGGTTCAAATTCTAATTCTGTGACAATCCTATCGGGTGATTGAGATTAATCTCAATCACCCGATTCGGCATTTGCAGATCACTTCGCTTTCGGAAGCCAGATACCGGGGACATCAATCTTCTTCGCGGCTTCGTTGTATTTGACCACATCGCCGGCGAGAAGCAGTTTCCACTCGGCGAGGAGCTTATCCAACTCGCCGTTCAATTCAATCGACAACTCACGCATACCCTGTGTCGGCAAGCCATCGGCCATGGCGGCAAACCCGTAGAGCGATATGAGCTGGGAATACAATCTGGCTCCACCCTTCATCGCGAGAATGTCGTAGGACACTTGCGCTTTGGGGTTATGGAATCGTTCCTCAATCGCATCGAGCTTCGCCAGGAGCGACTTGCCCGCGGCAAGAAAATCCTTCGCCGATGGCTCATCCGCCAATAGTTCTGCACGCTCGTTCAATTGCTTGCGAACCAAGCGGATGGATTTGACGGCTTCGCTCAGCCGCGTGATATCATCGCGAAGCTTTATCAGGAATTCATGTTGCTCCTGCGGAACATTCGGGAATCGCGGATCCGGTCTGACGACGAGTTTTTCCGTAACCGTTTGACCATCGACTGTCAGTCTGATCGTGTAATCGCCCGGGAAAGCAGGCGGCCCCTGTTTTGGGTCGCCCGCATCGACTCGCGCGTTCGGGATCGGCGTCGGGCCTTTGAGCCGCAGATTCCAAGTGAGTTGATGGATACCCGGTTTGGTGGGAATCGGAGGCGCCTTTTCATCGTCGCCAGAAGAATAAGCACCGAGGTCCGGCGGCGCATCGTCCGCTTTTTCAGGCTTATTTTCAAAGAAGGCCGCGCGCTGGCCCTTGGAATCGACGATCTCCAGCGACACGGACTTCGCAACAGTCGGGAGACTAAATCGAATCGTCGCTCCATAGGGCGGATTCGGCCCGTGGGAACGGTCGAATGACTCAGCGGCGTTGTCACCCAGCCGCCAACGAACGGCCGGCAGAGGCGCGAATACCATGGGCTTTGTCCCCGCCCGGAGTCGAATTGGGGTAATGTCATCGAGAATCCAAATGGACCTACCATTCGTCCCCAGTACAAGGTCATCATCCTTGACGATCAAATCGCTGACGGGGACCGTCGGCAGGTTCAAACGCAATGATTCCCAATTGGCCCCGTCGTTACGACTAAACCAAATGCCGTGTTCGTTGCCCAAGAAGAGAATGCCCTTGGCCTTCGGGTCGCAGCGAACCACGTGCAAGTAGCTCTGAGGCGGAAGGCCCGCCGTGAGTCGCGTCCAGGTCTGCCCAAAGTCGGTCGTCCGCCAGAGGTGAGGCCGAAAATCGCTCATCCGATGGGCTTCGATGACGACATAGGCGGTACCGGCGTCGAACGGCGATGGCTCGATGCAACACACTGTTCCCCAATCGGGCAGATCGGGAATCTGCGGCGTGACGTTGATCCATGTCTTTCCATCATCGCGGGTCACGTGGACCAATCCATCGTCACTGCCAACCCAAATAACGCCCTTTTGCTTGGGCGATTCGGCGATCGCGAAAATGGTACAGAATATCTCCACGCCGGTGTTATCACCGGTGATGGGTCCACCGCTCCACTTTTGCTTATTCTTGTCGTTGCGAGTCAGATCACCCGAGAGTTTCTCCCAGGTTTGCCCGCCGTCGCGAGTGCGAAACAGGACATTCGCGCCATGATAGATGGCCTTTGGGTCATGCGGAGAAATATGAATGGGTGCCGTCCATTGAAAACGGTATTTCAAGCTCTCGCCGCCGTGGCCTGAGGGGTTATAGGGGTAGATACCCACATGGCGCGCCTGGCGCGTGCGGCGATCAAATCGCGAGATGAACCCACCGTATTCGCCGGCATAGACAAGGTTGGGGTCTGATGGGTCAAAGGCAATATGCCCCGCCTCACCGCCGCCGACGTACTCCCACTCGCTCAATGGAATCGTGGCAGTGAGGCTACGACTCGGCCCGGCGTAACAGCCGATATCCTGCATGGAACCGCCAACCCGATAGGGGAAGCTGGTGTCGCACGCGATGTGATAGAACTGCGCGATCGGCAGCGGCGGGGCCGTCCACGATTGCCCACCATCTAGGCTCAGGTCCACTCCCCCATCATTGGCGTCAATCACCCGCTGCGGATTCTTCGGGTCAATCCAAATGTCGTGATGATCGCCATGGTGAGGCCCTCGGATTCGCTCGAAATTCTTGCCGCCGTCAGAGCTTCGCAAGAGGGGGACCTGTGGTAGCCAAACCACATTGGGATTCACAGGATCGACGGTGATCGTGCTGAAATACCAAGCGCGTTGCCGAATCGCGCGATGGCCATTGATGCGCTGCCACGAGTCGCCGCCGTCGTCGGATCGAAACAGTCCGCCCTCCTCAGCTTCGATATTGGCATAGACTCGGCGACCATTCGACGGCGCGACGGCGACGCAGACCTTCCCCCAAGGTTTTTTCGGCAACCCCTGCTCGGCCTTGCCGTCAGCGTTTGGCTCTTGTTCGGCCGGAAGCGATTTCCAAGTGTCGCCGCCATCACGAGAAACGTATAACCCGCTGCCAGGACCGCCGCTCGTCAGCTCCCAGGGACGGCGTCGCGTTTGCCAAAGCCCTGCGAAGATGATTCGCGGGTTGCTGGGGTCGATGCTCAGATCGCTGGCCCCAGTGTCTGCGTCCTTGAACAAGACTCGTTTCCAGGTCTTGCCGCCATCCGTTGTGCGATAAACTCCGCGGGTGTCCGAGGGAGCGAATGGATTTCCCAGAACGGCGGCGAATGCGATGTCGGCATTCGATGGATGAACCGCCATGGTGCCGATTTGTCCGATGTTCTTCCAGACATGTTGCCAAGTCTTCCCCGCATCCGTCGAGCGAAAAATACCCGCGCCGGCCATGACGTTTCCGCGGATGTTGGCTTCACCGCTTCCGAGGTAGACGACGTTGGGATCCGAAGGTGCGATGGCGATGCTGCCGAACGTCGATGTTGGCAGGTCATCGGTGAGCGGTTTCCAGGTCACCCCGCCATTCACGGTCTTCCACACTCCACCTGCGGCGGTGGCGGCGAAGGCAGTCATCGGATCGCCGGGAACCCCGCAAACGCGAGACACGCGACCGCCGATGCTCGGGCCGATGTTTCGATACTTGAGGTTACGTAAGTCCTTCGGCCCCAAGTCGGGGCCTTGCGCCAGGGCCGATAGGCAGCACAACACGAGGGAAATCGACGCGGTGAATTGGAATCGAGACATGCCGTCCACTTCGGAAAAGGAAGCCGCGGCGGGCGCCGGCTTCCTTCCGGTCCCGCAGCCGGGGCCGTACAGTTTGCGCATCCTGTGTGAATTCAATCTAGGCCGAAGTTCTTACCGATGCCATAGCGACATGGAAAAACTTCAGGGCCGCTGAAACCGCTCGTAACGTTGGAATCAGCTATGCGACCGCGACGGTGCTGACCCATCAGGCGGGCATGGGGAAGAGCTGCTCGGCGATGTCTCGGATGCGTTCGATCACCCGGCGTACCTTGCGGTCGTAGGTTCCGAGCTTCTCCGCGATCTCTTCGGTCGAATGTCCCTGCAGGCGCATTTCGAGAATCTCGCGATCATCGGGCCGCAACTGGGACATGAAATGCTCGAGCTGATCCAGGAATGTGACGGCCGCTTCGGGCGTGGGTTCGTCGGCCAGCAATCGAAAGAGCTGATCTTGAGAAGCCTCGCCATGAGGCAATTCCAGATTCGGGTCTCGCTTGGCCGCCCTGTGATGGGCAATGCTGCGCAGGGTCTTGTGGACGGTGATACGCACCAGGAGCCGAAACAGATCATCTTGGGTGGCGAGGTCGAATCGATCGTCTTTCAGCCGGGCGAAAAACGTTCGAAAAACGGACTGAATAACATCCTCGGGATCGATGCGGCTTGCCAAGCGTTGACTGATGCGACGCTTGGCCAGCGGAATGAGACGATCGACATAGGCATCAAAAAGCCGCCGTGCCGCATCGTCATCGCCGCGGCGGCAGCGATCGATAAGGTCGTCGGAATCTGACATCGCGCAGCCCTCGATGTTTGACGGCATTTTATACCGTTCCGCCCTGTAACACAACCTTGCAACACATTTTATGTCTTGAAGTGTCCTAACGGTCTCTCAGGATTCAACCAGGCCGACCGCGATCGGTATCGTCGGTGTCGCAAATATCAGGATTCGGGTGCGACAAGAATCGGCGGAAAATGCAATTCGCGGAAGTGGGTGGCGGCATCGGGGAGTGTCAGCCCATGCGGCCGTACCAATCGAAGGCCGCATGGGACAGACAGGATGACGATTACATCGGCGGATTGAGGCGAGGCCCCTCGTCGGACTTGCTCGGCTTGGCAGGCGAGATCTCCGACGGTTTCGGCAGTGACGGCGACGGTTTCAGCTCAGCCGGCCGCGCCGGCGGCGTGGGTGGGTTCAACTCAATCCGCTTGGGGGGCATGGTCGGGCGATTGAGCCCGTCGAGCGGAATCAGAGGCGGGTCAATCGGCCCATGGCTCAACGACCTTGGCGGCGACGGAGGCGTCGTGATTATTGGCGGCGCCGGCATCACGGGCCGAGCCTCAGAAGGTGCGGCCAGCGGCGGCTCGGCGGTTTCACGAATACCGCCGCGAGACACAGGTTGAACGCTCGTCGGCGTCCGGCGATTATTCACTTGCGGGGGCGGAGGCTGGCGATTACCCGCGGCCGGCGAACCGGAATTCGGACCGGCCAACGGAGGCTCCGATGATTGCGGGCCATCCTTCGCATTCCCCCCCCGATAGCCTGCCAAATGATAGTGCCACAACGCTTGCTTGGCCGCCAAACGGACTCGCATGGAGCTATCGTTATTCTGAACCTGTTCCAGGGCATAACCGGCTTGGGACGTGATGGGTCGCACCTTCCCCAAGGTCTCGGCCGCTTCGCTGCGAACCGGCGCGCTGGGGTCACGGAGCAGCGACTCCATTACGGTCTGAGCGATAATTGGGTATTGTTTCGAGTCGTATTGACGAAGCTCTTCGATGGCCTTGACCCGTCGCCGTTCATCCGGATCGCTCTTGGCGATCTGAACCAATTCCTTGACGGCCTCGGCAGGGTTACCTTTCGGTTTCTTTCCGAAGAGATTTCCGAGAATCCCACCGGCATGAACCTGCGTCGCGCAGACGGCAACGATGAGCGGAATCACGAGGGTGCGTCGCATGATCGATTCTCCTCAAGTTGCCCGGAGACTAGAAACTCCACATGGCATCTCTCGAATCGACCAACATGCAACGCAATCTCCCTAAATTGTGCCTCGAACTCGGATCGGTCACGACTTCGCCCTCTGCACAACCAACAACCTTCGCCTCGATCGATCAGTTTCCCCAGTGTCGCGCCAGCGATAACAACCGGCCGCGTCGAAAAAAAATCCTGTTTTCCCCAGATTGTCACATCGATCCTTGGACGAAGATCATACAATCGTCGGTACAATCAACCTTCTTCAGCCCCATTGCAGCCATGCGTCGCTACACCTTGACCGTTCCATTCGTCATGGCCTTGGCCGTGATTTCCGCATCGCGGGCCGCCGACGAGTCATCACCTGCAAAGCCACCCAAGGTTTCCGACAAGGAACTTTGGAAGCCAGGACCATTGCCCGATCGCATCATTCTGACGTGGACGGGCGACCCCGCTCACAGCCAAGCCGTGACGTGGCGAACCGCTCCGAACACGTACAAGGCCCAAGCGCAATATGTAAAGGCCGCAAACGGGAATCTGGGATCCAAGAATGTCCAACAGGTCGCGGGGAAAACCACGCCATTTGAGTCTGACCTGGGACTGGCGCACTATCACACCGCTCGATTCGAGAACTTGCTACCCGACACAAAATACATGTACCGCGTCGGCGATGGGACCAACTGGAGCGAGTGGTTTCAGTTTCAGACGGCATCAACTAGGCAGGATCCATTCAGTTTTCTCTATGTCGGCGACGCACAAGTGTTCATCAAAGAACACTGGTCGCGACTCGTTCGGCAAGGGTTCATGGCAGCCCCCGACGCTCGGTTCATTGTCCACGCCGGCGACTTGATAAACCGCGTCAACAACGATGCGGAATGGGGCGAGTGGCATTACGCCGGCGGGTGGATCAATGCAATGATCCCGACCGTGCCGACACCAGGTAACCATGAATACAGTCGCGACAAGCTAAGCCTGAAACGGCCGGTGCTGACCAAACACTGGGCGCCGCAATTCGCGCTGCCGCAAAATGGCCCGCAAGGACTCGAGGGCACGGCCTATTTCATCGACTTTCAGGGCACCCGTATTATCAGTCTCAACTCAAACGTCGATCCTGATCTCCAGACGCCCTGGCTCGATTCGGTCCTGCGCGACAATCCCCACACCTGGACGATCGTGACGTTTCACCATCCGATCTACTCAGGTGCCAAGAACCGCGACAACGCCCGAATTCGTTCGAAATGGCAGCCGCTGTTCGATCGACATCGTGTTGATCTTGTGCTGACCGGGCACGATCACACGTACGCTCGCAGCGGGCTGGTCTTGTCGGCCGAGGATGCGGGGCGAGTGCCGGCGCCGGGAGGCCGAAACGGCACGATCTACGTCGTTTCTGTCAGCGGAGGCAAGTTCTATTCACTTGATCCCCAAGATTGGATGAAGCGATCGATCGCGAACACTCAGTTGTTCCAAGTCATTCGGGTCGATGGTCGAAAGCTCCGATTTGAGACACGAACGACAACGGGTGACCTCTTCGATCAATTCGAGTTACGCAAACGCCCCGATGATTCCAATCAACTCGTCGAGCGGGAACAACTGGCCCTGGAGAGTCGCCCTATGGGCACGGCTCGATCGCCAGATTCACTGTTGGCCGTTGGCGGATTGTTTGGGCTGACAGGAATTCTTCTGGTCGTTCGTCAGTACCGCCGATTGATACCCCGTGGATGATGGCGCAAAGGCAATTCCATCAAGACATCTGGGCGCGCACTCGAAGATAGTGTGATGCAACAGGTTGTCGGCAATTCCCGTCGATAGGCCGATTTTGCTCTGGACAAATCACGCAATGGACCGTATCAGCCGCCCTCCGCAAACACGCGTAGGGGAAAACTGTTGCAGGCCGCACGATCGGCTTTGAATGCAAACCAGGGGAATGGTTTGTACCAAACAGGCAGGATCGAGGCCGGCACCAGACTGGGAAAGACCGTAATAGGACCGGTTTTTCTCCAGGCGCGTGCGGCGGTTGGACGATATTGGCGCCACGGTTGATTCTGATTCGATCCGCCGTGGACGGGGGGACAGCGAGCGACGAGGGGTTCGGTTTGCTCCTTCACTTTCAGGTTCTGGTCACGCCGTAGTGCTTGGGGAAGCACATCGGAGTCACCGACACCCGAGTGAGGACGCTTCTGGGGGACGACGGCTTCGAGCTTTGGGCCAAGTCATGCGTGGCGCATGACTGGCTTGCCTCGAATGACGTCGGGAAGCGAGACCGGCGGATCCCGCGTGCCGCACGTCAGGGAGGATGCCCGCATGGTCACACAGATGGAGCCCGACGTCCTGCAACTCTGGGAACAGTATCGGGCCGAGCCTAATACTGATCTCCGCAACAAGCTGGTCGAACGCTACCTTCCGCTCGTGAAATACAACGCGGAACGGATTTGGGCGCGGCTCCCTGATGGAGTCGAACTCGACGATCTCATCAGCGCTGGAGTATTCGGGCTGATGGACGCCATCGAGGCTTTCGATCTGACGCGCGGCGTCAAGTTCGAGACTTATTGCGTGCCTCGCATTCGTGGGGCCATGCTCGACGAATTGCGGACCATGGACTGGGTCCCGCGATTGGTTCGCAGCAAGGCCAGCAAGCTCGAAGAAGCTCGCAAGTCACTCGAAGCCGAGCTGGGTCGCCCGCCGCGACCCGATGAGCTTGCCGAAAAACTCGGCGTCAGCCTTGAAGAGTTGGACGAGATTGTCGGGGAAGCGACTGCGGTTAGCCTCGTCAGTCTGAACAAGAAATGGTACGAGACCGATAGCTACAAGGATGTCCGCGAGATTGATATTCTCGAAGACAAACGGGCTGAAGATCCAACCCATCGACTTCAAAACCGCGACTTAATGCGACTCGTGACTCGCGGCCTCAACCGCAATGAGCGGCTCATCATGATCCTCTATTATTACGAGGAAATGACGATGAAGGAGATTGGGGCCACGCTGGATTTGAGCGAGTCTCGCGTCAGCCAGATGCACTCGAGCATCGTCGCTCGCTTGCAGGCGCAGCTCGCGAAACGCCGGCCCGAATTCAGCAACTAATCAGGGATCCTTAAGTGAGCGGCCGACTGTCTCGGCCGCTCACTTCATTTTCCTACGCTCCCGTGCCGACAGTCTCACGTATCCGCTGCGGAACCGCGCGCAACCCGGTCGCGCCCGCTTGGGCTCCGGCCGCTCCCGCCTCATGATACTCCGCATCCTGATTTACCCGCCACAGATCGAATACTTCCTCACCCGCCAGGATGTTCTCGACGCAGAGCATCGCAGTCATCATGGCATGATCCTGGTTGTTGTACTTGTGCATTCCGTTGCGACCGACCAAATGGAGCGTCGGGTATTTGGCCTTCAGCTCATCGCGCAACGTCGCAACATGCGTTGCATAGTCATCATCGTAGACCGGATAGGCTTTCGGCATACGAACCACGGTGCCGTCAACGACATCGCCCGCCTTGGCCAAGCCGATCTTCTCCAATTCCTGTTTGCCAAGTTCAATCAGCTCTGAATCCGGGGCCGACCATGTGCCGTCGCCCTCGAAACAGAAGTATTCCAGGCCATAGCAGTTCATGGCAGGATCCGGGACCATTTCCGGTGACCACGACTTGAAATTCTGCACGCGGCCCACCTTGACGCCGGGGTCATGGATGTAGATCCAATTGTCGGTGAACGCATCGCGATCAGGCAATATCAAGACGACGGTTAGAAAATCGCGATAGCGCAACGACGCCGCCGCATTCAAAGCGTTGTCAGATAGTCGCGGGCTAATCCCCTGGGCGAGATGCCGCATGGGCGCCGACGAGATAACATGCCGAGCGTGAAGTGTGTCCTGATTGCCGCCGGCGTCTCGATGGTGGACAGCCCATTGCTCCGTGACCGGATCCCATTCGAGACCCACGACCTTTCGTCCCATGCGGATCGTGCCTCCCAAAGCCGCCGTCTTGGCCGCGCACGCTTCCCACATCATGCCGGGGCCTTTTCGCGGATAGCGAAACGAATCGATTAGGGTCTTGATGACCTGATCGCGGTTCTTTGGTGCTTTTTTCGGCAACAGTGAATTGAGGATGGCCGTCTTCAGGGATAACCCCTTGATGCGCTGGGCAGCCCAATCGGCGGAAATTTCCTTGCAGCTCATGCCCCAGACCTTTTCCGTGTAGGTCTTGAAGAAGATGTTGAACAATCGCGATCCAAACTGATTCGTGACCCAATCCTCGAAGCTCTTGGGGTCGCGGTGGGGAAAGGCCCGCGCCTTGAGGTAAGACAAGACGCAGCGAGCCGCTTCAATGACTCCCAGTTTCTTCAGAGCTTCGCCGGCCTTCAACGGGTACGCGAAAAACTGGCCTCGGTAGAAAATCCGCGACGAACGAGGTCGATCAAGCATGTCATCAGGCAGCAATTCAGTCCAAAGTGCCTCGACTTCTTTTGATTTGGAGAAGAAACGATGGCCGCCAATGTCGAAATGGTAGCCCTTATACTGAGCCGTCCGCGAAATGCCCCCGACATACGTGGGATCGCTTTCGAGAACCGTGACCGGGACGTTTTGTTTGGCCAGCAAATACGCCGCCGTCAACCCCGCCGGGCCGGCGCCGATCACTGCTACGGAATCGCGAGACATTGTTTCAACTCCCTGGTGTGTGGCTCAGGCAACCCACAAGCCTTGCGAGAACAATCGAATGAAACCGATCTGAATGACGGCCGACGCCAACAACATTACTCCAACGACAATGGCGGCCCATGTCCGCCGGCTGACCACCTGTTCCCTGCACGACATCGCCAGGTGAACGGCCGCGAGCGCTATGAGCACATGCGAACAAAAGGAATATCGAATCATGCTCTTCATGCCGACACCGGCCAAGCCGGCGAACGCAACATAGAACATCAAGCCGGCGCAAACGTAGAAACCGAGCCGCGAACGCCAGCCCCCCACTCGTCGTTCCGCCATGACCATCGCGGCTCCGAGCATGAGAGTTAACGGGGCACTGAAAGCACTGATGAAATTCGGATCAATGAACCCGTGATCGAGCATTCTCGGCGATGGCAGCGAGTACGACGACAATCTAAAAATGGCCAGATAATCGGGTCGAACACCCCAGCCGGTGGACTGTGCGTACATGTACAGATCCCAGCGCCCGACGAAGAACTCACAATAGCCGAAGTATGCTAACCCTCCGATTCCCGCGAGAGCTGACCACGTCGCGTTGCGAAACAAGAATCTGATCGGTTGATCGAACCACCGATCATGGCCCGCCATCGCTGCCAGAAACGGCACTGCCGCCAACGGTAAACCGACGATCCGCGTCGTCGTCATGATCGCCGCGTGGAATAACATCATCGTTCGCGCCATCGGGCCGGACTCTTCGAGCCAATAGAGAAACCCGAGGACACCAACGAGGAACAGCGACTCCGAATATGCCGCCACAAGAAAGAACGCCGCCGGGTGAAGAGCAATGCACGAGATGACCACCCACGATAACTTCGCATGAACACGCCAGCGCCGAAGAAACGCGAAGAGGTAGCCCCAAAACGCTCCAGCCGCAAGTTGTGCCGTAAGCAGCATGGCATCCGGCGTCGGCAACCGCGTCAGCGATCGGACAAGCCAACCCGCCAGCGAATACCCGGGGAAGAATCCGACATAACACATGTCGCCCCAGTGTGTCGGTACGTAATTCGGATAGCCATGCTCGGAAAGGTGCCCGTACCAATAACTGTCCCATTGATACAGCCGGCGATAGCCTTCGATGAGGGTCTTTCGCGTGCCATCGGAATCGGGAATGAGGCTGATCGACTCAGCGACTAAGACTTGGACAAGAGCGACGCAAAACCCCAGAAACATCGGATGGCTCGCGATCGCGCCAACCCGCTGAAGGCCGATCATCGGAAAGAGCGACGATCCCCTGCCCCGCGTCTTCGGAGCGTCGATGACCGGGGGCTGGGAAGTCTGATGCATTCCGCTGATCGTTGCCCGTTCCGTTGATGCGCAATCCGGCGCGCGGAGTCCTGCACCTGCTCGTCATTGACGCGGGTGACGGTCCTTATGGGGACTCTAGCTCTCGTTTTCGCGTCAGGCGGAAAAAAGCGCCAAGGGCGCCGAGCTGCAATACCCAATGATTCTTCTCACACAATAACGTCTGAACGATCCGGAACATTCGATGTTGATACGCGAAGGACCGACCGCGATTCTGGCATGACGGCATCAGGATTGCGAATCGCCAAACGACCGAATCAATGTGACCTTGCGTCAGAAAAGTCCCAACAAGTGTGCCGATCCGATAGCGGCAGGCATCTCACATCTACTTAAGCCAACTAGTAGTTCCGTTCGAGGGCAGGGCAGTTCGATAATTGAAATTGGGAAAGATTTCTTCGCCGTAAGTCCAATAACTACGTTAGGCAACTCTGCCCAACTTGAAAGATCAAACGGCCCTGCGTTCGAGGGGCCGACAGTCCTCAAACCGGCTTGACCCATTTTGCCACTCATTTTACGATACAGCCCGCCACAAACCGCCATGGAACTGGTTCCAGGTAAACAAGGAGGGAGTCAGCGATATGTCGCGAACAGGGAGACGGCTACTCCAGGTAGCACTGCTAATGGCTCTGGGAATTGCATTCCCACCCCTAGCCCAAGCGGGAATGATTCCCGCGAGCGTGTCTGTCACGCCGGAAAGCGGCAATTACCGATTTACCTATTCGGTAATTCTGCCGTCGGACTACACACTAAAGTCGGGTGATTATTTCACCATCTACGATTTCAGCGGCATAGTGCCCGCGGCGAATGCCGAGCCGGTTGGTTGGTCATTCACGACGGCAAATGTTGGCGTGACCCCTCCGCGGGTTGCCCCCGATGATGACCCAGGTCTACCGAACCTCACTTGGATCTACAGCGGGCCGGATGTGAACGGAGCCCAAACGCTCGGCGGATTCTCGGCGTTATCGCAATACGGCCAATCCACGCAGGGTTGGTTCACAGCTCGCGATCACCGTCAATCCGATGGCGTATTGGTCAGCAGTATCACGGAAACGGAAGTGCCGTTTGGCCGGTTGCCGAATGTCCCGGAACCCACATCGTTGATTCTTCTGGGCTTGGCCTTGCCGGCTATCGGTCTGGCGCGATGGAAACGGCGCTAGTCCGCCTCCGCCTTCCCCGGCGAATCACAAGCAGGAATGGATCGTCACCGGCCGCCCCACCCTCGGGGTGGCCGGTTCTCACCTTGATTGAGGTCACGGGTCACGCATGCGAAAGATCAACATCCGGTTCTTTCTGGCCCTGGTCGTATCGGTCGCTATTTTGGCAGCCGGTCTATATCTGATTCATCACTTTCAGCAAGGCCGAATTATTCGCGGCCTCCTCTGGCAAGCTGAGCGAAGCGTCGCGGACGGGAAGCTGGACGACGGCATCAAGTATTACAGCCGATTCCTTGAATTCCAGCCTGCCAATGCGGTCGTTTGCGAGGCGCTGGGAGCCATTCTCGAAAGAAAGCTTGAATCTCAACCGCTGGCGAGTCGCAACCCAAATCAGGCCATTTTTCTCTACGAGAAAGTCCTTCGCAACGATCCCAGTCGTGACGACCTGCGCCGCAAATTGGCCGGGTTCTACATGCTCCCGCGATTGCGTCGCTACAACGATGCCGCGAAATATCTCGATGAACTCCTCGCGAAACAGCCCAGTGACGGCTTGCTCTGGCGCCAACGAGCTGTTTGCCACGAATCTGCCGCCAAATACGAAGACGCGCTGGCCGCACTCCGCGAAGCCGCGAAATACCCGCCAGATCAGACACATGCTTACGAGTTGATGGCACGCCTCCAACGCCGGCAACTCGGCCGACCCAGCGACGCCGACGCAACCATCGCCGAAATGGTTGCGAAGTTTCCGAACTCGCACGAGACGTATCTAACCCGCGCCCGTTTTCGACTCGAGTTTGGGCAACAAGACGTCAAGGAAGACGCCGAACGCGCCATTCAGTTAGCCCCCGATAATGCCGAGGCCCTCCTGCTCATTGCCCGTGTCGATCACCAGCGAGGGCGCACCAATGAAGCCATCGCTCATTTGGAAAAAGGCCTGAAACTCTACCCAAACGACGCCCGAATGGTCCGCCACCTAGCGTGGCTTGAACTGAACACGGGCAAGACCGACGCAGCTCGAGAACGATTGCAATCGGCCATCGTCAACATCCCCGAGGCCTATGACCTTCACACCGCTCTGGCCGAGCTGCTCATCCAGGCGAATCAGATTGATCGCGTCGAACAGATTGTCGCGATGCTGAAATCCAAGGGTATTCCCGAGGATCGAATTCTCTACCTGAACGCTCGAATCGCCGTCCAGCGAGAACATTGGATTGAGGCAGTTGCGAAGCTCGAAGCCATGCGACCCGCGGCAAGGACGAATCCCGATCTCAGTGCCCAGTTGAACCTGTTGCTCGCTCATTGCCAC
The DNA here is from genome assembly GCA_964515185.1 of uncultured Alcaligenaceae bacterium. Classification (GTDB taxonomy): domain Bacteria; phylum Planctomycetota; class Planctomycetia; order Gemmatales; family Gemmataceae; genus CAZESP01. Next base: position 23,493 of record CAZESP010000003.1, read on the forward strand.
AAGCAAATGGGCGACAGCGACCGGCAGCGGGAAGCGTTGCAGCGGGTGATCGAGATTGACCCGTCTTCGGCACCCGCGCGCATGGCCATGGCGGCTTCGCTGGCTCAGGCCGGCAAACTCGATGACGCACTCGCTGAGTACCACAAGCTCGTGCGATTCCCGACCACGCCGCCAATCGCATGGATCGAGGCGGCGAGGCTCACCATTGCCCGCAAACTCCGCGAGCCGGGCGGTCCCAAATCGTGGGACGACGTTGAGCCTTACATCGCGGAGTTCGCTCGTAGGCAACCCGAATCCGTCGAACTCGTTCTGACCCAGGTTGAACTCAAAGTCGCCCAACAACGGCCTGATGAGGCGATGAAACTTCTCAACGAGGCCCGCAGCCGCAACAAGGACGTTCGTCTTTGGATCGAATCGATCCGCCTTACGGAATTATCCGGTGGCATCGAATCGGCACTGGCCATGGTCACCGATGCCGAAAACGCGATCGGCGACCACGTCGAGTTGCGTTTGAAAAAAGCCGCGTTGCTTCTCGGGCGATCGCACTCCGACGCTCGGCGAGTATTGCCGACATTGGAAAAGTCGAATGCCAGCTTTAGCGCCGAACAACAAACCCGATTGCAAGTCGGCCTTGCCGAGGCCTACTACAACGCCCGCGACTATTCCAACGCCAAACGACTGTATCGGCAACTGGCAGACCAAAGGCCGTTCGATGTGCAGGCACGCGCCATGTTGGCCGAAATCGCGATTTGGGAAAAGGAAACTCCGACGGTCGAGTCGATGCTGGCGGAATTGCGACGGCTCGAGCCGGCCGGTGGCGGCACCGTTGCCTTGCTCGAAATCAAGCTGCTGATCTCCAAGGCCGAAGCGGGCGACGGCTCGGCAGCTGACTTAGCTTCGTCGAAATTGGCTGCCCTCGCCGAGAAGCGCCCGTTATGGTCGGCGATTCCCCAGTTGCAGGCTCGCCTTGCCGAGTATCGCAAAGACCTCCCGGCGGCCATTGATGCCTACCGCCGAGCGATTGACCGCGGTGACACGGACCTGCGGACCCATTATCGCCTCGTTCGACTTCTCGTGGATTGCAAACGGGAGAAGGAGGCCGAAGCCGCGCTCCAACAAGTCGCAAAACAGGCGTCGCTCTCCCGCGACGGTCTCAAGCAAGTTCTGAAGGACGTTTCACCTTTACTCCACAAGCTGACGCTTCAAGGCTTGGCATACCAGACGATGCCTCGCGATTCACTCGACCCCAATGACCATATCTGGCTCGGCCAAATGCTCTGGGAGTCGGGTTCACGAAACGAAGCGATCGATGCCTTTCGCCGGGCGACGGCTTGTGGCGGGCGCATGCCCGAAGCCTGGATTGCTCTTGTTCGCTCCTTATCGGCCGCGGGTCGCGATGCCGACGCGCTGGCCGCAATCGGGGACGCTCGCAAACATCTGCCGCCGGAGCTAATCACTTCGACCTCGGCTGCATGTTATGAGGCGGCGCGTCGATTCGACGATGCTTTGAATGAATATCATCGGGCTGTTGATGCCGGCACCGACGACGTGGGCATGTTTCGGCGCTACGCTCGCCTGATGGTCATGCTCGGCAAACACCGGCAAGCGGAGGCGTTCTTCCAGAGTCTGGTTCAACGCCAGCCCCCGCTGCCAACAGACTCTTTGGCCTGGGCGCGGCGACATCTGGCGTTGCTGACCGCCAATGGTCGCACGCCGGAGCAGTATAAGCTCGCGATGGCACTACTTGACCGCAACCAGAGCGAACTCGGCGAGTCGCCCGACGATGTTCGGGCGCGCGTGACGTTGCTTGCCAATCAACCCAACCGCACGGACGGCCCCGGCCCGCGCCGGCAGGCCATCGAGTTGCTTGAAAAACTGGTCGAAGGCCCGCACGCCACCAGCGATGATCGTTTCGCCTTGGCAAAGCTCTACGATTCCGAACGCGATTGGGACAAAGCCGAACCGCTTTATCGAAAGGTCATCGCCGACGACCCGCGAAACCCAACTCCGTTGAGTCACTATGTTGCCCGACTCATCCGGCTTGATCGCCGAGAGGCCGCCGCATCTCAACTCTTGAAGCTGGAGGCCCTGGCGCCAAATTCGGCCAACGTCGTGGCACTTCGTGCACGATACCACCATAGTGCGGGAGAACCGGCCAAGGCGTCGGCTGCAGTTCGCGCGTATCTGTCAGCCATTGACCCAAAGGCTCCCGACGCAGTCACTCGGCGATTCGCCGGTGCGTCGATTCTCGAAGAGCTTGCTCGATCCCCCGGCACCAACCGCGACACCATTCGTCGCGAGGCCCAAGCCATCTATCATGAACTGGCGCCTTATCGCTCCGATGCCCTCATTCGGCTGACCGCGTTGATGGCCCACTTTGGGGAGATGTCCGAAGCACTGGCGATGCTCGAGACGGCTCGCGGGTTGCCGCCGGGAGTAAAGGCTTCCGCGACGATAGCGGCTTTGCGAGCCGGTCATGCGACGCCCGATCAATGTCAGCCCCACGCGGCATGGATTCAACAAGTCGCTAAGCAGGAACCGAACAATCTGGAATTGCAGATTAGCGTTGCCGATCTCTTCGAGCTTCAACAACAGCTCGACAAGGCGGAGAAACGGTATCGCGAGATTCTGCGCCGGGACACCAACAGCATAATCGTGTTGAATAATCTAGCATGGGTCATGGCTCACACGAAACCCGGCGATGAAGCCTTGGAGCTTGTACAGCGAGCCATCGCTCTGGCGGGTCCGATCAGTGAGTTGCTCGATACCCGTGCCAGGGTTTTCCTTGCGATGGGCAGGCCCTCGGCGGCCGTTCGCGATTTGGAGGATGCCATCGACTTGGGGCCGACGCCCGTGAGGTTTTTCCACTTGGCGTTGGCACAAGAGCAGTTGGCAAATTCGAGCGCCGCTCGCCATGCGTTTGCCCAGGCCAAGCGCCACGGACTGGACCCGCGTGACTTGCACCCCAGCGATGTAAAGAGCTTCGAGAGAATGTCGAAACAGGACGCCGATTCGCCCGCGAATGGCAATTGATAACTACGACTCGAGGAGTGATCCCGGATGACCACGATCAGCGCCGCTTCCAGTGCCGAACAATTGATGGAACGACTGCGGCTTAGGACCGCGACGATTGGCGTGATAGGGCTGGGCTATGTCGGCCTACCGCTCGCGGAGACGTTTGCCCGTGGCGGCTTTCGCGTCATCGGTTTCGATGTCGATGAGGAAAAGGTCGCACGCCTGAAGGCAGGCGAGAGCTACATCCGGCACATTTCCTCGCAACGAATCGGCGAGCTTCGAGACTCCGGCAGGTTCTGGGCGACGTTCGAACCGGCCGATCTGGCCAATGCGAATGCCATCGTGATTTGTGTGCCGACACCTCTCACCGACGCTCGTGAGCCGGACCTTTCCTACATCGAGAACACCGGCAAGATGATCCGCTCACACTTGCGGGCGGGTCAGTTGGTGGTTCTCGAAAGCACAACCTATCCTGGGACGACCGAGGAATTGCTTCGGCCGATCCTCGAAGAATCTGGGCTTCGTGCCGGGCGCGACTTCTTTCTCGCGTTCAGCCCCGAACGCGAAGACCCGGGCAACCCGCACTTTTCCACGCGTAACATCCCCAAGGTCGTCGGCGGGATGGACGCGGTTTCGCGTGACCTTGCCGTGGCTCTTTACGAGCCATGCGTCACGGGCGTCGTCCCAGTCAGCAGTACCCGTGTCGCCGAGGCGTGCAAGATTCTCGAAAACACATACCGCGCCGTGAATATCGCGCTGGTTAACGAATTGAAGGTCATCTTCGATGCCATGGGTATCGATGTCTGGGAAGTGATTGAGGCGGCCAAAACGAAGCCGTTCGGCTTTCAGCCGTTCTACCCGGGGCCTGGCCTCGGTGGACACTGTATTCCCATCGATCCGTTCTATCTGACCTGGGTCGCTCGACGTCACGGCGTCAACACCCGATTCATTGAACTGGCCGGTGAAGTCAACACGTCGATGCCGAACTACGTCGTGACTCGCGTCGCCGAAGCGCTCAACGACTTCGCCAAGCCCGTGAAAGGCAGCCGCATCTGTGTCGTCGGCGTCGCCTACAAAAAAAATGTGGATGACCCGCGTGAGTCGCCGGCGTTCACGATCATGGAATCACTCCAAAAACGTGGCGCAATCGTCAGCTATCACGACCCGTATGTGCCCACGTTGCCGAGGATGCGACACCACTCGATCCGCCTCGAAAACTCGCCCCTGACCGAAGCGTTCGCCACCACTCAAGACTGCTTCCTGATCGTGACCGACCACAGCAACGTCGATTACAAGTGGCTGGCTCGACATGCGTCGCTGATTGTCGATACTCGCAACGCCATGCAGGGGATATCATCGCCGACGTGTAGGATCGTGAAGGCGTAGCCCGCTTCGGATTGGCTCCTGCGATGCCCCAGACGTTTCCGATCAGTCGTTACCTCCATGTGCGGTCGGCGACCGGACCGGCCTTCTCACCCGATGGCCGGTTCGTCGCCTACCTCTGCAACACCACGGGGACGCCGCAGGCATGGCTCATCCCCACCGTCGGAGGCGACCCGGTTCAACTCACCTTTGGCAACGACGCCGTTCGCTCGGTGGATTTCAGCCCGACACGGCACGAGTTGGTCTTCAGTGTCGATGCCGGTGGTAACGAACGCACCCAACTGTTTCACTTGTTTGGCATCGCGGGCGACACCGCAACGGGACTCGGCGACGGCTGGGATTTCGCCGACTTGACACGCCAGCCACGGGCGATTCACAGCTTTGGCGGATTCAGTCACGACGGAGATCGCATTGCGTTTGCCGCGAATCGCGATGATGCAAGCCGGTTCGACATTTATGTGCAAGGTATTCGGGAACCAGAAGCTCGCATTATCGCGGCGGGACCTGGCGGCTACTTCAACGCCGTCGAGTGGTCGCCCGACGACCGGCAGTTGCTGGCGATTCAAACCGATTCGAATGTTAATCAGGATCTGTACCTAATCGACGTCGCGTCGGGCGAGCGTCGGCATTTGACGCCGCACGAGGGCGACGTGCAATTCGGCAGCCCTTCGTTGTCGCCCGACGGCCGGACTGTGTTCTGCGCAAGCACAGCGGGTGGGGCTGATCGCTGCGTTCTGGCCGCGATCGATTGTCGAACGGGCCAAATCACGCGTCTGACAACGGAAAGTCACGAGGTCGAAGCGGTCGTCGCTTCACCGGCGGCGGGCTATGTTCTTTGCCTCGCCAACATCGAGGGCAGGAGCGAAATCCAGCTTCACGATATCGGCAATGGCAGTGTGCGAACGCCGCCCGGCCTTCCACTAGGCGTCGTTTCGCAGCCTATCTTTTCTCGGGACGGCTCCAAATTGGCCTTCGTTCTCGATGGCCCGCGCCACAATGCCGATGTTTGGATCTGGGACCTCGGGGCAGACCAGGTTCGGCAATTGACTCGTGCCGGCCGCGCCGGATTGCCGTTTTCGCAATTCGTCGAGCCGGAATTGATCCACTATTCCTCGTTCGATGGCCTCGCCATTCCCGCTTGGTGGTATCCCGTCGGAGGCAGCACCGACTCGCTCCCGCCAGTCATCGTTTATCCGCACGGCGGCCCGGAGAGTCAAACACGGCCGAATTTCAGCGCGTTGTTTCAGTTCTTTCTTGCTCGCGGTTACGCCATCCTTGCACCGAATGTTCGCGGCAGCAGCGGTTACGGCACTCGCTTCATGAATCTGGATAACATTGAACGGCGCATGGATAGTGTCGCCGACCTTGCCCACGCAACCTATTGGCTGCGCGAGCAACGCTTGGCTGATCCCGTTCGCATCGCGGTTTACGGCGGAAGCTATGGCGGATTCATGGTGCTGGCGGCGATCACACAATACCCCGATCTTTGGGCAGCGGGCATCGATGTCGTAGGAATCTGCAACTTCGTCACATTTCTGGAAAAGACGGGGGCTTATCGACGCGCGCATCGCGAAAAGGAATATGGAAACCTCCGCGAGCATCGCGAGTTCCTTGAGAGCATTAGCCCCATCCGCCATGTCGCGAAGATCCGTTGCCCGCTCATGGTCATCCACGGGGCTAACGATCCGCGGGTCCCCGTGGATGAAGCCGAACAGATTGTCGCCGCCGTCAAAAGTCGCGGAGTCCCCGTGGAATATCTCCGCTATGAGGACGAAGGACACGGCTTGGTGAAGCTCAAGAACCGCCTCGACGCCTATCCGAGGATTGCCGCGTTCCTCGACCGGCACCTGATGAAAAAGTAATCAATCGCGTCGAATTTGGCCGAGGGCCTTGCCGCGTGGCCAGATTCTGTACATCATCGGGGTTCCGTGAGTTCGTCACAGTCCATTTTCAACATTGAGGAGCCAGCCATGCGACGCGCTTGGGCGGTTGGTTTGGCGATGGTCGGAATCACGATGCCGGCGATGGCGGATGCGCCTCGCGGTAAACCGGGAGACGCCGTGAAACAAGAAACCTGGGGGAAGACCGCGGAAGGGACACCCGTTGAGCGCTTCACTCTGACGAATGCCAACAACGTGACCGTTCGGATCATGACGCTCGGCGGGATCATTACCGAGTGGCACGTTCCGGACCGGCAGGGAAAACTTGCCGATGTCGCGTTGGGATTCGACGACCTAAAGGGATACCTCGGTGGTCACCCGTATTTCGGATGCATCACCGGGCGCTATGCCAACCGAATCGCCAAAGGACGGTTCACCCTCGACGGTACGGATTACAAACTCGCGACCAACAATGGCCCGAACCATTTGCACGGCGGCGTCAAGGGTCTCGATAAAGTGGTTTGGAACGGAAAGGCCGGCGCCGGCAAGGATGGGCCCTCAGTGATATTGACCTATACCAGCCCCGATGGCGACGAGGGTTACCCCGGCGCTCTGACCATGACGGTGACCTACACGCTGACCGCGGACAACTCCGTGAAAATCGAATATGAGGCGACCACCGATAAACCAACGCCCGTTAACCTCACCAATCACGCCTATTTCAACTTGAGCGGCAAGCAAGGCTCGACAATCCTGGACCACGAGTTGATGTTGGCGGCGGATCGCTACACGCCGACGGACGACACACTGATTCCCACGGGAAAGATCGAACCCGTCGAAGGGACCGTCTTTGATTTTCGAAAAGCCACCCCAATCGGCAAGTCGATCAAGCAGATCAAGAGCGACCCTGTTGGCTATGATCTCAACTATGTCCTCAACAGTGGCGGGGGGAAAATCGCCCGAGCGGCAATCGTTTACGAACCGGGCAGTGGGCGACTGATGGAGATGTTCACGACGGAGCCGGGCGTGCAATTCTACAGCGGGAATTTCCTGGACGGGACGCTCGCGGGCAAGGGCGGAGCGAAATACGTGCAATACTCGGGATTCTGCCTCGAAGCTCAACACTTCCCCGACTCGCCGAACAAGAAGGAGTTCCCGCCCGTCATTCTGAAACCCGGCCAAACGTATCGACAAACGACGGTTTACAAGTTCAGTACGAAGTAGTCGTGGGTTCGAATTGAAACGACGAGTCGCGAGCACGGAACATTAGCCGTTCGTGCTCGCGACTCTCGACGAATCCTGTCAAGACTCCATCACTTGTTGAAATACGCGGGTTTCAGTCGCAGCTTGTCGGCGCCGGTCTCAAAGATGGCTTGCGGCAGGGTGAACACCGTCCCGGGCATGCCGTTTGATTGTGCGAAAAACGACGTCCCCTCACCGGCACCGATGGTCAAGATCACAGGTTCCTTTTCACCTTCTACCGTGATTTCGATTGCCAGGGCACCGGCATTGGTATCGAGCTTGTGTTCGGGTTTCGGCCCGCCTTGATGCATGACGAATCGGTCGGTCCTCAAGTTGCTGATGGCCAACAGAAACGATTCGAGCCTGGCCCCGTCAGCGACGACGTCCTTCTTCCCAACAGCCGTCCAGTTCGCGGCGGCGACGCGGTCGTATTCCCACGACGTCGGCGAACCGACGACGTCTTTCCAGCCGGTGAACTTGAACTTGTTGACCTTCTTCATGTCAATCTTGGTTACGGTCAGGTCGATCAACTCGCCGGAGAGAAGCATGTCGATGGCGGATCGGAAAACGACATAGACTCGGTCCTTGCCGGCGACCTTGAGGTAGATGCGTTGGTTTTCTTTGTCGGCCGACTCGCCGAACTGAAACACGATCGGTTCCTTGGCGTCTTTGATCTCCACGCTTGCTTCGACCTTTGGCGGTTTCAATCCCCATCGTTGCAAATCCTGGTCAGTGCCCTTCTTCGCAAAAACCTCGATGGCCGAAAGACCGCTCAACGATCCAATGAGTTGATCGACCTTCAACATGTCGAGCGTTCGGCTCTTCATTTCCGCAGGTTCGATTAGTTTCCAGACCAGGGACGCCGGATCGTCTTTCTTCTCTTTATCCAACATGTATTTGACTGACCCACGATTGAATGAAACCTTGACGGCTTGGCTCTTCACGAACGAAGGAAGGGCCGTATCCAGATACTTCCCTTCACCACGAGCCACGACACCGAGCATGACCTCGGGGACGGCAAAGCGGATGCCCTCACCTTTGATGATGCGCTTCACATAGACAATGTCCTTGTCTTTCTTGCCGAAGACGAGACGAACGGCAGGATCACCTTTGAGCGTGGGCTTTGTCGGGGCAGGCTCTTTTTTAGGCTCTTCTTTTTTGTCATCGTCTTTTTTTGCCGGCGCGGCAATGCCATCGACCCAGATGGTTATCTCTGCGGTCGGTTTGTCGAATCCGAGGTCGGCATCCGTTCGCGCGGGGTCGGGAAAGTCCTTGACGCTTCGCCTTTGGATGAGGGCGTCGATAAGAGTCCGAATCTCATTACCGCTAGCCGCCTCCATCGTCGCGGCGCCCGGTTCGCCAACCCGCCAAAGTGCCGGCGTCCCGAATCTGCGAAGCGCAAAGGGGCTTTCGCCCGCGGGCTTCACGTCAATGGCATCGATACCGGCGACATTGAGCCGCAACAAGGTCCGATCGCGGATGACGGACGGATTCTCGGCGACTTTCCTCAACGACTCCAGAGCCTTCGCCTCGAGCTTGGCGGCGAATCGCTCCTCGCCGACGCGCACCCAGAGCTTGTCACCCTTATCATCGGCTTTTCCGCCGACGAGCAGCGACTCCGTGCCGCCTTTCAGCTCCAGCTCGATTCGCAGAGATTCCTTGCCGGGGATCAGGCCGTATTTCTCGAAGGTCTCTTGCTTCAGCCCCTCCTCGATGTCTTTGTCATCGGGCATTCGCAAGCCGGTCAGCGCGGTAACGATCTGCTTGACACCGGTAATCGGTTTGGGGCCTTCGGTGAATCCCGCGTCGCCTTCGGACTCCGCCTCGCCGAAGTTGGCCGGATCAGCGAATCGCCAGATACTGTCGTCGCCGCGCTTCAGAGTGAGTTTGCGATCGCCTTCCTTCAGATGGACTCGTTTCGCTTCGTCGGCGGCATTAAGAACCCCGTCCGCAAGGAGGTTTCGCGGCCGGAAATCGGTGATCGATTTCAGCATTTCTCCCGCGGTCTTCGCGTCTTCTGCCCCGGTTCGAAATAGGCTCTCGATGGTTCGTTTGTTGACGGCGATCGGTTCCTTGGGATTCGCGCCGTCGGCGACGAACACCAGTTTGTTCAAAGTGACAGCCCCGAAATGCAGCCGATAGCCTTTGTCCCCCTTGCGGAGAGTCACCGTCGCCGATGGCCGATCTAGACCGAATTGTTCCAAGGCGTTGCCATGAACATCAGCGGATTTGTCGGCTCGCGCGGCCACGATCTCCGAGATTATTCGATCAATGGCTCCCGCCTCGATGCGTGCTTCATAAGGGGCGGACATTCGCCATCCCGATTCGCCTTGCCTCTCAAAAATAATGGTCTCGCCCGGCGGGCTGCCGCGTTCAATCTCGACTTTGGTCACCTCTTTGCGAAACTTGTCAATCTGACTCGCATCAGAGATTTCCTCGCGAAGTGATCGCAGGGCATAATCCTCGGCGTCGCCCTTGGGGCCGAAGATCATCACGAGCGTGAAGATCAGAATGAGTGCGGTGGCGACAACAAACAAAATGATCGTGTTGCGAATGTTCATGGGTTGGGCCTCGCGACGGATGGTGCCTTGCTAGCGGGCGGAACCTCACCGACTGTGGCTAACGGCGCCGGGAGACCCAGACGCCAACGCCCATGATGACGATGACAACAAGGAGCAACGAAACCGGGATGTAGACCAGATTCGTATAGCTCACGGCTTGGGGGATCGAGAAAGTTCGATGCGTCTTGGGTTGAACGCCGACGTTCGTATCTCGCTCTCGAAGCCAATTGATGGTACTCAGAATCAGGTCGAAATGTTCGAGATCCTCGCGTCCGGCGACGGCATTGACGATCATGTCCGCATCGCCAAACACGGCCATCCGCGGCGTGTTCTTGCCTGAAGGCTCGCCCGCCGGATTCGGCATCGGTGTTTCGGTGACGGTCAATGCGACTGTCAGGTTTTTCGTAATCATCTGGCGGCCGAGTTGCGGATCGCTCTCAAACTGCCGCGCTCGCTGTTCGGGGGCAATGTCGGGGTCACTGTCAGCCCAAACGGCACCGATGGTCGCCAAGAGCGGTTCGGCGCGAAAGGCAGGATTCTTCGTAAACGGCCGAAGATTGCGCGTCTCCGGCAACACGAGGAGCTTGTTGCTGAAAGCCAACGCGACCGGATTACCGCCGCTCGTTGCCGACTCGGGTGGCGTGGCAATAGTCGTCGTGGGGCCGCCGCCGGACACCACCAACGATCTGGGAACGGCAAAAGTCAGGATCCGTTCACCGGTCACATCGACGTTGTAATCCCGCAACACGTCCTCGATCCCAGTGCGTTTCATTTCACCGGGCTTCGCTGCCGGCAACGGGTCCATGAATACCAACAGCTTCCCCTTGGACTTGCCGTCCTTGCCGGGTGTATCGAGGAAATTCCGAATCGCCTTGAGAGCCGAATCGAGAAGAGGCTTCGCCGATTCATAAGACACGATGACCACGACAAGGCTGGCATCATTCGGCACCTTCGGGTCGGTGCCGTCGAGGATCAACGGCTTGACCTCGAAGTTGTTCTTCACCATCCGATCGGTGACGCGAGCCAAGCCGCGAGCGCCGCGGTCATCGAGTTTCGGCTCTCCGTTGCCTTGAAGGAAATAGACGACTTGTTTCTCCTTATTCTCCGCGAGAAACATCATTTCTTGGAGCAACTTGACTTCGCCGGTGAATTGCCGACTCGATGCCTCGCCGCGACGCCGGTCGAAGTTGACGTTGTACAGTTCCGATGAACGGATAAAGCTGAACTTGTTGGGGTCGTCGCCAAAGGTAATGAGCAGCCCGCCCTCATCATCGAGATTCATCGCGGGATATTTCTTTTTCAGTTCGCGAATGCGACTGTCACTCAGCGACAACGACAATTCGATCACCTCGAAATACTTCGGATTCATCTCGCGGCAGTTGGAAAGCATCGTCTTGATCTGCCCCTGAATATCGCTTTCCGGGAGCATGACGTAGACCTTCGTGGATCGATCGATATCTCGAACGAAGTTCTTGGTCGTTTCACTGATACTGTGAAAGCCGCCCTCGGTCGCGTCGAGGTATCGGGGCAACATGTTAAAAACGAACAGATTGATGACAATCAGAACAATGAGCAACAGGAACCCGTTGAGGAAAGCGTTGTAGCCGTAAATGACTCGGCGAATCAGTGGGTCGGTTCGTTCGAATCGCCGGGCAGGGATGACACCGACGAGCATCAGGAGCAAGCCGATCAGGATCGTTCCGACGCCGGCAGCGGCTTTCCACGGTTGGGGAGGTTTATCGCCAACAGGCGTGCGCTGTCTCAACCAGTCGATGAGGGCCTGCCCCCAGTCGCCGACGAGAGCAATATCGGCGACGATTAGCAGCAACCCCAGTGCGCCGCAGCCAACAAGGGTGAAGAGTGCCGTTTTCGCGGCCGATGGTTCCGGCCGGTTTTCACTCGCCATCACGAAACTCCGCTGGAATCACGACCCCAGCACTTAAGCCCACTTTCGCGCCTCGAGAACCTTCACCGACAAAAACAGCCAGAACAGCGCGATTGATAGATGAACCACCACGTCGCGCAGCCAAAGGCGCCCGGTCAGCGATTCTTGAAGCAGATCGATGAACGACAACTGTTTGAAGATGGGTGTATACCACCCATCAATACTTGGAATGCGCCCGATCAACCAAACGCTCATGATGACCATCATCCCCATAAAGGCCATCACGGCGGCAACGATCTGATTTCTCGTCAGCGTCGAGCAGAACAGCCCCATTGCCAAATAGGCGGCCCCGGTCGCGAAAATGATCACCGCACCGCTAAAGAGAGGTCGAAAGTCAAACGGGCGTTCCGCTTCGATACGCAACGCAACCAACAGCAACCCCCACGGAACCCATAGCAGCATGTAGAAACCCAGAACCGCCAGGAACTTGCTCAGCACGATCGGCCATTCGCTGAGCGGAGCGGTCAGCAACACCTCAAGAGACCCGGTGCGTTTCTCCTCGCTCATCAGTCGCATTGTCAGCAACGGTGTGCCGAACATGACACAGAACACGGGCAGAAACGCCAAGCCATAGAACAGCAACACGGGTTCCTCGGGCGGGTTTCCGCCGGCCGACATCGAATCGATCTGAACGATGAAGACGAAGTAATGAATCGCGCCGAGGATGGTCCAGCCAAACAAGACCAGATAGGCAATGGGCGAGTAGAAAATGCTGCTGAGTTCACGACGCACGAGAACCACCAGGGGATGTTCAGACGTCAGGCCAATAGCCGACAGCAGATAGCACAAACCCGCGAATATCAGGAGCAACCCGCCTGGGACCAAATACGGCGCCGGCAACTCGGCTCCCCAGCCAGAACTTCGCAACATCCCCGGTGCGACGGTACGCGAAACGCCGACGACGAGGATAATCGCGCCAATGGCCGTGAGTGCCGTGGCAATCAATCGCACCAGCCTGCCGGTTTCCGCGTCGATTTTCTTCTTCAACGCACCGAGATAGGCGCCGATTCCCACGAGGCCCAATACGAGGACGATGGCGCCAACCGTGTTCACTTGGCGATAAATCCGCGACGGATTGACGCGCCAATCGTGAGCCAGAACCGGCAGAATCGATCTCGCCAAGGCATAAAGGATAATCGCCACGCCAATAACGCCGACTGCAAGGCTGATGTATCGCCCAAGGCTTGCCGTCGGGCCGAGCAAACTCACGAAAGCCCAAAGCGTCAGCAAACCAATCATCGCGAGGAGGATGCCGACGCCGGCGAGGAAATCGGGTTTATAAAGCCCGCCTCCGACTCCGATCAGAGTTGAGGCGACTCCGACCCCGCCAATTGTGTACAGCGGAATCGAACGCCAGAATGAATCCTCTTCGTTGCGAGCAAATATCGCAATCAACAAGAGCCCGGGAGCCAGAAAGGCAATTCCGATCTGCCATCCCACCGAGGGAATGAACGCCGTCACGATGGGAGTCAGTAACAGGGCGTAACCGAGAAACCCGTATGCACGGCGAAGCTGAATCTCGCTTTCGCGGAAAGCGTGAAACAACATCATGACCGTGCCGATCACAATCAGGACATAGCCGCGACTCGCCGGGATCCAGCGTGGGCCGAGCTTGTTGTTGGCAATGACAATGACGATACCCAACGCCACGCCCGCCAACCCGAGAAACCCAAGAAGCCGTGGAAGAAACGGCTCGTCCTGGCGAGTCTCGGAGGGGGCGTTTTCTTGGATCGTCGTGCGAGTCGTGGTCATGGGTTCGTCCCTTCCGGCGGGGGCACCATGGAATCGGCTTTGACAGTCACTTCAAAGAACCGGTCCTCAAGCCGCCGCCGAACCGTGGAGAGCCGTCGCAACGTCCAACCGGATTTCGCCACGACTTGAAACACTGTCTCGCCCAGGTTCTTGTTGGTCGCCGACTGAACGTTGTAAGTGAACCCTCCGTCCTTATCGGCCTCGGTATCGATGGCCCGCACACCGTCGATTCGGTTGAGCGCCTCCTTGACTTGCGCCTCGGGACCGCGAATCTCGACAACGAGTATCTGTTGATCGTCGCGGGCCAATTCACTCATCTTCGCATCAAGTCCAATGCGCCCACGGTGGATAATGATAAGGCGATCGGAGATTTTCTCGACCTCGGACAAGATGTGCGACGAAAACAGCACGGTGCGATCGTGCCCCATATCCTTGATCGTCGCCAACGTCTCACTGATCTGAACCGGATCGAGGCCCGACGTCGGCTCGTCAAGGATCAGGATCGGCGGATTGTGGATCAAGGCATCGGCCAGACCGACACGCTGGCGGTAGCCTTTTGAAAGTGTTCCCGTCAGCCGGCGCCGGACTTCTTTGATGCGACATCGGCTCAGAGCTTCTTCGATGCGGCTCTGGCGAATGTTGCGATCGACGCCCTTGAGTTTGGCCCGATAGATCAGGTATTCTTCGACTCGCATCTCCTGATACAAAGGCACGCTTTCCGGCAAATAGCCGATATTGCGCCTCACCTCCATCGATTCGGTCATGACGTCATGACCGGCGACCTTGGCGATGCCGCTTGTCGCCGGAAGGTAACTCGTGAGGATCTTCATCGTTGTCGTTTTGCCGGCCCCGTTCAGTCCGAGGAATCCGACAATCTCTCCCTTCTCTACCGAGAATGAGATTGAATCGACAGCGATAACGGGTCCGTACTGTTTGGTGAGATGATCAACCTGGATCATGGTGCATCCTGAACGTCGTCGCTTTCATATCGTCATTGTTGTATGGTACGAGGGCAGCGGGCGACAAGTTCTCGCCGTGCAAACCCAAAAGTGTCAGGGGGAACCATCGTGGATTGCCCGAGACCGGCCGTGGAGCGGAAGCCCCTCGCCATGAGGCTCTTGCCATTGGCCTCAGCCGATGGACCGATGAACATGGCTATCGACGAAGTCATGCTCGCGGATGCCGCCAGTGAGGGTGTCGCGTCGCTGCGATTTTATCAGTGGACGGAAGCAACCGTGAGCCTTGGCTATTTTCAGGCCGCTGAAGCTCGTCGCGGTCTTCCAGGGTTGGACGGCGTGGCATTGGTTCGTCGTGCTTCGGGAGGAGGGGCGCTCGTCCATCACCATGAACTTACCTATGGCATCGCTCTGCCGGCGGGAGACGTATGGCAACGATCGAATCAGTCTTGGCTATGTGAAATGCACGGTCACATCCGAAAGGCGCTCGCGCGATTCGGAGTTGACGCGAGTCTGTGTCCGGACGGTGGAGAAAAGGGGCGGGGTGAAACGTTGTGCTTTCGGCATCACACGCCCGGCGATGTTCTCATTCACGGGCACAAGGTGGTAGGCAGTTCCCAAAGGCGCCAGCGCGGGGCATTGCTGCAACATGGCGCCGTTCTGTTGGCCCAAAGCCCGTACACGCCACAACTCCCCGGAATCGCGGACCTCGTTGGCGTCACCATTGCCGCATCGAGTCTGACGGACGCCATCGTCGCGGTCTTGGCATCTGACGCAAATTTCCGGTTTGTCTTCACCCCCCTCGATGACGGGATCGTCAATCACGCGAAGCGTCTCGTGTTGGAAAAATACGCAGCGGATTGGTGGAATGGGAAGCGTTAGGGTCAACATCTCATTATCTTGGCGTTGATTCGCCTTGAATTCCCCCGGCTCGCGGTTATACACGGCGTCGCATTGGTTTACCCGCTCGCGCGCGGAGGCGGAAACGGACGCCCCGCCGGCGAAGTGCATTCGATGGCGAAGAGGGGAGGATCGAGAATGAAGCGATTAATCGGGCCAGCGGTTCTGGCCATGCTCGGCGTGGGACTCGTGGGCTACGTTACCTTGGTCTACGGTCAGACGCCTCCAAGCCCGCTGCCGCCGGCCCTACCGCCGGCCGTTCCAGAATCGGCGTCGCCGATGCCGACTCCGTTGCCGGCAACGACATTGCCGCCGGCGCCCACGGTGCCGACCTCGTCGCCGCCGGCTCCGACTTTGCCTCCGGCCCCGGCTGTGCCCATGTCGTCGCCGCCAGCTCCGAAAGAAGTCGCGCCGACAGCTCCGGCACCGATCGCTCTGCCTGGCGCTCCGGCCCTGCCGGCCCCATCGGATTTCCCCACACCGGCACCGGTAGTCCCGCAACCGACCGGTCCCGCAGGTCCCGCCGGCGTTCGACCCGCGATGCCTGCCGGCGCCCCAGCCAATCGAAACGTCACGGTTATTCCGGCCAATCAGCCCATGACCGAGAATCCAAATCCGGAACGGAATGCCCTGCCCGATGACGCCAGTTCGAGCATCAGCGAAACGAACCCAACTGGTCGCCAAGAGCCTGCCGTTAGCATCGAGTGGCTTGGCCCGGCTGTCGCCAAACTCGGCCAGGCAACCGACTACACGATCGCTGTCCGCAACGTCTGCAATATCCCAGTTCAACAAGTGATGGTTCGCGTTCGCATCGCTGCCGGCGTCACGGTTGCGGCCACCGAACCCAAGGCGATTCAAGAAGACAATGTCCTAATGTGGGAAATCGGAACGATGTTGCCCAAGCAGGAACGAAACCTGCAGCTGCGAATGGTTCCGGCCAATCGTGGCGATCCCGGCTGTCAGGCATGGGTGACCTTCACCGGCGCCACGGCTATGAAGATTCGGGTTCGAGAGCCGAAGCTGCTGATCAAGGCGACCGCGCCGGAGAAAGTGTGGGTCGGCGACGCCTGCACCTTCGTGCTTACCGTAAGCAACCCCGGCGATTTCCCCGCCGAAAACGTCAAGATCCACACCGATCTGAGCGAGGGTCTCGAACATGCTCGCGGCAATAAGATCAACTTCGACCTGGGTCATCTGGCTCCGGGCGACACCCGTTCGGTGCAAGTCGTTTGCGGCACCAAAGCGGGCGGCGAACAGAAATGCGAGGCATTCGCTGAGGCTGAGGGCGGACTGAAAGCCACGGACAAGGCTGTTGCCAATGTGCTCATGCCGCAGATCAAGATTGAAGTGGTTTCAGCACCGAAGCTTCGTTACCTCGATCGCAAAGCCAAGTACGTTTTCAAGGTCGTCAATCCCGGCGACGCCCCGGCGTCGAACGTCGTAGTCCATCATGTTATCCCTGCCGGATTCAAGTTCCTCGGAGCGGATAACGGCGGCCGACACGACTTCACGACGCGAACCGTCACATGGTTTATCGGTGAACTCAGCCCGGGCCAGTCGCGCGAAGTCGGCGTGGAAGCCATCGCGGTCAACCAGGGCGAGCATCAGCACAAGGTCACGGCTCAAGCCGCTCGCGGTCTGAAAGTCGAGACCGATGCCGTCACTCGGGTCGAGGGCCTCTCGGCCATCATGATCGAAGTCGTCGACTTGGAAGATCCTGTCGAAGTTGGAGCCGATACCATCTACGAGATTCGGATCACCAACACCGGGTCGAAGACAGAGACCGGCGTTAAGCTGGTCTGCACGATTCCCGGCGACAAGATGCAGTTCAAATCAGCGACCGGTCCGTCGCGCTTCCACCAGGAAGGAACGACGGTTATTTTCGAGCCGCTACCGAAGCTGGCTCCGCGAGCGGACGCTGTCTATCGAGTCACGGTGAAGACAACGGCGCCCGGTATCGCTCAGTTCAAGGCGCAGATTACGAGCGCTATCCTGGTCGATCCGGTAACGAAGGAAGAGGCGACCCGCGTGTATGCGGATTAGTTCTTGACCCGATGTCGAAAAACAGAACGACCCCACCAACTGAGCATTGGTGGGGTCGTCGTGTTATTGGTCATTCCTGGTGTGGATCAGGAAGCGGACCGCTGGGTCTTACTGAATCTCAACGCCGATTCGGGGCGAGGCGACCGGGGTGACCGGGTAGACCGGATTGGCCGAGCCAATGGTCGCCGGCATCTTCTTGGGCTGATCCTTCGGAGCGGGAACCGCTTCGGCCGGGGCCGCCGGGGTCGTCGGGGTCATGATGACGCCGCCGTGGCTGTGACAGCCGGTGTTGCAGCCACTGTAGCAGCCACCGTAGCAGCCGTGATCGCAACAGTCATTGCTGGAACGGTTGAATAGCTTCTTGATGCGGCTGCCGAACGTCCAGCCCTGTTGGCAGGGATCAGCGCAGGTGTTGCAGGTGTTGCAGGTGTGGACCGTCGGGCACGGCGGCGGGCAAGCCGGCTTGCAGGTGACGACCGGCGTGCAGCACTGATCGTGGCAGCAGTCGCCACAGTTGTTGCCACCGCGGCTGAACATACCACGAATTCGGCTGAACGGCTTCCAGCCCTGTTGGCATGGATCGCAGCAAGGATCACATCCGCTGTAGCAGCCGCCACACGCATGACCGCAACCAGCGCCGCCGCAGCCCGCGCCGACCATCGCCGGAGCCGGAGCCGCTGGGGCAGCCGGAGCGGCAGGGGCGCCGGCGCCCGGAGCCTGAGCTGCCATCCAAGCCGAACTCAACATGAGTAACGCAGCATTCACGATACAGAACCTCCAATTGGGGATTGTTTCGCGGGGTTTCCGTGGCCCCGACCCCGGCGGCTTCCTGGCCGGGAAGGATCGCCGGGGAGGTGCCTTCCCTCGTCTCTTCGGGGTTTCCTGTCCCTTTCTGCCCCGCTTCCTCTCGGATGACAGTCAGGTGCCGAAGTCTGCTGCTCTATTCGACCTCCCTTAATAGGGTCTTTAGCCGGTTCCCCACAGTTCCGCCTCTTTCCCGGATTGGCCAATCACCTTTACATCGGTCACGAAATCACCACCACCTGGGTAATCTGGTGAACGGAGCGAACGCCAAACACCCTTGCCAAAAATAAAGCCACCCTGCTCCTTCGAGCAGGGTGGCAGCGCTTCAACAAGCTCGCGATTCGACTATTTGTTCAGGACCTGAATGTCTCGAACGCGATATCCGGGGCTGGATTGTCGAGTCTCGGAATCGATCAGGCTTCCTTCGATACGAATCATCGACCCAGTCTTCATTTCTTCCAACTGTCGCGACAGTCCGTGCAAGGTCACGCTTCCACCATAGGGGTCAACTTCATCGATGGCCGCGTAACGCAATCGCCACTGCTTCTTGGTCGGGTGGAAGATTAACTCGCCCGAGAGCCATGAGTAGTCTTCGGCCCGGCCGTAGCCTCCGGCGCTGCCGCTCTCGATTGCGATCGGCTTCGGCTCGGGTTGGTCGGCCGTGATGACTTTCTCCGGCATCGGGATCGCCGACTGAGGCTTGGATTCAGTCGGTTTTTCCGGCAAAACGTATCGTTCGCTACCGACGTTGGGAATGCTCGTCAGAGGCGTCTTGGTAACGGGCGGCTGCGTGACGGGAGCGCCGCTCATCGCGGGCAGTGGCGCGGGAGTAACTCGCGTGGGAGCCGGCATCGTCGTCATATTGGGGATGACTGCCATCTTCTCCGGCAACGTCAACGAGCCAGGCTGACTCCGAACAACCACGGGCGCGGGTGCGGCTGCGGTCGCAACGCCGCCGCAGGCATTACACGCCGTGCATGTGTGACAGTTTTGTGCGTGGCGTGCATTCATGCAGCCAAGTGCCAGGGTGGAGAGCATGAGGCTCGCCCCGGCCCATCGCGATATGCGTTGGGGCTTCATTGAGGAATCCCTTCCTATGTGATGAGCGAGGATCCGGTTCTGCCGGATGCCCCGATTGGCCATCGTCCTGATCGTCATATCGGACTCGGTAACGGCGCGGACCTACGGAATATTCAGGAAACGGCGAACGTGCGAAGCCGACGGGTCGGATCAATCGTACCGAATGGGTTTAACGGTTCACGCGAACGGCGCAAACTTTGCGGATCGGTGGAATGGATTGTAGGTATCTTGACCTTTTGGTTATGATCCACTGAAGACACCGATTGATCCGGGGGCCTTGCGTGAGCCGAAACGCGAAATCGTGGCGACTGCTTCCTCACGATCCCGATGCCGTTCGACGATTGGCACAATCGATTGATGTTTCGCCGATCGTCGCCCAGCTCTTACTCAATCGCGGCTTCACGGATTTCAGTGAGGCCCGGCGATTTGTCGAGTCGCCGTTGACCGATTTGCACGCTCCCGAGTTGTTGCCGGGCATCAGCGATGCCGTCGAGCGATTGCACCACGCCATCGAGTCAAAGCACCCCATTTGCATCTACGGAGACTACGACGCCGATGGCCTGACAGCGACGGCAATTCTCTTTCAGCTCCTCCAGCGTCTCGAAACCAAGGTCGAATTCTACATGCCCAACCGCCTCGAAGACGGTTACGGCCTGAAGATTGAAGCCCTGCGACAAATTGCCGCGAACGGCTGCAAGCTGGTTGTCACCGTGGATTGCGGAATCACGGCCATTGACGAGGCCATCGAGGCTCGCCGCCTCGGGTTAAAGCTAATCATCACCGATCACCACGAACCGAAATCCGTGCTGCCCGCGGCGGACTGTGTGGTCCATCCGCGCATGCCGGGAACAAACTACCCCTTCGGTGATCTCTCCGGTTCGGGCGTGGCATTGAAACTGGCCTGGGCATTGTGCCAACGTATCAGCGGCAGTGAGAAAGTATCAGCGGGATTTCGTGAATTCTTGCTCGACGCGGTCGCGTTGGCATCTCTGGGCCTCATTGCTGACGTGGTGCCGCTCCACGAGGAGAATCGAGTCTTGGTGAAGCATGGGCTTTATCGCTTGCGATCCTCCCCGTCAATCGGACTCAAGGCGTTGATGGAATCCGCGGGGCTTTCTATCGGCCGGCCTCTTACGGCTGAGGATGTTGGTTTCAAACTCGCACCAAGGATCAATGCGGCCGGACGATTGGGATGCTCGCGGCTCGTCGTCGAACTCTTGACCACCACCAATGCCGAGAAGGCGAAGGCATTGGCAGCATACCTGGACGGTCAGAACAAGGAACGACAATCCATCGAACGCAAGATGACTTCTCATGCCCGGGACATGGTTGATCAATTTGATTTCTCAAAGTCGCCGGCTCTGGTCTTGGCAAGCGACGAATGGCATCCTGGGGTCATCGGCATCGTGGCTGGAAAACTCGCCGATGCATACGGAAAGCCAACCCTGTTGATCGCGTTGCGGGACAAAAAGGGAATCGGCTCGGGGCGGTCGATTCCGGGCATTGCCTTGCATGAGGCGTTGCGAGCGTGTGATTCACGGCTTCTCAGCCACGGCGGTCACGCGGCAGCGGCAGGTTTCCGCGTTGCCCCCGACCAGATTGATGCCCTGCGCCATGATTTCTGCGATTACGTTGCGGCGCATTTCCCTTCAGGGGTCCCCGCGGCGTTTCTCGAACTGGACGTGGAGATCCCTCTGAGTTCGCTCACTCCGGGTTTGCTTCGCGACTTAGAGCAATTGGAGCCGTATGGTGCCGACAACCCTCGTCCCCGATTCCTGGCCGGCGGACTGTCAATCATCGGTGAGCCTCGGCGAATTGGCGGCGGCGAGCGGCACTTGAGCTTTCGTGTTGGTCAAGGGAGGAGCCAGTTTCGGGCCGTGGCATTTGGTATGGGTGACCGCGCCGACGAGCTTATGTCCGCCGGTGGTCAATGCTGCCTCGCATTCACACCGAAATGGAATGAGTGGAACGGCAATCGGTCCATCGAGATCGAAGTAGCCGACTTCCAGCCCGGGGCCGTCGCCAACTTATCTTAGAAGGGTCACGGAATTCCGTGCAAAGGAGTGTCGTGGAAGCCAAGCGGCTTGCGGAGCTTCCACGATTAACAATAGGCAACTATTACAATCGTTTGCTATAGCGTCGGGTCGCGCGACCGAACACGGGCACCGCTTTCGGGGCCTCGGTGGTCTCGACGATTGTCCTCGGCTCAAACCCTTGAAAGCCGGGAATCTGATCTGCCATTATCAGTTTGTTGATCTTCCCTTCGATGTCCGTCAGAATCTTGCCTTGCTCGGGCGTGACGAACGAAATGGCGACGCCGTCGGCGCCCATACGTCCCGTGCGCCCGATGCGATGAACGTAGTTCTCGATGTCTTCGGGAAGGTCGAAATTGATGACGTGTGAGATTCCCGTCACGTCGATCCCTCGGCCGACCACATCGGTGGCGATCAGAAACACGATCCGCCGATCGCGAAACGCTTGCATGATCTTTTCGCGCATCGGTTGCGCGAGATCACCGTGCATGACGGCAGCACGTTTCGTTTTTGCCTTTAGTTTCGCGTAGAGTTTGTCGGCGCCACGCTTGGTTTGCGTGAAAATGATGCACTGTCGAGGCCGGTCGCGGACCAACACTCGCAAGAGCAACTCGAATTTCTTCTCGGGATCGACGGTGAAATACGATTGACGGATCTTGTCCACCGTCGGCCGATCCGGCGCGAGGTTGATGTGCAAGGGATCGCGCATATAGCGATGCACGAGCCGTAACACCTCTTCGGGCATCGTCGCCGACATGAGTAGCGTCTGCCGCTCTCGGGTGCATCGGCGTAAAATGCGTTCGATGTCCGGCCGGAAGCCAATGTCAAGCATCCGGTCAGCCTCGTCGAGAACCAAATAGCGCAACCGGCTCAGGTCGAGGATGCCGCGAGCCAACAAGTCGAGAATCCGGCCCGGCGTGCCAACGGCAATATGGCAACCGGCTTTGAGTTCATTGATCTGCGTTCGAATTCGTTGGCCACCATAAATGGCGACCGTCTTACATTCAGGGCTCGGAGCGATTTTTCGCGATTCGTCACGAACCTGTACCACCAATTCCCGCGTCGGTGCCAAGACTAACGCCTGCGGGCCGTATCCGGCCTCGGGGCTCCACGAACTCATGAAGGGGAGCAGAAAGGCGGCAGTCTTTCCCGTGCCTGTTTGGGCCTGACCGATAACGTCACGGCCGAGCAATGCGGATGGGATCAGTGCGGCTTGAATAGGTGTCGGCTGGTGATACGCGGCGCGATGGAGGGATTCTACCAGCAAGGGGCTGAGAGCAAGTGCATCGAAAGCACCCGCCGATTCAGCGAGTGTAGCGGTCGTCAAACAACAATCTCCTATGACTTACCATGAAAAGGGATTCTTTACAACGTGTCAAAATTCCCTTGGAACACTTGGAATCATACGCGATGTGTTCGAACCTGTCCAGTCGGGCTGAGTAAGCTTGCTGGGATATGCACTGCCCGAGCGCGTCCGTCCCGGCCGCTCTCGGAACTGGAAAAATAGGCCAGACGGGCGATGCGTACCCGTCCGGCCACCCCCCTACACCAGACTTTCAAGCAGATACTTCAGCTTCCGTACCTCGACGTCTATCGGATACGGGGAATCCGGAATGTCGCGAATATCGACCGACAGTGCCCGATCATAGTGGCATCGTTCCAGTTGGCCGATCAGCTTGCCATAATCGATTTGCCCTTGGCCGATACGAACCTGAAATTCATTTGGACCCATTCCTGTGTCTCGGAGCCGGACATGACAAACGTGGGGATAGATCCCATCGTAGTTCTGTGCCGAGTCTGAAGTCACGTAATGGCTCGGATCGAGAGTGATTCCCAATCCACGTACGCGGCGGCACAATTCCGCTGTCGCGACGGGATCCTCGGTCAATGTCCCCTTCCGAGTTTCGAGGGTCAAAATGACGCCCTCGGCCTCGGCAATGTGAACTTGACTCTTGAGTTTCTCGACGACCTGGGCCGGGTCGGTACCCGAAGCCGGCGCCGGTATCGTCACCAGCGGAGCCGCAACCAAACGAGCCAAATGACAGATCGCCCTAAGTTGCTGGGCATGAGCCTGCGAATCCGGCTCGTCAATCTCGACATGAAACGCCGCGAAGCCCATGTTCAGGCTGCGAAGGCGATAGGCCGTTTTCTGAAGGTCGTTGACGACCGTCGCGGGCTTCAGATGATGCCCATGGGTATGGATCGCCAAGTCGACCTTGCTGAAACGAAGTTCGCCGATTCGCTGAACGGTCTCTTCAAGCGTATTCTTGCCAAAACAAAGCGTTGAACAGGCGACAAACACGTCCCCCTCCTTGCGTGCTTGGTGCCTCCGGATCGGTAGTCCGGAACACGTTGACGGCGCGGTTTCCCCCGGAGGGCAAGCCCCCTCTCGCGTGCGTCAAGTCGATTCGATCGAGTGGGCGGGGAATAACATCGAGCTGGTTCCGATGCAAGATCAAATCCCGCGAAAAATCTGGGGTGTTGCCCGCAGCGAGTTTGGGGTAAAGGCCAGCATTGCTTTCGGAACTCGGAGGGTTTGCCATGGCCGCGGCGGACTGGATGGCTGTTTTGGAACGAGTTCGCGATGCACTCGAACAGACTGTGGTCGAAAGCAGCCGTCACGAGGACATGCTGGCTTCGCCGCTGATGGCTGATAGCTCCGATGACGCCAATCGCATTGCTTGGCGGCAAGCCATCGATCGTCTCGAGGAACGCCTCAAGGCCGGACAAGCCCTCGTCGAATCGGCCACTGCCAAGGCCGGCGGTGCCGAGGCTGCCATTGCCGAACAAGAGGAGATCATTCGCCGCTTTCAAGTTCGTTTGAATGATGTGTCTCAACGGCTGACGGCGTTCGTCAACGGGCTACAATAGCCGCCAGCGGTGATGCCATGAGCGGCAGCCGCCACTGGAGTCCGTCGCCATGCCAAAGTTCGCTGTAATCCTACCGGCTGCCGGACGATCGTCGCGTTTCGGCGGCAAAGAGAAAAAGCCCTTTGTAAACCTCGACGGCCGCGCCGTTTGGCTTCGGACCGCGGAGCTATTCGTAACCCGACCCGACGTTTGCCAGACGATCGTTGTCATCTCGCCGGAAGACAACGACCTCTTCGAGCGTCGTTATCGCCCGAACCTGGCATTCATGAACATCAAAGTGGTTCACGGCGGCGCCGAACGCTTTGAGTCGATCGCCAACGCACTAAAGCTATTGTCTGCCGACGCGGAGTTGGTGGCGATTCATGACGCGGTTCGCCCTTGCCTGACCGCTGACCTCATCGATGCCGTGTTCGCGGCGGCGGCACGAAGCGGCAGCGCCATGCTGGCCTTGCCGGTCGCCGACACCATCAAGAGGGCCGATCCTCAAAAAATGGTGAAAGAGACCGTGCCCCGTGAAAATCTCTGGCTGGCCCAAACGCCGCAAGTCTTCCGTCGCGATTGGATCCTCGAAGCCTATCAACGACGATCGGAGTTTCGCGGCAAGATCACCGACGACGCGCAACTCATCGAGGCCGCCGGACACGCCGTGCAATTAGTGAACGGCTCGCCGCTCAACATCAAGATTACTTCGCGGACTGACCTGACGCTGGCGGAGGCAATCCTCAAGGTGCGCCCCGACCCGAAACCGAATCGGCCGATCCATCCCTTCGCTGACGAGGAAATGTGGAAATAGGCCGGGCGAGCCGTCAATGAGTTTCGTCTTTCGACTCGATGTGAAGCATCGCGCTATCGGTCCACGACCCGGCCTCGTCGATCGGTTCAATGTGAATAGTAATCTCAAGGCCTGCCATCCCAAGGCGAACGTGTTTCTCGATCCGATCGGCCAGTTCGTGGGCCTTCCGAACGGACCAGTCGCCCGGAACCAGCAAGTGGAAATCGGCGAAGCGACGCGACCCCGATTGTCTCGTCCGAACCGCGTGAAAAGTGGTTCCGGCCGCAAGTTGGCTCGATATCATCGATCGCAACAATGCCAGGTCGGCATCGGCGATGGCCCGGTCCATCAGCCCGTGAAACGATCGGCGTATCAGTGAGC
Source organism: uncultured Alcaligenaceae bacterium (assembly GCA_964515185.1). Taxonomy (GTDB): domain Bacteria; phylum Planctomycetota; class Planctomycetia; order Gemmatales; family Gemmataceae; genus CAZESP01. Next base: position 49,111 of record CAZESP010000003.1, read on the forward strand.
CGCCCGTCCAGGTGATGTTGGCGGCGATCAGCAACGCAAAGATCGGGTCGAGCCACTCATAGCCCGTCACCGCAACCATGCCCAGACCACCGAGCATGGCTACGGAAGTCCAGACGTCCGTCATCAGATGATGGCCATCCGCTTCAAGGATCACGGACCGATAGCGCCTGCCGACGTTCAACAGATATCTCGCGACGCCAAAGTTAACCAAGGCGGCAATCGCTGCGATGACGCTACCGATGGCGAGGGATTCTAACGACACCGGATTGAGAAATCGCGAGATCGCGGCCCGAGCGATACCGATGGCCGCGACGACGATCAATCCGCCCTCCAAACCACTGGAGAAATACTCGATCTTCTCGTGACCATAGGTGTGGCTGGCGTCGATGGGCCGCGACGCATACCAGAGCGAGATGAACGCCGTCAGCGCGGCGAGAAGATTGATTCCCGATTCCAGAGCGTCGGAGAGCAACCCAACCGATCCCGTCACCCAATAGGCCGATGCCTTCAATGCAAGCGTCGCAATCGCCGCACCAATGGAAAAGATGATCGGCAGTCGCTGCGCCGCATGCGACACAGATTAACCTCGCGAGACACGGGGAATCGTTATCGTAGAACATTCCTTGTAACCAGACCATCGCATGCCGGTTTGTGATCCGGTGAGGGCCACCATGTCCGCAAACGATCGATTCGTCGCGAAGCGCCAGGCGATGCGTGATGAGTTCTTCGACCGGTTCTTCGCCCTGGGCGGATTCCTCGGTGCGACCGACACCTACAAGCGGACGATGTGGGCGGCCGTTCCCGACATTGCCACGATGAAAGCCGCTTATGCGTTGACGTTTCGCAAAGGACTACCCGAGGCCGGCGCTGGCGCCCAACTCATAATGGCCGGACACGAAGCCATGCTCGCGCAATGGTTTCGCCGCCCACTTCAACGCTGCGATATCGAACTGGCCCGTGATTGGTTTCTCAATCAGGCAAACGTCAGAGCGTTTCCCGACGCCGTTTGGGACGCGATTCTCCGCAGCACGCAAAGCGACGATATCTGGTTACCCGTGGATATTTGGGGATTCCCGGGCGGACAGACATTCCTCGCGGGCGTTCCATGCATGTCGTTCGAGGGAATGGGCGGGGCCATTTCGTATCTCGAGCCGGCGATGTGCCGCTACTTCGCGCCGGTGATTCAAGCCACGAAGGCACGTCTCATGAAACAGGCAACGCCGCGAGACGCCGAATTCGGGCTTCGATCAGCCGTCAATGAACTCGCCAATATCGTCCTGTTGCTGGCGCGTTTCGTGGGTGGGGGCGGCCGCCTGACGTCGAACGACACTGCCGAGTTTATGTATCCAGAGCTTTTTCAGAGCATTGGAACGATCGGGCACGAGATGATGTGCGCGGCTCAGTCATTCGATCGGTCGTTGGCCAGCGCCGAATACGAAATGATGGATCGCTTCATCACCTCCATGGGAACGCCGTCGCTCTTGTGCGACCTTGTGGATGCGGAGACAGTGGGACTTGAAAACGCGATTCGGGTCATTCGCGCCCACCCCGAGACGGATCGCGTTGGCATCCGCGTTGACTCCGGCGACATCAAGAGCCAATGTGTCTTGTATCATCGCCGCATGGTCGAAGCCGGAATTAATCCGCGAATGATTGTGTTCGAGGACGAAGTGACCCCCGACACGGTCCGAACCGTCTACAACTACTTCGAGCAAGCCACCGGTATCGCCCCCACGATGTTGTTTCCCGGAGCCGGCGGTTATTGGTGGCGACTCGTTCATCGAGATACGGTGTCGGCGGCTTTCAAGCGGTCGGCCACCGAAAACCGGCCCAACGTGAAGTTCTCAAACTCTCCAGGCAAGGAATCGCTGGGCGGATACCTGCGCGTATACGGCGACGGCAACACCCTCATTGTCGCTGACGCATCCGAACCGCCGCGAGGCGAGGCCCTTTTCGTCAAGCTCGTTGAGCATGGGCGCATCGTCTTCGGCGAAACCTTCGAGGAACAGGCAGCCCGCGCCGATCGCACCTGGAGCCGGTATGATCGCTGGGAGTTGTCCCCCATCGTGGCAGCAGCCATGGACCGTTTCGGTCGCATGCGAGAGCGCGAGGTCGAAGCCGCCCGTCGCCGTCTCACCGTTGATGAACACGGTTAGCCGGAGGTGCCGTTCAGCTGCCAAAACAAGAACGCCATTTCGTCCGCCAAATCCTCGATCGTCTTGGAAATCGGCTTGCCCCCAGCGTGCCCAGACTTGGTGTCGTAGTGCAAAAATACCGGCCGATCGGACCCCGTGGCATCTTGAAGCAGCGTGCACATTTTCCTCGCATGCAGAGGATCGACGCGCGTATCGGAATCACCCGAAACGAACAACACCGCCGGGTATTTCGTGCTGGGCTTCACGTTGTGATAGGGCGAATAGGCCAGGAGATACTTGAGCTGTTCGGGATTCTCCGAAGAGCCATATTCCGGCACCCAAAATCGCGCCACCAAAAAGCGGTGATAACGCACCATATCCAGAAGTGGAACCGAGCAGATAACCGCACGGAACAACTCCGGGCGCTGGGTCAGCGCCGCCCCCAACGAGAAGTCCGCCATTGCTGCCGCCGGCGATCGCGAGCTTCTCGGGCCGCGTGTAGTTGTTCGAGATAAGCCACTCGGCCGCCGCGTGAAAGTCGTCGAAGACGTTTTGCTTTTTCTCGAGCATGCCCGCTCGGTGCCACGCTTCGCCAAACTCGCCGCCACCTCGAAGAGACGGAAGCGCATAGACTCCGCCACGCTCGACCCATAGAGCAATCGATGCCGAAAAAAGAGGCGTGCGACTCAGATTGAATCCGCCATAGCCCGTCAGGTAGACCGGGTTGTTGCCATCGCGTTTGAGCCCCTTCGCGTGAACCAAGAACATCGGAATCATTGTTCCGTCCTTGGATCGATATCGGACTTGAGAAACCTCGAAACGATCCACGTCGATAGGCACGTTTTGTCGCGACCAAATGGCCCCCAAGCCCGTCGATGGATCGTAGCGGTAGACGGTCGTCGGATGGACGAAACTGTTAAAGGTGAGAAATGCTTCTTTGCTCGTCCACTCGCCGGAAACGCCTCCCGTGCCGATTCCCGGCATTTTCACTTCGCCCAGGGGTTTTCCGGCAGGCGAGTAAATCAATTGCTTCGACGACACGTTCGCCAGACAGCTAACGAACAACTTTCCGTCGATGAGCTGTACTCCCTGCATTACGTTCTGGGAATCCTCGGGAACGATGACCTTCCATTGGTCGCGCTTGGCGTTATTCAAATCGACGACGAAGAGTCGGTTGTTAGGCGCCTGCCAATTCGTCATGAGAAAGAGTTTGTTGTCGGCAATCTGACCAACGAAGCGAGCGTTGACATCATTAACAATCACTTGGAACGGCCCGTCGTCCGCAAGCGCCTTGACGTAGACCTCGGTCTTGGCGGCGGCCGAGCCGTAGAGCACTGTGATGAGGTACTGTTTCCCGTCGGGAGAAAGCGACCCGGTTATGATCTTGTCCGGGCCGTAACCCTTGCCAAAGATCTCTTCTTCGCCACCGTTCTTGCCAATCGAGGTCCGATAGACGCGCGGGCCGGCAGCAGTCATGCGCGCGTAGTAAAGTGTCTTGGCATCGGGCGTGATACTCACACCAAAGTATCGTCCGCGTTTGAGCGTTGCCGCCCCCGGTCGCCCGGAATCAACCGGCATCACATAGACTTCGACCTCATCTTCGCCGCCGCGACGCAGACCATAGACCCAGTACCGCCCATCGCGACTGATGTCGAGCGTGGTCGCGCTCACCGAGTTGTCGGAGCTCAGTCGGTTACAATCGAGAAGCACCTCGTCCTTGGCATCGGCGCCGCGACGCACATAGAACACAGGCAGATCTTGATTGACCGCTCGCTTTGAGAAAAAGTATCGCCCATTCCGCACCGTCGGCGTGGAAAACGTGTCGGTTCGCAACAATTCGCCCAGGCGCTTTTTGAGGCCCTCGCGTTCAGGGAGTTTGCTCAACTGCTCAGTCGTGAATTGTTGTTGGGCCGCGATCCATGCCCGCGTCTCGGGGCTGTTCTGGTCTTCCAACCAGCGATACGGGTCATTGATCTTCATGCCATGCAATATGTCACTGACGACAGCTTTTCGCGTGGGTGGCACCGACTTCTTCAAATAACGGTCGAACCATTCCACGTTGCGATTCATCGCATCGAGAAGCAACCTCGGCTCGGAAATGGCGTGCCGCATCCGCGGATAAACGACCATTTCAACCGGGACCTGCTGTCGCTTCAGTGCGTTGTAAAGCTCCAGCCCCTGCGACAGAGGCACTCGGTCGTCTTCCTTCCCGTGTTGAATCAGTGACGGCGTCTGCACTCCACTGACGAATTGGATCGGCGAGTGCATCAGGAAGGCACGGGGATCGGTCCAATGTTCCGACTTGAAATAGTCGGGCAGGAAGCTCGGAATATCGGCAGTTCCACAGAAGCTGACCAGGTCCGTAACGGCAGCACCGACCGAGGCGGCCTTGAATCGATGCGTGTGCGTGATGATCCAACTGGTCATGAACCCGCCGTAACTCCAGCCCATGACGCCCAACCGCTCCGGGTCGGCGACGCCGATTTTGATCACATGATCGACGCCACTCATGAGATCTCGATAATCGCCGCCGCCCCAGTCCTTCATGTTGGCAAACCGAAACTCCTTCCCGTAACCGCTCGAGCCGCGAGGATTCGCTCGCAGGACCGCGTAGCCTCGCGCCGCGAACGCTGCTAGAGGATACGGATACGGTTGACCCAAGTACGTCTCGGTGAAGACACCCGCCGGGCCTCCATGGATCACCAATAGCAACGGATAGCGCTCGCCAGCCCGGTAACCCACCGGATAGGTCAGCAATCCTTCGACCGTTTTGCCATCGTTCGACTCCCACCGAACCGTCTCGGTCTTGCCCAATGCGTGATTCGGTAGGGCCGTATTGACACGACTCAAACGAACGGGCGTGAAATCCGCGACTCTCGCGATATGGGCCTCGGGCGCGGAGGTCAGGGTCTCCCAACTAAACCCGACCACTTGCCCATTCGCACTCAGGTTCCAACCGCTCGTCGCCGCGCCGGACTGATTGACAAACGTCTCGAGACGGCCCTCAAGGCTCAATCGATGGACGCGATGACGCGTCGAATTCGACTCGCTCGCCCAAACACTCTGACTGTCGGCGGTCCATCCAAAGATGACCGGATTCATGTCAGGGGTCGCCGCCAGCTTGCGTGGCTCTCCACCGGCCGCCGGAATCACACAAACCGTGTTCTCGAATGCCCAACTGGGCGGATCGTCGCTTTGCAAAAACGCGATCCACTTGCCGTCAGGCGAATATCGCGGAGCCGACTCGGCCGACCGCGTGTTGACCCGCAATGGCGTGACCTTTCCGGCCGCGATGTCCACTCGTGAGAGGTCGCCCGTGGGCCAATGATCCACCTGAGGCGTGCGCGTGTGGGCAAACACAATTTGCTTTCCATCCGGCGACCAATCGAAACCGGAAACGTTGTAGTCGGCGGTGGTGAGCTTCACCGCTGGGCGTTTGCCGTCGGCGTTCGCTTCGACCGGCACCACATACAGTCGCTGTTGTTTGATGTTTCGGTCGAGGACCTGAGCATCGTTCCGACTACGGGTGTTCAATTCCTCCGCCGCCGTCGCCGGATCGAGCATCGTGTAGGCGATTCTCGATCCATCCGGCGACCATGCGAAGTTGCCGGCGCCCGTCGCCGCGTCCGTCACCTGCTCGGCTTCCCCGCCCGCGACACGGATGCGCCAAATGTTGGCCTTGCCCGATCGACTTGTGACGAACGCGATCCATTTGCCGTCGGGAGACCATCGAGGATTGTCACACGATTTCTCACCGCGCGTCAGGGGAATCGTCTCGGACCCCGTGGCGTTCGTCAGATAGATGTGCGTCAGATATTCGCTCTTGCCGGCGTCGAGGATTGCCTCGCGAACGGTATAGGCAACGCGGCTGCCGTCGGGCGACGGCCAGACGCCGCCGATCCGCTTGACCCGAATCATGTCTTGTGGCGTCCAGCCGCCGGCTTCCTTAGTCGGCGGTTGCGCCATCAGTGGAGTGAGGACGCCCACGGCCGTCAGCAAACAGAGCAGTCGTCGCATGGTGAATCCCTGGTGTTGTGTCGGTAGAAGCCCGTTCGCGTATCCGTTGGCTAGTCTTCGTCGCCTTCGTCGGGGACCTCAGAGTTGGGGTCGCCTGCCCGAAACCGCTCCAATTGCTTGCGGAAGTAGACGCGATTCGGGCTTAGTTCCAAGCACTTTTTCATCGCTTCAATCGCCTTTTCTTTGTCGCCGAGCCGGAAATGCACCTCGGCAAGCGTGTCGATGTAACCGGCGCCATTAGGCTCCAGCTCGACGGCTTTCTTCGCATGGACGAGAGCCTTGTCAAGGTCTCGCCGGCAGTTCGCCGATATCCACGCGACAGAGTTGTGTGCGAACGCGCTCCCCGGATGCTCGGTGGCCAACTTGGTGTAGAGGTCCCGTGCGCCATTGTAGATCGCGTTCGAATCGCCCTTCCGTCCTCGGCGATCGAGTTCATTCACCATGCCGATGACAAGGTCAATATTGCCGGGCATAATCGCAAGGCTCGCTCGTGCCTGGGCAATCGCCTCGTCGATCTTCCCATCGGCCAGTGATGCACGAATGCGGCAGTGCGCGATCGACTGCGGCACCATCAGGTAAGCCGACGCATCGATGTAGTTGGCATTCACGCGCAGCGCTCCGACCAACGAGCGTTCGAAGAAAGTCGCGGCCGTTCCGTAATCCTTGTGCCGAAGGGCGTCGCGGCCCATCGCGTTGAGCATATTGCCGACCGACCAATGGCGATACCATCCCAGCGACATTGCCAACTCACGCTCGCGCCGAGCATGGTCGCCAAAGTTGTGTTTGTCCAATTCGTCCGCGAACCGGCCACGGGACTCCTCGCTCGCCAGCCCAATCCGGTGAGCCGCTTCGATGAGCCGATTCCCCTCTTTTGGTTGTCCGGCCAATCGGAGGCAATGCCCTTGCATGAACAACAAGAACGGGTCATCAACTTGATCGCGCCAAGCCTGCTCGTAGGCAGTCGCTGCATCAGAGTATCGTTTCTTTTCAAGCAAAAAATCAGCCAATCGACGTTTCCCGTTTCCGGCCGTCGACACTTTGACGGCCTCGCGATAATGCTCTTCGGCCTTCTTGTCGTTGCCTGATTTCCGATAGGCTTCGGCGATGGCTAAAGTAGCCCCCTGCCATGCCGGCGGGTTCTTCCTCGCCATTTCCGTCAACTCTTTGACCCATTCATCAAGCTGACCGCCCGCCTTTCCATTCAGAAGCTCATTGGCTCGTTTGATGACGTTCGTCGCGCTCTCCTTCGCCAGTTTTTGGCGCAGGAATCGCAACCAAACGGCGACCATCGGAGCATCGTCACCGAATACCGCATCAAGTATCTGATAATTCTCCTCGTCCATCCTTTCGCGTTGCTTGGTGCGCTCGGACATGACTCGCAACAGATGCTCGCCTGCCCGATCCTTCAAGCCGAGCCGAACCATCAACTTCAAGAGGTCACGCACAAAGTGCGAGTCATGGGGCACCGTCAAGGTGCGCTCCGCGAGTGCATCGAACAGTTGGATCGCGGAGTCACGCTCTCCGGTCAGATACAACAACCGCGCGCGGCGCAGGTCGATCTGGAACTTCTCTTCCGGGTCATCGAGCTTCACCGCGCGAGCAAAGGCAAAGGCCTCGGAGTATTTCGTTTGGGCCGCGAGAAGGTCAAACGTCATGGCGACGTTGCGTTTCTTGTCGAGGAGCAATTCAATCGCTTCGGCGGGCTTTCCATTCAGCAACATCGACTCCGCGATTTGCCGAACCAGATAACGGTCGGCATTGCCCAGCGATTCAACCATCGCCTCCAGCGTCTTGTCGAGAGCCTTCGTGTCGCCGCTGAGACGATAGTAGGCCAATTTCAACCCGGGATGGGTGCCCGCCAGACTCGGGAATTCCTCGGCAGCCGGAAGTCGGGCGGCAAGTTCTTTCCATCGCCCCTGTTGCCAAAGCAGTTCCATGACGATGGTCTCGTTCTCGATTCGGGCAGCCACGTCGCGCGCCGAATCAAGGTCACCTTTTGCCCGCAATAGATGGGCAAGAATCTCGCCGGCTCGCTTGCTCTTCGTCGCGTTGTACTCCTTCGCCCATCGGTTGAGCTCGACTTCCATTCGCCCATACTGAGACACGAAGGCCGCATAATTCGCCTTCGCGTCGCGGTCGCCAACGGTGGCAGCAAATTCCAACAGTTCTTCGATTGTCCGAGTCTCATTGGCGACGAACCATTCGGGAACGATCTTCGGTGTCGAGCGGCCGATCTGTTCAACGACGTCCTTTTGGTCTTCGGAGTCCGGCGTCATTTCAATGAGTCGGCGAAGGACTCGCAAGCCCGGCGATCCCTGACGAAGGAGTTTGTTGACGGATTCCAAGCGAGCCGACCGATCGCCGCTGCGGTATTTGTCGATCAGTTCAATGGCGGTCGCAGGCGTGTCGGGAAAGATACCCCATTTGAACTTCTCCAACAACATCTTGGCACGGCGGACGGTCTCGGCATCCTCGCTTTTCAGTGCCGCGATGAGCGCAGGTTCGGCCGATTTGCCGGCGGACCAGAGAAACTTGGTCGCCTTTTCACGAACCGCGAAACGGCTATCTCCCAAGTCTCGAATAGCCTTCGCAATCTCGTCCGGCGACGGATCGGCGGCAAGGGCAACCAAAGGGATCAACAAGGCCAGGCAGAGCAATCGGCCGAGCATACCGGACATGACGGCTCCTTCAATTGGCGGCGACACTGCATCGTAGCCGTGGTCAGCGCACGCGGGCAAGCGGTCTTGGTAAGGATATTACAAAGAAATAAAGAACGACAGACTGACCGATTCGTCGAATTGGCCAGTCTGTCGTTCTGCGTGAGTCAAAAAGGCGCAAGCCAGTGTTATCGGATTCTGGCACCTGGCCTAGGGTCCCCGCGCGAGGTTAATCGTGATCTTGTGTTCTTTGCCGGCTTCAACGGTAATCCCTTCCTCACCCTTAGTGCCTGTGCTCGCATCGGCGCGGGCGGCACTTAACTTGTAGACGCCCGGAGGCACCTTTTCGAACTTCACTTCGCCTTTGTCGTTGGTTTTTGCGGCGCCTTTGTCTTTGCCTTCGGCGTCCTTCATGACGACAGCGACATTGGGCTGCGGACGGCGTTGAAGTTCAACCGTTGCAATAATGGTCCCGGTCGTGGGTGGCGGCGGCGGATCCACTAAGACGATTTTTTGAACGTTGTTCGCCGTCATGCCGACGCTGTTCGTCGCCTGAGCGCTAAGATCGATTTCGCCCTTCTTGTCGGCGGCCAGCGGCACCATCGCAATCCAAAGTCCCCCGCCGGCAGGCGATTTCACGGCCTCAATCTTTTCACCGTCGGGCAACTTCCCATCCGGGCCGGGCTTGCCAAGGAATACGACGACCTTGGCGATATCCGATTCCGGATCGCGGGCAAAGACTTCAACGCGAAGCGGTTGGCCTCGCACATGCTTCTTCGGAAGCGTTCCAATCGTGACTTCTTCGGGTGGCGTGTCGTCGATAATGAAAGTGCCGGTATGCGTGACCGCGGCCAGCGATCCATCGCCGCGTTTGACCATGATAGGCTTCCCGCCGCGGACCAACGCCGCCTCGAATGCGATCTTGCCGCGAGTGTCGCGCATGTCCACCGGTAACATCCAATCGTTGACGCGAGTCGTTATCTGCACAGCCTCTGCAGGACCCGCCGGATCCAACCAGATTCGTTCTTCGCGCGGGATCGATTTGGCAATGATCTCGTCGGGCTGTTCGAAGCGGCGATTACGCGCGCGATCGACTCGAAGCTCCAGAGTCGCCCCCGTGGGCGGATTATCCACCTCGACTCGCAGCGGGACACCCTCGATGGGTCGCGAATAGACGGTCGTAACGACGTCTTTCTTATCCTTTTCGTAGACACGGACGGCTGAATCGTTGAACTCGACGACGCGAGCATTATCGCTGTCTCGATGAAACGCCGGTTCGAAAATAAAGGCGCGAGCGATGCCATCCACTGCAATGTACACCCGGCCGTTCTCATCGACGGTTTTCTTGGGGAACGGCAGATTCTCGGCGAAGAGTCGAACGGTCTGATCCCGCTTGCTGAGCGATCGCCGATAGACACCGTCACGCAGCATATCCGCTTGCAAGTTATCCTGACGTGGAAACTGAAGTTCCACGGTTACGGGTGGCTCGCCAAGCTCGGTCGTGGCCCGAAGATCGGCGAACAACAGTCGTTCGGCGTTGTTTCGAGTGAACCGAATATCGGACACCGTCACATAGTCGCGCGGTTGACGAATGCTTACCGTCGTTTCTCGAACGGCCAAGGGTTTATCCTTACTCTTGGCATCGAACGCTCTGAGCGTAAACGTGTATTTCTGAGCCTTGGCCAGTAATTCCGTTCCGGGTGGGGGCGGCGGCCCCATGGGCATCGGCATGGGCACCGGCATCGGGGCGGCTGCCGGCATTGGCGGCATCGGCTTGGCGAATCGCACGCGACCGTGCTGTTTATTCGGGACTGCTTTTGCCACTCCGGTCAGTGTCGGACCATCCGGAATGCTCAGCGTCACCGTGATGTCGTTTTCGTCATCACGTTCGTTGAAAACGAACAAGAAAAAGCTCTGCGAAACGTTGGGGCGAACATCGAGATCGGGTTTCTCGTTCACCAGCTTTTCGGGGTCGGTGCTAAACAAGAATCGCTGCTGGGCCACAGCCGAGGGCGCCAGCCAAGCCATCCCGATCAATCCGACGACGACGAACATCCAACGGCGAACCATGTGAACGCCTCCTGCTCAGAGCGCGAACGAACCAGTGGCCCGCGCTGATCCAAGAAGACACGAAACGGGCGATTTGGGCAAGAGCGCTTTTGCGCGAAAAGCCGAAATGTCACTCGAGCCAGTCATGAATCACGTTGCCAAATACGTCCGTCAATCGCATGTCGCGCCCGCCGAACCGATAAGTCAGTCGCGTATGATCGATTCCCAGAAGGTGCAACATGGTCGCGTGAAGGTCATGGATTTCAACCTTGTCGCGAGTCACTTTGTATCCCCATTCGTCGGTCTCGCCATAAGCCATCCCGCCCTTGATGCCGCCGCCGGCGAGCCAGACGGTGAACCCAAACGGGTTATGGTCGCGACCATCACTACCTTGAGCAAACGGCGTCCGGCCGAACTCACCGGCCCAAACCACCAAGGTCGATTCCAACAGGCCTCGCGACTTAAGGTCCGTGAGCAATCCGGCAATCGGCCGATCGACTGCCCGAGCGTTGTCTTCGTGCCCCTTTTTGAGATTGCTATGTTGATCCCAGCGATCGTGTCCCACCGAGGGACAGGTCAACTCCACAAATCGCGCCCCTCGTTCAACGAGGCGGCGAGCGATCAAACATTGCCGCCCGAAAGTCCTCGTCTGAGGGTAGTCGGCATCAAGACCATAGAGATTCTTGATGGCGTTCGATTCACCCGTGATGGCCATCAATTCCGGGACGGCTGTCTGCATGCGGAAGGCCGTTTCGTAGTTTGTTATCGCCGACTCAATCTCGTCAGCCGGACCTAGACGCGACAGGTAACCCCGATCGAGGTGCCGCATCAGATCGAGTTTGTTCTTTTGATGGGTCTCGGCCGGCTCCAACCGGCGGATGTTCGCGACGGCGGGATCGGCCGAGCGAAAGACCGAGCCTTGATACGCCGCCGGCAAGAAACCACTGTTGAAGTTATCCAAACCGCCGGGCGGGATTAGCCCCCCATTGAGTACGACGAACGACGGCAGATTCGCGTTCTCGCTGCCCAACCCGTAACCGAACCAGGCTCCCATGCTCGGTCGTCCCTGAAAGCCCGAACCCGTGTGCAGGAAGTAGTTCGCGTTGGTATGCTCGGAGAAATTCGAGACCATCGACCGCACGATGCAGAGATCATCAACGTGTCTGGCGACATGCGGAAACAACTCGCTGACCCATTGCTCGCATCGGCCGTGGCGACGGAACTTCCACGGAGACGCCATCACGCGGCCAACGTTATTGAATTGCGTCGGCTCCACTTTCATTACGGAGTTTGGGTCCCGACCGTTATGTTTTTCCAACAGCGGCTTGTAATCGAAGGTATCGACTTGCGATGGGCCACCGTCCATGTACAGGAGGATTACGCTCCGCGCCTTGGCAGGATGATGTAAGACCACTTGCCGATCAGCCCGTGCTTTCTCCTCGGCCATCATCGCGCCCAGGGCGACCATCCCGAATCCGTTAGCGCAACGGGCGAGCATTTCTCGACGTGTCCAGGGGCGTCCCCTCATAATTCAAGTTCCCTCGCCGGCGGTTCGATGTTCAGTTGCGGAAAACAAATTCCTTGGCGTTGAATAGGGTATGGGCCAGGTCGGCCCACGGTGCGACATCGTCGATGCCGACGGCATAGAGCTGGGCTTGTGACTTGACGAAGGTGAGGCATGCCTCGCGCTCATCGGGTGTTGCCGATCTCGAAAACGCTCTGACGAACATGCGATTGACGCGATCTTGCTGGTCACCCGGTTGGGCGACTTCACGCTCAGCCCATCTCTGAGCCTGTTGGTGAACAAACGGATCATTGAGCAAGATTAGGGCTTGGGCGGGAACGTTGGACACCGTGCGCCGCCCCACGGTCGAGAACGGGCTAGGCGTGTCGAATGCCGTCATCATTGGCGACAAGAAGTTTCGCCGCACCGCAAGGTAGAGGCTTCGGCGGCCTTGTCCATCAAGTGGCCCGCTCTGCGGCCGGCCGCGTCCGTCGAGGAATTCCGTTAGGTGAATCGGAATCGGCGGGCCGTACATCGTGGGGTCGAGCTTGCCCGCCACCGACAACATTGCATCGCGAATCGCCTCGCCCTCCAATCGCCGAATCCGCGCATGCGACAACAACTGATTCTGCGGATCCTTTGTCGGGTCCGCGAACGCGTTGGGCGTCACGGACATTTGATAGCTCGCCGAAAGTACCATCGAGCGGATCAGTCTCTTGACCGACCAACGATCCGCGACAAATGTCGTGGCGAGATAGTCGAGCAATTCGGGGTGCGTCGGCGCTTCGCCCATGACGCCTAAGTTGTCCGTCGAGGCGACAATGCCTCGGCCAAACAAGTGATACCAGACGCGATTGACCATGACGCGTGGCAGCAGGGGATTGACAGCCGGATCGGTCAACTGCCCTGCTAACTGAAATCGGCCGCTGCCATGCGAGGCGTTGATCGCCGATTGGCCGGCGAGAGCCTCGAGAAATCGCCGCGGAACGACATCGCCGGACAAGCGATGCGACCCGCGAATAAACACGGTCTCGTCAATCCCATTGCCGTCGAACATCGCGGGAGCCAATCGCGCCGTGGGCTTGACCTGTTGCGCCAAACTCCGCTGCGATTCCTGCAGAGGTTTCGCCGCGTCGCTCAAGGCGCCCTTGGCGTCAAACAGGTCGGCGTGGCCGAGCAACCAACTCGCCAGGGGCGCGAATTTGGCCGCGTCAAGGCTCCCAACGAAGTTATCCTGGCCCAGTCGATCGACCAACTCGACAAACGCTGACTGATAGGCTCGCGCCAGCGCCTCGGGCGTGGCGATGGTTCCGGCAAGCCAATCAAATACGGGCGGCGCGGGCGGAAACTCCAGCTCGGGCGATCGATCGGCCTGAACGACAAGAGCTACACTTAGGTCCGCGTCGTTCTGTGAGGAAAATTCAACAAAGGAACGCAACCCGCAATAGGGGCCAAGGTCGTGGCTCACCCATTGCCACCGTCCGTGTGTGTTGAACGTCGTAATGAGGCTTCCGTGAAGTGGGCCGTTAATGATCGCATGATGGCTCACGGCAGCGTAGGCCGAGCCGTGCCCGTTGACGAGGTAGAACAACCGTTGCCGTTCGAGCTTGAACGATGGTGTGCGGAGAATCCTCCCAGGGATCATCGTCTTGCCGAGGTTGCCGTGATCCATCTCTGTATTCGCGGCGAGCCGTTGAACCTTCCAGAATACGTCGGCAACGGCAGCGGTTCGGTCGACGACACCGATTCCCGGCGCGGGCAACCTGTCATCGAAGCGCAGCTCGCCGACCCGCGCCGGACCCGGCCCGAATCCGACGTCATCGGTCATCCAATCATTCGATCGAAGATTAGAATAATCGACGACCACGATCGTGCCCGGAGGAATAGCGGCTTTGGGTCGGCGAACCGACTCCAGCATCTGAGCGACTGGCTTCGCGTCAAAACATGCCTTGGCCCATAAATGCAGGGGATTGAGGGGATCGCGTGCGGCCTCCCGAATCGCCTCCGCCCAACCATTCACTTTCGCCGGATCGAGTCGGCGATTGGCGGCATTTCCGGGAACAATCGGGCGGACGACATCGCGTGCGGCTTCGAGGTAGGCGGCGAGGTCTGTCGTCGCGGGTTTCGCGGCTTTGGCAACGGCTCGACCCAGGGTTCGACTTGCCTCGTTTCGACGTGACTGAAGTTCCGAGGCGATTCGTCGATTCGAAGAGTGAACATCGAATCGCACCTGGCGGTAGCCGCTGCTTTCGAGGAAACCGAACATGGCGTAGTAATCACGAGTGCTGATCGCATCGAACTTGTGATCGTGACATCGGGCACAGCTCAGGGTCAGACCTAAGAATGTCTTGGAAAAGACATCGATCCGGTTGTCGAAGCGGTCGGCCTGATCGCCGCGGATGTCAACGGGCGAATGGACCTCTTCGCCTAGAAACCAAAACCCGGTGCCGAGGATCGACTCGTTGATTTCATTGGCCGAGATTCGCGGCTTGGGAATCAGGTCTCCCGCGACGTGTTCGGTGACCCATTGATCGTAGGGAACATCGGTATTCAGCGAGCGAATGACATAATCGCGATACTGCCACGCGTTCGGAATCGTCGGATCGAATTCATGGCCACGGCTATCGGCATAGCGAACGAGGTCGAGCCAATGCCTCGCCCATCGCTCGCCAAATTGCGGGCTGGCCAGTAGGCGATCAACGACACGCACAATTGCCGAATCCCGATCCTTGGCGGCATCGGTGGCGAATGCCGCGACTTCGTCAGGGGTCGGCGGCAGGCCGATCAAATCGAAGTATAGCCGGCGCAACAGTGTATGCGGCTCGGCCTGCCTCGCTGGGGTGAGTCCGGCAGTTTCGAGGCGTGCCAGCACGAAACGATCCAGGTCCGTTCGCGACCAACGCGAATCGCGAGTCACCGGCGGCTCGTGCCGTTGCAACGGCTGCCACGCCCAGTGCTCCTTCTTCCGCTTGGACAGATCGATCGGGCCTTTCTTGGGCAGTTCGACGGCCCGATCGGTCCCGGGCCAAGGCGCGCCCATCGAGACCCATTTCTCGAAATCAGCAACGATCGAGCCGCTCAGTTTACCACGTGGAGGCATCTTCAGGTCAACGTTCGAATGATGAATGGCCTCAATTAGCCGGCTTCGCGCTGGTTCTCCAGCCACGATTGCCGGGCCACGTTCGCCACCCATCAGCAACGATGCTCGCGAGTCGACTCGCAAGCCCGACTTAGGTGGGTTGCTCTGGCTCGAATGACACTTGTAGCAATGCTCAATGAGGACCGGCCGGATTCGCTTCTCGAAGAACTCGCCGGCCGTTGGGTTGTCATGGGCGTCGCCGGCCGAAGACACACAGAGCATGACGACCCAAGCGAGCATCCATCGCCCCATCGGGCGGCAAGACTCTGCAGGCATCATCGCACTCCAGGAACAACGCGAACGGGCGAGCATGACCGGCGGCGGGATTCTTCGACTTATCCTAAACGAAAGAACCGGTGAAGGCAAAGCGTTCCGGCTTGATGCCGAAACGCCTCTCCCATTTCGATGTGATTTGACCCGATCGAGGGCGCTGCGAAGACCTTTACAATGGGCGGCTCCGTCGCGGGAGCGGCGAATCTAGGCGCCGACCCCGCAGGCTAAGCCAAGGGCTGCCGAAACGGTCTTCATCAGATCCAGCGCCGTAAACGGTTTGTAAAGTACCTGGCATGCCGCGATGCCCGAAACGCGAGCCGATGCGTCTGCGTCGCCGCTCATCATCACGACCGGAAGCACCGGGTTTAGCCCCCGGAGCCGGCGAATGGTTTCGACGCCATCCCAGATCGGCATAATCAGATCGACGAGGGCCAAGCGAATGGCGTCCTGATGACGGGCGAACGCGGTCGTCGCCTCCACACCATCAGACGCCATCAAGATGCGAAACCCGTAGGCCTCCAACGTCAGCCGCGTGAGGACTCGCACGGAAACCTCATCGTCCACCAAGAGGATGCATGTGCCTTTACCGCTGGGGTAGATCGTGTTCACGCTGTCGATACCTTCCGAGGGGGGACGATGCCGGCCATTGGTGGGACGAGGCTCGACGACATCTTCTCCGGGTGCCACCTTATGCGACGGCGTACAAAGTGTGCGAATCGCCTTGACGAGTTGGGCGCCCCGGGCTGCATCGGCAGCCATCGCGGTAATGATCTCTTGCCGAGTTTCATCGGCAACGCCGGCCATTTTTAGTAAGTCCAAGCCGGTCATTAGTGGGGTCAACACGTTGTTGAGATCGTGCGAAATCCCCCGGATGAGGTCGGCCATTTCCACCAGCCGTCGTGATGATCGTGTTTGCGCCTCGTGCTTGCGTGATTCGGTCACATCGGTCAAGAACAGCATGTATCCGTCGGCGTGGCCCTCGACGAAAGTCTGACACCATCGTGAGTCAATGGTACGGCGATCACCGTTGCGATGTGCCAGCGACATTTCGCCGCGCCAGTGACCCGTTTCCTGCGTCAGATGCAGGGCATTTTCCCAAACGATGGAGTGACTATCGCCAAAAATGGAAGCGGCATCGCGATTGACAACTTCGTCGGCCGACCAGCCGAAGAGCTGTTCGGCACCGGCGCTCCAGTGGCGGATTCGGCATTCGCCGTCTAGGACAACGACTCCATCCGGGGATTGATCCAGCAGCCCCAGGGGACCCGTCGCGGGCAACTGCGGCAGCGACGCGGGCCGAAAACGGCCGACGATTGTCTGAGCTGAAGAATCCGGGCCGGGCAAGCGAACGGCTTGGTCAACGATGGTCCGGTATTGGTTCGTGGCGTCAAGCCAACGAAACAGACAGGCGCGCGGCTCACCCGGCAGAGTGTTTTCCAGCCGGGCTTGAAATCGAGTGCGGTCAGCGGCGTGTATGCGCTCGATGAATTGCGCCGGCGACGCGATCCATTGTTCGGCACCGTCGCCGAGCAACGGGGCCACGTTGGCGCTGAACCAGGTGGGTTGGCCGTTGGCATCGGCGGTATAGAACACTCCCACTTCGATCCGAGCTTTTTCACCCGAAAGACCGTGTCGCCGCCGGCGCTGCCCACGGGTCACCCCCGCAGACTTCAGCGCGCGTCGGAGCGTTGGAATCACGTCGGATCGCGGAGCGAAGTATGTTCCCCCGCCATCCACGGCGTCTTGAAACAACGGTGTGATGTCCGGATCGTTCGGTAGGGGTCGCGGCTCTTGCGGCTTGGCTCCAATGACAACGAGCGGCGTGTCCGGGGACAATTGATGGAGGAGACGGTGAGTTGTCACGCCATCAAGACCGGGATCGGTGGCTTCGGTGACGACAATGTCCCAACGGCTGACTCGAAGCGCCTCGGCTAATCCCTGCGAAGTATTGACCTGACGAGAAACCACGTCGAATCCATTCTCGAGCATCTCCCCAAGCAAGTCCGGGAGCAATTCCGAGGCAGCAGTCGCAAACAGAACGCGAATCGGTGCGCTCATGACGCTGCTCCTTCACGACAGTGACCCATTCTCGCGCTCGGCCTGGTCGGGAGAGGGGCGATCCAGGTGCGATCGCTCTAACCAGAATAACGAAAGATCCTGTCAAGTTCATTAAGAAAAACAGCCCGTTTCTCCTGAAAGTGGCGGCGGGTCGCAGCAACCGGCGATATGCGATGTGTTTAGGAGAGTTGAAGAATTACGACCAAGTGGCGCGCAAGTCTTGTCCTTCCGGCTCATCAGCCCCCGGTGCATCCAATCGGGGTCCGGCTGGTTCGGAGATGGGTGCGGTCCGCAACGGAGGTGACGCCAACGCTGCCGAACCTTCGACGGCCCAGGTCATGACTCGGCGGGTCACTTCGGCGGCAAGTCGGCTGTGCGGCGATGGCAAGGGTTCGCTCAGGGCTAATCCCATGTCGATGTGAAGCAATCGTTGGACCACGGCGGCTACGGCCAACGCTAACTCACGATTGGGCTGCCGAGCGATTACTCTCAGTGCCGCGACGGCGTTTTCGTCGCGCCCTTTACGAAGCAAGGCCTCAGCAGCCAGAAGTCGCAACGGCGACGGGTTATCCGCTGACACCAGTTGGTTCAGCGTATCTTGCGACAGCAATCCGAATTCGATGAGAAGTCGAGTCAACTCAATGCGCAGAACAGCGGCGGATCGTGGATCGGCAATTCGCGACATGAGTCCGGCCACTTTGTCGCGGTCGCTGCCGGCCATCAGAGTGCGCCGAAAGTGTGACATCAGGGTGGTAATGGCACGCGGGCCAAGAGGCGGCGGATCGGTTGCCCATCCGATCATGTCGCTGACGGCGCCCGCGGGAAAGCCCGCGCGAGCCAACAACGGTCCGTCGGTTGCCAGCCGCGGATCTGACAACGCCAATCGCACCGCCTCACGAATCGTTGCCCATCGCAGTTCACTGTCGGTGATTACGGCGTCGGCCGCGGCTCGGCGTACATCGCGCGACGGGTCGCGCAGCAATTCCGACAAGACGTCGGTCGTGACGCGATCATCGTTGTCCGATAAAGCCGCCAGGGCCGCCGCTCGGATGACTGGTTCCGGCGCCTTTCGGGCCAAATGGATGACGTAGTCGTATTGCCCCTTCTTCCAACCCCGATACCGCTCCAGAGCCGTAAGAATGATCAGTCGAACGGCCGGGCGAGAATCGGTCAGCAACATTAGTGCCGGGCGAATCTCCGCGCGAAATGCCTCGCGAAGTTCCGCGACCTCGGGCAATAATCGGCACGCGGCAAGGTCCTCGGGAAAATCCTGCCGTTGAGCCAGTTGACGCACCAATCGCCGAACGCGCCGAACCGCCGGGCCGCCGGAATCCGTCAGGGCTTGGCCTGCCATTACCAATCCTAGGACGAGGAACATCACCGCTCGAAACAAGGGACCGATGATGTCGTTCGAACTTCGGGTGGCGAGCCAAACCGCAGCGGTTCCGACGACTAGCAGACCAACGGCCGACGGCAATAGCAACGGCCGCGACGACCGGCGGTGGATGATGAACGCGGGAACCAGCAACAGCCCCGAACCTACGGCCAATATCGTTTGACGATTACCCGAGGAGGTGACGGCCAGAAGGAGCAGCATGGCCGATGGAATGGCCAAGACGAGGCTTGCCAAGAATCCACCCAAGCCATCGGCGGAACCAGCTCGGTATGAGGCGTTGAACGTGCTTCGCCCCGTCTGCAACGAAGCGGAGTTATCCGACATCAAGCCTGGTGCGTTATTTAACCGCATGCGCGCACCTTAGAATCTTTTTCGCGCCGAGTCAAATTCCGCACCGCCGCCGGCCCAAATTGGCCAAGCTCATCACCCCCAGGTGACCAGACCCGTTTCAAATAGGTGGGGGAGCAACAGATTCTTGGGGAGCACGCGAACACAGAACCCGTATTGCCCGCTCGTCCGGCAAGGAATGTGACCGGTATACACCCAAAGGGTCGCCCCATTTCCACTCGTCAACGGCGCCCCGTTGGTGCGAATCGAGATTGTTTGAGGATCGGCAATCTCGCCAAGCGAATCGAGCAACCCGTGGTAAAGCTGAACCTCGACGTCCTCGGGATTGAACGGGCCAAGCTGTATGTTAACGGTCACATCGAGCGCCGCACCGACTCGGCGAGTTTCAACGGTATTGGCTTCCACTCGATCGACGCGGACCTGATTCCATTGGTGATTCAGCCGGCGACGCCAACGAGCCAGTTCTTTCGCTTCCGCCAGATGACGAGCGGTCAAAGCGCTGATGCGCTGTTTCGACGGAACGTAGCACTTCTCAACGTACTCCTGCACCATGCGATTGGTGTTAAACATCGGTGGGATCGTGCTGATGGAGCGTTTCATGAGTTTGAGCCACCCACGGGGTAGGCCGTCGGAACCGCGGGTGTAAAACAGCGGAACGATTTCCTTTTCGATCAAATCGTACAACGTGCGGCTCTCAATCTCGTCCTGATAGGCAAAAGCCGACTCGGGGTATTCTTCACCATTGCCGATAGCGAATCCATTGTCGCCGCTGTATCCTTCGACCCACCAGCCGTCGAGGATGCTCAAATTGATGGCGCCGTTGCTGCAAACCTTCATGCCGCTGGTGCCAGACGCCTCCAGAGGCCGGCGCGGGTTGTTCAGCCAGACATCGACCCCTTGAACCAAGGTTCGAGCCACGTTCATGTCGTAGTCTTCAAGGAACACGACGCGGCGACGGAATTCGGGCCGGCGTGCGAATTGTTGAATCTGGGCGATGAGATCTTTGCCGCCATGATCGCGCGGATGGGCTTTCCCGGCGAAGATAAACTGAACCGGCCGATCTTTGTCGTTGGCCAACTTGGCGAGCCGCTCGAGGTCTTTGAATATCAACGTGCCTCGCTTATACGTCGCGAAACGCCGGGCGAAGCCAATCGTCAGCGCCTCGGGGTCGAGGACTTCATCGGCCTGAGCCACCTCGGCATGTGTCAAACCTCGTCGCGCCAACTGCGAGCGGAGCCGTTTCCTCGCGAACGCCACCAGACGCTCGCGGCGGCGCTCGTGGGTTCGCCACAATTCCTCGTCGGGAATCCGCTCGGCCCGCTTCCACACCGAATGATCGGCGGGACGCTCCTCCCACTGAATCCCCAAATAGCGGTCGAACAGTTGCGCCATCTCCGGTGCCAGCCAACTCTGCGTGTGAACTCCGTTGGTGATCGCGAATATTGGAATCTCAACCACGGGAAGATCGGGCCAGATTCGATGCCACATCTTGCGCGAGACCCGGCCGTGTAATTGGCTCACGCCGTTGCTCGTGTTCGCGGTCTTCAACGCCAAGACTGTCATGCCAAAGCCATCCGAATCGTCCATCGGATTCTGCCGGCCCAAGGCGAGAAACTCGTTTCGGTCGATGCCGAACGCTTGGATGTACGACCCGAGGTAATGCTCGATAACACCGATCGGAAAAACGTCGTTGCCGGCTGGGACCGGCGTATGCGTCGTGAAGCAAGTCCCCGCCTTGATGGCCTCTTTCGCGGTCGCGAAGTCAACTTTCTCTTCCTCCATCAGCATGCGAATTCGCTCGAGGGCACAAAACGCCGAATGCCCTTCGTTCATGTGGCACACGGTCGGGTATTTTCCCAGCGCCCGCAACGCTCGAACCCCGCCGATGCCCAAGATCATCTCCTGCCTCACGCGCATGTCGTTGTCGCCACCATAGAGTTGGGCGGTGATGACACGATCGTCCGCTTGATTCTGAGGGATATTGGTGTCCAACAAATACAGCGGGACCCGGCCGACCTGAATCCGCCAGATGCGACACCAAACCATGCGAGTGGGAAACGGCACGCCGACCAGTAGCGGTGACCCGTCCGGGTTCGACTCGGGGATTAAGGGAAGATTGAAAAAGTCGTTCTCGGGGTATCGTTCTTGCTGCCAACCGTCAACATTCAAGTATTGCCGAAAGTACCCCTGGCGGAACATCAGCGTCACGCCGACCAGCGGCACACCCAGGTCACTGGCACTCTTGAGGTGATCGCCCGCCAGGACTCCCAAACCGCCCGAGTAGACCGGAATGCTCTCGTGAATACCGAATTCCATCGAGAAATAGCCAAAGAGCGTCTTTGGCCGATTGGGATCGCTCGATTCCGGATAGGTTTCCTGATACCAAGTGTCAGCCGACATGTAACGGTCGAGTGCCCCGACGACGCGCTCCATGTGCGCGAGGAATCCATCGTCCTTGCGTAACTCTTCGTAACGACTTTGAGGAGTCGATCCGAGGAGTTTGACCGGGCTGTTTTCGACCGCTTCGAAAAGATCCGGATCAATGCGACGAAACAAGGCGATGGCATCGTGGTGCCAACACCACCAGAGGTTGTAGGCCAGCTTCTGCAGCGGTTGCAATTCGTCGGGAAGAAACGGCAACACCGTAAACGTGCGAATCGGATGGCCCGTCATGATTGCACTCGTCCCCCGCAGCTAGACATTCAAGAAAGGCAAAATCGCTGGTAAGATAGCGAGAAAGGGACGTTTTTTCCATCCGATAACCGAAACGGACCACCCAGATGCCCTTCGGAAGGCATCGAAACAGCCCGCAGACTCGATGTGATTGCTACTTTCGACTAAGCTCGGCGATGCGGCGCGTCGCCTCGCCGATTCGGCTCGGTTCGGTTTCGTGTTCGCGAGCCAACCGATAAACCTCGATGGCCTTGGTCTTGTCACGGAGATACCGGTCATAGATACGCGCGGCCCGAATGCGAGCATCGTAGCTGGTCGTGGAATTCCACTGATAACATCGCTCAAAGTAGGCGGCGGCCCGTGGGTACTGTTGAAACGCTCGGCTCTCGTAGATTTCGCCGAGGTGGTAGGCCGCGTCGCTGATCTTGGTGCATTGCGGGTGATTCGACAGAATCAACTGAAAGAGCAACTCGGCTCGCTTTTGGTTATCCAGATAATCGACGCCAAAACCGCGGTCTTTGTAGGTCAACGCTCGACGATAGAGTTCGTTGGCGTCGGCATTGTTGGTGAGCGGCCTCAAAGTCGGCGGCGGAACATCCAACTCGAGTCGGTAGGCATATTGGGGGACGCGCAAGAACTGCCTCAATTCATCTTCAACCCATCGCGCGCGCTCCGCATCGCCCGTTCGGCGATAGAACTCCAATAGATCGATCAGAGCCAGATGATAGGCGCGGCGAGCGCCAACGACTCGTTCCACTTTTTCAATGTCGCTGACCCCCGGAGCGGCACGCGGGGCGTCGGCCGGCGGATTGGGGCGGGAAGTCTCCGGGGGAATCAACCGAGGGGAATCTGGCGCACCCGGGCCGGGATCGATCGGAGGAAGGGCCGGCGGTTGCCCGCAAATGGGCAACAACAAGATAATGCCGTACATCATTTGCGACCTCCTTGCCGCAAACACCGCCAGCGTCCGCCGCGGGAGCGCACCACGGCGGGACGCCATTGGGGCCTATCCCGGCCCGGTGTATTTCGGCAATTCCGCAGAGCTATTGCCCGTACTCAGCCGGCCGAAAATCATACGACCCGCCGGGGTCTGCAACACGCTGGTGACGACAATCGCTACTTCCTGGCCCAGGTGATTGCGTCCCTGTTCCACAACGACCATCGTACCATCGTCGAGGTAACCGACGCCTTGGCCGACCTGGTCGCCGGGCTTCACCAACTTCACGCCCAACGTTTCGCCGGGCAACGCAACGGTCTTCAAAGCATTGGCGACTTCATGCAAATTGATGACGTCCACCCCTTGAAGCTGCGCGATCTTGTTCAAGTTGAAGTCATTCGTCACCACTCGGGCGCCGATCACCTTGGCGAACACGACCAACCGCTCATCGACTCGCTGAACTTCGCGGAGTTCCGAAAGGTTGGCCTCGTGCATCTGCAATTCGATCTTGGGATTGTTCTGAAGTCGTTTCAGTACATCCAATCCGCGACGTCCCCGATTGCGTTTGAGCTTGTCGCCGCTGTCGGCAATGCTCTGCAACTCCTGAAGCACGAATCGCGGCACGATCAGCTTCGTGTCGAGAATCCGCGTGTCGCAAATATCGGCGATTCGACCGTCAATGATAACGCTCGTATCCAAGACCATCGGCCGATTGCCTTTGATCTGTTTGGAAAACTCGACATAAGGAATAATAAACCGAAACTCATCCTTGGTTTGCAGCAACGTTGAGGTCACGACGTAGCAAAACATGACGGTTATGAGGAGTTGCGCGGCCCGAATCATCTCGTCCATACCCAGCCAACTCCGCAGGTACTCCTGCATGGCCGACGAAAAAAGTGAGCCGAACAACAACCCCAGCAGAAGACCGAAATAAACTGCCGACAACGTTGTGATTTCCTTGTGGCGGATCAGCACGTCGGTGCCGAGGACGACCGCCCCAAGCCCCAATACGACGACGAACGCCAACAGGCCGAAGGTCGTGCTGTTGTAGCTCGTCTCGTAGAAATTCATGGCAATTACGGCGATGCCTATCACCAGTGCAACGAAAAATGATCGCAGAACCCACATCATCATGAGATAATCTCCTGGCCGAAAGTATGACGCCAACGATGCGCCGGCGGGTATGAACCTTGGACGGCCCTATTTTACACGTCGCTTAATGGGTGGAATAGACGCAAGTATTCTAATTGGGCGAAACGATCCGTCATCCCCGCAAGGTAATCGCCGACAATTCGGGCGATCGGCTCGCCCGAACGGCGCTTCATAAATCGTTCGGGCAATTGGTCGGGGGCACGGCAAAGCTCGGCGAACAACTCGCGGAGCATCCGCTTTCCCTTATGAGCCATCCGCATGACGCGCCAATGACAATAGACGCGCCGGCGCAAGAAATCCTCCAACTCCGCAATCAGCGACGCCATGGCCGGCCCGCAGCCCACGAGCGATCCGGTAAATGCTCGTACATCGGCCACGCTTCGAATCGCATGACGCTCCAGTTGCCCCGCGGTATGGTCGAGGAGGTCGCGCACTTGCCAATCAATCAGCAGCCGAACCGTACCCGTGCGATAAATGTCCGGCGTCAAATCCGCGCGGCGGACCTGTTCGGCCGCCCGGCGCCACAGTTCGACGCTCATCAGATCGTCGAGACTGATTAGTTCCAGGCCGATGGCATCGTCGATGTCGTGCGTGTTGTAGGTGAGGCTGTCCGCTGCATCGACGACCTGAGCCTCGAGCAATGGGCTGCCGTTGTCGCGAAACTCGCCGGCTTCCGGCGCCCGATGCCGTTTCGAGTGATGCACAAAGGCCTCGCGCACTTCCCACGACAGGTTGAGGCCTGGAAAATTCGGGTAGCGCTCCTCCAACCATTCCACCAACCGCAAGGCGTGTAAATTGTGGTCAAAGCCACCAACTTCGCCCAGGCACTCATCGAGCGCCGACTCGCCGGCATGACCGAACGGCGGATGCCCCAAATCGTGCGACAATGCTATAGCTTCGGTCAGATCCTCGTTAAGACCGAGCCGCCGAGAAATCGTGCGGCTGATTTGCGCGACTTCGAGCGTGTGCGTCAGGCGAGTCCGATGATGGTCATTCGTCTGGGCGACGATGACCTGCGTCTTATGCATCAACCGGCGAAACGCCGTCGAATGAACGATGCGCTCCCGATCGCGCTGAAATGCATTGCGATAAGGATGCGGCTCCTCAGCATACCGGCGCCCGCGACTGAGCCGGGACCGCATCGCA
The DNA here is from genome assembly GCA_964515185.1 of uncultured Alcaligenaceae bacterium. Classification (GTDB taxonomy): domain Bacteria; phylum Planctomycetota; class Planctomycetia; order Gemmatales; family Gemmataceae; genus CAZESP01. Next base: position 74,595 of record CAZESP010000003.1, read on the forward strand.
TACGGCGCTAATATCGAGTCTTCGCGGTCCATCCAATCGGAGATGAGCGTCATGACTCTATGATACCGCGCCGCCACCGTTTACCGAATCAAAGCTATTCAAAGAGTCGTGCCAGAATCATCGGCAAGTCCGTGATGGCCGAGGGAGACACCAACTCCCAGCGTGCGCATCGCGAGCCGAGGGGTGGCCGCTGACGATGACCCGGGAATGGCACGAAAACACCACGAAGCCCCGACACTTGGGGAACGTCGTCTTCGTCGGAGCCGAACAGCGAATGAGACAACAAAACGACAATCGGTTCAGCAGCCGTGCCCCGTAGCCCTTCCCGGAATCGTGACGCCAATCGCATGATCCGCGCAACATTCGGCTGACCCAAATCGCGAGCGGTCCAGAGGTCGATCACATCGGCAGCCGTATTCATCTCAAACACCCGCTCGTCTTGGGCACACGCCAAAAGAACCGCCGGAAGGCCGGACTGAAGACAGCCGCCGATGGCAATGTGGGCCGCCATCCGGGTCACGGATTCGACGGCTCCGAAACACGGCGGGGATACATCGAGGACAACCACGAGAGGTCGCGTTTTCGGCATCGGCCGCCGAGGCCGGGCACGATAAAGCAATCCTCCCATTTGTTGGCGGTAAGCCAAGACATCGGACGGAAGCGCCCACTGACTCGGCAGTACCGAACGCCAATCACCTCGACTATCGATTCCGAAACGTTCCGCGCCGCCGCCGCCGGCCAAGGCCGCTCCCGCTTCGGTGAGACCCGCGCCGCGTGTCAGCAAGTCGCGTTGGGCAACCGTGAGCGGCGGCAGAGACCGAACACGAGGCAACAGCCGCAATGGCAATGCCGGGTCGGCCGCCACCGCGTCGGGGCCCAGCAACGTCAGAAGCGTGACGAGGCGATCGTCGATGCGGTCCGCCGACACCAGCAACGCCGACACGGGCGCGGGTGGGGCTTCGGGCGGGATCGAGTCGCCGGCCAGGGCCAGCCGCAAATCGGCCCGCAAGTCGTGTGCCGTCAGCGACGCCGGCGGCTCCCAACACTGGATCGGAATCTGGTGCAAGAGGATGGCGACCAGTCCCAGTCGCGCCGCTCGCGGCCAACGCAATCCGACGAGTTGTTGAATGCCCGAATGCGATACCAAGGGCCGCAATGGTCCGGCGTCGCGCTCACCTCCCAACAGCCCCAATAAATCGTTCATTAACGACAGTGGCGGATGCTGGCGAAGCTGATGAAGACGTGTCAGCTCCGAGGTCAACGGGCGAAGCTCGCGCGGGACGGCTCCCTTCGTTACGCCGATCGAAGGCATGACCCGACGATCCGAGACCAAGTCTCGGGTGTCCCAAATGCGGCAGGCGTCACCCAGATGTGAGGATGCCAAGAACTGCCCGCCGCGCGCCCAGGCCAACCGCCAGGCGTTACGCTCCTCAAATGTGAATTGCTTGACTTGCCGACCGGATTGCATGTCCCATATGTAGATCGTTCGGTTGGTATCCTGTCCCGATCCAGTCGCGAGGTATCGGCCCGAGGGCGACCACGCAAGGCTAAGGGCCTTGCCGCCGTGGGGAAGTCGATGAATCTGCTCGTAGTTTCGCTCGACGTTTTCGACAATGACCTCGCCGCGATTGTAGCAAGAGATTGCGAACAGTCGCCCGTCCGGCGACCAGCCAATGTCCCCCACCCAGCCGCCCAGATCCGTGCGCCGGCGAAGTTCCGTGTTCGAGACGAGATCGTGGATCGCCAGCGTCCCCTGACCGGTGCCCATCGCAATCAGGCGTCCGTCCGGCGACCAGGCAAGGCCCCAAATCGAACTTCCCGGGGATTGGATCGTCTTCCAACTCGTACCGGCAACAGGTTCCCAAATTGTGACAATGCCGCTGTTGCCGCCGGCGGCGAGGTATCGCCCGTCCGGCGACCATTCGAGGTGCATGGTGTGATTCGAAGTTTCGCCGAGTCCGCGGATGAGAGTCCCTGATGCGGTATCCCACAGCCGAATCTGACCTCGACCACCGGTTGCCGTCACGCGGCCATCGGGAGAAAGTGCGGTGTCAAGGATTGAGCCGTCGTGTTTCTCTCTCCCTTCCCAGGAAATCTGCTCCGTTACCAGATCCCAGCGAAGAACGCGCCCCTGGCAACTACCGAACATTACGGAGCGACTGTCGGGCATCACGGCCACCGACGCTTCCAGGCCCCCCGACGACAAGGCGAAGTGCAGTAGGCATGGCCCGGCGCTGTTTTTTGATGGGGGCACCCAAAGATCCGCGATCCCATCGCCCCCGCGGCGGCCGACGGTAGCGGCCTGCCGATTAACGTAACTGATGGCCTCCGGCGACGACGCCCGCAACGTTGAAACCGGCTTGACGAGGTCGGACGTGTCCCAAATGCGAACAGTTTGATCGTAGCCTGCGGAGGCTAACATCGCACCCGACGGCGAGAAATCGACTGAGTAAACATCGACCGTGTGGCCGTCGAGGGCAAGGATCACGCGACGTTCCTCCATCGACCAAATTCGCACCGCGTTTTGAACATTTGCAGCTGCCACCAGCCGGCTGTCCGCAGACCACGAAACCTGACGCACCCATCCGCGCTGAATGAACCAATGGTGAACGCATTCGCCCGACTCGGCATCCCAGATTCTCGCCGACTGATCCCATGAGGCCGATGCAATCCATCGGGAGTTCGGCGACCACGACACCTTGTAGACGACGTTGCGATGGCCTTCGAGCGTGCGAAGGCATGTCTCGCGGCCGACATCCCAGATTCGAACGAAGTTGATATTGTCGGCAACCGCGATTCGCCGGCTGTCGGGTGACCAACAAACGCCCCAGGCATCGCGTTTGGGTGGAGCGTCAAAAGCATGAAGCCTCTGGCCCGTGGCGGCGTCCACGACTCGCACGAGGTATTGAAAGAAAGGCGAATAAACGATCTGTCGGCCGTCGGGCGACCAGGCGATGTCCTTGAACCCGCCGGCATCGTCGAATTGCAAGAGCTGTTCGCCGTTAGCAGCACCGACGATGCGCCCGGAGCGATCCTCCGATGCGGATACGATACGCTGGCCGTCCGGCGACCACGCGACCCGATTGATGGTTGCACTGTGATGGCGACACTGCCAGATGGTTCGACCGTCAACGGAAACAAGCACCAACGTCCCGCCGGCGCATCCGACGGCAATAGATGTTCCATCGGGCGACCACTCGGCGGACGAGATCGCCTGTTGAAGCTGAATCGTTCGCAAGCATCGTTCGCGCGGAGCGCTCATGGAAGTTCCCGGCGCGGCGACTCGCTCAGCGTCGAGCCGCTCGTTCATAGAGTCGGCCGGCACGAGCGAGTTCGCCGGCCGCCTCGAGCAGTTCAGCGGCCCGAACCAGATTGCCGGCCAATTCGGCTCGCTGCGCGTCGATGAGCAATTGCTGGCGATTGCCCGCGATCGGACCGCGTCCCTGATTCGGCTGTGGGGCGGCATTCTCGGCTTCCGCCTTCCGAATCTCGTGACCGACAACAGCCAAGATATCCTCGGCCTCGCGAGACAGTCCCGACCGGACCACGGGTGCCTCACCAAGCCAGAGGGTCCAGGCGGGGATCATCTTGTCGATGGCAAATCGGTAAGCGCCCTCTTGAGTCACCGCCACTGCGGAGGTCACATCCAGCCCAAACGCGGCACGCCTTGCCCCTTCGGGCAACGGCGGACTGAAACCAAATCCCGATTCGACATAGAGGCCACCCGGCTCGACCCGAACGAGTGGCACGCCAAAAGGCACCGCAGCCGCAAGACCTCCCGGTGCCGTCAACAGATGTCGCCCCGGACCCAGTAACAGAAACGCCATTTCGCCGGCGGGCCGTGCCGCGAGATAATCGCGAAGCCAACCAAGCTGACCGTCGTCGACAAGAACCGCATCGACCCGCCCGGAGTAGTCGGGGCGCGCCGTCAATCGCAAGGGTTGTTTGGGAATCGCTGTCACGGGACTGATCGGCGGAAGGTCAATGGCCGGAGGCTCGGGCGGAACGACAAAACCCGCTCCGTCCGTTGCATCGCCGCTCAGCTGTAAGCGGCACGGGGCAACATCGGGGCTGCCAATGACCCAGGTTTCCCCCGCAGCAACCAGACTCGCAAGCAACACATCGGCAAGCGGAAACCGATGTCGAAACTCCACAATCAACTGTCCATGTTCGCCGGGCACCGGCCGGCCGACAACGACACCCGGGAGCCGCGACGCCGCGAACAGGAACGTCCCGGGCAAGTTGCCGCGAGGATTTCGCAAACGAACGACCATCACCGTCCCAGCCGGCCCTTCGCCATGAAGGGGCCGCCGCTCCGCCGACGTGACGCTGGTTTCCAGGCCAAAATCGAGCGCTCGGCGCAAAACCCATCGAGCCAGTTGTCCCGGCAGCATGACATCAACCGTATCAGTTGGCACCGGCAGCTGGAGTCGAGCCGTGACGCGGGCCAACATCGACCCTGGATCGATCGCGGGCCACGCATGGGGGTCAAAGGTCGCCGCCACCGGCATCGGTTCGGCCCCACCCGGCGCAATGGGAAACCACTGTCCGTCAAGGCGAGCAAACGGCACACCGCCAGCCGTCCACACATAACCCGCCGCTTGTTCCCACGGCACGGGGACGGCAGCCCACCACATGTGGCCTTCGTTATCGAAACGGCAGTGAGCTTCGTCGGCGAGCCGCGCTCCATGAATGGCCCCGAGGAACGCCAACGCCGAGGATGGAGTGAGAAATCGGCCACCGGTCGCGCTTAATTCGTCGCGGCGCCCGCGTTCGTCACGTCGGGGGGCTGGCGCCGGCACGGGTGGGCCTACCGGCTCCGGCGGCGGAGGAACACGCGGTCCGACCGGAGCCGGCGGCCCTGGCGGGCGAGGTTCCACTCGCTGCATCCGAAACGGGAACTCCGAATTGGGGTCGCTGGCCATGGGTCACGGTTCGTCTCAAAACTCGGGATCGATCGACTCAATTCAGGGCATCGACGGCTCATCGTTCGGCCGGTATCGGCAAGTCGATGTCGTCATCGTCCGCGGGAATGCCGGAGGCATCGCCCAACGTATCCAAGGCCCACTTCTCCCATTGCCGCGCCGCGCCGGGTACTCGCGCGTGGTATGCCGTCGCGTGTGTTTGGGCTGCCAAATCGGGGCGATCGAGGGCCACGGTCACGGCCAACGCCCAATCAATCAAACGAACATCGAACCGAGGTTTTTCATACCAACGTCGCAGCAATGCCGCCAAGCGTCTCGCGCCGGAGGAATGATGCCGCGTGCCGGCCTCGCAACGCGACCGAACCAGTTCGGCGCCGTCGGCGGCCGCAACATCAGGCGACAGCCGGTGTAACAGTTCTTCGGCTTGGACGAAGCGATGAGCGTGTTCCGCCAAGACCCAGGCGCCTTCGACCAAATCACCGGCTCGGACAAGGCAATCGGCAGCGGTCGCGGGTCGATTCGCTTTCAAGAAACAACGGGCAGCCGCCACCCATTGCCCCGCGACGTGATAACGATCCGCGGCGGGCAGCCATCGGCCCGCGTCCTCGTGCAGGCGCCCGGCCCGGTCATGGTCGCCGGAGTCCTCGAAGCATCGGCAAGCCTCGTCTGGTAGGTTGGCCGCCAGATAGCATCTTGCCGCCTTCTGCATGAGTGCTGCGTCGATGGTCATGATGATTGCGTCATCGGGCCACTGGTCGTGCGGTGAGCATCCGGCTCTTCGGTCATCGGCTTGGCATCGGGGGCTGAACCGTGTCCGCCGGGCGCGACCTCAATGAGTCGAGGATGACCGTCGACAACGCGGCCAATCTCCGCGGCCAGCCGTTCGTGTTCGGCGTTGTGGTCCGCGTTGGACCGATCATCGCGGGCCGCATCGACCTGAAACTCCTCGATCTCACCCGTCAATTTGTTAAACCGGAATCGAATCGTCAGATCCATGTTCCGCTCGCTGTTGAAGTCAACGGAATCTCCCCGCTAGCCGCGCACGCGAAGCTCGACGGACAACACGCCGTTCTCGTCGCGGCATTCGACGACCTCGGCGTTTTGGCGCCGCGCGTATGCCAGTAACGCGTCACGATAGGCCCTCGCCAACACGTCATGAAAGGCGGCACGGCATCGAGCGCCGACAGCATCAAGGCGAGCCGTGGCTTGCCGGGCCAACTCGGCTTCGCGACGAGCGGCTTCGTTTTGCAGGTTAGCCGCTGCCGCATCGCGAGCCGAGCCTTCAACCGCGTTGGCGATTCCGGCTTCGGCGTCGCGGCGAGCCTCCTCGAGTTTCTTCTGCCGTTCGCGATCCAGGAGTTCGTTGGCCCTCGCCGTCGCTTCGTTGTGGCCAACCGCCTCGGTTCGGCCTCCCCAGCCATCGTCGTAGATCGTCGAAACTCCTTCGGCGCGAATGGCTCCTTGGACGACGCCGCGAATCTGTTGGGCAGCGCGGCCCTCGACGGCAATCTCCGTCTCGCAGGTGGCGACGATTTCGAGCGTTTGATCGTCGGGATGATAAACGACATATCCGCCTTCGACCTCATGGCGGAAACCCTCGTCGACGGCGGTCCAACCGGGGATGCCCGTCGCGAATGCAGCATCGAGGGCGCGTCGAGCGGGCGTGCCCAGGGAGGCACCGATGGGCTGGCGAATTCGCGCCGACCCCACGGCGCGACCGGTCATCCGCACGGTTCGCGCCACCTCGTGCTGCCAGGCCTCGGAGAGGTCGCGAGTCGCGGTCACGACGATTCGTCTCGGATTACACATGGCCGGTCTCCAAAACCGTCAACCGTTCGAGGAGCTGACCAATGGATCGATCGATCCTTCCCAGGAGCGCGGCGTTCTGGGCGTGGTCACGGCGAGCTTCGCGTCGAAGATCATTATAGCGCCCCAAGTGGGTAACAATGGCTCCTTCGCGGCGAAGGTCAGCTCCCTGGCCATCGAGAACGTTGAGATCTTCCTCGATTTCCGTCACGGGGCGCCCGGCACGGACAGCCGGACCGCCGGCCTCCGCGACGTGTGGCTCGACCACCTGGCGGATTGTGGTGACGTCCTCGGTTCGAGTCCAGATGTGGTACAGCGGCCAAAGGTCCTGCGGCTCGGACGTATCGGCTTGACGCAGCAGGGTGGCGCCGGAAATCAGCTTCAATCCTTTGACGACTCGTCGATCGGAAATATCGACGCCTTCGGCCCGCAGTTGTTTGACGATGTCGGCATACGTTGCCCGAATCGGCTGATTGTTGACTTCGCCCAGCCGGCCATGAAGTTCGCGAAGATCTTCGACCGTCACCGTGCCCAACTCGCGGGTGCCCGGCGCCCGTCCCGCCGCCGCCGCCTCGATCTTGGACATTTCCGACGTCCAGCCGCGATCGAGGAGTTGATCGAGCATTTCCGCCGGAACCGGGTCCACCTGCGCTCGAAGCACGAATCGATCCGCGAACGCCTTCAAGACGGCATCGTCCGGCAACGTATTCGACGCACCAATAAGGCTCAGCAACGGCACGGACTGGCGCACGGACCCGTTGTAGAAGACTCGCTCATGAATCAACGTGAGGAAGCCATTGAGAATCGCCGAGCTGCCCTGGAATACCTCGTCGAGGAAGGCAATTTGGGCTTCGGGCAACATCCCAGCCGTGACGATCTTGAACGTTCCCTTTTGAAAGTCGGGAAGGCTTAACGGCCCGAAGACCTCTGTTGGTTCGGTGAATCGCGACAACAGATAGCTGAAGCGTTGAGCCTGAATCAAACCGGTGAAGCGATTGATCAGATCGGTCTTGGCGGTGCCGGGTGAACCGAGCAACAGCAAGTGCTCCTGACTGACCGCAGAGAGGACTAACAGGTCGATGGGCAGATCGCGATCGACATAAAGACCCTTCAAGGTCTGCCGAACGTTGGCAAGACGCTTGATGCGATTGATGGTATCTTGCGGCCAGGTCATGGGGCAGTTCCTTCGGGAGGATTGACGACGGTTGGTACGTTGGGCGCGAGGGCGGGGTTGAGGGTAATCATGCTTCCCGACGGCCGGGGTCGTTCGCCAGGACGCAGCGGCGCCCCTTGGGTTGGCCCGCGCCGGTTGGTGGATTCCGTGTCGCGCTGCTGCCGAGCGGCGCGAAGTCGCCCCACCAATTGGCCGAAGCGACGGGCGTCGGCAGCACGCGGCGGTTCCTCGCAGTGAAGCCCGACGTAAGCGTCGCGAAACAGTGACCGAATCTCGTCACCGTTGAACCCCTCGGTCTTGTCCGCAATCACATCAAGCAACGCCGCGGACAGCGGAATCTTGAAATGGTCGGAATGAACCACGGCAATCGCCCGTCGCGCCACTCGGTCGGGCAGCCCGATGGGAATCGCCTGGAATCGACTGGGGCGCAACAACGCTTCATCGATAATGTCCAGCCGATTTGTGGTTCCGATTACGAGCATCGGCACATCCGGCCGAAAGCCGTCCATCTCGGTCAGAATCTGCGCAACCAAGGCATTGCCGGCGCGCGAGCCGCCGTCGTCGCGCCCGGAACGACGAGTCGCGATCGAATCGAATTCGTCAAAGACGACCACCGAGGGGGCATTGCGGCGGGCTTCGGCGAAAATCTCGCGGACCTTACGCTCACTCTCGCCGACGTACATGTCGGTAACTTCAGGCCCGGAAACAACGAGAATCGTCGCGTTCAGCCGGTTGGCGATGGCCTTGGCGAACAGAGTCTTGCCCGTCCCGGGCGGCCCGTAAAAGATGAAGCCGCGCGGGATCAACTCCCGTTGCAGTTCGGGATCCGGCAATCGAAATCCGCCGGCAATCAGGCGCAAAGCCCGTTCGATCTCGGCTTTGACCTCCTCGTAGCCGCCGATGTCTCGGAACTTAACCAGCGGCACCTCGAACTTGGCCGAGGTCTGGGCCTTGAATTCCCGCAACGCCTGAACCAGTTTGTCGACGCTCACGGGTCCCGCGACGGCGTGCTCTTTGACGGCATACGTCAATGCGTGCCGCAGACGAATCGGATTCATCCCGGCAACGTTCTTGTAGAGGGCCGCGGGATCGAACCCAATGAACCGGCTCGCCTCAGTCTTGGTGACCAGGGCCTCGCCCAGGAGCTTTTCGGCCCCATCGGGATAAATGATCTCGCGATGCACGCCGCGAACGGCGAAACGAACAGAGAATCGCGACGCCAACACCTCGGGAATCGCAAGCGACGGATCGACAAATGCCATCAGTAACCGGTCGTCAACGCCGCCGGCTTTTGCCGTTCCAGGATCGTAAAGCAGCTCGGTCAATTCCCGCGCCTCCGGGGCCAGGTTATTGTCGGTGCCACCAGCCAAGAGATCGAGGTGGGGGATGACGAGCACATCGCCGATCTTCAGCGAGCGAATGAGTTCCTTGAGTTTGGCCATTTGCCGCTGCCGTAGCCCGCGCGGGACGAGGCCGCCCTCCTCTTCGTCGGGGACCTCCAGCACCTTGGCGTCGCAACGAGCCTTGCGAGCGATCTCGCGCCAAAGGTGCTTGACGACGGCCTTGTCACACTCCACGAGAACCGATAGACCGGCACGCAAGAAGGAAGCGACTCGCTCAATCTCGCGTGAATAGGCCAGCACAACCGCGGTTCGCTCATCCAGATGCTCCGGGAAGCCGTGGCGATTGAGCGCCGCGTCAGGCGGCACTTCGGTCGGTGGCCGAATCGGTTCCGGCTGCGGGAGCGGGGCCTTGGTTTCGGGTGGTGGAGCCGCGGGACCGTTCGGCGACGCCGGCCGCCCATCAACGCCGCGGACTTGCAAACCAGGCGGGCAATATAGACGCTGTGAAGGCTCCGCTGCGTGCTTGGTGATCGTGATTCGTTCGATGGATATTCCGAGCAGGGCGGAGTCAATCGGGTCGAGGCTTAGCGACGGCGCGCGGCGAAGGAGGTCGCACAACGTCAGAGGCTCGTCGCAGAATTGAACCGCGTCGAACTCGGCCAGCGGCACGAGCGGAACTAAGCGAACGTGTGGTCGGGCAGGACGCGTCATCGGGCCACCCCTGTCAATCGCTGCTTCATGGCGAACAAGTTGACGCCCTGACGATACTCATAGCCAAGGTATCGCCGTTCTCGCAATGAGTTCGGGGCGATGCGTTCGAGGGCGTGCAGCGGCCCCCACCAGTTTGCGGTCGCCAGCGAGTCTTCCTGCACCGTCTCATTCTCGACGGTTAGTCCTTCGCGAGCCTTAGCAATTTGCGCCAGCCATTCCTTGGCGTGAAAGGCAATTGCGGCCTCGTAAACGTCCAGGACCAATTCGGAGCCCGCGTGGGGATCCAATCGCAGTCGCTCTAAGACCTGGGCGCGCCAGTGGCGAGTCGCGGAGATCGGTGTCGGTTGAGCGAACTCCCGAACCAGCAACCGCCGCCCGTCCGGGTGTTCCAACAGGCGATCAGCCACGGCAAGCGCCTGTGTCTCCTGACCCGCCATCGGGTGATGCAAGAGAGCCGACAACGGTGAAAGCAAGACGCACTGGATCGCGAGGGTGGGCGGCATAAATGCAATTGCCGGATCAACCAACCCGTGCCTTGCGATCAACTCGGTCGAATGAGTCCGGACGGGCACGACCTGCAAGATATACTCGGCCAACGGCTCCATGCCGCGTGACCCGATGGCGGCGGCGATGACGGCAACCGCGGCGCTGACGGGTCGATCCTCACCCAAGGGTGGGTGGCGCAAGTGGAGTCGGGCCGCGGTGACAGCCGTGAGCCGGCTCAGTGCGTGCGCGAGTTCACCCTCGGGCCACGCCAATTCTTCCGTATCGCGGGGCAACCCCATTGGCGGCGAGCCGTCGGGGGTCATCGCCCAATTCAACACATCAGTAGCGAGCTTAACCGCGTTCACCGGTCACCCAATGTGGGCAAAGGGCCATCGTGTCTCCGTGCCGCACGTAAAACCGCAAGACGCGCCCTGTCTCGTCGATGTTGACTAGGCCGGCAAGCTGCCATGGTTGCCGGAACGTCGTGAAATGCAAATTCAGGTCGATCGACGACAGGCCCATCTCGTCGGTCGCGCTGAATAAGTGCGTGTGCCACCATCCGAGCAGGCGTTGCCCGGGGTACGTCGTGGAGAGCAGTTGCTTGACCGCTCCGAAGGAATCACCCGTAAAGGTGAAATGAAGCAGCGACGCGCCGGTGTGTTCGGCTTCGAGCGCCGCGGTCACCTCGATCAGATACGCTCCGGCATTGTCCCGATCGCGAAACGCCTTACCGATCAGAAAGCCGCCCTCCTCGACTTGATCGGAAAACTCTCGCGACTTCGTCAGATTGTCGATCAAGGCCGCAGCCAGAAACACCTTCACCGTGGCCTTGGCACGATCGTCCGCGGGAGGCGTGAGGCCAAACTCGGCGAAACCGGCTTCGGGTAATGGTTCGTCGGGAAGGCGACGAATCTTGAACGGCAGGACCTCGTCTTCGGTGAGCGGTACGATTGCAGCGGCCCCTTCGACCAACGGCTCCGGGCGCATGGCACGCGGCCGAGGCAACCCCGGCCCGATCAAGCAAAAACCCCACATGGTCTCTTCGGGAAACGCCTCTTTGAGAACGGCCTGCAGCGTTGGGACGATGACTTCACCTACCGGATGCGGATGCCGGTAAATGACACGCCCACGAAAGGTAAGCGTCAGGATGGCATAGCCAAATTCGGGCAACAAGTTGACGACGGCCGGGCTTCCCAGCGGCGCCGAGGCATCGTCGGGAACCGCATGAAGCAGCATCGAGAAACCGACGCCGGCAAGGTCGCGATGAAGCACGCGTTCCATGCCTTCGCGAAGCACGCTATACAGGGGGATTCGCCCGAATTGGACGAAATCCGCCCCGCGATACAGTTCTATCTCGCTGCTCATGGTCGCAGTGGCCGAAGGGAAAGGGGTCGCGGTTCTTCGTCGTCGTCGTGATGCCCGTTAAGCCGATTCAAGCTCGTACCGCCGCGGGCGACGATGGCTTCTTGACCCACGCGGGACAACGCCCACCTGCCGGCTTCGACGTTGTATACGCCGTCCACCGCGTAGTTGTGATAGCCGGCGATATCGACCAGAATCTGGCATAGCTCGCCGAAATTCAGGCCGGGCGTGTAGTGCTTTTCGAGTATCCCCAAGCAGACCTTGCCGTTCTCGGGGTGGACATTTGGGTGGAAGATTAACGATTGCCAAAACGCGATCGGCGCGAGCATTGGGAATTCGGGAGGCAACCAGAGGAAAACTTCGTGGCGGTCGGTAGGCACCGGAGCGCTTCCGGGCGTCGCCGGCGGCGCGAAACTCCGAGCCGGAAACGTGAAGGTGTATTCGGTGGGGGCATGATCGGAGTTGGCGGCAACCTTGAAGTCGGGATGGCCATGGGAATAGGCCAGGATTTCGCCCATGACTCGGGCCCGGGCGGCCTCGGTCTCGTTGGGATTCATCGCCCCCGCTCGGCGTTCCGGCGCCACCCGCAACGTGTCGCCGCTCTTGACGCCGGCTTCGTGGAGCGTTCGCTCCGGGCTGAGGCGTCGCGGTCCTTCAGGCCGGACATGGTCGATGACGACATGCTCGGCCACCCGGCTCTTGTCGCGGGGCGCCGCCGGGTCGGCGTAATTGTCCATGGTGGCGCGGCCGATGTCCTTCAATCGCGTTGATGCCGGCACGGGGCTTAGCTCAAACTGCTGTTGATCCGGGCCTTCGACCAACAAGCGATCGAGCATGTAGTCGCGAAAGTCAGGCGTTGCCAAGACAATTCGCCGAGGGTCGATGTTGAGTTGCGCCGAGAGTCCTTCGCGAAGTTGAGCGCCCTGATCGGCGTTTGCCTGAGGGAGATTCAACGTAATGAAATTCGCACCGGCGATCACGAGTTCGACATTCCCAGGAACACGTAACTCGGTCGCCAACCGCCGAGCCGTGTTAAGAAGGCCCAGCACATCGGAATACCGGCTGACGAATAACGTCACCCCGGTGGCTCGTCGTTGTTCCGGCGCCGAATCGGGCTGCCGCCACCGCGCCAGTCCATCGTTGGCGGGGAACATATCGGCCGCCACACGCATCACCGCGTCGATCCCGCCGGTCATGACTCCATTGTCAATATTCTGGCAGACGTTTAACCAAAACTCGACGGGAATGGTGAAATTGGGAATGAGGTTGACCGGGTAATGAGCCCGAACCAGCAGCGTTTGGGCCGCGGCCTGATTCGCGAAGATTCGCGACAACAGATCGACGATTGTGGTATCAACTGGCATGGTCTGGACCTCCGAAGGTGACGCCGGCGATCATGGACGGCGCGCAAACCGTCGAGGGACAAATTCGATGGCTATGAGGATAACGCACCGCGACCTCAAATTCTACAGGCTGGCGCCGGATTTCATCGATTGGCCGAGTGTCTCTATCGCAGCCCGCACCAGTGACTCACGCGCCTACTTCGGTGCGGTCAACTCTCCGATATCATACGCGGGCGGCCATGAGCAACGTATCGAATCTCGCTAGGGCCTTAGCTCGACGGCTCGCATTCCCCCGGGAAATCGAACGGGAAGGATTTCGCGCGGCGGCACGCCAAGTTCTGCCAGAGACATTTGGTCCGGCGTCTTCGTCAACTCAACGGTCGTCTGCGGAAATAGTTGGCCGGCGCAACGGGGGCACGACTCGACCCGCGGTTGGCGCCAACGCTCGTCATGATAGCCGCACCGGCGACAAACCGCCCGATACTGAACCGGCGACCACAACAGAGGCTGCTCATCCGGCCCCAAAGCGGCTCGCAATCGGGCAACTGTGTCTCCGTTA
>CAZESP010000003.1:88403-253824 GCA_964515185.1 uncultured Alcaligenaceae bacterium
CTCCACGGAACATCGACCGTCGCCCGACCGTGGACGCCCAGACTACAGCCGTAGCAAGCATCGCCGACGCCATGAAAAATGCGAACCTCACCACTCCAAGGCCCGGTCGCGCCGTCAATCAGCCGAGCATTGACCAGGGCACACCGGCCCGTCAACTGAAGCCGTGCCGATCGGCTGTCGAGGCCACCGATGACGATATTCGCGTCGCGAATCTCCGCCAAACCGACTCCATGAACCAATTTCCGCGGTCGCTCCTCCACACGTAACTCGGGCACCAATTCGCGCAAGGCGCCGGCGGCGGCTTGGACTTTGAGGCGACCAACGTCGGCCGGCCGAAACAGGCTTGTTCGGCTCAGATTGGTGGATTCAACCCGATCGGGATCGCACAGAATCAACCGGCCAACGCCCGCCAAAGCGAGCAATCGCGCAACCTCATTGCCAAGGGCGCCCACGCCGATAATGATGGCCGTTGCCTGGGACAGTTGGTCCTGTTGCCAACCCGGAATGCGACCGTGGCGTTCATACCGGTCGTTCATGCAACTCCCTGCCGGTGAGCGGGCAATACTCGCGCGTGCCGCCCGGATTCCACGCCTCGAAACAATGGAGACCGTTTTCCGGGTCGCGATGGACGGCGGCCTGACACGCCGGCGCGTGCGGGTGACAGGGGCAAATAATTACGTGGTCATTCGGCCGCAATGTATGGGCACAGACGACGCACATGGGTCGCCGGCAACCGTCGGCCGGCATGGCAACCAAGGGATGCTGCGGATCGAGTCGGCGAATCGGCAGATCGGGTGGCGGCGGCCATTCCTCATCGAGTCCCTGGAAAAACTCCGCGAGTTCCTTTGTGGAATCGACCAACGGGCGCCCGCCGGCATCACAGGCAAACTCCGATCCGCGATGGCGAACGGCACCGTTTGGGCCGCGCTCGACCATGTCGCCGATCCGAAACGTGTGGCGGCACGTTGGGCAGAGGCGATGAAACCACGGCGAGCGAACCGTCGTGACGGCATCGCCGCTGAGGACGACCGCGGCGTTTGTCGGGTCGGCCGCTTGGGCCAATCCCCGTTCGAATTCCAACTGTGCTGGGGAAACCTCCGCCAGAGCTCGCGCCGTTTCCGCCAGTCGGCGAATGGCATCGGTCGTCATGAGACGGTCTCACCACAATTAGAGAAATAACTCGTTCAGTTTCACACCCTCGCGAGCCGCCACAAAGACCCGTTCCGGGCTGTAGGGATCCTTGGCGCCCGCTGCGGCGTTTCGAGTCGCATAGAGTGGATCGGGCGGCGGCAGCATCCGAATCTGGGCACGGCCCATATCGATCGCATTCTGAATCGAGCGCGCCGGATCGCGAAGCCCCGTGTAGAAACCCGTTGCGAACGCCAAGGCTGCCGGATCGGCAATCTCCTCGTCCATGCCAATGGCAAAATCGACATGCCTCGCCAATGCCTGGACGGTCGTCGACGAATGACAAGCGCTCAAGACGATACCCCGAAGCCGGCACTTCGGCGACGCACAAAACGACGCGACGAGTTCGGCCAACTGCTCCGGTGACACATACTCGCAGGCCCCATCCGCGCCTTCGAGCATGAGCGATCCGTTCTCACCGTGACACGACAGATGGACCAGGGCCGGTTGAAATCGGTCCAACGACTGAAGAAGCTCGCTCGGGGCGACGGCCAAATGGTCGCGAAACTGCATCGCCCTTCCGCCGGTATTCTCGCAAATCTCGCGAATGGCCCGCTGCTCGCGGCCGATTCGCAGAGTATCCGTCTGCGGGGGATTCCCCGAGAGAAACAGCACGATCAGCGGCCCTCGCGTCGTTGACGGCGCGGGACGGTCGCGAGCGTCGGCCTCCAGCCGTCGAACCAAGTCGGGGATCATCTGATTGGCCGGGAACTGTTTCAGGGCTTCTTGTAGGACGAGAATCATGGCGTCGGCAACGGCTCTGTTCTTGAGCACTTCCAGAGGAATTGCGCCGTTCTCAAGCTCCTGACAGATCGCGAGCCAGTATTCGATGGGCAGAGACGAGCCGAAGGGGCGAATACGGTTGTAGGGCACACCGGCACGACTTAGGACGTACCGTGCGGAAAAGTCATTGGGGTAAAGATACGACAGTTCCGTTGCGACATTGTGAGTCAGGTCAGGGTCGTGTGCCACGCTGTCCCCCCGATCGAATCGGCCGATGGATCGAGATACCCCATCGTATCAGCCCCTAGGTGTCGAAACAACAGCCTCGACCGCCGCAACGATGCTCATTATCAAGATAGCGATACCACCCCGAATCAACCGCGAGGAGTTATCGGCTATGTCATCGAGCGAGAACAGCAGTCTGGTCGGCGAGGTCCTGGCCGAATTTCTGGGGACCTTTGTCCTGCTCATGCTGGGTGATGGCGTTGTCGCGATGGTTGTTCTGTTTGGGACCGATCTGCCGGGCGAAGTCGTCAAGGGCGGCTACACAAACATCACGCTGGGTTGGGGGCTGGCCGTCTTGATGGGTGTCGTGGTCGCGGGTCGAGTCAGTGGGGCCCATCTCAACCCAGCCGTGACGCTGACGCTTGCCTTGTTCCGTGGTTTTCCGGCACGCAAGGTATTGCCATATTGCACGGCCCAAGTCGCCGGAGCGTTCTGTGGCGCGGCAATTGTCTACCTGAACTATTACCCAGCCTTTCAGAAATTTGACCCCGAAATGACCCACTCCGCCACCGTCTTTTTCACGTCGCCGGCATTTCCCGACCAATGGTGGTTTGGCCTTATCGATCAAGTCCTTGGCACGGCTTTGTTGCTCGGCTTGATCCTGGCGGTCACGGAGGCGAAAAACCCCTTTGTTCCCTCGGCGTTTCAACCGATGATGGTCGGCGCGATCGTCGTGGCGATTGGAATTTCTTGGGGCGGAATCCACGGCTATACCATCAACCCGGCCCGAGACTTTGGCCCGAGGCTGTTCGCGGCTGCAGCAGGGTTTTTCAATACCGGCTTCGGCAACGGGCAATTCCTAGTGCCCGTGGTGGGGCCGCTACTGGGTGGAATCCTCGGTGCCGTCGTCTACGACATGATGATCCGGCCTCACCTGTCGAAAGGCTAGGCAAGCCCGACCTTGGTGCCGGCCGACGAGTCCATCGCCCGGTATTTGCCTCGCGGGAAAGTTACCGACAATTCGACCAAGCTACGTTTTCCTCTGCGCGAATCGCGTCGTTTCGTCGCATGTTTCGGCGAGGGCCGCTTGATAACCTTTGCGGCACGATCTGATTCCACCCGATGAGGGCTTTTGGATCCTTGCGTGAGGTCTTACTATGAACATTTTCACTCAAAACGGCATCAGTATTTCCATGAGCGGAACCGCCACCCAGGTCGTCCTGTTCGCTCACGGCGGCTATCAGGAGCAGATCAAGTGGAAGCCGTCGAAAATCCTGCCCAAGATCTTCAAAGGCCGATGGAAGGTCCGAAACACACAAGGCTACGGATTCACAACCACCCCATACCGGCTCTATTTCTACACGGGCCACGGCAATCAGAATGGCGGCGTTCTCGATGCGATTAAGGACTGGGGTGCCGAAGCTGTCAAGGCAGGCCTCGACAATCGGATGCTCGTTCACGAGCGGAAGAAGCTCAACGATCAGCGGTTGCAACTTGGGGACGACGAATATATTAAGCGCTACCTCGCCCTGCCGAAGAATGTCGCATCCGTCATGAACATTGCGCCGGCTGGCTGCGAAATCTGGAACTATCGTGTTTCCGGGTTCCACCACGAAGAGACGGACGGCAATCGCAAGAACATCCGGGATCATCAATTGGGAGCGTTTCCAAGCGACATCGACATGGTCTACATCTCGGATCCCACCAGCAAGTTCCTTTCGGATGTCTTCGCGGTCTGCCAAAACAGCGGCGCCAACTACGAGCTATTCCATTATGCGCCTTGCCGTCATTCCTCCGCACTGAACGATCCCTATTACAAAGCGTTCGACAAAGTTCGATTTGCGAAACAGCAGATTTGACGACGGGCACTCTCGACGATCGCGTTGAGAGATCACCGGTTTTGGCCGATCATTCGGCGAATGGTCGGCCAGAACCCCATATGACCTTGATTGCGAAGTTTGAAATGAGGTGAGCCACCAACCAAAGTGGGCAAGGCGGGAGTTGAACCCGCACGCCTTTCGGCACAGGATCCTAAGTCCTGCGTGGCTGCCAGTTACACCACTTGCCCACTTTCAATCACCTATCGCATCTTACTCTCAGTCGAATTCGACGTCTATTGCGTTCATCTTTTCTTCGGCGCTGCGTCCGGATGCCAACTTTCCTACAATCGGACACGGAGCGTTCGCCTTTGGTTCTCGTTTCATTTTTGGAGATCGTCGGCGTGATACCCGACTCAGCGGCCATCTACGCGTACCTGGGCGTCCTCGTCACTTTGTTGGCCGCCGGCTTCGGACTCCCCATACCCGAAGAGATTGCCATCGTCACGGCCGGCGCTCTGGCCGGACATGCCGCCAGCGATCCGAGCAGTCGTATCGTCTGGTGGATCATGCTCCCAACCTGCATTCTTGGTGTCGTGGCCAGCGATAGTTGCCTGTACATTATCGGCCGGGTCTGGGGGCAACGACTCCTGAAGAGTTCATGGGTCCAGCGTCGCCTCATCCCGCCGGCGAAGCGGGAGAGCATTGAACGCAACTTTCGCCAGTATGGTTTCTGGATTCTCCTGGGCGCGCGGCTTCTTCCCGGGATTCGCAGCCCGATCTTCATCATGGCCGGCGTCAATCGCCTATCGCTTACGAAGTTCATCATCGCGGACGGCATTTACGCGATCCCTGGGGTCAGCCTGCTGTTCTTCCTGTCGTATCTCTTTACGGATCAGTTCGTGGAAGTGGTTCGCAAAGCCGAATCGGTCCGGCCGATTGTCGTTATGTGTGTGATTGCCGTCATGGTGGGAGCTGGGATCTACTACTTCCTCAAGCACCCGGTCGCCACGGGTGACCCTCATGAGGTGCCGTTGATCGGCAATCAACTGGCGCACCGTATCGAGAGCCATCATCCCGATGGCCAGCCGAAGACGGACAACCCCGCCAAGGCATTGGATTCCGGAATTCGTCCGAACACTCCACCGTAAGTAGCGGCGAGCTTGCCCGCTTCAGTGCTATCGGCCAATCGCTGAATCGGGAGGAAGTCGCAGGCCGGCGCCGTAGGGCCAAGGGGCAGCATCGTTGGCTCGGCCGAGTTTGTCGTGTTCAATCTTGCCCATGAACTCGTCGTAGACGTGCTTGATGTTGTCGCGGTTCTCCTTGACGGCCTTGCCGGTCCATTCCTTGTACCAGGGGAGGTCAGCCGAGGCGATGATCTCATCCAACTTCTTGCCGGCGTCAATGCCGTCTTTCACCAATTTGCGAAGTTCGACGAAGTAGCGCTTCTGCGTTTCCAACAACTGCGGCCCCGTAATGTGACCGTGGCCGGGAAACACGATTTTCACATCCATCGCCTGCATTTTTTCCAAACATCGAATCCAGGACGCCGAATTGGAATGGCCCATATAGTTGAACGCACCGTTCACGCAAGCGTCGCCCGTGCAGAGGATCTTGTGTTTCGGCAGATACGCGACGGCGTCACCGGCAGTGTGTGAATGTCCGAGGTGCCGGAAGATCACTTCTTGTGTCTCATCCTTGAGCACATACTCCTCATCAAAGTTGATGTCGACCTGCTTGAGTTCGCTCTCAGCAATGTCCTTGCGACCCTTTGCGGCATCGGCCCATTGGCTCGGACCTTTGGTTTTCAGTGTCCGCGCGCAAAACGTCTGGCCGACGATCTTGGCGCCTTCTTTGGCCCAGACCGCATTGCCATAGGCATGATCGCCATGATGATGCGTGTCGAGGACATAACGAATCGGCTTGTCGGTCGTTTTCCGAATCGCCTGAATGACGTCGCCGGCCTCTTTCGGGAAATTGGCGTCGATGACGACGACATAGTCCTTGAACACGACCCACGCGTGGTTGCTGCCGCCGAAGGGTATCGACATGTCGGTGGCGCTGATTGAGGAGTATCGGAAGAAGACGCCCGGAGCGATTTCACGGACATCGTTGAACTTCATCTTCGGAAGCCTGTCGTCGGGCGCGGCAAAAACCGCGACGAGAAAAACGCCGGCCGCCAGAGCCAATCCTGCCAGTCGTGCCATGTTCCGCATGGATTCCCCTCGAGTTGGATTGCAAGAACGATTCAATGTCGTGTGTCACTCTCTCGCGCTTTGTTCCGTCATGCAATCACGTCGTTCACCACGACACCGGCCACGTCGGTCAACCGGAAGTCGCGCCCGTTAAAGCGATAGGTCAGCCGCTTATGATCCAGCCCCATGAGGTGCAAGATCGTCGCATGAAGATCGTTGACGCTAACCCGATCGACGACGGCTTTCAAGCCAATTTCGTCTGTTTGGCCATACGACACGCCCGCTTTGACGCCTCCACCCATGAGGATCGTCGTAAAGGCGTGTGGGTTGTGGTCGCGGCCAGGCGTCGCCGATTTCTGTGCGACGGGAAGCCGGCCGAATTCCCCGCCCCAGATGACGAGCGTGCTGTCTAACAAGCCGCGAGCATGGAGATCGGTCAGCAAGGCCGCTACGGGTTGATCGGTCTCTTGAGCGAAGCCGCGATGGTTACCGGCGATGTCGTTGTGGCCGTCCCAACTCAATTGATTCTCCATCCCACCGGAATAAATCTGCACGAACCGGACACCTCGCTCGACGAACCGTCTGGCGATCAGGCACTGCTTGGCAAAATGGGTACACTTCGAGTTGTCCAGGCCGTAGAGTCGATGAGTGGCCAGCGATTCGCGGGAGAGGTCCATCGCTTCCGGCGCGGCCATCTGCATGCGATAGGCCAACTCGAAACTCTCGATGCGAGCCGCGAACTCAGCGTCGCCGGCTGTCTGATCGAGGCGATGACGATTGAGTTTCGCGAGTAGGTTCAGTTGCGACCGCTGGCCGGCGTCGGTCATCTCCACCGGCCGAATGAGATTGTCGATCGGCTCACCTTGAGGCTTGAGCGCGGTACCTTGGAATACGCCGGGCAGGAAACCGGCGCCCCAATTCTGGGCGTGGCCCTTGGGGATGCCGCGACCGAGTGTGTCGTACATCACCACGAAGGCTGGCAGATTCTGGCTGGCACAGCCCAGGCCATACGTGACCCATGCGCCGACGCAAGGGAACCCCATACGGGAAAAGCCGGTGTTGATCTTGAACAGCGCCGGCGAATGGTTGTTGGAGTCGGTCCAGCACGAATGGATAAACGCCATGCGATCAACGTGCCGCGACATGTACGGAAACAACTCCGACGCCCAGGCCCCGCTCTGTCCGTGGCGAGCGAACTTGAAGGGCGACTTCATCAGGGGTCCGACCGCGTCGCGAAAGAACCCTGTGTTGTTGTCGAATCCTTTGAGTTCCTGCCCGTTGCGTTTTTCGAGTTCGGGCTTGTAGTCCCAGGTATCGACATGGCTCGGCCCGCCGTTCATGAACAGCCAAATAACCGCCTTCGCCGGCTGCGGAAAGTGCGACGGTCTGGCCGCCAATGGATTGATCGGCGCCATCGAACCAGTCACGCGAGCGCCAACGGTCTCGGCTCCGAATCCACGGTCTTGGAGCAACCCGGCAAGCGCCAACAGCCCGGCGCCATTCCCGGCACGCCGCAGGAATTCGCGCCGAGATGAGTATGCCCATGACGGATCAGCGAAGTGGCTTGGTTCGTGATTCATTATTGGCCTCGTTTAGGCGAAACGATCGGCAGGTGCGAGCCGGAAGGATCCATGACACTGTACACGAAATCTAGATATTTGGCTCGGTAGCCCTGGTAGTCGCAGGCTTTAGCCTGAGTTCCAAAACCCAACGCGGGCTGGTAGTCGCAAACTTTAGCCTGCGTTCCAAAACCCAACGCGAGCTAAAACCCGCGGCTACCAACGGCGGCTACCATCGGTGGGGCAACGCGGACGCCGGATTTCTGGGAATGGCCATTCGTGGTCACCCCGCGATGATCCGCTTGGCGACTTCGCAAAGTTGCTCGGCAACGGTTCGCGTCGGCCCTTCGGCGATCGCTCGGACGATCGGCTCGGTGTTACTCGGCCGAACGTGCAACCAACGATCCGGCCAATCGAGTCTCAGGCCATCGAGGCGGTTCACGGCAGCGTCGGGCCAGTGTGTGGCCAACGCATCGAGTGCCTTTGTCAGCCGATCACTGCCGATCTCAACCTTTGTCTTGACAATCTCGTAATGAGGCAATTCGGCTGCGATGACGCTGATTGGTTTCCCCGATCGGGCCATCAGACTCAGAATCATCGCCATTCCCGCAAACGGGTCACGCACCCAGCCAACCCGTGGATCGATGACCCCGCCATTGCCTTCGCCGCCAATGATTGCCCCGGCCGATCGCATACCTGCCACAACGTTGGCCTCTCCCACAGCGGTTCGTTCAAACGGGATTTTGAATCTCGCGGCCAGGTCGGCACAGACTCGCGACGTGGACATGTTCACCACGACCGGCCCGCGCTGTTGCCCGAGACGATACCAAACCGCCAAAGCCAGCGTCAGTTCTTCGCCGAGACATCGCCCCTGTTCGTCGAGCAAAGCCAACCGGTCCGCGTCCGGGTCGAGCACAACACCGAGATCGGCACAATTCTCGCGGACGAGAGGTCCAATCGTCGTCAGATTTTCGGGGATCGGCTCAGGCTCGTGGTGGAATCGCCCGTCGGGGGCGCACGCGAATGGCACCACGGTACAGCCCAGGGATTCGAGCAATCGTTGAGCAATCGGCCCGCCGGCGCCAGCATTCGCATCGAGAAACACTCGAAACGACCGGCTGCGGACAGCGTCAATGTCGGCTACCGAGGACGCCGCAACGAGGTGATCCTCGTGGGCCTCCCCCGAGGCTTGCACTCGGCCGACCTGATCCCAAGCGACCCGCCGAAACTGCTTCGTTTCGAATCGCGCTTGAATGTCACGCCCCGCCGAAGCCGGTAAGACCGCACCGTCGGGGCCGAAGAGTTTGAGGCCATTCCACGGAGCCGGATTGTGGCTGGCGGTGATCTGAATCCCGCCGGCCGCATCGAAAAATCTCACCGCTCGGCCAACGGTTGGCGTCGGGGCGATGCCAATGTCCACGACGTCACACCCGCCTGCGATGAGGCCCGCCAAAACAGCGTGGCGTAACATCTCGCCGCTGGGCCGGCTGTCGCGCCCAACAACCAACCGCTTTCCGTCAACGGTTCCGGCCAAGGCCGACGCGTAAGCCATGGCAAGGTCCGGCGTCAACCCGCGACCGACGATGCCGCGCACGCCGGATACGCTCACCATCACCGTCATCACGTCACTGTTCATGCATCGACACCAGGAGGTCGGCGAGCCGATCAGGGAAACACGCGGGAGTCTTCGATTACGAAGACTCCCCACGATCGATGGCGTCGGTACGTCGAAGGCCTATCGTTCCAGCCGCCACAACTCGGACTGATCGAAAACCGTCAGCGGATCCAGTTGAGCCGCCACCGGCACCGTCACGAGCTTTTGACTCACGATCGCGTGCGTGTCGAGTTGCCACAACGGCACGAACGGCATTCGCTCGGCGAAGCTGTGATGCAGCAAATGAGTGTATTTGCGAACCTCCGAAAAATCGCGCCGAGAACGCACGTCTTGAAGCATCTTCAGGTACGTTGGGTCGGGATCGTACCCAAGGAAATTGCGATCGCCACGCCCGCGTGCCTCCGGATCGAAGATTCCACCAAGCCAGAACATGTAGCTCGAATAGTCGAGGGGAATGTAAGCCAACTCATAGTCGTGGTCGATCCAAACAGCCTTGAAAAGTTCGGCTTCCGGCATCGGTGTCAGTACCAACTCGATGCTCAGCGCCAAGGCATCTACCTGCTGCTTGATCTCGGCACACGCCTTGACCGAGCGCGGGTCGGTTGAGTGCTTCAGAGTCAACCGGAACGGGGCGCCTTTGGCCTGTTTCGCAAAGGTCTGAGCGCGATCGACGCTGAACAACGGTGTCGGTTCGGGGTTTGTCGGGCACGCCCAAGTCTCCGGCGGGAATGGGCCGCTCAACTCGCGGTGATAGCTCGTGCCGGCACGGAACACGGCGTCCAGAGCCTTTTTGCGATCGATCGCGTGGCCCAGAGCGCGGCGCAGCGGCTTGCCCTCGTCGCCTCCAAGCTCGACTTTGCGGTGATTCATCGCCAAGATCCAAATGCGGCGGCTTGGCAATGCGACGTCGGTGATTTCCCGTGAAAGGTTCTTGTCCGGATTGCGCAGCGCCGTTACGGTCTCGGTCGGCGGATCGAGGATCAGATCGAGTTTTCCGGCTTGGAGATCAGCGGTGGGATCGGCCGGAGAGACGACAAAACGAATCTCCTGAATCCGCGGCATGCCGATGCGGCCCGTGCGGCGCGAATACGCCGGGTTGGATCGAAAGACCGCGTACTCCTTGTTGTCTTCGATCTTTCGGCCCATCGCGATGAACGGCCCGCTACCAATCGGCTGCTGGGCGAAGCCTTCATCGGTCGGCAACAACTTCTTTTCGCGGAGCCAACCCATCGGAATGACCTTGAACGTCATCAGCGACAGTGGGTCGATGTAGCCGTGTTCCAGTCGAAGCGGCAGACGCGTGGGATCCTCCAGTTGCGGGCGATCCAAGAGTTCGATCCCCTCCGCGGCACGTAGCCCCTTGTTCTCTTTCAAGAAAATCAGCGTGTCGCGCACGTCCGTGGTCGTCACTTCTCCGGCCGCTCCCTTGCCGGTCCACGACGTTCCTTTCGCCAACCGAAACTCGCGACCCAGCGGAATCAGTCGCGGCAAGCGATCGGCCAAAACCGCGCGATACCCCAGACCGACGCGGGCATCCGGCACGGATTGCACAAGGCTCTCGAAGATCAACTCGGTGGCCCATCGATCCGAATCGGTGCGAGCGGCGAACGGCGACATGCGCTCCGGCAAGCTGCGCACGCCCACGGTAAGGAGGCGAAACGCTCGGCTCAATTCCAATTGGTAGTCTTGTAATCCCGGCGTATCCGGCCAGATTCGCGAAGCGTTTTCCAAGAGCCGCAACGCCATAGCGCGCCCATCTTCGTTGGCGGCGACCTGCTTGGCGCGATCGAGCAGGAGCTTGGCCCGCTGCTCCAATTGTTCTCGCAACGGTTTGAGCGAATCGGCCGTTTCGCCAATCCGCGAATACTGGCGCTCCATGGCGACAAACTTGTCGCGTGCCTGAATGTAAACCTCGTCGCGGTCACCCGCCAACGCCTCGACGGTCCGGTTCATTCTCCAAAGAACGACCGAGATTTGGGCGCGCTTGTCGTTCGGAAACGTCTCGGCGATTCGCGCCGCCAGATCGGCGGCTTGATTTAATTCGGCCTTGGTTTTGGCGGCGTCCGTTCTGGCTCCGAGTTGTTCCAACAGCGCCTCCAACAACATCGCGTTCAGGTCGCTCTTGACCTTATCCCAGCCGGTCCCCTTGCGGATACCCCTTTCGCGAGCCGAATCGTGAAACTTCAAGCCAGCGAGAATTGCTTTCTCGACAACGACGTACTGTTCGATTCTCGACAAAAAGCTCGGGTCGCTCGTTTTGCGTTCGAGCTTCTTCGACAGCAGGTCACGGCATCGATCGAGGATGATTTGCTCGTAATGTTGGGCCTGAAGTACCTGATCACGAGCCGCCCCGTAGCCGATGCGATTCGGCTTCCCGTCGCGTTCCATCAACTTGTAGCTGAACGGTTCACGATTCGGGCGATCGCCGATGAAAATCGGCACGGGCATCGCGTTGAGCCATCCATCCTCGCGATGTTGCAACCGATCATGCGGATGAACGATGGCATTGAAGAACGGAACCAGTTCCGGGTGACGGGTCGCCTGCAACTCCGCGGACAGGTCGATCGTGTCATTGCCGGTCAGCGGCTTGAACGCTCGCCCCCCCTTGGCTTCTTCTTCCTCGACGACCTTTTTGGGCGGCTTCGACTTGCCTTCTTCCTCCTCAACCACTTTCTTGGGGGGTGCCTTTTTCGGTTCGTCGGCAGGCTTCTTGGCGGGCGGCTTGGGCGGCGGATCATCGTCTTCGGTCGGGACTTTTTTCAGGGGCTTCTTTTTCGTGTCGTCGTCCTCACCGGGCAGCTTCTTGACGGGTTTCGACTTTGGATCTTCCTGTTCGGGTGCGTCCTTCTTGGGAGGCTGAGCCAGGAGCAATCCCCCGATCAGCAGCACCAGCAGCGTCCCGGAAAGGAGTCGCCCCAATCCATGCCGAGAGTTGGCTACCCGGCGTGCAATCGATTCTCGCATTGATGGAATCCCTTGGTCCGACCGAAACTTCTTGCCTCACGAGTTGTTGATTATAGCATATGGACAAGCGCTCGCTACCCGCCTCGCCATTGCCGACGACAACGAAGTTTGGCCGGCAATACCGGCTGGCAATCGACGACTCGGAACGCGTTACTTTTCGCGCTGACATTTAATCGTTGGTTAGAATCCCGCTGGCTCGGGGCTAGAGGGTTGCTCTGACATGTTTCGATTGGTGGAGTGTCTATCCATGCTGCGTAAACTGATTTGCTCGCTCTGCATCCTGTTCGTGTTGGTCGGCACCATCGTGGCCGCCGAAGTCAAAGGCACGTTTGTCAAGTACGACGGCGACAAGAAAGTGCTGACCGTCAAGGTTGGCGACAAAGACGTCGAATACAACGTCACCGCCGACACCAAGTTCATTTCGGCCAAGGGAAAAGCCGCCAAGGACTTTGATAAGGCCATGAGCAAGATCAAGGGGATGCCCAAACTGACCCTGCAAACCGAGAAGAAGGACGGCAAAGAGACTGTGACGGAAGTTAAGGCTGAGCCGAAGGCCGACAAATAATCGGCGGGCGACTTTTCCGGCGGCCGGGACAGCGGGTGACCGCTGCCCCGGCCGTTTCTATTCGGGGAATGATCGAATGGCGCGCCGAGTTCTTATCGCCGGATGCGGCTATCTGGGCCGCGTTGTCGCCGAGAAACTTCGGCTCCGCGGTGACACCGTCCTTGCCACGACGCGATCCCGCGCCGACGAATTGACAGCCGCCGGTATACTTCCCATCACCTGCGATATTCTTAAGCCCGTCACACTAACGTCGCTTCCCAAGACCGATGCCGTCGTCTATTCCGTCGGCTTCGATCGTGCTGCCGGCCATTCGATGCGTGACGTCTACATCCGGGGACTGGACAACTTCTTGACCCACCTGCCCGAAGGTGCGAAGCTCGTTCATATCAGCAGTACAAGCGTTTATGGACAACGAGACCGCGAGATCGTCGACGAAACCTCGCCCACGTTACCCGTGGAAGAGGCCGGGCGAATTGTCCTCGAAGCGGAGGGCATTGTGCGCCGGCATCGACCCAACGCCATTATCCTGAGGTTTGCCGGCATTTATGGTCCGGGGCGCCTGTTTCGGCAGCGAGCGATTGAAGCCGGCGAGCCAATCGCGGCCGACCCGGATGGATGGCTGAATCTGATTCATGTCGAGGACGGTGCCACGGCGGTCTTGGCGGCCATTGACCACGGCGGGCCGGGGGCGATCTTCAACGTCAGCGACGGTTCTCCGGTTCGGCGACGCGACTTCTATTCGACGCTGGCGGCCAAGCTCAACGCGCCCGAGCCGCGATTTATCCCGTCGCCCGAATCCAACAATCGCCGTATCGCCAGTAACCGCATCACCGGTGAACTGGGCGTCGTATTTCGCTACCCCCACCTTCGCGATGGCATAGCCGCAGCATTGGCCGTCAAGGATTGCTAGCCGGCAACGCGGCGAAGTCGCAACGCATTGACAATGACCGACAGCGAACTCAAACTCATCGCCGCGCCGGCGATGGCTGGGCTAATCAACGTGCCGGTAATCGGCCACAGGACTCCCGCCGCGATGGGAATGGCCAACACGTTGTAAAGGAACGCCATAACGAGATTCTGACGAATGGTTGAACGTACTGCTCGCCCAAGTCGGATGGCTCGCTCCACACCCCGGACATCGGGGTGAATCAAGGTCACCGCCGCGGTCTCGATGGCAACGTCCGCGCCCGTTCCCATGGCGATACCGACACGGGCGACCGCCAGGGCCGGTGCATCGTTGATGCCGTCACCGGCAAAGGCGACCCGCCTCCCTTGCGATTGGAGTCGCGCGATATGGTCGGCTTTGTCCGCGGGCCGAACCCCAGCGGCGATCTCGGTAATGCCTAACTCATTGGCCACGGCCTCCGCCGTCACTCGATGGTCACCCGTAAGCATGACGAGCCGAAGACCCAGTTGCCGCAATCGCGAAAGAGTCTCGGCAGCGGTTGGGCGAATCGGGTCCGCAACGGCAAGAACTCCGGCCATGCGCCCGTCGATCCCCGCGAACAACGCCGTCTGGCCCCTTCGCCGATGGTCCAACGCCCGCTCATCGTTCGCGCCTTCGATGCCCTGGTTCTTGAGGAACGCCGCCGACCCGGCGACAACGGTATGGCCATCGACGACACCGCGGATCCCTTCGCCGGAGACGGCGACGAAATCCGTAACCGGCAAGGTTTCAAGGCCCCGCGACGCGGCTGCTCGGACAATGGCGTCGGCCAACGGATGCTCGCTTTGTCGTTCAAGAGCCGCGACCACGCGCAATAACGTCGCTTCATCCCAATCAGCGGCCGGCTCGGTCGCGACGAGGTCCGGTTTGCCGACGGTCAGAGTCCCCGTCTTGTCGAAGGCCACGGTATCGACGGATGCCAAGCCTTCGAGGGCGGCCGCATTGCGAACCAAGACGCCCAACTCGGCCCCGCGACCGGATCCCACCATGACCGCCATCGGCGTTGCCAAGCCCAAAGCGCACGGGCAGGCAATCACCAGGACGGCAATGGCATTGACCAGCCCGTACGCCAAGCCCGATTCGCGGCTCAATATCGCCCAGAGGAGAAACGTCGCCCCACTCAACACGACAACAACGGGCACAAACCAAGCGGCAACACGATCGACTTGATGCTGGACCGGCGCGCGGCTCCGCTGAGCATGAGAGACGAGCTGAATAATCTGCGCCAGTAGGGTCCCCTCACCGACTCGCTCGGCCTCAATCACCAGCGACCCGGTCCCATTCAACGTGCCCGCGGTTACGTTGTCTCCCGGCTTGCGTGCGACGGGAATCGGTTCCCCTGTTACCATCGATTCGTCAATGGCGCTTTGGCCCTCGCGAACCACGCCATCCACGGGCACTCGCTCCCCCGGCCGAATGCGAACCCGATCCCCGACCTGAATCAGTTCAACGTCGAGATCTTCTTCACGTCCATCGGGCAACACGATTCGTGCTGTCTTCGGAGTCAGGCCGATCAGTTTGCGGATCGCGTCGCCGGTGCTGCGGCGAGCCCGAAGCTCTAACACCTGTCCGAGTAACACGAGCAACGTCACCGCAACGGCGCTTTCGAAGTAGCCTTCAACACCGTGATGCGACTGAAACCCAACCGGAAAATGATGGGGCACCAAGACAGCCGCCACGCTGAACAGATACGCCGCCCCGACACCCAGCGCGATCAATGAGAACATGTTCAACGAGCGATTGACCAGTGAATGCCATGCTCTCACAAAGAAAGGCCAGCCCGCCCAAAAAACGATTGGCGTACTCAGCACCCCTTCGATCGCCAAGATCGAACGCATCGACAGGAAATGAGTCACAGGCCGGCCCGGGAACATGTCGGCCATCGCCAACACGATGACCGGAACCCCGATGATTGTGCCGAACTTCAGCCGGCGCGCCATGTCGACCAGTTCGGGGTTGTCGGCTTCATCAGCGGCGACCCGTTCGGGTTCGAGCGCCATGCCGCATCTGGGGCAAGGTCCAGGGAGATCAGATACGACACCGGGGCACATCGGGCAGATGTATCGGACTCCCCGCGTGCCCGCGGTCGGCGAACGATCGAGGGGCACCGACTCATGATGATGTCCCGCGAAACGGCCCTCGGCGGCATGTGCCAGGTATTTCTCCGGGTCACGTTGAAACTTGTCGCGGCATCCCAGCGAGCAAAAGTGATAAGTCGTTGCTTGGTGGTTCCAAGAACCCGCCGCGGTCGCGGGTTCCACCATCATGCCACAGACGGGGTCAAGGGTCGCCATCATTCACCTCCCCGGTGAATTCTACCGGTGAGGCATGCGGTCTCCAAAGCGAACGAGCCGCCGTGAGAAGTCCGGCGGCTCGGTACGGGGATCGTGAGGGCGACCTAATCGGGGCAGCATCGTTTGGGCGGAAGTACGTATCGGCCTTCGCCAAAGAAGGCTCGGCACGACCCCCACACGAAGCGACTTTCGGTCCAAAAAGTTCCACAGCCAAGGCAGTTGCCGGTATGGCGCGGTTGCATGGCCAGCCGTTGCAAAGGCCCGACGCGACGTTCTTTTTCCAGGCACGGGGCGGCATCACCGGGCACATAGTAATAGGTCTCGGCCGGCATGTGGGCCGGCGCCACAACCGGCGCCGTTGTTGAGGGGGGCGCAGGCGACGGAATCGCGAGCGCGGGGGCGGCGGACTTCGGAGCCGGCGTCTGCGCCGTCGCGACACCGGAGACCACAAGACCAACCAAGATCGCGATGCTTCGCCATCGGGCCATGTTGCCACTCCTTGCAACCTGGGAGACGCTCGTTCACTTACTATCTACTGATTCGGTCCTTTACTGCCGGTCACTCGACCGGCCGACACCATCGATACGATGGTCTTTCGAAACAAGATCGCGACAATCGACATGGGCGCAAGAATCGTGGCCATCCGCATTCTTGACCCAGACACGCACCTCAGGAGGAATTGCCATGCGTTCCCAGATTCTCGCCACGTTGGCTGGGTTGTTTAGCGCAGTCGCGGTAAGCTTCGGTGGGCAACCGCCGCGAACGGCCGAGCCCCCGGTGGTCGAGGATGTCCCACCGGTTTCCCCAGCCTACCGACATTTCATGAACTCGACTGCGAGCCACAAGACCTACTCGGCGATCCGCCCCGGTTATGGCATGACTCGCGCCATGCCCCATGCGGCTGACGGGTGGTACGTCGAGCCAGGCTTCTTTCGCCAACGAGTTACCCCTCGCGGATTCGAGCAAGAGTCATACCGTCCCGGCTATGGCGCTTGGTGGCAAACACCTTGGGGCAGCGGAGGCTACCGCGTTCCGGGAGTATTCGAAGGGTTCCGCATCCCAGCTCCACCATCGAATCGATAAGGTTCGATCCGATTCACATCCGGCGAATTCCGTGGGGGAGCGGGATCGGGATTGGCGCCTTGGGATAATGCAGATCGCCGCCGCCAACGACGCGAATTCGCCGGCGTCTCTGTATCGTTCACCGGAGCCTCGCTCGCGGAGACATCAACCGGCGCGGGTTCTCGGATCTTCCCAAACCAACGAGTGAACAAGCGATAGACAGGTTGCACGATCGGCGGCAAGACGCGGCCCAATTGCGCTCGGGGCATTTCGCCGACGTAGATATGATCGAGCGGTCTGACTCGCAGATTCGTTCGATCGTCTTTGCCGTTGAGAATTTCCTTCAGATCGATGGGGTAGACATCCGGCTTGCCCCCTTCGGCGACGCGAGCGCGAACGACGTGAATCTGATTGAGGGCGGCCGTCTCGGATACTCCGGCTCGTTTCAGCACCTCCGCAATGGTCTCCGGCCCGCGGTAATCGAGCACTCGCTGGTTTCCGCCAATTTGGCCATAGAGATACAACTGGCGACTGCGATAGGACGCGACGCGAGCCTGGACGCTTGACGGAGCAAGTCCGGCGCGTTCGGCAATTCGAGGTCCGATTTCGGGAATCGGCAACCCTTCGACGCGGACCCGCCCTATTCGACCGAGTTCGATTTCGCCATCCGGTTCGACGGCAACTTGGACGTTCCAGCCGGGCCGCTCCCGGAATTCGATCGAGATCACATCAGGGCAAGCCACTGTATAGATCTCGGTGACATTGACCGGCAAAGCGTCTCGAGGATCCGGCTTGGAGAAGGGGTACGACTCGTGATGGCCGAAGGTGGCACAGCCGACGTTCGCGAAGAGAAAAAACCCCGCCGCCGCCACGAACGCCAATGTTCGTAGTGGTCGCCCGTCAGCGTCGCGGCTGGGGACGGCGTCGCTCATTCGCCTTACCAGAGGCCCTTGATGTTCCGTCGAGCCATCGCCGGAAACATCGGACGGAAACCAGCAAGACTTTAGCGATTGTGTCGATTGCAGCGGGTCCGGCAACCATGAAGGACTCGGCTTGACACAGTTCGACATCGGCCTATAAGTCCGCACCCTTTTGGATCAAGGTTCAGGCGCAGAGGAGGCGCCGTGGTCGGACGTTTGGCGATCCGCTGCGCGCTGGCACTATGGGCGATGGTGGCGACACGCTACGCCATCGCACAGGAGATGTTGCGCCTCGACACATTCAGCGGTCGCAGTTCCATCGAAATCCGCTTAACTGCCGACGAGATCACAACGCAGACCGAGGGAGGCTCCCAGTATTATCGACTCGTCGGCGGCGTGCTTGTCGAACAGGGCGTGGTTCAGCTCCGGGCCAATCGAGTGGTCGCCCGCATCGATACCGGGCGATTCGGACGGGACGGAACATACCGCGTCGAACTGTATGCTGAGAAGGACGTGACGGTAGAGAATGGGCCGTTTCGGCAAACGGGCGATCGAGCACTGGTCATCCTCGGAACACGAGCACGCGTTGATTTCCGATCCGCTGGTGGACGAATCGTCCCCGGTGAATTGGCGACTGACCCGTTTGTGCAACGAGGCAGGGAAGCACTCGAGCCGCCGGGGAGCGCCGTTGTCCAACCGGCCCAAGCGAACACGTCGCCGCTGCCGGATGTTCCCAGACTCGATCCGCCGCCTCTCGATGATCGAGCCGACCAGCCCGTGTTGCCGTTGCCGAGTCGGCCCACGACGCCCTTGCTCGATTCACCGCCGGGGCCACCCAGCTCGTTACCACAATTGCCGTCTGTTCCGCCTTCACAGCAACCGGTGACCGTGATGCCCGCGGCGCCCGTGCCGCAGCGCGTGTTTCAGATTTCGCCTCGCAACGGGCGATGGTTCAACGCCAATTCGATTCAATTGCCAACCGGAGAAAAGGCGTACATCGTCACCGGCGGGGTCGTGCTCCATGTGAGCAACGTCCAGCAAATTGGACTTGTCGATATCGAAGCGGACAACGTCATCATTTGGAGCCGGGCCAACGGTGATCAGATGGCTCGCGGCATGCAAGGGTTCGAAGGATCCAGCGGCCGCGAGAGCGAGTTCTATCTACAGGGGAATGTCGAAATCCGATCGACGGTGCCGGGCGAGCATCGGACGCTTCGCGCCGACGAGATTTATTATGACGTTAGCCGGAATGTCGCAGTCGCGACCGGAGCCGATCTGGAGTTGGTGCGATCTGACATTCCCAGCCCGTTCCACCTGCGAGCCGATGAATTGTTACAGGTCGGGCCGAACGAGTTTCGGGCCACGCGGGCGGAGTTTTTTTCGAGCCGTCTACCCTCCGACCCAGGGCTGCTGGTCCAGGTTGAGCAGGCGTCGATCTTCTCGCGGCGCGGGCTGCGCCGGACCATTTTCGGCCGGCCCATTCGCAGCCTAGACACCGGCGCCCCGGTCGAGGCGATGGACCGTTTCTACGACGCCGACGGGGCGGTTCTCCGCGCCGGTGGCTTCCCGATCTTCTACTTGCCCCACATCAGCGGCAACATCAACGACCCGCTCGGGCCACTCGACAAGATCGCCGTTCGTCGCGACGGCATCTTCGGCTGGCAACTGTACACGACGTTCGATCTCTTGGAACTCATCGGCTTCGAGTCAGCTCCCGGGCGCCGCTGGCAACTGGCCGTGGACTACCTCAGCCGTCGCGGCCCGGCGATTGGAACCATGGGCGAATACGCCGGAAGGAATATGTGGGGTCTGGAAGGCCGCTATACCGGCGACTTCAAGCTCTACGGAATCTGGGATCACGGCATCGACATCCTCGGCGAGTTTCGGCCACTGCTGCCTCGCCCGGATACCTTCCGCGGGCGCGTCTTTTGGCAACACTATCACGAGTTGCCTGCCGGGTTCAAGTTCCAGGGGCAGGCATCCTACTTGAGCGACCCAAATTTCCTCGAGTCGTACTACAAGCCTGAATTCGACCTGGAACGCAACCAGGAGACGTTCGCCTATCTCACGCGGCAACGTGAGAACGCGGCGTTTTCGTTGCTCGTCAAGCCAAATATCCGGTCATGGGTCACCGAGACGGCTTGGCTTCCCTACGCGGATGGCACCTTGATCGGCGAATCGTTCCTCGACCGATTCACCTACAACGCTCGAGCGAGTGCCGGATACGCCGACTTGAATGCGGCCCGTGGCGGTGTTGCGTTGCCGTTGTTAGCCACGGACGGGCCGAATCGCACGGGGCGTTTCGATCTGCGTCAGGAATTGGGGGCGCCGTTCTACGTTGGCCCGATCAAGGTCGTGCCTTATGGCGTACTCGACTTGACCGAGTATACGAACGATTTGACGGGTGCCACGCGCGGTCGGGTCTATGGAGGAGGAGGCGCCTACGCCAGTTTGCCGCTGTCTCGGCTCAATCCCGACATGCGAAGCGACTTGCTCAACTTGAACGGGCTGTATCACAAGATCGTGCTGACCGGCAATTATTACGCCGCCTGGACCGACACGCCGCATACTCGGTTGCCCCAACTCGATCGGCTTAACGACGACGCCACCGACCAAGCAATACGAAATGTCACTCCGGTTCAGCCGGTCATCAACGCCGCCCACGGCCCCTTCCTGGCAACTTCTCCGATTTTCAACCCTCAGTTGTATGCCATTCGGCGCCTCCTCGATTCCAATGTCGATACCCTCGACAAGATTCAAGTATTTCAATTGGGGATACGGCAACGGTATCAGACCAAGCGCGGCTTCGCCGGCAGCGAACATACCGTAGACGTGATGACGTCGGAATTGAGCGTCTCGTTATTCCCGAATGCCAATCGCGATAATTTCGGCTCGACAGTCGGATTCGTCGAGTCCGGCACCGTCTGGAACGTCGGTGATCGGACGTCGATTGAAACGAGCGGGTGGTGGGATCCATTTACCGACGGCGCGCGTGTCATGACCGTCGGCGTGGGTTTGAACCGCCCCGACCGCACGAATTTCTACCTAGGCTATCGCCATGTCGATCCGATCGACAGCCGAATGGTGATCGCGTCGGTGACGCATGTGTTTAGCCCGAAATACGCGATGACCGCGAGCACGGCATACGATTTTGGCATCAGCCGCGGCCTATCACACTCGTTTCAATTCACGCGGAGCGGCACCGATCTTCAGTTGACGATGGGAGTGAGCTACAATCCGCTTATCAACAATTTTGGTCTGACGTTTGATGTCATGCCGTTGATCGCGCTGGCCCGCGGAGCATCATCGGGTCTAATGTCGCGCGGACCGGGGATGGGCGGACGATAGAGACGGTCTTATGACCCATGTTCATCCCTGAATGCGACGGGTTTTGGGGCACCCAACTGTGATTCTGAAACGGTCTCTCGATTCGTAGGACGGATTTCCTAAACCGTCCAATTCGTGACGAACTCGATTCGTAGGACGGATTTCCTGATCCGTCCAATTCGTGACAAGCGAGCACGGATTGGGAAATCCGTGCTACTTTTTGGAGCAAGATTTCTTCGAGACGGTTTCACAACTCATGTTCATCCCTGAATTCCAGGCGTTAACGGAACTATGATGTGGGTTGAAACGATCTCTAACATTGAGACTCTAGCCCGCCTGCGTATCAGGCGCCGGTCTCGGCCGTCTGTCCATGCGATTGGCTATGAAAGCGAATCGAACGCACGAACCAATCATAAGCGCCGCTGCTGCCACAGACCAAACTACCAGATCGATCGCACCTATCCAGACGGGCCGCCAGTCTTCGTTTGAAAAACGCTCAAGCTCTTCAACGCCCGCATACGGCGCTACGGCCAAGACGACCGGCGGCGTGAATCCCATTTCAATGGAGACGAGCCAATCGGTCACGTCGTTCTGAGGATAGAAGACATTGAGCGGCCAATAGACGAGTAACCCCATCACGATCCAATGCCCCCCGCCGAAAAAAAGCGTCAATAGAAGTGTGATGACAATCGAACGAAGTTGCGAATGATCGTGGATGGAAAACCAGATCCCCAGCGCGGCAAAGAACGACGCGAAAATCAACCAGGAAATGAGGGCCAGCACCACGCCAGCCGGATGCAACCCGCCCATGCACAAAGCTGCAAACGCGACCAACCCAAATAACAGCAGCAGCGGGCGCACTGCGAACAAACTCCCGAGCCATTTTCCCAATACGATCTCGAATGCCGACAAGGGCGTCGTCAGCAATTCGTTCAGCGTCCGCTTCTCTCGCTCCCCGTTAATCGCGCCGGCGGCCCGCACAGCGACGGCCATTAAGGAGATACATCCCACGATGACAAAAAACGTCCGAAACCACATGCTGATGGCGAACTGGAAATTGAACCAAGGATTGTTCCACGTCGATCGACCCCTGGCAAACGGAGGCTGAATCGATAACTCGTCCCAGAATTGGTAAATGATAATTACGGGCGGCAGGAACGAACCGAGAACAATCAGACCCGCGATGATCCTCGCGAGCCACGGCAATCGCTTGGTGGAATCGGCAAAGATCTCTTTCCAGATGATTGGATAGTTGCCAATCGAGGGCCGGCGAATTGGTGTCCGATACCGCCTCCGGCGCGGTGCACCGCCCGACTGATCCAGCGCCAAACTTCGCATCCGAAACGCCGCCCAACCGCTCCCCAACACGAATACAACAAGGTGAAACGCTGCATACCATTGAAAGATCGGCCATAACACGCCCGCAACCGCCGTCCCTGAATCCAGCGCGCTCATAATCTTGACCGCTGCCACGAACAGGTTTCCGCCGCAAAAAGCGCGCTCGACATCATCGTAGTCGATTGACATTCCACCGAGGCTAACACTCCAGGTAGCGGCTAATGTGAGTCGAAACGCCGGAAAGACTGCGGAAATAACCAGATAAATAACATAACACAGGAACGTCATGGCCACCGCGGACCTCACGCGCTTCGCTCCCACCGATACGAACATGCTCAGACCGCAGAGGCCCGCGAGAGTGAGAAACACCACGGCATAAGCAGCCAACAATAACGCTGGTTCAATTCCACCGAGCAATTGAATCACCGACAACACGGGCAATCCAGCGATGAGCAGAAGCAAGAGATTGGTCATGCGTCCCGCGAGTTTTCCAAAGACGATTTCGCGCCCGCGCAGATCGGTCGCCAATAGCAGGTCAATGGTCTTGCGTTCTTTTTCCTCGGCGATCGCGCCGGCCACGGCGGCCGGCGTCACGAACATGACGATGGCCAATTGAACCACGAAGAAGACCAGGAAGAAGGCCGTCCCCACCGACGCCTGATGGCGTGCCGTGTCAGCCTCACCTTCGCCGATTTCCCCGCGGATGCCCCACACATAAAAAAGGCCGAGAAACAGGCTCAACGTGAACAGCGTGCGATGCAGATGCACGCGCCGGCGGGCGCCCCGTCGCAGTTCATGGAAGAATACCGGTCCCAGAAGTTTCAACCAGCCGCGCCGCAACAGCAGTGCCAAGAGCAAGAGCATTCCGGCGATTGCGATGACGCGGCCGCCCAGAGTCCATCCTCGGGCGAAATATGTTGCGGTCCCGGCCAGCACGAGCCAAGCCGCGAAGGCGCCTCGTTCCATCCACGACTGCCGGCTATTCGACCAACCGAGTCGCCGAAACCACGCGGCCGCCATTTACGCGCCCTCATCGATTGCGTTGATACCTGCCGAGGGCCTCGCGGACGCCATTGACGGTTTTCGAGGTGCTATCGGAGCCCGATTCGTCGCCAATACGAGACGCCTGTGAGCGAGGACTAGTATTGCGGCCATGCCGGCAATCCAAAAGATCAGGTTGAAAGCACTGAAGAAGGGATACATGAATTCGTGGTGGTTGAAATCGATAAGATCCGCAATGTCCACTATCGGTGTTATGGCAAATACACAGGGAGGCGTAAACCCGAATTGAAACGCCGCCATGAGACGCATGATCTCATGATTCGACGTGTATGAAAAGGGAACATAACAAAGGGCCGCACCGACGGCCCAATGTCCGCCGAGACAGAAGAGGCTTACTCCCAATGTTGCCATGCTCGATCGGGTCGTGGAGTTTTCCGATGCTGATAGAAAAATGCCGATGGCTGAAAAGAAACCAGCATAGATAACCCATGCGATGAACACGGCGATAATACCGAAAATGCTCACGGCTCCAAAGAGAAACCCGAAAGCCGCCACCGAGATGACCCACGGCAGAAACCGCCGCGCCGAGACGATGCTTCCATACCACTTTGATAAGATTATCTCGCGGCAGGAGAGAGGCGTCGTCAGCAACTCGTTGAGCGTCATCTTGGCACGCTCTCCGGCAATGCTCCCCGATGCCCGAACGGCCACGGAAATTAGGCCGATCGTGCCCAGTAAGATGGACATGATGCGAGCCCAAACATTTAGCTCACGTCGAAACGCATACAAAGGCTGCGAGTACCCGTTGCGAATCAGAAATGGCGGAGGGGATATGAGAATCTCCCGCCAATGTTGATAGACAATCAGGATGGCCGGCACAAACGAAAGCAAGATCACAATGGCACCCACGAGGCGCATCAACGGATGGACTCGACGCCGATATTCGAGATAGACTTCTTTCCAATACATGGGTGCTGAGCCGATCGACTTCAAACGCCGGATCGAGCGATCGCGTTTGCGTCGCACGACGCCCTCGGCATGGCGCATCGCGAGTGATCGCAATCGCAGCGAGGACCAAATGGTGCCGGCGGCAAACATCGTCAGTTGAAAGACGGAGTACCGGGTCAGCAGCGGCCAAAGAACGTCACCCAGAGGCTTCGATGTCGAGATCGCATAGATCACCGAGCCGACGGCCCACGCAGGGTTTCCGCCATTGGTCAGATCGACCAGGTCATACCAAGTCCAGAGCCGGCCGAAGAGGGTGATGCTGTAAGAACCAACCCGGGTAAATCCGATGATCCAAAGCCCCGGCGTGATCGCCATATATGCTAACAGAATTAAGAACGTCAGAGAGACCGCGTCGCGGGGCCTGCGATAGCGAACCGAGCACGCGATACTCAAGCCGGCCAACCCCAGCATGGTCAGGGCCAGACCCGCGAACCCCGCGAGCAACAGACCCGGATCGATGCCGCCGATCAGTTGCAAGATGCTCAACACGGGCAACCCGGTGAGCAGAAACAGAACCAAGTTCGCGAGCCGGCCCCCCAGTTTTCCGGAGATGATCTCGTGCCCTCGAAGGTCGGTGGCCAGGAGATAGTCAAGCGTGCGTTTTTCCTTCTCTTCGGCGATGCAGCCGGCAACGGTCGCGGGTGTCATGAACAGGACGATGAGACCCTGCACCGCCATGAACACGGCAAAAAAGGTCTCCGCGAGCCTCGCTTGGCCCGCCGCGGAGTCGATCGAATCGGACAACAGTTCGCGCCGGACGATCCAGAAATAGGTTAACAGACCGAGTAACAGCATCCCGTACGCGGTTCGCGTCAGTTGCACCCGTTTCCGTGAGCCACGTCGAAGTTCATGGACGAACGTCGGTCCAAAGAGCTTCACCCAGCCGCCGCGAACGAGCACGCCAAGCACGCCGACCCACGCCCCGAACAGGACGATTCGCCACCACCACATCACGCCCTGGGTTAGCAGAACAAGGAGGATGACCCCAACAAGCCAACCGAGAGAAGCGGTCCGCTCCTCCCAGGCGTGGCGCGTATTCGACCAGCCTAGATTGCGCCGCACCCAATTGCGAATGGAACCCATGAACTGCATTCGCGGCCTCCCGACTCGCGTCCGATCGAAACGGCCCTTCAAGTCTGATTTATGAGGCGTAGAGGAATCGGCCTATGCTTGGCCGCGAGACACCAGCCACGATTTCGCGTAATCTCCCCCAAACGGAGACATAGCAAAGGGGGCATCATGAATCGAGCGCTGGCGTTAATCGTTCTGGCGGAGTTCTTTGGCACGTCAGTATGGTTCAGCGGAAACGCGGCGGCGGCGGCGTTGGCGCGAGAATGGGACCTCAGCCCCGGCGGCCGTGGGGCGCTGCTGAGTTCGGTGCAAGTTGGTTTCATCCTGGGAACGCTGACCGTGGCCCTTACCGGGTGGGCCGATGCGTGGCGCGCCAGCCGGATCTTTGCGGTCTCGGCCGTCGCCGCTTCCGTCGCCAACGCAGGCTTCGCGTTGCTCAGTTCCAACCTCATCGACGCATTCATCTGGCGACTGATCACCGGCGCGGCACTGGCCGGAGTTTATCCGCTGGGGATGAAACTCATCGTCACCTGGGCGCCGCAACGGGCCGGCGAGACCTTAGCTTGGTTGGTGGGCGCACTGACTTTGGGCACGGCATCGCCTCATCTGATACGCGGCCTTGGGCATCAGTGGCCATGGCAATCGTGGGTCCTAACGGCTTCCGTGTTTGCTCTCATCGCGGCGGGCCTGGTCGGGTGGCTGGGGGACGGGCCGGCGTCACCCGTGCCGATCAGGCCCCGATGGGGAGCCATCGCCGGCGTCTTCAAACGACCGAGGTTTCGGGCGTCCGCGCTCGGCTATTTCGGTCACATGTGGGAGCTGTACGCTTTTTGGTTTCTCGTTCCCGTGATGGTCGCCGCGGTCCTCGGTTCCGAGGGAGCTCCGGCTGCGATCGGAGCCTTCGCCATCATGGCCGCCGGCGCGATTGGCTGTGTTGTTGGAGGAATGCTGAGCCGGCGTATCGGCGGCGCTCGCGTCGCGGCCATCGCACTGTTCATCTCGGGCATCGCCTGCCTGGTCTATCCCATGCTTGGTTCGGCTCACGTCATCGTGAAATTGACGATCCTCCTGGTCTGGGGTGTCGCGGTCGTTGCCGACTCGCCCCAATTCTCGGCGCTTTCCGCGACGGCCTGCGGTCGCGAGGAAGTGGGGGCGGCATTGGCCGTGCAAAACGGCGTGGGCTTCCTCATTACGACGCTTGCGATTCAGACCGTGGCGGCCTGTTGGGATGATCTTGGCCCGCGAGTGGCTTGGATCTTGGCTCCCGGACCGTGGCTGGGGTTGTTGGCGTTGCGCCCGCTGATGCAAACGAAGTAGTTCGGCAGGGGCAGAGGCAACTACGGAATCGTTGGAATTCCGCTAGCGTAGCCGGTGTTTTCGCGGACCTGTACTCGGTACGGGATGCCGTAGTCGCCGCGAATGGAGCGCGGATTTTCGTGGATGTAGAGCAGGAACGTCGCCGACAGAATGGCCTGTGCCGACCAAAGCGACATCAGCCCGATACGGCCGGCGGTCAGGTTTCCCACAATCGGGCGCTGATGACGCAATGCCATTCGCGCCAGCCAGACAAACATTAGGGGAAACGTAATCAGCATGTAATGTCGATAGACGGGCAGGAAGGTCGCGGTGAAGACGACGCCAAACCCAACAAGGCAAGCATTCTGAGTAAATGCCGTGGGTGAATTCTGGCCCGCGGCGGCGGCCCAACTTCGCGCCGGCCCACGGCGCAAGATCGCGGAGATCAATAACCATGCCGCGAGAAAACCGAGCAAAACGTGAAGCCCCGCCACCATATGAGTGGGGCGTCCCAGCACAACGGGGTAACGCATGAAATCAACGTAGTCGGCCCCTAGGGAATGCTCTAAGCCGAATCCGAATGATTCGGTCACCCAGAGCAACCAGAACCGCAACTCGAACGGGCTGTCCCAACGGTGTCTTGGCCCCGTGGCGGTCGCCGGCTGAACATAGACCTGCCAGATCCAGGGCAGCAGCGGCAGCGACGCGAGAGCGACGCCCAGAAGCCACCAACGCCAGCGGACATTTCGGCGTTCAAACAAACATGCCCACAAAGCGAAGGCGGCGACAAAGAAAATCCCGGCCGGATGAACCTGCCCCAGAATGGCTCCGGCGACGCCCCAAGCCAACGCGCCGATTCGGCGGTCGCGATACCACCATGAGGCCAGAGTCAGCATCGTGAAGCAAGGAGCCGCGGAGGGCGGCCAAATCTTGCGATGGAACACGACCGCGATCGGATTGACGGCCGCCATCGCCGCCGCCCAGAGCCAGATTTCGCGTTCCGCTCGCGAGACGACGAACAAGGCAAACGCGACGACCATCGCCAAGGCCGCAACGTTCATGATCTGGCAGGCCCGCGCCAACTGCTCGGGCGTCGTCGCGTCAAACAGGCGACTCAACCCGAGGAAGATCCAAACCGTCCCACCGGGGTGACGGACGCCGGCGCCATTC
Organism: uncultured Alcaligenaceae bacterium; assembly: GCA_964515185.1. GTDB lineage: Bacteria > Planctomycetota > Planctomycetia > Gemmatales > Gemmataceae > CAZESP01. The sequence goes on from CAZESP010000003.1 coordinate 116,689, forward strand.
GGCATGCCGACCCACGGAAACGGCTCGGAGTGACCCACGAGTTGTGTGCGCTGAAATGTCCAAGCCTCGTCGAGCTTGTACTCCATGTCGGTGACCCAGACGAGCCGGAGCAGCGCCCCGGTCAACAGGGCCACCGAGACGCCGGCGATAATGAGCCATCGCGACGACAACCCGTGTCTGAAAGCAATGAGGGACATCCATTTCCCCGGGGGATACGAGACAACTGCCGACAGAGTCGCTTGCCCGGCGAGTTTTGTCCAGACCAATCGAGGCAAGGTTTCATCCCGGCGCGTCGCGGTTCGCCGCCGGGGTGACAAGCGAGAATCGACGTCACGGTGGTGGCGGAGTGTCGCCCGTTGTATGGAACGGCTTGACGAAACGGATCGGCGTTCCGTTGATCTCGGTCAAGTCGCCGCTCCATGCCAGTTGATACAGGCGCTTCAGGTCGGACTTGTCGGCATCGGTTAGCTCGCTCTGTTCGCCATAATTCATGATGCTAAACGGATCATGCGTTCCGAAGATTTCACTTCGCCAACGCGACTCGGCTATCTGAGCGAAAAAGTGTCGAAGCCCGAAGACATGGCCAATCTCGTGAATCAGCGTATCGATCACTTCCTTTCGCGACTGGGTAAACATCTTGGGATAGAGCCAGAGCTTGTGCTGGCCCGCGTCAGGGAAAAACGCTTCGGCAAGAACGCAGCCATTAAAGTCGCAGTCATCGGCACTGCGCATCACAATCTCAAAATCCCAAGCATCGGCGCGTTTGGCAAACTTGACAGGCATGGCATCGCCCCATTTCAGGAGGGCTTCGCCAAGCAACTCCTCGATGGCGATCATCGCCGCGGCCGGATCCTCGAAGTACTGCATCGATCGTTCTTGAAATCGCCACCGCAACGTGGTGTCCTTGGCCCAAAGAGGGATGAACCCCTCGGAGGCATCGACGACGATTCTCGCCGGCGGGCGACCGTGGGGCGTAGCCTGCCCCCGTTTCTCGGTCGCGCACCGAACACCTTTTCGAATCACATGAACCAACGGTTCGGCTTCGCGTCCCGCATCCTTGAGGTCGCGCATTCGCAGCGGACTCGCACTGGCATTCTTCGGCTTGGCCGACGGGCTTCGCGCCATCACTTGCTCCTTCAATTTGGAGTTGAAACGATCGGAAAGCAACTCGTGAGACTGAGCCGCACAAGTGCGGGCCGACCATTCGTTGAACCGGAAACGTCGAGACTGGTTGCCATCGTGAATTGGTTCGACGGTCGACCGCCGGGTCATCCTATGGAGGCTACTACCGCCGGGGAGTCGGGAACTTGCTTCCGGTCATGGCGCGATGATTCGGGTCGAGCTATTGATTCCCGAACAGGGGTGCCGGAATCGATTCCCGGTTGCCGGTGACTCAGTCCCGCATCAGGTTGCGGTAATATTGGAACCGCCGATTGGCTCGCTCGGTCTGCTCCTCGAGCTTTTGGTCGTCGTCCTCGGTCCAGGCCCCCCCCAAGGAAAGGCAAGCCGATAAGAGTTCGAGTTGCTTGAGGCGTTCATCGACGAGTCGGCGGGCGGCGGTGACCCGGTCAGACGGCACGGCTTCGTTGAGATTCGCCGACAGTTCGGTGAGTCGAGCTTTGGCTTCGGCCAACGTCGCGACCGCGGCCTTGACATCGTCGTCGGGTCGGTTGCGAGGCTTGAGCTTGCGAAGCTTCTCCGCGTCGTCCATGGTCCTTTCAACTTGCTGAATCGCCTGACTCCAGTCAGGCGCGAACTTGGCTTCCCGATTCGGGCGTTGACCGCGCTCGCGAGGATTCGGTTCCGGATCGTCGTCATCCTTGACGGCCGCGATTAGCGTTCGCCATTCCCGGTTCATGGTTTGGGATCGTACCAACAGCCCAATGCTAAGGGCGACAGTTAAAGGAACCACAAGCAAGTAGAAGTGGCGAACCACATCGGTCCGATAACGGTGGAAGTTGAGCATGGCCGCCATCAACCCGCCGGCAACGGCTCCACCAAGGTGCCCCGCCCAACTGACATTGGGCATGAGACTGATAAGTACGATCAGGATAAACGAACTGCTCAGTTGGGTCATCCACTCCGAAGCCAATCGCGGCGGGAGATATCGTTTGTTGAGATAGACCCAAACGATGAGGGCAGCAAGCATCCCGCATAGCGACCCCGACGCGCCGGCGAGCATGACTCGCGGGCCGGTCGCCATCGCCAGGCAGCTTCCGCCGAAACCGGCAACCAGGTAGATGGCCAGATACCGAGACCGACCCCAGATTCGCTCGAATATTCCGCCGATCGAATGCAGGGAGTACATATTGAAGCCGAGATGGAGCAGGCCGATATGGACAAAGCACGCGCTCATCAGACGCCACCACTGGCCGTCGATGAGGTCAACGCCCGAGACGGCTCCAGACGCATGAAGCACGCGGATGTTTCCCATCCCCAAGACTCGTCCAATGGGAATTTGATGGACGACGGCGTAGACGACTCCGCCCAGGAATACGAGCAAATTGAGAACGATCAGGACCTGCGTCACGCGAGGCTTGGTATCTCGAAGCAGGCTATTGCGAATCGCGTCGCCGCGACCCAACGCCGTCGTTGGCGGCAGATCATCGGCATTATCGTTGAATCGATCAGCCCATTGGGGAATCGTCCCGTTGCGCAGCCGGGCCAGCGCTCGTGCGGAGCGAAGCACTTCGATACCGGCCGAGGTCAAGACAAACCCCTGCCCTCGACCGGCTTCCCAATCCGTGAACTCAATGAGCCCTCCGAGCCGGAGCTTGTCCAGAGCGGCGTCAAGTTCACCCGAATCGAGTCGGGCCGATCGGGCGAACTCGCTGGGGTACCAGGGATGCGGAGAGGCTCCGCCAATGCGTCGAAGGAGTTCGTCGTATGATGGAGTCGCAGCCATAGGATTCCCGTCGTGGCGAAGGCGCCGGCGGCGCCGGATTCTTCGTGTCATTATCGTGTCTGGGGCGTATGTTGTCGATCATGTCAGCAGAATCCGCCATCGAAGTCCGGCCGGAAATCGCGGGTGCCATCCGCGCGCGACAAGCCGTGGTCGCTCTCGAATCGACTCTTGTCACGCACGGGTTGCCTCACCCGGTAAACCTCGAAACGGCTCGATTGACCGAGCAAGCTGTCCGTGACGAGGCTGCGATTCCCGCGACGATCGGGGTCCTCAATGGCACGCCAACCGTTGGGCTGACCGATTCGGAGATCGCTCGCCTTGCGACCGGTGGCGCTATCAAGGCGAGCCGGCGTGACTTGGCATTGGCCATGGTTCGGGGCATCGATGCTGGAACCACCGTTGCCGCGACGATGCATCTGGCCCACCGTGCCGGGATCGAGGTTTTCGCAACGGGCGGCATTGGTGGAGTGCATCCAGGGACGAGATTCGATGTCAGTGCCGACCTGATTGAATTGAGCCGGACCCCTGTGGCCGTCGTTTGTGCCGGCGCCAAGAGCATTCTCGATCTGCCAAGGACTCTTGAAGTGCTCGAGTCGTTGGGGGTGCCGGTTATCGGCTACGGAACCGAGTGGTTCCCGGCATTCGTGGTTCGTGAGAGTCGCGTGCGTGTCCCGTGCCGGATCGACTCGCCTGAAGATGCAGCCGCGATCATCACAGCCCATTTTCGCCTCGGTGGGGGCGGCATCGTGGTCGCCCAACCAATCGCCGGCGAATTCGCGATCGACGCCGCCGAATTCGAGCGGGCTGATGCGGAAGCGCAACGGTTGGCCGAGAGTCAGAATATCCACGGCACCGACTTGACGCCGTTCCTCCTCGGCGCCATCGGCCGAATCACGCACGGGCGCACGATCGAGGCGAATCGCCAACTCATCATCGCCAACGCTCGCCTCGCCGCCCAACTCGCTCGTGCAATCCACGGACTCGCGGCCTCATGAATCGCGGCAATTTGTTCGACGGCATCCCTTCGTTGGTGCCCGATGAGCTTGTCGAGGTCCTATGGGCGACAGGGGCGACTCGCGTGGAGCGCATTGTCTCTCGAGGTCACGCGTCCCCTCCGGGATTCTGGTACGACCAAGACGATGACGAATGGGTGATCCTGCTTTCCGGTCAAGCACGGCTCCTCGTTGACGGTGAGCCGGATGCCGTTGAATTGCGACCGGGCGACCACGTCTTATTGCCGGCCCACCAACGTCATCGCGTCGAATGGACGGACCCGAGCCAGGACACCGTCTGGCTCGCCATTCACGTTGCCCCGCCGCGTGGTGCCTAATTGAAGCCGTAGAGTTCGGCGTATTTCGCCCGAAGATAAGCGATGAGCGGTCGATGGTCCGGCGCCTTCCCGGTGAGGCGTCGGCATAGCTCGGCGGCTCGATACCGCTGGCCGTGACAGTGAATGTTCGTGGTAAGCCAAGACTTCAATCGCGCGAATTCGCCGCGACGAAAATCGTCGTCAAGGCTGGGCAGATCTTCGCGAGCTTTGGCCATGAACTGAGCCGCATAAAGATTTCCCAGGGTGTACGTCGGGAAGTAACCCAGCCCGCCGAAGCTCCAGTGAATGTCCTGCAAACACCCGTTCTTGTCATCAGGCACTTTGAGGCCGAGCAACTCTTCGAATCGCCGATTCCAGGCGTCGGGCACGTCGGCCGGTTGCAGGTCGCCGGTTACAAGAGCCTGCTCCAACTCGAAGCGCAGAATGATGTGCAAGTTATACGTCGCCTCGTCGGCTTCCACGCGGTTGAACGACGGCCGAACGTCATTGACGGCGAAAAAGAACTGATCGAGACTCACACCCGCCAGCACGGGAAACGCCGCTTGCGCCTTCGGGTAAAAGTGTTCCCAGAACGGGCGTGAGCGTCCCACCTGATTCTCCCAGAGTCGCGACTGGGATTCGTGAATTCCCATGGAGCAAGCGCTTCCCAGCGGAGTGCCGTATCGGTCGCCCGGCAGGTTTTGCTCGTAGATACCATGCCCGGCTTCGTGCAGGATACCAAAGAAGGACTCGTTGAAGTGCTTTTGAGAATATCGCGTCGTGATGCGACAATCGCCCGGCCCGATCGTGCAGCAGAACGGATGCGAGGTTGAATCCAGTCGGCCTGCGTCAAAATCGAAGCCGACTGCCACGGCAACGGCTCGGCCAAATTGCTGCTGGGAGTCGATCGGGAAATCGGGCGAGTCACGAAGGACGATGGCAGTTTCCGGCCGTCGCGGCGACGCGGCGATTTGAGCCACGAGCGGCGCCAATTCGGCGGAGAGGTCGGCGAAGAGGCTCGTCAATTCCGCTGTGGTCATGCCTGGCTCGTACTCATCCAGGAGCGCGTCGTAGGGGTGTGAGTCGAACCCCACGGCGTCGGCCTCACGCCGTTTGAGAGCCACGATCTTCTCGAGCCAAGGGCAAAACGCAGCGAAATTGTTGGTTTCTTTTGCCTCTTGCCAAATCTGCTGCGACTGCGTGGTGACGCGAGCCAGTTCCTCGACCAACTCAACGGGCAATCGCGTGGCCCGGCGAAACTGCCGACGAATCTCACGGACATTGGCCGCCTGGTCGTCCGCGAGGGGCTGCCCTTCAAGGTGAGCCAATCGCTCGCCGATGACAGGCGACGTCATCCGCTCGTGAATCAACCGGGCGAGCAATGCCATCTGCTCGGCGCGATGATTCGAGCCGTTGCGAGGCAACATGGTCCGCTCGTCCCAGCCGAGCAGAGCCGCACACGAGCCGAGCAACGCGGCTTCCCGCCAGCGTTGAAGGAGATCGTCGTAGACATTGAGCGTCATGATGTCGTTAGCGTTTCGATTAGAGAGTGCGGCCCAAGGGCGCCGAGAGGGTTTTCAATTGTTCCAATAACCGCGTAAGGCTGGCGAAATCGAGCGACTGCGCGCCGTCGGAAAGAGCATGATCCGGGTCGGGATGAGTCTCAATGAGCAGTCCGTCGGCGCCGGATGCCAGCGACGCCAAGGCCATCGGGGCCACGAACGCCCGTTTGCCGGTGCCATGACTGGGGTCGACAAACACCGGCAAATGGGACAGCAACTTCGCCGGCGGAATCACCGAGAGATCGAGCGTATTGCGGCTGTGATCGGAGAATGTGCGGACGCCTCGCTCGCAGAGAATGACTTGGTAGTTTCCTCCAGCCATCACATACTCGGCCGCCATCAGCCACTCCTCCAAGGTGGCGCTCATGCCTCGCTTCAACAAGACCGGCTTACGCGTTCTCGACACCCGCTTCAGAAGGCTGAAGTTCTGCATGTTTCGCGTACCGATCTGGATGATGTCCGCGGCCTCCTCAACGGCATCGGCATGCTCGGTGTCCATCAACTCCGTGACGATGCCGATGCCGGTCCGCTGCCGAACTCGTTTGAGAATCTCAAGACCTTCCAGCCCCATGCCTTGGAAGCTGTAAGGGCTGGTTCGCGGCTTAAAGGCTCCAGCACGCATCAACCGAACGCCTCGTTCCATCAAGTAGACGGCTGTTCGTTCGATCATGGCCTCGTTCTCAACCGAACACGGCCCGGCGATAATCGTGAACCTTCCAGCGCCGATTGTGGTTTGCGGCAATTCGATGATCGTGTCGGCCGGCCTCATCTCGCGACTGGCCAACTTGAATGGTTTCGTGACACGGATACACTCCTTGACGCCCGGCAACACCTCCAACACTCGCGAATCAATCGCTGCCGTGTTCCCCGTGATACCGATGGCGGTTCGCGTTTTGCCCGGCATGGGGTGCGGCGTCAGTTCGAGCCGCGTGATTTCTCCAAGAACGGCTTCAATCTGATTCTCTGTCGCGTCGGATCGCATGACCACCAACATCGGAAATCCCCTATACGACCCGCGGCGCCATGAAGGCGGCCCGGACCAAATCTCGCAACGCTTGCGGCGCTCGCACTGATCCAAACGTCAACAGCGGCGCGAACAGCAGCCCCCAATACTCATTGTTCCAGCGACCGACGAAGGCAAAAATCGCAAGGAACCCGCCGGCCGTCACAAACACCCGCACCGCCCACGGCGAACGCCAAGCGATCAGGCCGAGCAGGCACAACGGAAGCCAGACCGCAGCGACCCACCCGGGAAGCGAGAACATGAGGTAATCCATACGGCTCGTGTTCAGTATGAAGCGTGGACCGCCCAGGGCCAACCATGTCCCACCGGTCTCGGTCTCACCTGCAGGAATTCGCTTGAGAACCTCACTGCGGTGATACAGCATGAATCCCAAATAAACAATCGCACCCACCGCCCAGAGCGCAACCTCGCGCCATCTCCGCTGCCGGATCGCGGCCAGCCCCATGAACAGCGTGTACAGTCCCGCCAATTCGCGAAAGAAGAGCGCGCCCATGCCGGCGCCCCACCCCACCTGCCATTGTCCCTTGCCGTAGGCCGCCAGCGACAGCAAGATTAGGACGCCCGCCCATAATTCCGCCGCCAAAAACGCCTCACCTTCCACGCACCAGAGCGCGTTCGCGCCGAGCAAGACCCCTCCACATGCTGCCTCGATTCCACCGCCCTCAGGATAAATCACTGACGCCGACATGCCGACCGCGACCAAGGCCAGCACCACGAGCACGAGCTGGGCCGCACCGGGACTCGGCATCTTGCCGATCACCCAGGCATACGTCGGCGGGCGCCAGTTGAACAGCGATCCAATCGGGAAGCCGTAATTGGGCAACTCGCGCCGAGCAGCATCGTAGTAGCTTTCGCCGCCGTGAACGCATTCGACGATACGCCGATAGTATTTCAGGTCGTGTCCCTCGGGAGGAGGTGCTTCGACCCGCTGCCCCGTGGCGGTGTCGGGCTGCATTCGTTTGCCAACGTCCGGCACCATGAGCAGCCCACCGATGCTGCCGACGGTCATGACGAGCACCGCCAAAGCTTTGGGCCGCGATGCCGTTTTGAATGCGGTAAAGGTCGTCGGTTCACTCATGCCAATCCAACACGGGCAACGGTAGACCTTCACCATATCGCGCCGCATCGACGTTTTCGAGCGCGACGTGCCGGCCACCGCTTGCCGGCGCCGCGTGTTCGATCACGACACGCCGGCAAGTGATGGCCTCAATCGGGATCGCTAACCTTCGCATCCTTGATGCTGAACAGAAAATCTTCCGGGTCGGTCGCGTTGAGGACAAGTTTGCCTTCGACTCTCACGATCGCTCGCCGGAGAGTAACCGCCTTTCCGGGCGGCAGCTCGACGAGCAGCAGGCCGGTTGGCCCCGGCGCCTCGCAAAACCAGCAACCGACCGGGTATTCAATGAAAAGAAAGGCGGTTAGCTCCAGGGACGCGCCCAACGGCTGCATGAATCCCGAGACAGACACGCGCTTGCCATCGAGGTCTCGCAGGTATTTTGGGAAGTTCGGTTTGAATTCTCGGCCTAACGTGGTTTCGGCAAGCAACTCAAACGGCAATCCGTTGATGCCATCGGCGCGGATCGGAGGCAACGACGACATGTCGAAGCGTCTCGGAATGGGTCGCGGCGAGCGAAACTCGATCTTGAGATGGCGTTCATGCTCGGGCGCCGGCGCCGATTTCGTAACCGCGTCGGCGGCGACTCGCATCAGTTGCCTTCGGCGGCGATAATCGGGATCCGACAAGCCGAATTCGCTGACGCAGCCATCGAAAATTGAGGCCGCCATCGAGACATCTCCGTGGGCGCTCGCCAACTCACCGAGTTGCCACAAAAGGCGTCCATCGGCCGGCAACCACAAACCGAGCTGTTGCAGCAACGCAACCGCGTCGGCCGGCAGTTTCTTGCGCTCCGCGGCGGCCAGCGTCCCCGGAACGTACTCGCCGTTCTCGCCGACGTAACGAACGCCAAATAGATCGTCGATCGGGCGTGAGTCCTTGGGTAGTCGCGAGCGAACCCTCACAAGTTGCAGATGCAATTCCTCGGCCGCGCGTAATCGCGGCGGAGCCAAGCGCACGGCCAGCCGCAGCGACTCGGCAGCGGCGGCGAGGTCGCCGTTCATGTGCCATGCCGTCCCGAGGTTGGCCGCTATCCGAAAGTGATCCGGGAATCGTCGCTGGGCGTTGCGAAGCAGGTCCAGCGACTGGGTATTCAAGCCAAATCGCAGGTAGAGCGCGCCAAGATCCGCAACGTCATCCGCCGAACGGTCTGATTTCGATTCGAGTCTTATCAGGTGAGCGCGATACTCGGCCAATAGCGGGCTGGCCGGACCGTTGACCTTGTCGGCAACAGCCAAGACGCGAAGATGCCGCTGATCGAGGAGGAAACCGCGCCACTGAGAAGGCAGCGCCGCGAATGACTCGCCCGAGTAATGCAAACCGGCGAGGGCACACGGCGACGCGATGGCGAGACAACCCAAGGCAATCAATCGGGGGCAGAGAATGTTCATGCCCCCAGCTTAACAAAACATCGGTGTCAGGTCACCCGCCGCCGACAAAAACGCCCCCCAGGAAGCCAGGGTCGAACGGCGTGATGACCCGACGGCGTTCATTAGGCCCGTCCCAGATTTCAATGGTGCCGGAGCCGCCAGGACCGGGCGCGACGACGAGTTCCGAATGCTCGTCGCCATCAACATCAACGGCCGCCACGGTGACGCCGCCGGTAAAACTGGGAGTCAAGGCGATCAACCCGACGACTTCCCGCGCCGTAAGACCGCTGAAGCCCCGCACGTGAGGCCCTCCGGAAATCCCCGGCCCCGTGATAATGTCGGCAAGACCGTCGCCGTCGACGTCGCCGGTCGCCACGGCTACGCCACCTCGAAAGCCGATGTCATAAGCAAACCAGCCCAACTGTTCGATGCCCGTGAGAGCATTCCAAACGCGAACATGAGGCCCACCACCCGGACCGGCGCCGGTCACAATGTCCGCGCGGCCGTCACCGTCGATGTCGCCGGCAGCCACCATGACGCCGCCGCTGAACCCCAGGGGAAAGGCGAAAAAGCCGCGGATTTCGGCGCCCGTGAGTGCATTCCAAACCCGCACGTGGGGACCACCCCCGGCACCGGCGCCGGTAATAATTTCCGCTCGCCCGTCGCCATCGACGTCGCCCATCGCCACAGAGACGCCGCCACGAAAGGCCGGCGAATAGGCGAAGAATCCCCGCAACTCCGCGCCGGTAACGCCATCCCAAACGCGCACGTGAGGCCCGCCACCCGGACCGGGGGCCGTCACGATGTCCCGAACGCCGTCACCGTTGACGTCACCTAGCGCCACGCGGACCCCACCTCGGAAGCCGGCGCTATAGGCAAGAAACTCGCGCCGGACCGAGCCATCGGCGAACAGGTGCTTGACCCATGGCGCAGCCCCGGCGCCGGATCCCACGACAAGCGAGTCGTCTGGCGCAACGAATGGATTGATGCCCAAATCGGCAAAGATGGCAAACACGGTAGCCGCGAGGCCGACACGCATGGCGATGCACTGAAACGGTGTGCTGAGGCATTGCTCGGCCGGCGGCAAGCGGTCGCCGTCTTGCAACGTGGCCGCCACCAGCCCGCGACCATCGCCAAATGGAGCAAACCGTTGCGCATCCACAAGCGACTGCCGAATGGTTGCCGCATCGGACCGCATTTGTGGATCTTTGTAGAGTCGCCCGGCGAGGTCGAGGGCGAGGGCCATCTGTGCGGTGAACTCCCACGCGACACCGGCTGGCCCCGAAGTCGGCACGGACGTGAGACTAAAGCCCGTAAATGATCGGCCGGCGGCGGTGACCGTCACTCCAAAATGGGTTTGAGCATAGCGCAACGGAACGCGCCAGTCAATCTGATGGCGGTAACGAGGATGAGTGGCCAGCGCCAAGAACGGGAAGGTCGTCGAATCCAGGAAATCGAAGGTGTTGATCACGTCGTTGCCACGTGCCGGCCCGTTGGGGGTGATGCCCGGTCCCGGCGGCTGACCGACGGGAACCGTTCCGGCGTTAAAGCGACCCGCGACAGCATCGTACATGGCCATTACGAAGTCGCCCCCCACGAAGGCGCGAGCCTCCCAAATCGCCGCCGCTTGAAAATTCCCAACACGTCGCTCGGCGGCGGCAAGCATCAAAAACGCCGAGGCGATGTCTGCGTTATTCTCGATCGACTTGCCGAGCAACAGGACCTTCGGCAATCCCTCGTCGGGAAAACCCAGAAAATAGCCGCCGAAGCCCGTACCCGTGGTATCGGTCAGGTGATCGACGATCCACTGGCCGACGGCGCGGGCGGCAACAAGATACTGAACGTCGCCAAACCGGATCGCGGCCCGAGCGAGCCCCATCATGGCAAGGGCCGCATTACCGCCGGTGATGCCGTCGAGGACAAGGCAGAATCCAGTCGGCGAGGTCGTGCCGCACGAGAAACCGGCGAGGCGTGAATCGCCGGCATGGGCGCCGCCGGATTGATCAGCCAGCAACGGGAGCGGGCCACTCATGTAGGCGCTATGCGGCCCGCCGCCCGGTATCGGTAGCCCGCGATTGTCGTGGGCGAACGCATACACCAGCCCATCGGCAATGCGTCGCGCGGCCTCCAAATCGCCCGGCAAGCCGCGATCGCACAGCGCGACGAGGGCAATTCCCGCCTCGTAGATCGTGGCGATGTTGGCAAGCACTTGATCCGGTGGAAAAGGCACCCGGCCGGCGTCCGGCGATGAACGCGGGACGACACCAAACACCGAATTCGAGCGCGGCAAACTCGGGAGAGACGCAATCGCGGGCGCCGGCGGATCAAGCCGGATATTGTCGAGAAGCACGGTCCCGCCGTTCGGGGCGTTGACGTTGTTCGTCGAGACGGCGAACAGAATGTGGACGTTGGACAAGTCAGTGATTGCGGGGGTCAACGACGAGATTGGGATTGTCAACACGGAGAACGTCGCCGACTGAGGAATGGTGATGAACGGCGTGACGCTACCGCCGAAACCAAACTGAACGCGCATTCCGCCAGGGTGGGGGCATCGCACCTCAAGAACGATGTTCTCGACGCCGCGCAAGTCGATGCCCGGCCCCGACCGGTTGCTGCCCCAATGTTCGGGAAACTCGAAGTTGACGCCCGCGAAACCAGGGCCATTCGTGAAAGCATCGACCGTGAATTGAAAGACCGTGCCCCGCGCGCTGAATGCGTTGGGGTCGGTCGTCGTGCCGGTGACGACGTTCGCCGGATCGTCGATGGCAAAAGCGTTGGGATGCAACTTGCCAAGGTCACCAAACCACCCCGACGCAAACGGGATATTCAAACCGCTGTTGGCGTCCTGATAAATGAACGTCTCGTTCCGGCTCTCCAAGGCGCGTTCAATCACCAGCGGCATGGCAAGGTCGGCCACAGCTCCAGGAACAACTCGTATCTCCAGTTGTTCGAGATTCAAAACGGTTCGCCGCGATGTCGCCAGCTTCGTCCACGAACTCAGAATCGACATGATTGGCCTCTTTCAGAAAAGGTTGGAAACCCGCTAACATAACGTGCGAAAAGGAAACCTTTTTCGTGCTGAGCTGGCCTGTTGGGGTTGCCCGTAACTTTGCCGGTTCGGGAGAAGTCCCTAGGATAACGCGGCATTGTCACCAATCTTGCGGGAGCGAAGCGATGGCCCTCACTGCCTCGGAATTGGAAAAACAGAAAAAGCAGGTAGAAGAGTTCTTGGCCGGACCGGACACGTTGGGGTTCGCGAAATCGCTGTTTTTCGGGCGTTTTCGCCACGATCTGGTCCTGCCCTATCCCGTGTTGCCGCCGGACAAACAGCGCGATGCCGACGATGCCGTGGCGAAGGTGCGACACTTTGCCGAGACCTCAATCGACGCGGCTGCCATCGACCGCGACGCCGACATTCCTCGTTCGGTGATTGATGGCCTGGGTGAAATTGGCGTCCTGGGGATGACCGCGCCGGTCACCTTCGGAGGCAAGGGATTCGGTCAGCAGCAATACTGCCAGATTCTCGAAGTCATCGGCGGGCACTGCTCCAGCACGGCGGTGTTCGTCAACGCGCACCACAGTATCGGCATTCGGGCGTTGCTCCTGTTCGGCACGCCGGACCAACAGGCGAAATGGCTCCCGGACATGGTTTCCGGAAAGAAGCTGGCGGCTTTCGCCCTGACCGAAGAGAACGCCGGGTCGGATGCCGCTAATGTTCAAACGCTCGCCTTACCGACGCCGGACGGCCGCGGCTACATCCTCAACGGCACCAAGCGATACATCACCAGCGGCGGCATCGCTCAGGTCCTGACCGTGATGGCCCGGACGCCCGTGCCGGGGACCGACGAAACCAAGGTGACGGCGTTCTTGGTCACCCCCGACATGCCGGGATTTGAGGTCGTCGAGGCGAGAATGCCCAAGTGCGGTATTCGCGGGACGGCGACCGCGCGGCTGGCATTCCGGGATATGTTCGTGCCGATGGAGAACATCCTCGGCAAAGTCGGCAAAGGGCTTCGCGTGGCTCTGACGGTTCTCGACTTCGGGCGCACGACATTCGGCGCCAGTTGCACCGGCGCGGCCAAGGTCTGCGTGAAAGCGGCCGTCGCCCATGCCAAGACGCGGAAACAGTTTGGTCAGACACTTTCCGAGTTCGAGTTGGTGAAGAAGAAAATCGCTTTCATGGCGGCTCACGCCTTCGCGATGGAGGCGATGACGACCCAGTGTGCCGCATTCATCGACAGCGGGTCCGAAGATTACATGCTCGAAACGGCGATGCTCAAGGTCTTCTCGACCGAGCATCTCTGGACGATCGTCAATGACACGCTTCAAATATACGGTGGCAAGGGCTATTTCAGCGATCAACCCTATGAGCGCATGATGCGGGACGCTCGCATCAACATGATCGGCGAAGGCGCGAACGAGGTCTTAAAAGCGTTTATCGCTGTCGTCGGTTCCAAAGCCGTTGGCGAAGGCTTGCTGGGTGTCCTTGAAGCCTTGAAGCGACCGGTTTCGGGTTTCGGCACCCTGCTGAAATTCGGGCGCGACCAATTCGCGGCTCGATTCTCGTCACCGGAGATTCCGGTTCGATACGAATATCTACGCCCCGATGCCCATCGGCTCGCTGACTTGGTTCGCGACTTCGGTCTGGCCGTTCAGTGGGCGCTGAGGCACTGCGGGAAGATTGAAGTGTTCCTGACCGCTGAATACTTGCACGAGCGATTGACCGATATGGCCTGCGACCTTTACGCCGCCAGTTGCACGTTGAGCCGGCTCGATCACCTGCGAACCAGCCCGAACGGCGACGAAACGCAACGTGAAGCGTTGGCGACAGCGGGACAACATTTCTTGCGAATCGCGTTCCGTCGCATTCGTCAGAATCTGGCAGCGCTGACCGATCATGACGATGCATCCACGACAACCGCCGCCGACGCGACCCTGAAAGCGTATTGATGATCCTGCTCTCCACATTACGGCAAACGATGCGGCATTCCCGAATGCGGTGGCCGTGGTGGATTGTCGTTGCCGGCGCCATCGTGATCGTCGGTCACGGTTGCCATGGCGACGAGGATCACGAGTTGATCGTTCCTCTTGAATGTCCCGAATTGGTCACATCCGAAAACCAAAGTCCGTGATGCCGCCCGATGGGTCGGCGTCACGGATCATGAACCTCGCGTCAGCAAGTCGCGCCCGACGGCATCGAGCGTTTTTCCCTTCTGGGACGCGGCGGGGCAGTCCGGCACGGCGAGTAGCGCCTTGCCGTCGCCTCGATAATGGTTTTCACCCAGCCATCGATAGAAGGCCGTCGTGCGGGTCGCCGACAGGACGGCCGCCGGCTCTCGCGGGAAAGTATCGCCCTGAATCGGTAAGGCGCCGAAGTCAAACGGATGAAGGACGGGGCCGGCGATGGCCTGCGACTCATTCGCGGCGGCGCGATAGCGATCAGGAAGAGTCGCCCCCCATGTCGTGCGAAGCCTGGCACCGTAGACGGACCAACCTCCTGTCGGGCCGCCCGCCCGGCCCATCTCGGCATCCAGAGGCCCCATGTCGATCAGAGCCGTGAGTCGCAATAGGTCCGTGGATAACCGAGCACGCCAAGCGGCAGACGGGTCAGTCGGCGCCGTGCCCGCCGGTCGAGCGGGCAAGTCATGACCGCTGAGTTGCGAGACCAATTGCTCGACCTTGGGCCGGGCCAACTTGTCGGCGGCCGCGATCAGCCGGGCACGATCGGCCGATAGCCAATTCGGCGACCGCAACCGTACTCGCAGATCGTTTCCGGTCAGATCGCTCCGGGCCAGCAACCCATCGGCCGCGCTCGTTCCATAAGGTTCTTGGAGCCTCCCAAGCCGGACGCGAAGATCGTTGGCGTATTGCTCAATCTCGGCCGTGGCTGGGATGCGAGGTTGTGCCGGAAGAGCCAGTAACTCGCGCAGACGCACGACCGCCGCAACGGTTCCAGCCCAGAGCTTTTCATCATTGACATCAGGCGGCCTCGCGGCCAACCCGTCGGCAATCCCCGGCAGTTGCGCCATGGCAGCATCGAGTTGCCGCAGCCCGCGCTCAATCGCCCCAGCCGCATCACGAATCTGATTGTAGCGCTTGAGTGAATCTTCGAGTTTCTGCCGCCCTTCTCGACGGGCGGTCTGCTCACCGACTGCCATTTGGGCCAAACCGGTACGGCGTATATCATCGGCATTCATCAAGGCTTCGCTCAGCCATGGCAAGGCTCGAGGATCAAGGGCGGCTGCCGATTCGGCCGCCTCCGCGACGCGCAACACCAAACGGCGACCTCCCGGTTGATCCTTGTTCCATCTCGAGATTTGTTGGGGATCGAGTTCCAACAGGAAGCGGAGCGACGCGAACTCTGTGTGACGCGGCGCCGGTCGAAGGCCCCGCCGAAAATCGTCAAACGCGGCCAGTTGCTCATTCGTGGGGTCTTCGATCTCCAGCAAGGCGTTCAGAAGGACGGCCGCGATCGTGTCAAAGGGCGCGGCTTCGGGGGGCTTGTCCTGAATCGGCTTGGTTATCATCGCTAGCTCTTCGGGCTTGAATGGCAGCGTCGACCTGACCCTTTCGAGGAACGGCCTCAGGGCGGAGGCCACTTCCGACTCGTTGGCAAGCCCGCGTCGCCGAGCTTCGCCGATCGACCACGCCGGCAATGTTGTGGAATTGAATCGCTGCCGTTGGTCACGCAGAGCTTTTACTTCTGGGTTCAGTTCCGCCTGAATCTTGTCGGGCGTGTCCCCAGCCAACCATCGCCTCTCGGCTCGAAGCAGGATGCACTCCAACTGCCGAAACGTGCGTGGGGCGAAGCGTGAAACGCCGTCGGATTCCCAGCCATCGCGTTCCTTCCAAGCCGCGGCCAGCCATGCGTAGTCACCCGCGCCGGGTATCTCCGGCTCGGGCCGTTGAGTGGGCGGAGTCAAGAGGACGATATCCTGACCTTTGCCATAGAGTTTCGGAACCTGGGGCGGCAATTGGTTCACCTCGGCCCAGCGAGCAACCTTGGCGATTACAAATGCCGCAAGCTCCTTGGCCGATACACGAGCATCCGTCGTACCTTTTTTGTCCGGCTTGTCGTCGGTCCACCCATCGGCGTATCCATGCAATGCTTGTTCGCAATACCAGCCGAATACCGAACGCCGCAATTCGACGGAATCATGGGCCGTCTGTCCGGGCGACGCCGAAGTCAGGACGAGGAATGGCAGTTCGTTGTTGTCCTGTGCCTTTGTGAGTTCGACGTCGATCGCCGCGGCAGCCTCGTCGGTAACCACGCCGAGTCGGGCATCGGCAAGCGGCTTGGCGACGTCGAGCAGCAGCAACCCGCCGCCTTGGCACAGTCGCAACGCTCCGACGACATCCGAAAGAGGCAGCCACGTCGCCGGATTGTTCGGGTCGGCGAGTCCTGGGATCAGCAACACCTTGCCATCGCGAACAACGGCATGGGCGGACAAATGAACGATCAACGGCCGTTGCTTTTCCTGATTTGTGCGTTCGGCGAGACGGCGCAATTCATCCAGTATGAGCGCCCGTTCCTGACTCTGAAACGCCTGAACGCTATCGTTGCCGAACCGCTCGCGAAGGGCTTCGCCATCGGCTTGCGCCCAGGGATTTGGGGGCCAGTTTCGGTTGGTGTACTCCCCGACGGCAATGCTGAGGAATAACGGCTTGGTCGTGGGTCGCAGCAACGCCAGCATGCCAATGATGACGCCGGCCAACGCGAGCAAGCACGCAATGAGCAGAAACCACTGAAAGCCACCGATCGGGCGCTTCTTGCCCGGCGGTGACGCGGCCCCGCCCGACGCCGGCGCCGATGACGGTGCGCGACCCCGCCAATCTGTCGGTTTCCAATTGGGACGTCCGGGGTCGGCCATGGATCGATCCTTTGATTGTTGCGGGTTGCCGAATGGTTCGATAACGGCAACACTAATCGACTTTGACTTCACCCGGCACGGGGAACGGGTCGCGAACATCGGGCGGATCGACGAGATTCACGCGAGCCTCGATGCCTACCTGCCGCAGACTCTCGACCGAGTAGATGTACAGGGTGAACGCCTGGTTGATCTCATATTCCGAGAGCTTGCCGAATCGCACCGTGTATTGCCCAATGTCGTTGTAGAACCGATGTTCCTCGTAGAGATTGAACGGTTGATTCGCCTTCAGGCCGACAGCCCGCACCAGCACGGATTTCCCCTTCGGATGCGACAATCGAACTTTCAGTTGACTATTCTCGAATCGAATTTCTTCGAGCCGGATCTTCGTGTCGCCGACGGTGAGGTCTCGTGGCGGGAAGTTCTGTTCGAGCGAGATCTTGCCGTCACGTCGTAGAGGCTCGGCCGACTCGCCGGGCCATTCCTTGATCCACCAGGCGGAAATCGACGGCAGCGCCGGATCGGTTCGCGGATTCGATTTGCCCTTCATCGCCGGCCAGCGCGGCACGGTGAGGCGATACGCCGGCGCGGGGAAATAAGGCGCGTTTTCAACGCTCAACGGCAACGGATCGGCCCCCGGATCTTGCGTGCGGATTTCGACCCAAAGGAATTGAGGTTTGGCCACAGCCAACTCATCGGCTCGCGGATTGGGGCGCTCCGCGAACGCCAGGACATCGAGGTGATAGGCTTCATCACGGAAATTGAGTCGGCATTGCGGCAACGCCAAGGTCAACGACCCATCCTTGCTGGCCGCGCGGCGTCCAGGATGCCCCAATGGAATGGCATCATCGGAATATCGCCGCGGCGAGAATCGAACCTGCCCATCCTCCTTGCGAAGGTCAGCGATGAGCCGATCCCCTGGGTCCAACTGCATGGGCCACTTTTTCGGCGTCAGGCAGCGAGTCGTCAAGATCCCGGGTTCGAGGCCAGGCGACCAATGATAGAGATTCTCTTCAGGCAGAGTGACGCGCAGCCCGTTGAGCTTGTCGTTGTGCAAGCGGCGTTCAAGTTTGTCGTCACGGAGCACGCGAACCCTCGGCAGCATGGCCTCACGCAACTGACGCAAGAGTTCGGCCTTGTTGGCCGCCGACCAGAGCTTGCCGGGAGGATCCAGTTCCGCGACGCGAGCGAATTGTTTGCGAGCGTTTCGCTCCTCGGCATCGGACGCGCGGAAGAAGATCATCTGAAGGTTGATCTCCGTGTCAGCCAACGACTTTTCAATGATGGGGTACGGTTCGCTGACCACGTTGTCGTCGCCGTCGGTCAGGACCAGGACGGTCTTGAATCCCAGGAAATCCCTTGGGAAACCTTCGTTTCGCGCCTGGCGGATTGAATAGGTGATGGGCGACACTTGCCCCTCGGCTTGTGTTCCGAGGGAAGCAATCAAGGCCCTTAATTGGCCTCGCTGAGCGCCGCCGAAATCGCGTGGTTCGGCCATGGCGACCCGTCGGGCCGCGGGGCCGGCGGAACCGTCGTTCACGCCAAGCAGGAACAGGCTGACAACGGTTCCCCGCGGCAATCCCGCGAGAACTTCCTCAAGAGCCGCTACGGCCTGTTGGTATTTGGTTTCTTTGTTGGCGTCGGCGCCATTCATACTCGCCGACCAATCGAGGACAATGGCCACGGCGCCGGCTCGCAGAGATTCATCGGCGCGCACGGCAAACCCGCCGGGGCCTTCGGGAGGACGGTGGACCCAAATCGTGCTAGGATTCGTCGCCGCGTTTACTTCCGTATTCGCCAAGTAGCGATGGCCTCGATGCAGCAACGTCAACGACACGAAAGACGGCTTACCCGCGGGCACCGTGACGGTCTTATCGATTTCAAAGAGTGTCGTGACCGTCTTGTTGGCCGGCGGAGGGGTCTGCTCCACGAAATCGGGCAGGACCATCCTCGCCGGAGTCCCCGCCGGCGGTTTCATCATGGCGTCGTTTCGCCGAATGATGACGGGGAATCCCGACCGCAAACCCAATGGCGGATTGAGCCGATAATCCATCGAGAAATGGCGCTCGGTCACGTCCCGAGTCGCATCGTAGCGAATGTCCCAACGAGGCACCTTCAGCCGTGACCGCAACTCGGTGACGGCAGCCTTAAGCCGGGCTTTGTCTTGCGATTCCAGATTCTGATCGGGGCAGATGAGCAACTCGGCATCGCGCAGGAATCGCTCGGCGGTCCCCTCGGCGAAAGACTGTGGAGCCAAGTCGCTGACGGCGGCCCAATTGGCATCGAGCGCTCGCCGGGCTTGTTCCAACATCAGATCGTGCAGCAGATGCCGGCGCATGTCACTAATCGGGTCACGCGATGTCACCGGAGGCGTTGCGCTATCCAGGAGCCTTGCCATGATGCCGGCTCGGCTCAACGATGCCTGGGCCGAACGCAAATCTTGCTTGGCAGCCTCGTCCGTGACGGCCCCACATTCCCGGCCCAACGCCCGCCAGTGCCACCCCAACTGCTCACCGACGTCATTGATCGATTCCCACCACGCATCATGTTTTGGGCGTTCGATGCGATCGCGAATCTCCTTCGCCGATAGCGCAGCGGCCCCCGGCGGCGCCTTGGAGCGCATCCCCCGATCTTCGACCCATCCCTCACCCAATACCGCCAGGGCCATGCGTCCTTGCCGCCGAGCAACCTCGACCGGGCTTAGCGTTCGAGCCTTCGATGGTGCGTTTCCCGCCGATTGCTGCTTGGAGTGAAGTTCTCGGCCGACCTTCAACAGGTGATCCAGCAAGGCAGCGCGACGGTCGGGATCGAGGAATGGAACGCTCAAAACGTTGTTCAAATGATGCCAATTGGATGGTAGGGCGGCGCCGCCGAGGTCTTTCTGAAACTGGTTGAACTCCTTTTCGAGGGCGTCGTGCGCCTCACGCAGTCGCACCGTGAGTTTCTCCGTTTCGCGGACGCGATCTGCTGATTCTTCCGGGATTGGTGGCGCCAGAGCGCTTGCCAACAGGTGCATCGTCGCGCCGATTTCTTCGACTCGCTTGAGCAAGCGGTCAATCTGCGGTTCAGGGAATTCCTCGTTGAGGTTCGCCACCCAGCGAGCATAGTAGGGGATTTCCGCAAAGGCCCGGTCGCAAGCAGCATGGGCGGCACGCAGAATCTCAACATCCCTCTGAATGGCGTCATAGCGATTCTTGGCGTCGGCCAACAATTTCCGGGCTTGAGATGCCCGCTCGGGTTCGGGGGCGAAGATGAGATCTTCGCCGCGGAGTCGCGCGAGATCGGCGTCAAAAACGGCCTTCCGAGACCATGGCGTCAATCGCTCGCCCGCCAATGAAACCCGTTCGGCCTGGCAGCGAACATGGAGGGCTTGCTGAATCAGGTCGGCCGCCGGCGGATTCTGCGGATCGATATCACGGCTCAACAAGGCGACGATGTGCGTCTCGGTGGGACGCGGTCGGGAACCATCAAAAAGAACCAGGAGTTTGGCGGCCGTCGCCAGGTGCGCTGGCGTCGGCCGTCGATCATCACGATCGAGCGTATCGAGTAATTGTTTCGCGGCTTGAAGCCGCAACAGCGACAGTGCCGTTTCACCGCCACGGGTTTCGGCCTCCCGTTCGCGGGCCTTCCAGAGCTTTTCGCGCGTGGCGTCGTCGGGGCTATCCCAGAGAATGTTGAAGGCGTTAACGTCAAATGGCTCCGTGGCCGGCACGCCCAAGAGTCCCGGCATGGGCAAGGCATTCGGCAACGATTGCAATTGAGGCCAAGGAGCGCCGGCCAAGTCACGCTCCAGGATCGGCAGCCGTCGCAATAACGCGTCCGGCGATCCACCCTGGCGAACGACGGTTTGTGCTCGCAGCAGGGTATCCATGTAACGGCGCCACACGACCGGCGAATTGGTCTCGGGGTGCGTCTTCGCCAAGGTCGCGAATCGCTGCCAGGCCTTGGTCAGCTCCGTTAGGATGGACGGCGCGGGCTGCGTTTCGGGCGGCGATTCTGAAGCGCGGGGGCGCGTGAGTTCAATCGACGAGGCTCGTGTCATTCCTCCCTTGTCCGGGGCGGGAAGCATGATGGGGTCTTGGTTGGCAGCACGGGTCGCCATCGCCCATGTACCCACCGACTTCTTCAGATACTCAAACAGATTCTCGGCCGTCACTTTACGCGTGTTCGGGATACCGCCGCTGAGACCGCTGCGAACGAAATACGAAAATACGCTGCACTGCAACTCTTCCGATACCCACGACCGCTGATCGGCGTCGCTGGAATTGATGACGACCAGATTTGGGACTTCGTTGATTTTCGGTTCAAGTGTCTTCAAGCCACGAGCGAAGTCATTGTGGAGCAACCCATGCGACCAACTCGTAGAGTCTTGAGTCGCATCGAGAAGCAAGAGCTTCTTTTGGTCGGGCGGCAATTCGGCGAGTTTTTGAATGACATCAGCAATCCGAAGTCGATGCTTGGCCTCATCGGCCACGGTGGCCTCGGGCGGGACGAGCCAGACATATGGCCCACCGACGTCAACTCCTCCGGCGCCTGAGATAAACACCAAGACCGATTTTTCGGACCCGGCTAGGTTCTTGCTCCAATCGGCCACGGTGACGGCATCGTCCGGCGCCTGCCCAACGCGGATGAACTTCGTGCCTTCGCCGAGCTTGGCAATCTCTTTGAGGCCATTAGCCCCAGCAACATGGGGAATCGCCGCCAGGTTTTCAGTAGCGCCGGGTCCCACGAGAATGACGCGAGTCGGTCGCGGGGGGCTAAGTATCCAGATCAAGATCCCAATGCCCGCGACGACCGCAGTGAATGCGACAAAGAGTAGGAACAGGCGGCCACCGCGCCGTTTGCCCGGCTTGGGAGCCGGATCCTTGGAATGCCAGCCTCGAGGGCGAGCTGGGCCACGCGGACCTCCGCCACCGGGGTTTTTCCACGAAGGGCCTTGCGAGGAAGGATCGCGTGACATGGGGCACCATCCCATAATGAACAGTTCCAACTAACCGCCGATGGTTCGGTTATATCACTGGCGCGCGCCGCCCGCAACAAGCAGACGGTCGAACCACGCCTTTCCCGACCCGAATATTGGCATTGCCCCCCACGGGCGATACACTGCAACGCATGTCGCTTCGATCGCCCGAACCCGGTGGAATTCCATGACGGCACCCGAGAGCGAATTGGTGCTGATCGTTGATCTCGGCTCGCAATACGCTCACCTGATCGCCCGGCGCGTTCGCGAGTTGAACGTCTTCTGTCAGGTCGTCCGTCACGATTTGCCCGCGTCCCGCGTCGCCGAGCTAAACCCCAAGGGATTGATTCTCTCTGGCGGGCCGGCGAGCGTGTACGAACCGAACGCCCCTCACTGCGACGCCGGCATTTTTCAGTTGGGCGTCCCCGTCCTTGGAATCTGTTATGGCCTGCAACTCGCTGTCTACCAACTGGGCGGCGAGGTCATGGGATCGGAACGCCGAGAGTTTGGACGAGCCGAGCTATCCATCGCGAAAGCGGGTCAATTGTTTGAGGGCTTACCTTCAAAGACGATCGTCTGGATGAGCCACGGCGATCAGGTCAAGCCCGGCACTCCCGACTGGGAGCCGATGGCGTCAACCGACACATGCCCGATGGCCGCCGCCCGTCATCGCTCACTCCCCATCCACGGCATTCAGTTTCACCCGGAAGTCAGCCACACGCCCGAAGGGATGACGATCCTGCGGAATTTCCTTTATGGAATCTGCGGCTGTCGGGGCACATGGAAGATGTCGGCGTTCATCGACCGCACCGTATCCGACGTGCGTCGCCGCGTCGGTGACGGCCGGATTATTTGCGGCCTCTCCGGGGGGGTCGATTCGTCGGTGACGGCCGCCCTGCTGCAACGAGCGATTGGATCGCAAGTCGCCTGCATTTTCGTCGATAACGGGTTGCTGCGTGCCGGCGAAACCGAGGCAGTCCGGCGGACATTCCAAGGGCATTTCGGCGTGGAGTTGCACGTCGTCGATGCCACGGAACGATTCATGTCGGCCCTACATGGCGTCCGCGACCCGCAAGAGAAGCGAAAGACGATCGGCCGAGTCTTCATTGATGTCTTCAAAGATGAAGCTCGGACGATTCCCAACGCCCATTTTCTAGCCCAGGGAACGCTTTATCCCGACGTGATCGAGAGCGGGGGCGCCCCGGACGGGCCGGCCGCGACCATCAAGACTCACCACAACGTCGGCGGGTTGCCTGCCGAGTTGGGGTTTGAGTTGATCGAGCCATTGCGTGACCTTTTCAAGGACGAGGTGCGACGACTTGGGTTGGAACTTGGACTGCCCGAAACCCTCGTCTGGCGTCACCCATTCCCCGGGCCGGGTCTGGCCGTCCGTTGTCTAGGTCCGGTATCGAAGGATCGACTCGACACCCTTCGGAAAGCCGACGCCATCTTCCTCGAAGAGTTGAAGCGCACCGGATGGTATCGGAAAACCGCGCAAGCGTTTGCCGTGCTGCTCCCCATTCAAAGCGTCGGTGTCATGGGCGACTATCGAACCTACGAGGACGTCATCGCCCTTCGAGCTGTTCAGACCGAGGATTACATGACGGCCGATTGGTCGCGGCTACCCGAAGATCTGCTGGCGCGAGTTGCCACGAGGATCATCAATGAGGTGAAGGGCGTCAATCGCGTCGTGTACGATATTAGCAGCAAGCCACCTGCAACGATCGAGTGGGAATGACGGCACCAGGGAAACGACGATGCGCTTCGTGAAAATGCAAGGCTGTGGCAACGACTATGTCTACGTCGACTGCGTCCGCGACGCCATGCCCAAGGACCCCCCGTCACTGAGCCGCGTCATAAGCGATCGCCACTTCGGCGTGGGCGCCGATGGCCTGATACTGATTTGCCCGTCCGAGATGGCCGACGCACGCATGCGAATGTTCAATGCTGACGGCTCCGAATCGGAGATGTGCGGCAATGGTCTGCGTTGCGTGGCGAAGTTCGTTCACGATCACGGGATCGCCCGTAAGAATCGCCTCGCGATAGAAACGGGTCGCGGCATACTAAACGTGGACCTCGAAGTCGAGAACGGCAACGCCACGCGTGCGACGATTGATATGGGCGAACCGATCGTGCAGGCATCGGACATTCCGACGACATTGCCTGGGAATCCACCCGTCGAGGTGCCCTTGGCGGCCGGCGGAATCGAGTTGCGGGTCACGTGCGTGTCGATGGGAAACCCCCACTGCGTCGCCTTTGTCCCCGAACTCTCTGATGATCTCGTTCTTCGCGTCGGGCCACTGATCGAGCGTCACCCGGCATTTCCGCGGCGCGTGAATGCGGAGTTTGTCCAAGTGACGCGGCCGAATGAAGCGACAATGCGAGTCTGGGAACGCGGCAGTGGGGAAACTCTGGCATGCGGCACGGGGGCCTGCGCCGTCGCGGTCGCCGGCGTGTTAACCGGTCGCCTTGCTCGACGCTGCGTGATTCATCTACGCGGTGGTGACCTTGAACTGCACTGGAACGACGCCGACAATCATGTTTATCTGACCGGGCCAGCCGTCGAAGTCTTCCAGGGCGAGTGGCCCGGATAAGTGGAGTCGAATCGGAACGGAGTGAAAAACCTCTCTTGTTCTTTGCGAGAGTCCCGGCTATGACCCGCATTTCGATGGCCAGACCAAGAGAACTGGAGTTCGCCGAGCCGGTTGCTGAAGACAGCGATCTTCCACGGCGCGTGCGAATCTCGATGGTATTGATCGCGCTGGGGTTGACGGGCGTGTTCACAACCGGAGCGTTGCTGAATCCTTACGAGTCGGGTGAGAACGGCGACCGGATTCCGCGAACGCAAGAAACGCATCGCCAACTCGGATTGCCTCCGTGCAACTTTTACGTGATGTCCGGGTTGCCTTGCCCCTCGTGCGGTTTTACGACGAGTTTTTCGTTGCTGATGCACGCAGATCCGATCAACGCCCTACGAGCGAATTCCGTCGGCGTATTGTTGGCGGTTTTCGCCCTGCTGTGCATCCCGTGGAATCTGCTCAGCGCCTGGCGCGGGCGTTACTGGATTATTCGGTCGCCGGAGCGGGCGCTGATAATGTTCTTGTTTGTGTTCGTAACCCTGATGTTGACCCGCTGGGGGATCTTGTTGGGTCTGTCAGGGCGGCTGTAGGACGAGGCGAATTGGCGGCACGGCTTGGAGTCCGGCGCGGCGGTTCGCGGGAAACGGAACACCTCACGGAAGGGGGCTGCCATGGGGGACATTCGCACGCGGCGAGTCACACTCGCCATCCTATTGTTGGTGTCTGCCGGCATCGGCTGCAATCCATTCACCTTGCCGTTCTTCTTTACTCGCGGGGAATCGAAGCTCGACGCTGACTATTCCCTGGCCCGAATGGGCGTCAAAGCCAACAAGAAGAAAAAGGAATTCACCGTTGCCATCGTATCGTATGCGACGCGTGGATTGTCGCCTGACGCCATCGGTATCGACCGAGAGTTGAGCACTCAATTCGCGAAGAAGCTCACCGAAGAATGTGTGCGCAACGAGGAGAAGATCAAGGTCATCCCGATTCAGCAAGTCGAGAAATACAAGAGCGAACACCCAAACTGGTCACGCCTCGGCCCCATTGAGATCGGCAAAGAACTTGGTGCCGACTTTGTGATCGACATGGAAGTGGCAGGCTTCAGCCTCTTTGAAGGCAGTAGCCACGCGATGTTCTTCCGCGGCCGTGCCCATATCTCACTGGCCGTCTTCGACATGGCCAGCGAGGGACACGAAGCGGCGTTCAAGAAGGATCTCATCGTTCTGTTTCCGGAAGACGGTGGAGTACCGCGTGACCTCGACACCAACATCGAGACGTTCCGGCAACAATTCGTGGCTCGGGTCGCCCGCGACCTGACGTGGTTGTTCACCGATCGTTTGGTATCGGAGTCATTCGGAAAACGGTGAGTTGCACGGAAAAGCCCATCGCCGCAGCGCGTGCTCGGGATTCGGTTGAGACTGGCTCGCGCTGCGGCGCCGCAACCCGGTTACGTCAAGATGCCGCCGAAAACCGAAATGTCATTTCCGCTGACCTATCGCGGCCTATAATCACCCCTAACTAGCATTTACCTCGGCCGCGAGACTGTTATGCGCCAGTGGTTCGCCAATATCTATTTGGCGGTGAAAACAATCGCCCAGGGCATGTATGTCACGCTCTGGTATTTCCTGCAAACGTATCGCCGCAGGACTTTCACCGAACGATTTGAGTACCCCGAAAGGCCCGTGCCGGTGAAGCCGCGTTATCGCGGGTTTCATCGATTCGACCTGACGACATGTATCGGTTGCGACAAATGCGCTCGGGCTTGCCCGGTGGATTGCATTTACATCAACAAGGAAAAAGCCCCGCCGCCGCAGAAAGGATTCCGCGTGACGGGGTTCAAGATCGACTACACGAAGTGCATGTTCTGCGCGTTGTGTGTGGACCCCTGCCCCGTCGATTGCATCTTCATGGGTTCGACCTTCGATCAGAGCTGTTTCAGCCGAGACGGATGCGTTGTCGATTTCGCAGCACTGCCGTTGGAAACCTCGTGGGGCCAGGCCACGCTGAACCCGACCGCAATTGCCGCCAGCAAACTTCAGGTAGGGCCCGTTTGGGTGAAGCCGCCGGACCCCCCAAAGCCGGCGGCTCCCGCGCCCGAAAAGCCACCCGAGCCAAAATCGTGAACGAGGACGGATGGTCTGTGGATCAAGGACGATTTCCGATGCCGGTGATTCGCAACCCCTAGGTCGCACATGGCGAACAATTCTCCGAAGAAAAAGCCTCGCGGGAAATACTTCACGGCTACTGAAGCGAACGCGATGTTGCCTCTCGTTCGCGCCATCGTCACGGACATCATGGCGCTCGCCCGTGACTTGCGCGATCGTCACGCGCGCCTCAGCCGTCTGGAGGTGCGTGGAATTCAGCGCGGCTTGATCTCGGCCGACCAACTTGAAGAAGAGCAAGCCGCGTTTGAGCGGGACCACGATCGGCTCGTGGAGTTCGAGGAAGAACTAGCGGCTCTGGGCGTTGAGCTGAAGGATCATCTGACCGGATTGCTCGACTTCCGGGCCAAACGCGCCGGGCGCGAGGTTTACCTTTGTTGGAAGATGGGTGAAGAGAAGGTGGCCCATTGGCACGAACTCGACGCGGGCTTTGCGGGGCGGCAACCGTTGATCGGCGACGACTTCGGTTGCGACTTGGAGCATTTGCCTCCGCCCCGACCCATCCAGCATTCGTGACAGTGAGCTTTCATCGTTTTCGCAGGTGAGACATGCCAGATCTGTTGGCTTATGTGTTGCTGTTCGGCGTGGTGGCTGCCGCGTTTATCTTTATCCACCTCATGATCGGCAAGCTCGTTCGGCCATCAAAAATGGACGACGAGAAAGGCACGATCTATGAATGCGGTGAGCCGACGATCGGGACATCGTGGATTCAGTTCGATCTTCGCTTTTACGTCGTCGCCTTGTTGTTCGTCGTGTTTGACGTGGAAATGGCATTCTTTTTTCCTTGGGCAGTGGTTTTCGGGCGAGTCACGGAGCTTTCGGACGCGGCCATCACCGCTGAGCGTCGCGTCGAGCTTACGGAGTCGCTGGTCGCGCCGGATGCTTGGAAAGTTTCGGGAGAAGTAGTGCCGGCCAATGGCATGGCCCGTCGCCAGCGAGCATTCCGTCAAGCCGCGCTGGAAGACGTCCAGCCGATGTCTGGCCCGAGGCCGGTTCAGGACAATATTTCGGCGGCTCAGACACTGGCCTGGATCGCGTTCGGCGACATTCTGGTGTTCTTTGGAGTTTTGCTTGTGGGATTCGCCTATCTGTGGAAGCGAGGCGACCTCGATTGGGTCCGCAGTTACGCTGCCCAGAATACCGCCGCGGCGCCGGAAGAACCTGTCGCCGGGTGATCGAGCCGCGACAACACCGTGATGGATTACCGGTCCCAACGACCGTTGCGTTTCACGAAAACCGGGAGTCAGACCGATGGGTTTGCTTGAAGGCCGGATGAATGAGGAATTCGTTGTCACGACGACCTTGGAACAGGCGATCAACTGGGCGCGTGAATCGTCGTTGTGGCCGATGACCTTCGGTCTTGCCTGTTGCGCCATCGAGATGATGGCTGCCGGCGCCAGCCGCTACGACATGGATCGCTTCGGGGCCGGCGCCTTTCGCGCCACACCGCGTCAGGCCGATCTGATGATCGTGGCCGGCACGGTGAACTACAAGATGGCGAGCCGTGTACGGCGACTCTACAACCAGATGCCCGATCCGAAATTTGTCATCGCTATGGGGGCCTGCACTTGCGGCGGCGGGCCATACTACAAGTATGGTTATAATGTCGTCAAAGGCGTCGATCTTGTAGTTCCGGTTGACGTCTACGTTCCGGGCTGCCCCCCACGCCCGGAGGCTTTGCTCGAAGGCTTGATGCGGATTCAAGACAAGGTTCGTGCGATGAAGTCTCTGTCAAAGGGCACCCCGGTGGAATTGCCGATTCCGGCCCGCACCGGCTACGTCGAGCTTCCGCCCGAACTGACCGACCCTGATCCGAATGTCGCCGTCGAAAAAGCCAACAAATGGGCCACCGAGAACAAGGAGCGAGCCAAGCCTGCGAAGGCCTAAGTCACCCCGATTCCCGTTTTGTAACGCCATGGGCGCCCCGCAAGCAAAGTTGGGGCGCCCATGGTCTTTTTTGAACCTCGTCACAGACCCAGGCATCGATTCCAGACCACCCGTGCCGCCCACGGGCGCCGGTTTCCAAATCCGCCTTCCGCGAATGGCCACCAATTGGAATAATGTCGGGCGATTGTCGGAGCCTTGGACAAAGGAATCGAACGCATGGACGCTGTGCCACGAGCTGGATGGGAATTATCGCTGGTGATTCCGGCCTACAACGAGGAAGCCGGTATTGCCGAGGCCCTAGTCGAAGCGGATACGGCTCTGGCCGGCATCGCACGCGATTACGAGATACTCATCGTCGATGACGGCAGCGCCGATGCCACGAGCGAAATCGTTCTTGCCGCCTCCAAAGAACGGCCTAACGTTCGCCTGTTGCGGCACGCGGAGAATCGCGGGTACGGAGCCGCGTTAAGGACGGGGTTCCGCGCGGCGCGATTCGATCGAATTGCCTTCACCGACGCTGATTGTCAGTTTGATCTCACGGATTTGGCGCGTCTGGTTCCGCTGACCGACAACGTCCCGATCGCGGTCGGAATCCGGGCGAATCGCCAAGACCCTTGGCGGCGCAAGTTCTACTCGTGGGGATACAACGTGCTGGTTCGGCGTCTCCTGGGCACTCGGGTGCGCGACTGTGACTGCGCCCTGAAAGTGTTTCGACGCCACGCGATCATGAATATCTTGCCTCGCACGAATGGCTTTTTCGTGAACGCGGAGATGCTCACCTACGCAAGGCTCTGCGGTTATGCCGTGGCGGAAACGCCGGTCACCCACCGGCCTCGGGTTCGCGGTGTAAGCACGGTGCGGGTTAGCGACATTCCCAAGACGTTAAGGCAGTTAGTACCCTTCTGGTGGTCGCAAGTCGTGGTTGGGCGTGGCGTGCCGGCGCCGGTCGTGGAGGTCGCCTCGTATCGGTTGGTTGAACCGATGCCGGAGCGGTCTACCGTCGATGAACCGAAACCGGTCCAGGTCAGTCGCGCAGCGTAACAGTGCCGCGGGCGCCGTCCACACGAAGCGTCTGTCCCGAGCGAACGCGGCGAAGGATTCCCGGCAAACCGGCGACGGCTGGTAGGCCAAATTCGCGGGCCACTATCGCGCCGTGTGACAGCACGCCCCCGGTCTCCATTACAAGCCCCTTGGCCCGAGCAAAAAGTGGGACCCAGGCGGGATCGGTTGTGGGACACACCAAGACGTAGCCGTCATTCGGGGCGACCGCCTCATGGACATGTTGAACGACAAACGCTGGCGCTTCGACGACCCCCGACGACAAGCCGATGCCTTGGAGCTGAAGCGCCCCGTCCGGTGGCGGCAGTGGCCGGCCGATCGCCTCGGGGTCGTCGGCCATCAGCACGGGCGGCAATTCAATCGCCAGCGCCACCGCTCGGCGTCGCTTGCGTCTCTCGATCGCCGGCCTCAGATCTTGACCGGCGACGAGGTCCGGCAACTCCGATGGTTCGAGATAGAAAATACCGCCATCCAAATTCGATCGCCGGTCGAGTTCAACGAGCAACCGGCGAATTATCTCATAGCCGCGCATCAGATGATGCTTGCCGGTCTCCCGCAATGCCAGCCAAATGTGTAACTTGTCCACTTCGCGCCGGAGAAATGCTTTCCGTGCGTCGGTGAGTCCCGCTTCGCCGGCGACGGCATCGATGACCTTCAAAAGCTCGGTGATCGGATGCGAGACGGGAAGCCGCGTTTCGCGGTCGATGGAAAGTTGCTCGCGCCAACGAGGAGCCGCCAGTTCCATTTCATTCGCGCCGCGATGGCCAAAACGCCGCAAGAAAGTGTCGCGATCCATCGCTCCGGCGGCGAATGCCGATATTCCCGCAGCGAGATCGACATCGGCCTCGGGTCGCGCCCCCATCGCTAACTCGGCGACGGCCGCCCGCGCCCGATCCGGGCCAAGTTTCGGCTCGACGATTTTCTGAACGGCCCCCAAGGCCGCCGCCGCAAACGCCGTCGGTTTCAGGCTGTGGCGGGCGAATTCGACCAACGCCCGCGTGATCCACTCGTTGAGCAACCCCAAGATTGCGGGGGAATCGAGCGATGCCAACTCCATGGCCAAGGCGTTCTGCGTCGCGGCCACGAACTCTGGGACGACTTTCTGCTGAAAATCGGCGGCAAACGTGCGGGTGACGGCCTGCACCTTCCAACTACCGCGCACCATTCGCCAGACCGTCCGAATCTTCGCACCAAACCCGGCACCGTCGGCGATGAAGTTCGCCTGAGAGACAAACGCTCGGTTCGGATCGTTCTTGATGTCCCTAATCGGGTGACCAAACGGCAAGTCGCCCCATTGCATTCGCGGCTCGCGAGCAAGGCTCATGTAGGGACGGCCGCAGATGAGGTCGTAAATGCACTGATCCGCCATCGACGAGTCCGGCTCAAAGCCGAGATCAACGTACATTCGACCGTAACCACCCGTCGCTGACATGAATCGACGTACAATCGCCCAGGTCATGGGCGTGGGTTCGGGCAAGACCTCGGCAAGGTTGTGCCGAACCCAAACCGTTCCGCCGGCCGCGACAAGCATTTGAAACGCAGCGATCTCTTCGCGCCGTACCATGTCGGTTTCGGCGGCACCGGCTGCGGTAATGGGGCGAGCTTGGAGCAACCAGCAACGGCCGTCGGCCCAGGCCCATTCGACATCGCGCGGCTGGCCGAAATGCGATTCGACACGACGACCCAGGCCGGCAATCTCCGTCAGTTGCGAATCCGTCAGACAAAGGCGATCCCGATCGGCGGCCGCGACGGGCGACTCGCCACCCGCTGTCATTCGCACCGTCTTTTGACCGAGTTGGCGATCAATCACGCCATGAGTATCGCGATCGACCGTGAAACGATCGGGCTGAACCCTGCCGGAAACGACGCTCTCACCGAGGCCCCATGCCGCCTCAATCAACATGCGTTGGCCGGATGGGTCGAGCGGGTCACGGGTGAATATGACGCCGGCCACTTCCGCGGGAACCATTCGTTGCACGACAACGGCCATCGCCAACCCGTCTTCAGCGATATTCTGGCGACGACGATAAGCGACGGCCCGTTCGTTGTCGAGTGAGGCCCAACAGCGACCCACGGCATCCGCGACGGCTTCGTCGCCCTCGATTCCAAGGTAAGTGTCCTGCTGGCCGGCAAAACTGGTCGTCGTTCCGTCCTCGGCCGTCGCAGACGAACGAACAGCAACGGGTCCGCCACCGAGCTTGCGGTAGGCTTCGATAATCGCCGCGCGGAGATCGCCGTCCGGGCCGGCATGTCGAAGACGCCGATGGACCGCCGCGCTGATGCAAAAACCCGGGGGCACCGGCAACCCGGCACGCAGCATTTCCCCAAGGCTGGAACCTTTGCCGCCGACGATCGACGGGTCCGTGGTCATCGCGTCAAACGCAATAATATCACTCATCAACTTCGCGTCCTCGACGGGCGGCAAGTTGCAATCGACCGAATTCGCGACAGGTTGGAAAACCGGGACATCCAGCCGGCATCACGGCGCGGTCACTTCATCTTCGAAGACATAAACTCGTGCCGCCTTGGAGAGGCCATTGCTTAAACCTGCCGCGATCACGAGCCGGCGTGCTTGAACAACCGGCGAGGCGAGCAGTTGAACCTCGGAGACGCGGGCCATCTGCGTCAGTTCGACAAACCAGATCGGTTCGCCGGTGTCCATCGACAAACAGGCGGCACGTCCCGCCGTGGTGGTGAGATAGAGGCATTGGCCATCTGCCGAAGCGGCTGCCCCGCTGACGATCGGGCTGCCCAGATGCTGTTTCCAGCGGGCCTTACCTTCGTTGAGATCGACGGCATAACAATTGCCATCGCGAGCCGTGATGTAAACGCCGTCACGATGAACCAGCGGCTGGCCGAGCACGGCATCTTGGGCGTCGAATCGCCAGATTCGCTTGCCCGTCGCCGCATCCAGACACAGGACGGCGCCGATAGGATTCGATGCACTCGCGATCATGTTGCCGTTGCCGATGCCAAAGAGGACGCGGCCCATGGCCACCGTTGGGGGCGCGAACGCGGCTTGATCGACCGGCATTCGCCACACTTCCTTACCGGTGGCCAGATCGAGCGAAACCAAGAGAGTCTCGTTGAATTGATCGCCGACACCGCTGCCGACAAACACGCGACCATTGGCAATGGCGGGTGTGGCATCGACGTGAATTCGCTCGTAGTGCCAGATTTCCTTCCCCGTGACAGCGTCCAGACAATAGACGCCATCGTCGCCGGCGCCGAAGAGGATCTTGCCGCCGGCCACCGCGATGCCCGATTCGGTGTGGCTCGTCGTTTGAAACTCCCAGAGCTTCGCCCCAGTCGCCGCGTCGAGGCAGAAGATCCGGCAATCCTTGTCTTCGTGAAAGCCCTCGCCGACATAGAGCTTGCCATCGTGTAGGCACGGCGATGAGAACACATTCTTCATGCCCTTGTCGTCATCGAATCGCCAGATTTCCTTGCCGGTGGCGGCGTCGATGGCAAAGACCGCTCCGAATCGCGAGAATCCGCCGCCCAGAGCCGCCGCGACGTACACTCGGCCGCCGGCGATCAGCGGGGTCGAAACGATCGTTCCGTTTTCGTCGGGTTCAAAGGTCCAGGCCACGTGAGCCACTCGACCCGTACCGGAAACCACTTGCGGATTCGCGCCGGTTTCGGCACGGCCAATCTCCAGCGCCCCGAGATTGGCACACGCGAAGACCAGCCCCCACAAGAAGACAGTTTCGAGCGAGATGCCCGGCGTCTGTGGGTCCCGCGACCGAATCGAGATGGACGCGATCGTGGCCACCCAAACGGGCACGCAGCAGACGAGCAATTCCGCCCAGGGCGATTGCAGAACCGGCAATCCTCGAATGAGGGCGTAGCCCAACGCACCAATGCCCGCGATGCTCAAGACGATCAGCACGACGCGGTCGCCGCGCCGCGGGGTCATCAAGTCCATCGAGCCTTCGCGGAATGCACGTCGATATCGCGTTGCCGCCCAAATGGCTCCAACGGCCCCCAGGACCGACATGCCGCACCAGAGGGCAGCGGGCGTGCCCCACCATGTCCCCTTAGCGCGATTCCCGAAGAACACATACAGCGAGTACGAGGTGCTGACGAGGCTCGTGACGGACAGCGCCACCAGCCATCGCCTCATGAGCAGCGCCAATCCACCGAAGAGAGCGGGAAATACGGCCGCCAACACGGCCAGCGGGCCGACGAGTACGAACGTGGGAATGACGGCGACCGGCAGTCCGGCGGCCGGCTGTCGCGGTTTTTCGGCCGGCTTGACTTCCGGGCCGAACCCGGGCGGCTCTTTTTCTTCCGGTGCCGGCGGGGGCTTGGTTCCGGCGAGGCCGTCGATTACCACCTGTTTGAGTTCCTCGGTCGTTCCTTTGAAGGTCCGGCGCAGATACGGCTCGCCATGAAGGAATGACCATCGCGTTTCAGCTGGGTCATTGCCGCGGCCCTCCATTTGAAACCACGTTCCGTTGGTATAAACAAAGGCGAGAAACCTTGGCCCCTGACGGTGGCAGAATACGATCACGGGCAAATCCTTGGACAGTCGTTTGACGATTTGCGCCGTATGATTTTCCCGTTTGGCCTCGGCGTCGCCCGTCAAATTGATCGGCATTCGGCCGAATGATGGTTTTCCCTTCAATGCCTCGGCGAAACGAAGTATGGCGGCCGGCTTTTCCGGGTCGATTGACTCGACATGTGCGACAAAGATGAACTGCTCCGATGCGAGCACATCGCGAAGGGGAATCAGATTCTTGATAACGGCCGGCGCGACGACGGGGAGACAAAGCACCGCGACGACGGCGACAGTCCAGCTCGTCCAAGCTCTCATCGGGATCCCTCCGAATTTCACGGGCAGCGATCAATCCAATCCATCTTAAGGCTAGGGCGCACTAGTGCAAGACAGTGCAATTGTCGGACGCAGTCCTTATCATCAAGCGTGACGGGTTCGCCTTGCCCATTGAGGTCCGACATGACGCTGAATGCCGCCGATCGACGGGTCTTTGAAACCGCCTTGGAATTCAGCGCGGCGCAGGCGCGGCGGCTGATTCGCGACCACGCCCATGACTCGCCGATGTACACGATTGGCGGCAAATGGGACGCCGCCGGCGAGCGCTGGACGCATTGGTGCGATGGTTTCTACCCCGGCATTATGTGGCTGCTTCATGCCCATTATGGTGACGCCGACTTTCGCCTCGCCGCTGAAGAGTTGAGCCGCCGACTGGAGCCGCGCCGATTCGATCGTGACGTTCACGATCTAGGCTTTCTGTTCTTTTCGACCTACCTGCGTTGGTACCACCGCGACGGCGGTGAGCATGCGCGGCGAATCCTCATCGACGCGGGTCGAACCCTAGCGCTTCGGCGGCAGATGGGCGGGTATTTGGCGTCGTTCATCGGACCGCATTCGCTGTTTATCGACATTATGATGAACGTCGGAATCACGCTATGGGCAGCTCGGGAGACCGGCTCGCGGGCGCTTCGAGAGATCGCGTTGGAGCATTGCCGTTGCACGCAACAGTACCTTGTCCGCGAGGATGGGGGCACGGCTCATGAGGGAATTTTCGATGTGCAGACCGGGGAGTTTCTTCGGCAAAGCACGCATCAAGGATGGGCAGCCGAAAGCACCTGGAGTCGCGGGCTGGCCTGGGCGATTTATGGATTCACTGCGGTCTTTCGGCTATCCGGCGAGGCCGAATTCTTGACGACGGCCCGGCGTTGTTCGGGATGCTGGCTACGACGAATACCCTCAGACATGATCCCTTGTTGGGATTTCGATGTGCCGGCGGGCGGGCCTCAGATGCCGGATAGTTCCGCAGCCGCCATCGCCGCCAGTGGTCTGTTTGACCTCTCTGAGGCGGTTAACGATCCGGATGAAGCGGCTCGCTATCGCAATGCCGCTGTCGCGACCTTGCGAACCCTTTGCACCGATCAGTTCCTCGCAAAGGCCAGCCCGGCATGGGAGGGAATTCTGCTCCACGGCGTTTATCACCTTCACAAGAATCTCGGCGTCGATGAATCGGTCGCGTGGGGCGATCACTTTTTCGTCGAGGCGCTGGTGAAAGCCCTCGCCGGTCGGCCGGAGGCGGCTTGGTGACGCCTGGCCGGTAGCTCCACGCGTTGGCCCTTCCCGATGACGCCGCGGCGTCGCGTCGATAGCAAGACCCCGTATGAAAATTGGCGTCATGAGCGATTCCCACGACCGCGCCGACATGGTTATCGAGGCGATTCGCCTCTTGCGCGAGCGAAGCGTCGAGATGATCCTGCACTGCGGCGACATCCAACAGCCAAGCATCGTTCGACTCTTCAGCGGCATTCCGGCTCGCTTCGTTTTAGGCAACTGGGATCGCGACAAGATTGGTCTAGGCACGGCAGTCGAGGGCATCGGAGGGCATTTGGACGATGAATTCGGCGAGATTGAGTTGTGTGGGCGCAAACTCGCGTGGACGCACGGCCATCATGTTCGGCTGCTCCAAGACCTAGAGCGTTACGACTTGTACGACTACGTGTTTCATGGACACACGCATCGCGTGCGTCAGGAGCGAATCGGGAAGACCTGGGTGGTCAATCCTGGAGCCTTGTACCGGTGCTTGAAGAAGACGTGTGTCGTGGTCGATCTGCCAGCGGGCGAGATCGAGTATATCACGGTGGAGACTCAGCCACGGGGCCGGCGTTCATGACGGAGCTGGCGCTTCGAATCGGCAGGTCATGCTTGATGAACGCATAGACGGCGAATCCGGCGGCACCGGTGACCCACAGCCACATCCTCGCCCCGAGACTTCCGAGAACTCCGTTGGCCTCGGGGTATCCAACCAGGGCATAGAGTTTGCCAAAGACGAATTCGCCACCGCCAATGCCACCCGGTGCTGGGAACAGGGCTTGAACGGCCATGCCGACGGGCACCAATAGAAAGTGTTCGCCCAACGAAGGGATCGCCTCTTCACCCACGGGCTGAAAGGTCATCGACGCGCAATAGAAGAACAGCACCGAGCCACTGTGACCGACCAGCGACATCATCAGGGCGCTCAAGATGGCATCACCGCGTCGGCGATAAAGGATGATCGCGCGCCACATATCGGCGAAAAGTCGCCCGACTTTTGGAAGCCATTCGAGGCGGCGGGCAAATCGTTGCGTCCGACGTTCGGGCAGAATCCCCAGAGCGATCCATACAACGGCCGTGATGCCCACGAAAATCATGGCGGTCTTGACGACCCGAAACAGATCCGGCATGGAATAGAGTAACTCCGGCGACAAGATCCAAACGGCGCTACCGATCATCGCCACCAAGCCGATCAATGCCCAGAGTCCGATGGCACGATCGATCAAGACAGTCGAGACCGCGACAACTCGGCGTCCCGGTTGCTCCTTCGCAATGAAGGCAGCTTTCACCAAATCACCGCCGACCGATCCGGGAAGGAACGTGTTGTAGAAATACCCGACCAGACCGAGTCGGAACGCATCGCGCAAGCGAAATGGCAGTCCTTGTGCGCGAACGAGTAGATACCATCGCACAAACGTTTGAAGCACGTTGACGACGCAACAGAGACCCGCAATCAGGAAGAGTTCCAGCCGCATCGGCAGCGACAAGGCATCGCGAAGTCCAGGGCCTTGGCTTCCGGGCTTGGCTTCCCAGTTGCTGTGAATCACATAGGCCAGCAGCGCCAACCCGATGCCGTATTGCAGGATCGGCTTCCACCATTTCTTGTTCACGACTGCTCCCGACGATGACAATCGGCCACGAGGCATTCTGTCTCGAATCGCGGAATCTGTCCAGTCGAGGGACTTGAACGACGCAGGCGGAATTGACAGGCGACAGCCGCCCCCGTACATTACCCAGAGAGAAATGGGGCTGTAGCTCAGCTGGGAGAGCGCCTGAATGGCATTCAGGAGGTCGTCGGTTCGATCCCGATCAGCTCCACTTTTCACCATTTTCCGCACATTTTTCCCATCAATCGTTGAAATTCCGCATGCCGGCGCGTCACAATAGCTCCACTGATAACTACTGATGCCTCGCTCGAGACTCCTCGTTAAGGAACTGCTTGCTGTGACACGCTATCTGATCCTTTTCTCGTTGACATTCCTCACGCCAATTTCATCTCAAGCCGCCGAACTCCCCAAGCCAAATATCGTCTTCATCCTTGCGGACGATCTGGGCTGGACCGATCTCGGTTGCCAAGGTTCACCATACTACGAATCGCCTAACATCGATCGCCTCGCTAGCCAAGGGCTACGTGTCACCAGCGCCTATACCTGTGGCCCGAACTGCCAACCAACGCGGGCGGCTCTATTGAGCGGGCAATACGGGCCACGCACCGGAGTTTACACCGTCGGCGGCATCGACCGATTCAACTGGCGGTCGCGACCCTTGAAACCCGTTGAGAATGTCACCAAGCTACCGCTCGATCGAGTGACGGTGGCGCAATCGCTGAAACAATCCGGATACGCAACGGGGATGTTCGGCAAGTGGCATCTGGGCGAAGACGCCAAGCACCACCCGAGGCAACGCGGATTCGATGAGGCGATTGCGTCGGCGGGCAAGCACTTCGACTTCGTAACGAATCCGTCCGTGCCGTATCCGAAGGGCACCTACCTGGCCGACTTCCTGACGGACAAGGCCGTGGATTTCATCCGGCGTCATCAAGAGCGACCTTTCTTTCTCTATCTGCCTCACTTCGCGGTTCACTCACCGCACGACGCCAAGCCGGAGTTGATCGCCAAGTTCGAGAAGAAGAAGCCGTCGAAGGGCCATTCCAACGCGACCTATGCTGCCATGATCGCCAGCGTTGACGAAAGCGTCGGACGAATCTTGAAGACCCTCGACGAGCTGAACCTGAGCAAGAACACAATCGTGATCTTCAGCAGCGACAACGGCGGGGTTGGGGGCTACAGTCGCGAGGGACTCAAACGGGCCGGCGAAATCACCGACAACGCCCCGTTGCGCAGCGGCAAAGGGTCGCTCTACGAGGGCGGCGTGCGAGTGCCGCTGGTCGTTCGTTGGCCAGGAAAAATACCCGTCGCCGTCACGGACACACCGTTCATCAGCGTCGATCTGTTTCCGACACTTTTGGAGCTGGCCGGCGGCAGCAGCCCGAAGAACCAGCCTCTGGACGGCGTCTCGCAAGTCGCCTGTTGGAGGTCGGCCGGCAAGGATGCCCCTCAACGCGACTTGTTCTGGCACTTTCCGGGTTACCTCGGCGCGGGTGCGAATCAATGGCGAACGACACCCGCTGGGGCCATTCGCTCGGGCGATTTCAAGCTCGTCGAATTCTTCGAGGATCATCGCGTGGAACTGTACAATCTGGCGACCGACCTATCGCAGCGAACCAACCTCGCGACGTCGATGCCGGACAAGGCGAGCGAGCTTCGGAACCGTCTGGCTCAATGGCGGCAGGGCATCCAGGCCCCCATGCCGTCGAAGAACGCGGAAGCAAAAAAATGATGACCGTACTCAATCGCGTTTGGCCTCGATGGCTGATTGTCGCGTGGGCCGTGATGATGGTGCCGGCATCCGTGGTCGCCGGATCGTTGCGAAAGCCGAACATCATCGTCATCCTGGCCGACGACCTGGGTTTCTCCGACCTTGGCTGTTACGGCAGCGACATTCAGACGCCTCATCTGGATTCGTTGGCCGCCAACGGGCTTCGATTCACACAGTTCTACAATTGCGCGCGTTGCTGCCCGACCCGTGCCGCGCTACTGACGGGGCTTTATCCGCATCAAGCCGGCGTGGGTCACATGCTTCAGGCCTGGAAACCTCCCAGCTATTCCACGGGGCTCGGCGCTAACACTCAAACGATCGCCGAAGTATTGAGGGCCGGCCGCTATCGAACGTATCATGTTGGAAAATGGCATGTCGGCGGTGTCGGCGGGCCCAAGGTGGACGCGACTAATCACCCGATGAATCGCGGGTTTGATCGAGCCTATGGAACGGGCGGCGGCGCCAACTACTTCGCCCCGAGTCTGCTCTACCTCGATCGCACTCCGATCGCACCCGACGGCGACTATTACATCACGGACGCGTTTAGCGATTCCGCTGTTCGGTTTCTCGATGAGCACGGCCAGAAGCACAAGGATCGGCCATTCTTCTTGCATTTGTGCTACACGGCCCCGCACTTCCCGCTTCACGCCCGGCCCGCGGACATCAAGAAATACGCCGGTAGGTTTGATGCGGGTTGGGATGCCGAGCGTGTGCGGCGATTCGATCGCCAGAAGAAACTCGGCCTCATGGGAGCTGGCGCGATACTGACGCCTCGGGATCCTGAATCGAGATCTTGGAACGATCTAACGGAGACCGAGCGCAGTGAATGGTCGGCTCGAATGAGCGTCCATGCGGCGATGATCGACTGCATGGATCGCGGCGTCGGCCGAATTCTCGACTGCCTGCGCAAGAACAGAGCTTGGAATGATACTCTGATCGTCTTTCTGAGCGACAACGGCGCGAGTGCGGAATTCCTCGACACATGGCCGAATCCGGCTCGGGGACACAAGCCCGGGAGCGAGTTGGGGTCGCGCGATTCGCATCGATGCCTCGAAGTCGGATGGGCAAATGCCGCCAACACACCGTTCCGCGAGCACAAAATGTGGATTCACGAAGGGGGCATCTGTACTCCGTTCATCGCTCATTGGCCGGCTGTCATCGGGAAGAAGGGGCAGTTCAGCGACTCGGTTGGTCACGTAATCGACCTCATGCCGACGTTTGCTGAGATCGCGGGAATGGCGTTGCCCAAGAAGCGTGGCGAGTTGGCGCTGATGCCTCCGGAAGGTCGCAGCCTCCTGCCGGCGTTTCGCGGCGAAGCCATGGGAAGCCGGCAACTCGGTTGGGAACACGAAGGCAATCGCGGTTGGCGTGACGGCTCATGGAAACTCACCGGCAGTTACCGAAACGAATGGGAACTGTATGATCTGTCAACCGATCGCACGGAGTGCCGCAATCTTGCGTCGCAGTTTCCCGATCGCGTGAAGGCGATGGCCACGGCGTGGCAGGCTTGGGCTGATCGCGTCGGGGTTGTTCCGTGGACCGAACTGCCGGGATCGAGTTACAAACCGAGTGCGACATATCGACGAAAATCAGAGCGTAACTAGCCGAGTCGCCGAGCCGGGAGAGCCACCATCGACCTTTTCCAAGAAATTCACGACGCCCATCGCCTGAAGGCCCAGCCGTTGGCGGCGAGGATGCGTCCGCGTAACGTGGACGAGTTTATCGGTCAGGAACATTTTTTTGGACCAGGGAAACTGTTGCGGCGGATGCTCCAGGCCGACCGGATCAGTTCGTTGATTCTTTACGGCCCTCCCGGCACCGGCAAGACAGCCCTGGCCCATGTCATTGCCCATCACACCCAGAGCCGATTCGTCGCCCTCAACGCCGTGGCTTCGGGTGTCAAGGAAGTCCGCGAGGTGTTGGCCGCCGCTCGCAAGGAACTCGAAACAACCGGCACGCGCACGATTCTGTTTCTCGATGAGCTACATCGCTTTAACAAAGCTCAGCAAGACTTGCTGCTTCCCGATGTCGAGGAAGGAGTGATTACGCTGATCGGCGCGACGACGCAGAATCCTTTTTTCGCGATCGTCGGCCCGCTGTTGAGCCGGGGTCAGGTCTTCACTCTCGAGCCTCTGACACGGGATCATATCAAGACGCTGATTCGCCGAGCATTGGCTGATCGCGAACGAGGCCTGGGCGAGATTCCCGTGACGATGCACGATAACGCCCTTGAGTTTCTCGCCGAAATCAGCGACGGAGACGCTCGGCGAGCGTTAACGGCACTTGAAATCGGCGTCCTCTCGGCAGAGACGCAACCCGTTGATTTTACCCTCGAAGTGGCCAAGGATTCGATTCAGCGAAAGATCATGAACTTCGATCCGACCGGCGACACTCATTACGATCTGGCCAGCGCGTTCATCAAGAGTATGCGTGGCAGCGATGTGGACGCCGCCATCTATTGGCTGGCGCGGTTGTTGGAGTCCGGCGAGGATCCGAGATTTATCGCCAGGCGCATCGTGATACTCGCGTCGGAAGACGTGGGCAACGCTGACCCACAAGCACTTGTGGTCGCGATTGCGGCGTTGCAGGCCGCGGAGTTTGTCGGGTTGCCCGAGTGTCAATTGGTTCTCGCTCAGGCAGTCACTTACTTGGCGACGGCCCCGAAGTCCAACGCAGTTACCATGGCCATCGGTAATGCCCGCCGCGATGTTCGTGAAGGAAGAACGCTCCCGGTCCCGGCCCATCTTCGAGACGGCCATTATCAGGGGGCCAAGAAACTCGGTCACGGTGAGGGGTATCAGTATAGCCACGACTTTGAAGGCGGCTGGGTCGATCAAGTCTATCTGCCGGAAGATCGTCGTTATTATGAACCGACCGATCGTGGGTTCGAGGCGACCCTCCGCGAGCGCATCGAGGAGCTTCGTCGCAAACGCAAGGGATCGAGTTAGGGTCGCATGGTTGCGAACCCCCAGGGAGTTACATGGATTCTTTCGGGCCTTCACGGAATCTGATTCCTATGCCGCGGAAGCTAGGTTGGTGATTCCGATTGTTTTCGTGGTTCCACAACTGAGATGCGACAACTTGACCGGGACCCATCGACGCGCCTGCGGTAGGCGTGCGATCGCCCTTTCCCCGAGTAAGTCAACCGGCTAAACTACTCTTTCGCTTGGTTCGCCGGACGGGAAAGGAATCCCATGCACATAGCCATTCTCGACGAAGAGTTGCCGTATCCGCTGACCTCCGGCAAACGCATCCGGACCTACAACCTCGTGAGTCGGCTGGCAGACCGGCATCGGCTGACGTACATCTGTCACCGCAACGCCGACCCGGCGGAAGCGAAGGCGGCCGAATCGCATTTCCGCGACCTCGGCATTCAAACGGTCATCATTGAACGCACGATTCCGCCAAAAAAGGGCCTGCGATTCTACGCCCGGTTGGCCGCCAACCTCGGCTCGCCACTGCCCTATTCGGTCGCCGTTCACGCCGGTGAGGTGTTTCGAGCCGCCGTCGAGGCATTTGGACATACGAACGCGGTCGATCTCTGGCACTGTGAATGGACGCCCTACGCCCAGGTCATGCGATCGTTACCGTATCGGTGGATCGTGATGGCGCACAATGTCGAGTCGCTGATTTGGCAACGCCTGACCGAAACCGAGTCGAATCCCGTGAAGCGCTGGTACATCCGGCAACAGTGGAAGAAGTACGAACGGTTCGAGCGTTGGGTCTACACCTCGGCCTATCGGTCGATCGCGGTAAGCCCCGACGACGCGTGCTTGATGCGGGATCGTTTTGGGGCTACCCGTGTGGATGTGG
The DNA here is from genome assembly GCA_964515185.1 of uncultured Alcaligenaceae bacterium. Lineage (GTDB taxonomy): Bacteria > Planctomycetota > Planctomycetia > Gemmatales > Gemmataceae > CAZESP01. The sequence goes on from CAZESP010000003.1 coordinate 159,764, forward strand.
TGGATAACGGCGTGGACACGCGATACTTCGAGCCGGGCGGCACGGCCCGCGACGCGAAACGGATTCTCTTTCTGGGCAGCCTCGATTGGCGGCCCAATCTCGACGCGGTGCGGTTGCTGCTCGACTCGATATTCCCCGCGGTTCAAGCGAAGGAGCCTGCGGCCAAGCTCAATCTCGTGGGGCGCAATCCACCGACATGGTTACGGGAAGCGGTGTCGCGTCATCGTGGGGTCGAGCTGCATGGAAGTGTTCCCGATGTCAGGCCGTTCATCGCCCAGGCCGGCGTCATGGCCGTTCCGCTGCGCATTGGCGGTGGATCAAGACTGAAGATCCTTGAGGCCCTGGCGAGCGCTTTGCCCGTCGTCTCCACTCGCATCGGCGCCGAAGGCCTGGACCTCGACCCGGTGCGTCATGCGACCATCGTCGCCGACGAATCGAAAATGGCCGAGGCATTGATTCACGCGATACGCCAACCGGCTGCCAGCCAGGCCCAGGCGATCGCGGGTCGCGTTCAAGTGCTTCATCGCTATGACTGGGATACTTTGGCCGATCGGCTCGATGCCGTCTGGTTGCGTTGTTCCGAATCTGCCGACGTTGACGGCCTTGTCGAGGCCTGACGAGTCGAACGATCGGGCAAACTTTGTCGCTGCATCCCTCGTCGAAGTGGTAAGATAATCCCTCTCGGGGGTTCCCATCCACGAAGCGAGGAACATATCATGCGACGGCTCTACTGGTTGACCCCAATGGTCGGGGTGATTGTTCTCGGACTGATATTCTCGTTCAGGCCCGTTCCATCGACGGCCCAGCAAGGGCCAAAGAACGACAATACGGTCAAGCCCAGCCACACGCTACCGATTACGCGCGTCGTTCTGTTCAGTAGCGGCGTCGGCTACTTTCAACGATCCGGAGAAATCGAAGGCACGGCCCGTGTCGATTTGACGTTCCAAGTCCGCGACATCAACGACCTCATCAAGAGCATGGTGTTGCTCGACGAACGTGGTCAGGTTTCGGCAGTGAGCTACGACAGCTTTGATCCCGTCGAACGCACCCTCAAGAGCTTCGCGGTGAACCTGACGAATAACCCTTCGTTCAGCCAGATACTAACACAGCTTCGCGGGGAAAAGGTTGAAGTTCAGCTTCAATCCACCGCGGCGGCCCAACCCGGGCTGATTACCGGCTCGTTGATCGGCGTCGAAAAGACACGCGTCCCCGCCGGGAACACCGTCCTGGAAACCGAGGTCCTGAATCTCTGGTGCGCCGAGGGCGTTCGGGCGACGAAGCTCAGCGACATTCAACGGCTTCGATTCCTGAATCCGACGATTGAAAGTGAATTCCGCAGGGCTTTGGACACTCTTTCGTTATCTCATGACGCTCAGAAGAAAGCCGTCAGCCTGAATTTCGCCGGCGAGGGGAAACGTCAGGTCAAGGTCGGTTATGTCGTGGAGAATCCGATCTGGAAGACGAGTTATCGGCTCGTCCTCAGCCCTGATGGGAAGCCGTTCCTGCAAGGGTGGGCCGTGGTCGATAATCCGACCGATGAGGATTGGAGCCAAGTGGGCATGGTGCTGGTCTCGGGCCGGCCCGTGTCGTTCCAGATGGATCTATATCAACCGCTCTACGTTCCGCGTCCGGTGGTGGAGCCGGAGTTGTTCGCGTCGCTGCGGCCGGTCGCCTATGGGGGCGCGGTCGCCAAAGCGCGTCCCACGGCCGATGCGCCCCCAATGGACATGCCGCGACCGGCCCCGGGCGGCTTCGGTGGCGGCGGCGGAATGGCACCCGGAGCACCGGCGCCCATGGAAAAAGCAGATGCGGACATGGCGCCCGGAATGCGCGGCATGCGCCGTTCGGGCATCGACGAAGCCAATCGGGCCAATTATGCTCGGGAACTCGGCAAGCAACTTTCCGATCGCATGGACCTGGGCCGAGGGGTCGCCTCCGCCGCGACGGCGTCGGCATTGGGAGACTTCTTCCAATACGTCATTGACACGCCGGTCAATCTGCCTCGCCAGAAATCGGCTCTGCTGCCCATCGTCAATAAGGAAATCGACGGCACTCGATTGAGCATCTACAACAGCGCCGTCCACGCCAAGTTCCCCATGCTCGGCCTCAAGGTGAAGAACAGCTCGGGCCTGCACCTGATGCAGGGACCCATCACGGTCTTCGAAGGCTCGACCTATTCCGGCGATGCCCGTATCCAGGACCTGCCGCCGAATGATGAACGGCTGATCTCCTTTGCCGTCGATCTGGGCACCGAGGTCGAAGCCAAGGCCAATCGGCAACCCGATCGGCTCACGTCGGTCCGCATCCAACGCGGGATCATCATTCGCACCGACAAGATCCGCGAAGAATTGACGTACACCGCCACCAATCGAACCGACAAGGAACGCACGCTCTGGATCGAGCATCCTTATCGCGCTGATTTCCAACTCGTCAGCGAAACGAAGCCCGTCGAGCGCACGCAAGAGAATTATCGATTCGAGATTAAGTTGCCCGCCGGCGCCAAGCAGGCGATCTCACAGACGATCGTTGAAGAACGTGACATCTCCACATCGATCAGTATCTCTAACCTCGACGATAACTCGATTCGGTTCTTCATCAACAACACGATCAGCAGCGAGGGTGTCAAGGAAGCGCTCCGCCAAGCCGTCGTCTTGAAGGACGCATTGGCGAAGACACAGCAAGAGGCTCGGCACGTTGCCGATCAGCTGCGGGTCATCAACGAGGATCAACAGCGATTGCGTGCCAATCTTCGAGAGATGCCTCAAACGGCCGCGGCCTACAAGCGCTATCTCGAGAAGTTCGACAAGCAAGAGACCGAGATAGAGAGCTTGCGCGATCAGCAAAAACGGCTCCAAGCCCAGGAGTTGAAGGACCGGCAAGCCCTTGATCGTTATCTGCTGAGTCTGAATGTGAAGTAAACGCAAACGCCCCGGCGGATCGGAATGTCCGAATCGCCGGGGCGTCTCGCAATCTAGGAAAGGTTCATGCTCATCAAGAACTCGGCGTTTGACTGAGTTCGCTTGATGCGTTGGATGAGCATTTCCATGGCTTCAACGGGGTGCATGTCGGCGAGGACTCGACGCAAAGTACGCACGCGTTCGACCTCGTCGGGATGCATCAACATCTCTTCCTTGCGGGTTCCGCTACGATTAATGTCGATGGCGGGCCAGACGCGCTTATCGACAAGCCTTCGATCGAGATGCAGCTCCATGTTGCCGGTGCCTTTGAATTCTTCAAAGATCACGTCGTCCATGCGGCTGCCGGTATCGATGAGGGCCGTAGCGAGAATGGTCAGCGAACCCCCTTCCTCGACAGCCCGAGCCGCGCCGAAGAACCGTTTCGGTTTCTGCATGGCGTTGGAGTCAAGACCACCGGAAAGGAGTTTGCCGCCGCTGGGCGCTTCAACGTTGTGGGCGCGGGCAAGGCGAGTAATTGAGTCGAGCAGAATCACTACGTCTTTGCCGCCTTCAACCAGTCGTTTGGCTTTTTCAAGGACGACTTCAGCGACATGAACGTGCTCGCTGGTCGGCTCGTCGAAGGTGCTGGCGACAACCTCGGCGTTCGGCCCCGCCACGGTTCGTTGCATTTCGGTCACTTCTTCAGGGCGTTCATCGATCAAGAGCACAATAAGGTAGCACTCAGGATGGTTCTTGATGAGCGCGAGTGCAATTTTTTGAAGCAGTACGGTCTTGCCGGCTCGCGGCGGCGACACGATCAGGCCACGCTGCCCCTTGCCGATTGGGGTAACCAGATCGATCACGCGCGTCGATAACTCGTCGCCGACGGTTTCCAGATAAAGCCGCTGATTCGGATGAAGCGGGGTGAGATCTTCAAAGGTAGTCGGGGAGATTTTCTCTTCTGGCGGCCGGTTGTTAACCAACTCGACCTGCATCAGGGCGAAATTATCCTGCCCCTCGATCGGCAGCCGAATCGGACCTTCGACGACCAAGCCGGTTCGAAGGCCGAGCCGCCGAATTTGGCTCGGGGATACGTAGATGTCCTCCGGTGACGCCAGGTAGTTATGCGCTTGGCTTCGCAAAAACCCGTAGCCATCAGGCAAGACTTCGAGGGTGCCTGAGCCGCGAACGACTTCGCCGCGTTCAATCTGTTTGCGAACGATACCGACGATGAGCTGAGCGCGATTCATCCCGGTGTGTTCGGTGATGCCTTCGCGTTCGGCGAGGGCAAATAGCCGGGGCATCGGCATCCGGTAGAGATCGTCGAGTCGAACCGCCTTGGGCAGGGTTGCGGTCGGCGCAGCGGGCGGAGCCGCAGTTGCAACGGGCGGGGCGGGCACATTGGCAACGTCGGGGGCGGTACGGGGGCGGAGCGGGCGGCGACGGGTGAGTTTGCTTGCACCATCGTCGCTCTTCGCAACGCTCATGGGAAAGCTCCTGGGATGTAGGGTTGTGGTGATAATAAATGATTGGGGGAGGGCATTAGCCGTTGGCCCCTCGAGATTCAATGATTAATTCGCAGAATCAGCCTCGAAACGTCTGCACAAACGCCGAAAGACCATTTCAGCTCACACGCGATTTCGACCCATTAGGCAATGGGAGAAAGCGGACGCGCCCCTTGGCACGACGAATATGTGGCTGACGTTGGCGGCCACGCCAATTCGTCATCCGTTGAAGATTGTAATAGGATTCCCGAAAAAGGGAAGCGCAATTCCTCGTGGAATTTGCCGTCGCCAAGCCATGGTGTTCCGCCTTTGCGGGGGAGCCGGTTGTTGGATGAGTCAATCGGCGCCGATCCGGCTTGTCACCTTGGCCGCTTCAGGTACCTTGTCGGCATGAGCGAATCCATCCGAATCGCCCGCGGTCGGCCCCTTCCGCTCGGGGCAACCACCACTGGCGATGGCGTCAATTTCGCACTCCTCTGCAAGCACGGGACGCGAGTCTGGATTGAGTTTCTCAACTTGGACGACGATTCACGAATCGGCGAAGTTGAGTTGGATCGCCACATTAACCGAACCGGCGACCACTGGCATATCCAGGTAAACGGCCTGCCCACGGAGTTTCGGTACGGCTGGCGCGTCGCCGGTCCCCGAGGCCCTCGTCATCGATTCGACCCCACGATTGTTCTTCTCGACCCAGCCGCGACGATGCTATCCGGCGTCGCCGTCTGGGGGGCACCCTGCGAACCGCACACCGATCGCACCAGTCGCCGCGCGGTCTTTCATCGGCGTCCGCGATTCGACTGGGGGGAAGACTACCCTCCGCTGGTGCCTTGGGAAGATTCAATTATCTATGAGCTGCATGTGCGTTCGTTTTCCATTCGAGCGCCGCACACTCAACATCCGGGGACCTTTGCCGGCCTGCGGTCCATGATCCCGTATTTGCGTGAGCTAGGAGTCACCGCCGTCGAGTTGCTGCCGATCCACGAGTTTGATGAATGCGATTGCCCGTTCACGAATCCATTCACCGGGGAGCGGCTGCGAAACCTCTGGGGATACAACACCATCGCCTTCGCCGCGCCGAAAGCCGCCTACGCGGCGGCCGCGATGGAACATCAACAAGTCAGCGAATTCCGCGGCATGGTAAAGGCTCTGCATGCGGCGGGCATCGAGATCATCCTCGATGTCGTTTTCAACCATACCGGCGAGGGCGACGATCGCGGGCGTACCTATTCGTTTCGCGGTCTGGACAACGAGTTGTATTACATGCTGAACCCCGACGGGAAGTACCTGAACTTCACCGGTTGCGGAAACACCATGAATTGCAATCATCCCGTCGTCCGCGATTTGCTCATTACCTGCCTGCGGTATTGGGTCGGCGACATGCACATCGACGGCTTCCGGTTCGACTTGGCGTCGATCCTCGGGCGCGACCGAAACGGCCATGTTCTCGACGAGCCGTCGGTAATTGAGACGATCGCCGAAGACGGAGTCCTCGCTCGGGCGAAGCTCATCGCCGAGCCATGGGATGCCGCCGGCCTGTATCAGGTCGGGCGATTCCCGTTTGGCAAGCGGTGGAGCGAATGGAACGGGCAGTTCCGTGACGATGTACGCCGTTTCTGGCGCGGCGACTTGGGCATGTCGCGAACTCTGGCATTCCGCATTTGCGGTAGCCCCGATCTATATGCCGTCGCCGATCGCTTGCCGTGCCATTCCGTCAACTTCGTGACATGCCATGACGGTTTCACGCTTCACGACCTCGTCAGTTACAACACCAAACACAACGAGATGAACGGCGAGGGCAATCGCGACGGTGCCGCCAACGAGTTTAGTTGGAACTGCGGCGTCGAGGGCGAGACCGAAGACGCCTTGGTGCTCGGACTGCGGCGGCGTCAGGCGAAAAACCTCATGGCGACGCTGATGCTCTCTCAAGGCGTTCCGATGATTCTCGCCGGCGACGAGTTCCTAAGAACGCAACAAGGCAACAACAATGCATGGTGCCAGGACAACGAAATCTCTTGGATCGACTGGTCGCTGAAGGAGACCAACGCCGACTTCTTCCGATTCGTGAAGGAGATGATTGCCCTTCGCAAGCGTCACCCGGCACTACGACGGCGCAATTGGTTTCGCGACTTGTGGATGACGGCGCCGTTTCCCGAGGAACATCGCGACTATCGAGTCGATGAGGTGACGCCTTTTGAGATGCGATTCACGAAGCCGCCAGAGATTATTTGGCACGGACTTGACCCGTTCCGGCCTGATTTTTCCTGGGTCGCACGCACTCTTGCGTTCGCCATCGATGGGCGCCAAACGGGGCGCGAGATGGACAGTGACTTTTACGTGGCGCTCAACGCATGGATGGATCCGTTGCCGTTTCGGGTGCCGCCATCGCCATCGGGTCGCCCGTGGCGGCGCGTCGTCGATACCGCGTTGGCGTCTCCGTTGGATATCGTGGATGAAATGAGCGCGCCGCCGGTCCCATTTGACATGCGTTATCTCGTAGCTCCCTACGCCACGGTCGTGCTTATTTCGCAATCGTGACGCAACTACCGCGGCGGAATATGGAGTCGAATCCCGTACCCGGGGTCGAACGTCCCGGAACTCGTCAAGGCCCAAAGCACCTGATAAGGCATCGGTTCGCGTGGGAAATCGATTTCGCCGTCGGTAATGACGACCGCAGCCTGTACATCTGGGTCTTCGGCCAACTGCAACATCGCGGGCGTCATGTTGCTACCGCCACCGCCCGACACCGAGAAGTTCGCTAATTCTTCGGGATCGAGCCAGTCGTCGTGAGTAACTCGGACGTCGCATTGCAAGACATGGATTTGCGCTACCCCCACGGATTCGCAGAAGGCGGCGATCGTGCCGAGGACGCGAGGTATCTCCGCGACCATCGACCCGCTTGTATCGAGGACAATGTGAAGCGCCCACCCTTCGCGCTTTCGCCCTGGAAGCACGATATCCGTTCGTGTTCCTGCACGCCGTGACGGCCTCGCAAACGATCGCGGGCCAGGGGCGATCGCTTCCAGCCACTGCTGCAGCGCCATCTCCCACGGAGGCCGATAAAAGGACTTCAACAGTTCGGGTGTGTCGTCGAATCCGCCGGAAACGTCAGCGCCGCGACCGGACTCGATGCGATCTAGCCGATCCTTCAGGACACCGAGGCTAACGCTCTTGGCGGCAACATTGGTGACTCGATGACGCAACTCCTCGTCACTATGAACATCTGTGTCGGGAAACAACTCGCGTTCGCGTTCCTTTGTAAGTACGTCGCCGTCATTGTCTGAGTCCGGGTCGGCATCGCTTGGCGGCAGAAGGCCGGCTTTTTCGAGTTCGATACTCACGGTGCTTCGGGGCACCTTTCGGCGTTTGGGGCCTGGAATAGCCCCATTGCGGATCTTGTTGACGATTTGTTCGGCAGAAAACTCGCGTGCCCCAGGATAATCCAATCCGTTTGCCGGAATCGGACACCCCAAGTGGTGTTTGAGCATGTCGTTGATGATGTAGTCGTGTGCCCAATTAAATACTTTCGCGTCGGTGCCGACACAGCGTTCATGGGAACGCAAGCAAAGATGGAGCAACTCGTGAGCCACAATAAATGCGGCCTCTTGAAGACCGAGTTCGACGAACCATGCCGGGTTGACCAAAAGGCGCCCCGTTGCGGTAATCGCTGCGGTGGGAATTCGCGAATCGACGTGAATGCGGACGGCAGCCGCCAAACCCGCGAGATGAGGCATCGACGCGCACGCGACCCGCAACGCCGTGCGAACATAGGCGGCAATCGGTTCGTTCGGATCGCTGGGCATAAGTGCCTCTGATCAGGCTCGATTCAGAGTCCCGTGACTTCCCGAAGCGTCTCTCTCAACGTCGGTCCGGCTCCGAGTCGGCCCCACTCATCGACCAAGTCAACCACGAGAGCGAAGCGATGCTCGGTGGGGATCGCGAGCAAGAAACGATTGATTTCGTCGGCGGCGAACTCCTTCAGTTCGTTGCGCTGAACCAGGTTCCGAATGCGGCAAAACACGAACCATTTCGCGGTGTCCTCGGCGGGCAAGAGTGAGGGGTCACGCACGTATTCGGGGATTGAATTTAACCCCGCGATCGATTCCTCCGCCATCGCGCAATAGATGGCGGCGTCCTCGGCTGTGACACGGCCAAACGCCAGCGCCCGCCGAATATCCGGCGTGAGCAACCCGTCCGCCTCTGCCCGATCCAGGGCAGCGGCCAAAGCGGTCCACGCTCGCGGCGTCGAAAACGGCAATGGCTCGTTTGGCACCGGCCGCATAAGGGCTTCGGGCATGAATGCTATGAACGAGCGAATATCGGCGCGAATCTTGCTTCGCTGTGCCCAGGCCAACCATTCGCGATTATCCACGCGAATCGGAATGATGAATACGCGATTGACCAAGGCACTGCTCAATTGTCGAACCAAGGCTCGATCTTCGGCGCGGTTGCCCGCAGCCACAACCCAAGTGCCAGCGGGCAACGGATGCTCACCAAGGCGCCGCTCCAAGAGAAGCGCATAAAACGCCTTTTGCACATCAGGCGCACAGGCCGGAAGTTCATCGAGGAAGAGGCAAAATGGCTCGGGGTTTTCCGGCAAGAGCACGCGCGGCGGGCAAAATACCGATCGCTCGCCGACGATCCTCGGAACGCCGCTAACGTCTTCAGGAGCGATTTGCGTGCCCAGCAAACTACGACATGGTAGCCCCACCACTTGCGCCGTCTGATGAACAATGTCCGACTTCCCGACGCCCGGCGCCGACAAGAGCAACAGGCTCTGGCGGTTCGCCAACACGCGGATCATCGTTTGAGCTTCACTCAACGTCACGGAGACGTCGGAAGGCCTGTTGCCCCAAGCCTGCATCGTATGCTGGATCCGACTGGCTAACGGCAGTCGGTGGCCGATGTCCATTTCCAGTCTCAAACCTCGCTCGGCCAGTTTGGACTTTACCTCCCGTAACGTTGTTTCGCCGAAGTTGCGAATCTCCAAGAGGCGGTTCTCGTCATGCAAAACCAACTCGCCGATAGTGTTGATGCCGTCGGATTCAAGGCAATTCGTTGCCCGCACAGAGAGTTCGAGATGCGTGATCGGCTGGCCCAGCAAATTCTCCAACGCGGCATCGATCAGTTTGTCCGGCGGGGGCGGTTCAATGCTGGCGAGATAGGCGGCGGCGTCCGAGGCCGTGACACGCCCAAACGCCAACGCTCGGCGCACATCGGGTGTCAGCACTCCTTCCCGTTCGGTTGCATCGAGAGCTTGAGCCAACGATGCCCAGGCTCGCGGCGTCGAGAACGGCTCGGGAACGGAGGGAATCGGGCGCATCAACGATTCGGGGCTGATTTCGATGAACTTCCGAATGTCCTCGCGGATTTGGTTATTCTCGGCCCATGCCAGCCATTCTCTGACATCCACGCGGACGTTGAGAATCAGAACCCGATTCGCCAGGGCGCTGCTGATGGATCGAACCAGAGCGCGATCCATGGCACGATTGCCGGCGGCGACGACCCATGAACCTCGCGGCAATTCGTGTTCGCCGAGGCGGCGTTCGAGCAACAACGCATAGAAGGCCTTTTGAATGTCCGGCGCACACGCGGGCAATTCATCGAGAAAGAGGCAGAATGGCTTCGGCTCCTCCGGGAGTAACACGCGCGGCGGGCAGAAAACCGATCGCTCGCCGATGATCCGTGGCACCCCGCTGACATCTTCGGGGGCAATTTGAGTGCCAAGCAGACTTCGGCATGGGAGACCCGCGTCGTGGGCCGCTTGCAATACGACGTCCGATTTTCCGACACCCGGCGGCGATAAGAGCAATACGCTCTGTTCGGCGGCCAAAGATCGAATGAGCCGATAAGCCTGGTTGAGCGTGATCGTTTCGGTCAGTCGCTCGTCGGGCATGGTCGCCTTCTCTCAATTGGAATTGCCCATTAGTCCCACGTGAGCGGGCAATAAAGATCGAGCGTCGTACCGAAATGATCGTCATAGCAATTCTCGACCCGCCGCGGAATCGCATCGGCGATAAAGGCATCGAGCGCCAGCGACAGTTCGGGACGCAAAAAGACGACGAGCGAGGGACGCGCCGCAAAGGCATCTCGCAACTTCTGCATGAACCGATTCAACGCCTCGATGACTTCGCCTTCGGTAACGCGATAGCTAATCATCAACGACGGAACCGAATAGCGCCACAGAAAGAAACCATGCACAAACCGCAGGTCCGAGGGATTCAATGACCCCATCACATCGGTCAGCACCTGGGACATTTGCGATTTCCGGTCCGCGTCAAGGCGATTGCGTTGCCAAAGGTATGGCGTCACGGCAATCGGGTCCATCGCCACGGCCCGGCCCCAAATAGGTGGCCAGTTCGCTGATGCCGGTTGATTCCGCGGCGGGATTCGATCGGGGTATTGTGGATGCGATTCTCTCCTCGCCGAATACAGCAGAGCAAACGACCAATAGGCATCCACGGGGCCGCTTCGACGAAGGCCGGCAGCCACGACCTCGGGTTGGCGCTCCAAGACAACACCTAGTGCTCGAAACAAACGCCGTTGAGCTTGCCGAAGATTGAACACCGCGGCAACTTCGGCCCGCGCCAGCAGCCACGTATTGCTTCCCATGTCGGCATGGTCGTTCAGCGATAGCATCGTCCGATACGCAAAGAGTGCCGGCCCCCCGTAATTGCTATCACCCGGCACATTTCGATAATCGTCGACACTAACCGCGATCCACAAATCGGCGAGGCTCGGCGCTTGCCGGCGCAGAGCATCCGCGAGTCGATCGGGAAGTTGATCGTCCGGTGTATTCCGCACGATGACCGCGGCCGATTGCCAGGTCGGGGCGCCCTGAAGCGTCTGACCAAGGCGTGTCAGCCCGGCCAATTGCGGTGTCCAAGCGTCATCTTGTTCAGCGAGTTGCCGGCAAAGATCGTCCGCGCTGAGTGTTGGATACCGACGCTTTGCCCCGCGACGACTCGCGCGGTGATGTTCGCGATCAAGGAGATCTTCTTCGACTGCAACGGTTTCGTCGCGATCGACTTCACCGCCCGAATCGCCTTGGGCTTCATCCGGTGAAAAAACCTCGTCCCAGGGAAAGAACCCTTGCGCGGCCAAATCGACGAGTTGCTGCCGTTCGAGCAGTCCATTTTGCAACAGGTAGCGGACAATTTGGTGGACAGCTTTCATGCGGTAAGCCGGCTCGTTGAGGTCGCGGGTCAGCGAGTTGCCCTCCACTATATCCGTTTACCGCGACGGCGTCAAAAAAGCCGCTGGACGGCAACGACGAGAAGGACGGCGTCTGTATCATGATCGCGTGGTCTATCGCGGACTTCGGATCAACGGGGAATTGAATGCATTATCCTATCGACGAATTGAAGCTGGTCTACCGCGTCCTCCATAGGCAATTGAGTGAATTTCCGGCGTTGCTCGACGTCGAATTCTTGTACGACCTCCAACGGCACCTTCAGCGACAGGCGATTACCGAGGGCGTCGATGTTTCGGATCATGGTGCCTGGGACACTTGGCTGGGAAACGAATCGATAAGCTGCGCTCGGCGTGTCGCGAGTCGCCAAACCATCGTCGTGGACTAACGCATGAAGTCTCACTTTGGGGCACTTGCCATTCTCGCGGCCGGAGTGGCGGCCGCCGCCGAGCCGAATACTCGGACCTTTGAACTTACCTATGAAGCACGCTGGACGGGCCTGCCACCATCAAAGGTTGCCCGTGTTTGGTTTCCGGTGCCTCCCGCCAATACCGACCAAGACGTGACCGTCATCCGCGAGGAACTGCCGGGCACGCCCATCACAAACGCGGACTCACCGTATCGCAACAAGATTCGTTATTTCGAGGCCCCAGTGAAGGCCGATGGCACGTTCGCGTTGCGGGTTGATTACAAGGTGACACGACGCGAGCGCCGGACTCCGTTAGTCCCGACTTCTGAAGATCCCGCCCGCGTGGAGCGGCTCCTCAAGGCCGATCAACTCGTGCCCATCGGCGGCAAGAGCATGCAACTTCTGCGTGGTCGGGAGGTCCCAAAAGAGCCGATGGCCGCCGCCCGTGTCTTTTATGATGCGGTCCTGGCGCACATGAAATACAGCAAGGAAGGCACAGGTTGGGGCCGGGGTGACGTGGATTGGGCCTGCGATAGCCGATTCGGCAACTGCTCTGACTTTCACAGCCTGTTCATCTCGATGGCCCGTGCCCATAAGATGCCGGCCGTCTTTGCCATCGGGTTTCCATTGCCCGAGCGACGGGGGGCCGGGGCAATTGGCGGGTACCATTGCTGGGCGCTCGTTCGCGTCGCAGGCACCGGCTGGGTTCCGGTCGATATCTCTGAGGCGAGCAAGCATCCGGCAAAGCGAGATTACTATTTCGGCGGTCTTTCGGCTGACCGTGTGGTTCTATCCGTGGGCCGCGATATCGAACTGGTTCCGAAAGCTGCCAGCGCGCCGCTCAACTTCTTCGTTCACCCGCACCTGGAGATCGAAGGCAAATCCGTCGACGCGGATCGGGTGCAATTTCGATATGCCTATCGCGACCTCGAATAGGAAGGCAAGGCCGGCCTATTAGGCGGCGGCCTTCACGGATCCCTCGCCGGCCGATTGGCGAAAAAACCGGCTCCGCATCCAGGCGATGATTCCTGGCGCGATCGACAGCAGAACGACCAAAATGATGACCTTTTCGATGTGTTTCTGCACCCGGAACTCGGGGCCGAACACTTGTTTCAGCACGGGATCCAGAAGCGGGGTCAACGAAAATCCGATCAAGACCATACTCAGAACCCAGCCGATCCCGCCGATGACATTGAAGAACACGAATCGCCGATACTCCATCTGGCCGACCCCGGCAACAACCGGCGCGAACGTCCGCAAGATCGGCATGAATCGAGCCAGGATGATCGTCTTGCCGCCATGCTTCTCGTAATAGGACTGGGCCGTCAGCAAGTGGTCGCGACGAAACAGAAACGACTTTTCCTTGCGGAATAATCGTGGCCCCGCCCAGCGCCCGTAACTGTAACCGACACTGTCACCGGCAATCGCTGAGATCGAAAGCGTCACCAGTAGTAGCGGCAATAGCCACGTCGAACAACCTTGCTCATTGATCAGATTGTGGAAAACGATTCCCGTGGTTACCAACAACGAATCGCCCGGTAGGAAGAACCCGATCAGCAGGCCCGATTCCGTGAAGACGATCAGATTCAACAGGATGAAACCCGCCAGAACAAAGTCCGGGCGGCTCAGGATTGCCATCAACTGTTCGCTGTTGAACAGCACCATCGCCAATTGTTGAATCTGGCTCAGAAGATCTTCCATACGCGATCGTTCCCAAATGGTTGTCCGGACTACCGTGATCCTAGCACATGGGACGCCCGGCGAGAGTTACTTCGCCTTTTCCAACACCAGGGCCGAACACCCCGAACCCGATTGAGTCGTGAATTTTGTCGGCCGATCCGCCGACTTTTCGTTCCCGGAAATTCGCAGGCGGCTGCCCTCCAGGGCGTAGATTCCCGGATAGGTCTGCCCTTTCTTCGGCCCGCTCAACGGCGTCAGGTCGATCTGGCGAGGGGTCTTTGTCGCATCGACGATCTTGAAGGTGATGGTGTCGGACTTTCCGTCAACGCTGAAGATCATGACATCATTCTTGATGGAGATCTTGATCTGTGCCAGCACCTCGCGCGGTAATTCGAGTCCGTCGTCTTCGGCCCGCACAACGATCCAGTCGCCTTGCATCGCCTCGAGGTCTTTCTTGGCATCCTGAGCCAACAACGGGCATGTCATCACGAGGGCAACCGCAATGGCAGCCGGAGATAAGTATTTCATTCGTCGATCCTTCTCATGTACAGGGCGACAGCGAGGTCCAAGTCGGCTGCCTAACTTAACGAATTACCGATTCCCATCAAGGCGAACTCGGCGGCCGCCAGTTCATGTCTTGCTCAAACGGATACAGTGGATTGCGCCGGTGATGGTAAACCAGGCGAGAGAGATCGGCTGACGTGACCCCGGGTGTATTGACGCGAACGAAATCTCGGCAAACCGGCGAATACGCGGCGACCGGAGCGTGCACGCCCTTGATCACCATCAACCGAAAATGCGCCGGGTCAATGCCGAATGCCGTCAATTGGTTCAAGCTAAACGGAGGTGTCCGGCAGGTCGTCACCATGATGGTCAGACCCGATCGCGTGCGGAGTATCGCCGTCGGTCCTTGATCGAACTCGCGTATCCCCCCATGCCGGGGAGCCGGCTCAGTGAATCGCCCACCGAAAAGGCCGGTGACGAGGAACTCGCCCTCTAATGGTTCTCCGTGCAGGTCGTCTGACTTTCCGCCGACCCGTAGCCGAAGGTGAGCATTGATGCCCGCGCCGGTCGCTTCGCAAACCGCGTCCGGGTCATGCAAACAGGCAAACGATGGCCCGATCATCCGTTGGTGAATCAGGTGAACCAAGATCGTTCCGTCGCCGGGTGACCCGCCCCCCACGTTGTCGCCCATGTCGAGCAATCCGACGGGGCCGTCGAGTGACATTGCCGTGTCAATGGCGGCTTCCGGCGAGATGAGCCGGCCGGCAAAATCATGGCGGTAATCCCATAGCAATCCGGCCCAACGATCGGCTTCCTTCCGGGCCAACGACGAGTCATGGTCCGTAACGACGACAACCGATGTACCCATGTCGGCGACATCGGCATAGGGGAAGCCGAGAATCAAACTCGTGGACAGCACGCCCGGCAAGTGCCGCAGCGACTCCGCGTGATGCGCTTGGGCCTGTAGATGAGGTTCGTCGGTTCGCTGGCGTTCGATGTTGATGGCTAGCGGAGGGAACGCCGCGGCGGTCACGGGCTGGATTTCACCCCGCAGCGTTCGGGCCATCAGCGATGCCGCTTCCATGCCGCGCTCCCGTTGATCGAGATGTGGATTGGTGCGATACGCGACGAGGGCATCAGCAGCGACGACCATTTTCGGTGATAGATTCGCATGAGGATCGAGCGTCGCCATGATCGGAAACCGAGGGCCAAAACGCTGTCGCAACGATCCCATCCAAAAGCCATCGGCGTCGGCGTGCTGTTCGCTGACCATCGCTCCATGCGGTGCCAGCAGAAGGCCATCTAACGGCCCCACTCGATCGAGTTCCGTGTGGATTCGAGCCAATATCGCGTCAAACGTCTGAGCCGACACTGGGCCATAGGGAGTCGCCCGAGCCGCGAATACCGGGATCGCCTCGACGCCGATGGTCGCAAGCCCTTGAAAGAAGCCGCCAATCTCATGATGCGAATCGGCCAGGCGATCGCGAACCGCGTCGCCGGTTACCATGAGGTCGCTTTCAAAATGATGCAACTGTGTCGTTGGGCGGATAAACGTATTCGATTCATGAAGCCATCCAACGATTCCGACCTTCATGATGATTCCCTCGTGTGGGGCTTGTGATTCGAATCGGTTTCGGTCATGATGGGGCGTTGTTGCACGAAGGCTTCCCCAATTGGAGCCGCCACCGCGACGACTAGCCCAGGATCTCGCAAGTAGTCCCTTAGCTGTTCGCCCCAGACCGTGTGTCGCCATGCTATCTGATGTCATCGGTCATTATCACGATTTGCTCGGTCGAGGCACGTTGGCAGCCGATTCGCATGAGCAACTCGATCGCGAAACGCGACTTCGCGATTTGTATTTCGGCGACCGGCCCGTATGCACTGTGTTGCGGCCGAGGTTTCTGACGCCCGATCAATTCCGCTATTTGCAGCGACGGGTCAAGTTGCTGCTATCGGCCTTTAACAAGGTATTGCGATTGGCTTTGACCGACGCGACGTTTCGTTCTCAATTCGGTCTGAGTGAATTGGAAGAAACGCTCATTGCGTCTGACCCGGGATTCGACGAGCCCAGCCCGACGGCTCGGCTCGATTCGTTTTTCGTTTCCGAGCAAGAGCTGAAGTTTACCGAACACAATGCGGAGACCCCCGCCGGTGCATCGTATCAAGACGTGCTCTCGGAGATGTTCTTCGCGTTACCCGTAATGCAGGAGTTTCTGCGTCGCTATCAGGTCAGGCCGTTACCGGCGCGGGCCGGCGTTCTGCGGGCGATTCTGCGCACCTACGAACGATGGCGCGGGAGTCGGTCCGAACCCCCTCGAATTGGCATTATTGATTGGGGCGATGTCCCGACCGTCAGCGAATTCCGGTTGTTCGATGCCTATTTCCGCTCGCACGCGATCGAGTCGCGGATTCTCGAACCCAAGGATCTTGTGTATTCCGGCGGCAAGCTGATGGCCGACGACTATCACGTCACCCTAATCTACAAGCGCGTGCTCATCAGCGAATTGCTCGAACACGGTGGTCTTGAGCACCCCATGGTTCGGGCGGTGCGCGACGGGGCCGTGTGCATGGTCAACGGATTCCGGTGCAAGATTCTTTACAAGAAGGCGAGTTTCGCCGTGCTGTCTGACGAGCGAAACGCTCGCCTCTTTTCGGATTCCGAACTCGGCGCCATCGCGGAACACATCCCGTGGACGCGCCGCGTCGCCGAGCGGCAAACAACCCTCGACGGAAAGACGATCGACCTGATTCCGTTCGTCTTGGCGAACCGGGACCGCTTCGTACTCAAACCGAATGACGACTATGGCGGCAAGGGAATTGTCCTGGGTTGGGATGTCGATGCGGCGACATGGGAACGGGCGGTACAAACGGCGTTGCGAGTGCCGTATGTGGTCCAGCAGAGGGTGAATCTGCCGACCGAGGATTTCCCAAGCTGGCACAACGGGGCCGTCCATATCATCCCTCGAACGACCGATACGAACCCCTATTGCGTCTTCGGAACAGACATGGATAGTTGTTTGACCCGCATCTCGACGGAGAAGCTGGTCAACGTCACTGCCGGCGGCGGCTCGACCGTGCCGACGTTTGTGGTGGAAGAACGATAACTCGGATCAATGTCCGCGGAGCGAAATTCATGCAAGCGCCATCGCTGACCATCGGCATCGAAGAAGAATACCAGATCATCGACCCCACCACCTGGGAACTTCGATCGTACATCACTCAAATCCTTGAAGAAGGAAAACTGACGCTTCGGGAGCAGGTGAAGGCGGAGTTGCATCAGTCGATGGTCGAAGTGGGTACGGCCGTCTGCCGGACGCCGGCCGAGGCCCGTGCCGAATTGGTGCGCCTTCGACGCCATGTCATGGAATTGGCAGCGAAACACAACTTGGTGATTGCCGCCGCCGGCACTCACCCGTTTTCGTCTTGGGAAACCCAAGAAATCACGCCGTTCGAACGCTATCTCGGCGTCAAGCAAGACATGCAGGATCTGGCTCAGCAGTTGCTGATATTCGGCACGCACGTCCATATCGGCATCGAGGACAAAGACTTCCTCGTTGACGCCATGAACGTCGCGCGGTACTTCGCCCCCCACGTCTTGGCCCTATCGTGCAGCTCGCCGTTTTGGGAGGGACGCAAGACGGGCCTGCAATCGTACCGCAGCATTATCTTTCGTCATTTTCCGCGCTCGGGTATCCCGCCGCGGTTCGAGTCGTGGGCTGAACTAAGCCAGATGGTCGATACGCTCGTGCGAACGAACTGTATCCCCGACGGTACCAAACTCTGGTGGGACATTCGGCCGAATTGGAAATTCCCGACGCTCGAATTCCGAATCTGCGACGTATGCACGCGCGTTGACGAAGCGGTCTGTATCGCGGCACTGTTTCAGGCCATTATTGCCAAGCTCTGGAAACTTCGTCGAGACAACCTCACCTTCCGCGTTTATCCGACGGCATTGATTGAGGAGAACAAGTGGCGCGCCGTACGGTATGGCCTGCACGGCAAGATGCTCGATCTCGGCAAACAACGTGACGTACCGGTTCGCGACCTTTTGCACGAGTTGATCGATTGGTTCTTGCGTGACACCATCGACGATCTCGGCACTCGAAATGAAGTCAGCTACGCCTATCGAATTCTGGAAAATGGCACGAGCGCCGATCGCCAGCAGCGTGTTTTCGATCAGACCAACGATCCGAAAGCGGTCGTTCAGCACTTGGTCAACGAGACTCGCGAAGGCATCATGGACTGAACTCCAGATCGAGCTGACTAGGGCAATTAACTCCCCAGCCAAGCGACTGTGGCGTTTTGGTCTCGACCCCCCTTTATCCCCCCGCGTGCGGGCTGACAAAGGGGGGTCGAGACTGCCGACTGTCAATTCGGTCACTGTCGCTCGGCTGAGGAGCTATTTAGTTCCAAGGAAGCCGAGCGCGAGCGGCCCAATAGTTTTCGGGCCGCTCGACGATTCTCTGAAGCCGATCGCTCCAATTTTCGTCCCAACGAACTTGGGTTGCCGTCAGGTTGGACCTCCATTGGGAGACAGTCGCGGCGCCGCTCAACACCACATCAGCCCACGGTTGAGCCAAAGCCGCGGCCAGAGCGAATGCGTCGAGGCTGACACCCGCGTGTCCGGCCAATTCCACAAGGCACTTTCGCGTTTCAACAAAGCTGGAATCGTCGTTGCGCTCCGTCAACCGGCCATTCGCAAGCGATTCCTTGATGATAACCCCCATGCCCGATTCATGGGCCTCGCGAAGTACGGCTCCTGCCGACGTCTCCAAGATGTTCCACGTTGCCTGAACGGTGTCGAATAGTCGCCGGCCTCGTTCTTGAATCGACATCGCAATGCGCAGAGTGTCGGCCTGTTTCGGGCCACTCAGGCTAAGTCCGATGCGGAGACCGCCATCACGAAGGCGAAACAACTCATCGATGACGTTTCGATCCCCGAAAACGCCGCTCTCGATCGTCGCCGAGTGAATCTGATAAAGGTCGAGGTGATCGCCCAACAATGTGTGGCTTTCTGTGAACTGGCGTTTCAGCACGGGGAGCGTGTGATCTTTGATTTCGTGCCGTTCGGCATTGACCCGCCAAGCCGCGGTGTAGGCGTAGCCCCATTTCGAACCAACCACCGCTCGCTCGGGCGAGATACGCCGAGTCGATAGCCAAGCCGCCAAGAATTCCTCGCCGCGGCCATAGGAACGAGCCGTATCAAAATAGCGGCACCCATCGGCGAAAGCCGCATCGAGAACCTCGGCCGCCCGCGAGGCCATCCTCGCATGGTCGTAAGAATGTTCAAGATCTTCCGCGTGTCCAAGGTTGATGTACCCCGGCCTACCGAGAGCTGCCATGCCCAGACCCAAGCGCGAAACAACCAGCCCCGTTTGGCCAAGCGGACGCGAATCGATCATCGCGATTGAACCCCGATTCGTCACTGAGATTTTCGGATCACTTGGGACTCGAAGCCTTCGGCGCGAGGGGCAGCGGCGGCGGCAGCATGTCAGCCGGCACGGCCGCTCGCGGAACCCGTGGCGGAGCTTGAATCAGTTCCGCCGGAGGCATCGGCTTGGTCGATGTTTTTTCGACGGGGACCATCAGGTCATTGCTTACGCCGCTCGATGTCGCCACTTGAACATGGATGATGTCGCCCTGCGCCGGTACCCCCGCCGGCAAGACCACACGGATGACCGTCGGCCCAAGCACTTCGTATCGCAGAGGCGGAGGCGCCGATTCTTTCGCATTCGGCGGCAAGTAGATCGGATCGAGCGTGATTCCTCCGACGATGACCCGCGACGTGCTATCGAAATTCTCGCCGGTCAGGAACAGGGCCGTGTCCCGTGTCCGATCGACACCCTGAGGGGCACCGTACCAGCCGGTGAGCTTCGGCTTGGTGTCTTTGCTTACTGCCGCAGGTTTCGGTGCCGGCTCGGGCTGTTGGGGCAGAACCGGAATCGCGAGCCGATGGCTGATACCGTAGGGCGTCGCGACATGAACATCGACGAACGCTTGAGTCGGCGCCGCCCCCGCAGGGACGGTCAGCCGCACGACTTGCCGGCTCAGTAACTCGACTTGATAAGGCGGCAGAGGCACTTTCTTGTCGGCTGCCGGATCGGGCTTCGCAGGGCAATTCGGATCGAGGGCCACGCCGCCCACGATCACGCGCGTTTGATGCACGCTGAAATTGTCCCCAACGAGGAAGATCGACGTCGTCTTGCCCGAATCGATGCCCGGAGCACCGTACCAACCGTTCAATTCCGGCGACAGGTCGGTCACGCCGCTGGAGAACAACTCAAAGCCGCCCGAGTTGTTTTCATACGGCACATTGACCAGTTGGTTTTGAAGCGGTAGACGCGCCGAGAGCTGATCGACTCGCCGCATCAACAAGCCCGGATCACCCTCGCGATAGCGATGCACATCTTCACATTTTGGCAAGAGTTCGCGAATGCGCTTCACACGGCGGCTTAGTCGCATTGAATCAACCGACGCGAACTCCTTGTGAGATGGGCGTGTGAGTTGGAACCAGTTCGCCGTCACGTCGAGGTTCACATAGGGCACAAACGATGGCATGATGACAAGCGCAATACACTCGCGTTGCCCGTTTTCGAGCCGGCGATGATTGAGGTCATATTTCTGGTCGCAAGCACCGCCGGTGACGAGTCCGCCGATTGTCTTCAACGTGCCCGGAATAGGCGGCGTCTGAACCCGCGGATAAAACCGCCACCCAAACGTATCGTCACCATGTGAGAAGCCAACGATGGTTCGATTGAGCGCGACCGTCTCGATGTCCTTCTCGATTCGGCGCGTGTACTTCGTCATGTTCGAAGCGCTGATATTGCCGCTGACGAACGACATGGCCAGAGCGAGTTGCATTTCGCGGCGTTGGCTAAAGGAGTCGGCAACGTTTTGATCTTCGGTCACCGGGTCGAGGGCGAAAACGTGCAACGGCCAACGAACCCGGATATAATCGTTGAACAACTTGCACGCATGAGGCGGCGGGTCGGGGCCAAAGAACGGCAGCCCGCCGGGTGGCACATCGGGCGCCCCCTTGGCCGCCTTTGTTGCCATCATGTCTTCGATGACGCGAGCGTTGAGCAGAGCCGATTCGACGATAATGCCCCAAGCCAAAACGGTCGTCGTTTTCAGGGCCACGGCATCGCCGGCCCGCATCGGCTCATCGTCGCCCAACACCGGCGTTGTCGGGGGAGTGAACGGGTACAGGGCGCTGACGGCATCCATGAATTCGTTTTGCATGCGATCAATGGCTTGCTCGTCACGGGTGCGAATCGCGCGGGCCAACTCGGGGGTGCAGAACCGGGTCCATAACTCGCGGTGCGACTCGGCCGACAGAAACTGGTAGGCCGCGGAGATTTCGTCATTGAGCGCTCCCTGGACGTCGAGATGATAGGGATACCGCCCGCCGGACAGATGCTCTTTCGCCGATTTGAATATCGAGGCCACAACACGAGCCGATCGAATGGCCCCGAAGACCTCGATGAGCTGCGATGGCGAGATCGGTAGCTGGCTCACCCGTTGCCGAGACGGGATATTGACCACGCCCGCGCCGAAATTCTTGTTGATAAGCTCGTCTAAAACGTTCCACTGTTCGATGAGCTTATCGAGATCGGCGGACAGGTTCGCGTTCGTTTTCACGTCAAAGCCACGTGCAGTCATCCAGCGAGCCTTGGCATTCGCGGCTTTGGTTTCATTGTCGGCTCGCCGCTTGGCATCCGAAATCGCTGAATCCGGACGCGACGCCTTGGCAAGCGCTTGAATCTCACCACGGATTCTTCCAATGGTCATGTCCGGTTCCTTGATTCGAATGGCCGCGAGGATTCGGGCAGTCACCCGGTCAAACTCATCGAGTTTTCTTGGGAGCTCGTCGACAAACGTCCGTTCCATGGCGCCTATGGCGTGCGTGATAGGAAGCGTGCCGAGGTCCACGAGATCCTTGATTACCAAATTGCGAAACGTTGCCGGCAGTAGGTCGTCTGGCAAATGCGAAGTCGCGGATACCGTAATCTCGGCGCCAAACCCGCGATCGGTCAGACTCCCGGTTAACACGGAAACAGGAATGCGAACAAGGTTCAACGCATAGCCCGGCGCATCGGCGTTGTCATCACCTTCGTTAATTCGGCGCAGCTCATGAAGATGATTCAAATACCGCGCCTTTTGGCTCAAGTGCAGGGTCGGCTCGATACCAATGGCAAGGTCCTTTTTTGTGCCGTCGGCAACCGTAGCTTTGAATTTGACCGTCGTCACAACCGGGTCGTTCCGCTTGATGCCGTCTTTGCTTGCGTCCACAACGTTTTTCAGCGCGGCTTCCTGTTCCTTGACGGTCGTAACTTCGATGGGCGTCGCGGTCTCTCCTGGCTTGGCTGCCGGCGTAATGGCTGTTGCCTTCGTTCCACTGACAGCCGCGGCGAGACTCAATACGTTCGACAAATAGGCCTGATCGCTTCGGGAGATTGACGCCGACAGCGTATCCTCGAACTTTGTCAGATCCGACTTCATCTCATTCTCAAATTCATGTCGATGCATCATTAATCGGGCCTGACCCCAGACGTCGGCATGCTTCGCCACAATGCTTCCGTAACGTTCTAATTGTCGCTCAAATGAGTCGATGGCCACGGCCAATTGAGCCACGCGCACGGGCTTTTCAACCGGCAGGCAATCCTCTTCATCTTCAATAATCGCGACATCGACATTAACGCGATGAGGCAACAAACACGCCGTCGAACCAAGGAGCAACGTCACTGCGAACATGAAGAGTGGGCATCTCCAACGCATGACGGCACCCCGAATTCGAGAAATGGGAGCTTGGACAGACCTTGACGATTGCAAAGATTATCGGCCGGGAAAGTCACGATAATTGAGTGGAATTTCTAAACACTCACAGGTGATGACGTATTGGTTTTCGTTTCGGCTCCGCGCACGGGATCGGTCGGAGCGATTTGCGTAACCGCGCAGAGCAACGGTTCGGGGCTTTTCGAAGGTCCCAGAGCCAACGCCGATTTGTGCCACGTCCACGGGGAGCGGCTATTCGTCTTCGGAGCTGACGAGGTTCGCTTTGACAAAATCGCGATTCAGTCTGGCGATGAACTCAACGGAAATCGACTTCGGGCACGCTGCTTCGCACTCGTATTGGTTGGTGCAGTTCCCAAATCCTTCGTCGTCGTGGCGATCCATCATGCGTTTGACTCGGCGAAGCCGCTCGGGTTGCCCTTGAGGAAGGTGTCCCAAGTGTGCGGCCTTTGCGGCGACAAAGAGCATCGCCGACGCGTTCTTGCATGCCGCCACGCATGCTCCGCAGCCGATGCATTCGGCAGCGTCCATGGCAGTGTCGGCGTCGGGTTTCGGAATGGGGATCGCGTTTCCATCTGGGGCGCCGCCCGTGTTCACGCCCACAAAGCCGCCCGCCTGAATGATCCGGTCGAAGGCGCCGCGATCGACGACGAGGTCCTTCACGATGGGAAACGCCTTGGCTCGCCACGGTTCGACAAAGATGTGGTCGCCGTTCTTGAACTTCCGCATGTGCAGTTGGCAGGCCGTCGTGCCCCGCTCTGGCCCATGCGGGATCCCGTTGATGACTAGGCTGCAACTTCCGCAAATCCCCTCGCGGCAGTCATGATCGAATGCGATCGGCTCCTGGCCCTCGTGAATGAGGCGTTCATTCAGGACATCGAGCACCTCCAGGAACGACATATCCGGGTTGACGTCGCGAACCTCATAAACCACCATCTCGCCGCGAGTATTGGGGTTTTTCTGTCGCCACACATGCAAAGTCAAGTTCATGAATCACACCGGGTCAGGGTTCCGCTATGGTTACTTATAGCTGCGTTTCGCGGGTTTCTCGAATTCGAAATTCAACGATTCCTTGTGCAGATGGGGAGCCTTGTCGGGGCCGGCATACTCCCACGCGCTGACGTGGCAGAAGTCGTCGTCGTTTCGCTTGGTCTCGCCGTTTTCCTGATACTCCTCGCGGAAATGGCCGCCGCAGGACTCTTCTCGCGTCAGGGCGTCGAGGCACATCAACTCAGCGAATTCAAGGAAATCGGCAACCCGTCCCGCTCGCTCCAACGCGATATTCAGATCTTCGCCGGAGCCAGGAACGTTGACGGTCGACCAGAATTCCTGGCGCATCGCGGGTATTCTCTGAAGCGTGGCGTTCAGCCCCGCCGAGTTGCGTGACATGCCGCAGGTATCCCAGACCAGGCGCCCCAGTTCGCGATGAAACTCCACAGGCGTCTTCTTGCCTTTCGCCGCTAGGAGCTTCTTGTTGCGTTCGATGACCTCAGCTTCAATCGACTTGAAGGCCGTGTGATCAACACCCACCTTTTTCTGAGCCAACGTCGCGGCATTGGCCGCCAAATAGTCGCCGATCGTATAGGGAATAACGAAATAGCCGTCGGCCAATCCTTGCATGAGAGCGCTCGCCCCGAGCCGGTTGGCGCCGTGGTCGGAGAAATTCGCTTCGCCCAAGACGAAAAGGCCCTGAAGGTTGCTCATCAGGTTGTAATCGACCCACAACCCGCCCATGGTGTAATGAGGCGCCGGATAGATACGCATCGGCTGCGTGTAACCATTCTCGCCGGTAATGCGCTCGTACATCTCGAACAGATTGCCGTACTTCTCTTCGACTTTACGCTTGCCCATTCGGGCGATCGATTCGGCGAAATCGAGGAAGACGCCACGGCCGCCGGGGCCGACGCCTCGCCCTTCATCGCAGACAGTCTTGGCCGCCCGTGACGCGATATCCCGCGGGGCGAGGTTGCCAAAACTCGGGTACATCCGCTCCAAGTAATAGTCGCGATCCGAATCGGGAATGCTGCTGGGGTGGCGCGAATCGCCGGCCTTCTTCGGAACCCAGACTCGGCCGTCGTTACGCAGAGACTCCGACATAAGTGTGAGCTTCGATTGATGATCGCCCGAGACGGGAATACACGTCGGATGAATTTGGGTGTAGCAGGGATTGGCGAACGCGGCCCCTCGTTTGTAGGCACGATAAGTAGCGGTGACGTTGCACCCGATCGCGTTCGTGGAGAGAAAGAAGACGTTCGAGTAACCACCGGTGGCGAGGATGACGGCGTCACCGGCGTACGACTTGATGTCGCCGGTTACGAGGTCACGACAAACGATTCCGACAGCGCGGCCATCCACGACGACGATGTCAACCAGCTCCGTGCGCGGATGCATGGTCACGGTGCCGGCGCCGATCTGCCTACTGAGAGCCTGATAAGCACCTAGCAATAGTTGCTGGCCGGTCTGCCCGCGACAATAGAAGGTGCGGGATACCTGAGTGCCGCCAAACGATCGCGTATCGAGGAGGCCACCATATTCGCGGGCAAACGGAACGCCTTGGGCCACACACTGATCGATGATGTTGACGCTAACCTCGGCCAGTCGATAGACGTTCGCCTCCCGCGCCCGAAAGTCGCCGCCCTTGAGCGTGTCGTAAAACAGCCGATAGACGCTGTCACCGTCGTTGCGATAGTTCTTGGCGGCGTTGATACCGCCTTGGGCCGCGATACTGTGGGCACGCCGGGCGCTATCCTGATAGCAGAAACACTCGACCGAATAGCCCAACTCCGCCAAAGACGCCGCCGCCGACGCCCCCGCCAAGCCGGTCCCGACCACGAGGATGTGATACTTGCGTTTATTCGCGGGATTGACAAGTTTCAGACTGAACCGGTGTTTTTGCCATTTCTGTTCCAATGGCCCGGCAGGGATTTTCGCGTTGAGTTCCATCGTTGGTCTCGTGATCTCGTCGTGGGAAGCTGCAGCCCTATTCGACCGACGCCGTAACGATTCGGAGGATCATTTCACGTCGGCACCGATCACGCCGCAAAGGATACATAGCGGCATGGCGATGTTTCCCGCCATGATAATTCCGGTCAACCCCTGGGTCATCAGCGTCAATATGTGGTTCCACCGCGGGTGATTGATACCGAGTGTCTGAAACACGCTGCGCGTGCCATGTAGCAAGTGGATTCCCAGTAGGATCTGAAAGATCACATACGGAATGGCGACGAAGGGATTGCGAAAGCCATGAATCGTCATGGCATAGACATCGTGGCGCGTCTTTGTCTCACCGGCTTCGGTGTACGTCTCTTTCAAATCGAGGAAATTAACGTATTCGACCCTGCCGTCTGGTTTTTTGACCGCGGCGGTATCGACGATACCGAGGGTGTAATGGGCCAAGTGAAAGACGATGAATGCCAAGACAAGCAAGCCGGTAAGCACCATGTTGCGAGATGCCCAAGTTGCTTGAATCGTGTTTTCGAACTGGTAACGAATCGGGCGAGCGAAGTTGCTCCGCTGCTTCAACCGAATCGCCAACGCGACATGTCCGACCAGGACACCCAGCAACCCCAGACGTGCGACCCAAAGAAGCGGGCCAAGATCCTTCAACGACTTGGCATAATGGTTGAGGGCCTCGCGACCCAGAAACACTTGTAAGTTGCCAAGCATGTGCATCAGCACGAATCCGACAAGTGCCAAACCTGTCAGGGCGACGATGATTTTGCCGCCTATCGTGGAATTGACAAACCGGCTGACCCAGGCGAATGGGGACGGACCAGTGGGGGCGACAGGCGGGGACTCTTGGGGAACTGACATGAACGACTCGTGAACCGCAGGTAACGGGCATCAGGGGGCGATCGTCATTTACATTGTTAGGAGAGAACCCCGTCGCGGGCCACCTCGCTTTTTTTGGGCTTGACGGGACGGTCGGGTTTGTTATGGTCCCGCGCTTTCATGGGGTATCAGATAGGTCATTGTGCGCGAGGACAGGGATGTCCGATCGGGCGTTCATTCGGATCATCGCGTTAGGATTCTGCACGATGGCGTTACCCGCGTGCGTATCGCCGCAGCGGGATGCCGATCCGTACGCAAATGGTCCCAACTTTTGGACCCAAGCGTCGGCAGCGCCCGCTCCGGTCCCACCATCGGTCGGGCAATCACGTTATCTTCAGAATGGCTACTACAACCCGCAACCGACTTTCGCTCGCCGCGCAGCGCCGGCAACAGACCAGAGGCCCCCGGCTGTCCCTGCGATTCGCGAGCCGGTCGCTCATCCGGTTCAGCCGGTCGCATACTTGGTAAACGAAACGGCCGAGCCGGCACAATTGGCATCGAGTATTCGAGAAGCCGCTGACGACGCGGTGCCGGAATTGTTGCCTCCGCCCACCGTCATCCGCGACGACGAAGCACCACTCGTCACCGCGATTCGACGTTATCTCGAAAAACACCCCGAGTCAGCGATCGATTGTCTACGTGCTTATGACCACGAGAATCAGGATATCCTTCTTTGCCTTCTCCCCATCATTGCGAGAATGGCCGACGGCGACGTTCGTCAGATCAACCCTCGCGAAATGGCTCAAGTCCTGGATCAACTCGAAAGTCTCGTGGAATCGTTACGCTCGCACGCGTCTATGTCCATCGACAAAGCATGCTTCTGCCGCAACGTCAAAAGATTCGGCGTCTATGAAGCCCTCGGTGACGAGGTTCCGTCGTTTCATCGCGGGGAAATGGCCGAGATTTACGCGGAAATCCGCAACGTGACGTGCAAGATGTCTCAGGGGGCTTGCGCCGTTCATATTTCGAGCAAGTTGGAGATCCGCGACCAGGCCGGCCGTGTGGTCTTACAGAAGTCATTCGAAATACCGGAAAAGAGTCGATCGCTCCGGCACGATTACTACCAGCATTACCAGTTTCAGATTCCGCCGGAGCCAGGAACATACGCCGTCGCGTTGGAGGTCGTCGATCATCCGACTCGCCGGGTTGCGAAACATCAGTTGCGATTTCGCGTCGTTGACTGATTTCGGAGGGGGAACCTTCTCGCCAGCGCGAGAAGGACGGGTCCGAATTGGGGGAAGGTCTCGTGAATACGAAACTTCGTTTCGTCACGGCAGCGTTGGCCGCATGGCTCGCCGTGACGGTTGGGGCTTTTTCACAAGAGCCTCACAAAGTCAAAAAAGTCTTTACCAAGAACACCGCGTTTCGACTGCCGGTGCAGATTGATGACGCGGAGCGCGCCCATCTGAACGGGCTGAAATTCTTCGTTCGTGCCGTTCCAGGCAATTGGGAGTGCAAGGAAGTCGCCGCGCCCAATCAGACGGCGTTTACGTTCCGTGCGCCGCAGGATGGTGAGTATTGGTTCAACTTTAGCACGGTCGACAAGAACGGCACGGTCGTTCCTGGGTCACCGGAACAAGAGCCTCCCGGCTTGGTGGTTGTCGTCGACACCAAGCCGCCGGAAGTCGAACTTCGCACACTGCCGGTCAGCCAGGGTCAGGTCTATCTCAGTTGCGTGGTCCGCGACGAAAATCCCGACTACGCGACGCTTCGCGTCGAATACGCCGGCGGCACTGGATGGGTTCCTTTGGCGCCCCTCGCGGATACGCCGGGCGTCTACCAGGTGCCCAACCCAAAACTGCTCGATGGCAAGATTCATATCTACGCCTCGGACAAAGCAGGAAACATCGCCGATAAGGTCTTCGACTCGGTGCCTCGCAAGGCCGATGAACCGATCCAAAAAACATCAGCGCCGGCAGGAGGCATGACGGCGGAAAAACTCACGTTCCCACCGCCAAGTCGCGCAGCGACCGAGCCGGCGGGTCCGGTGATTCCGGAAAACGGTGATGAGACGCCCAAAGCGTTGATCCCGCCCCCGACGGCTCCGGCCATCGTCGAACCAACGCGACCGGCTCCGTTGCCGGCAAACGTTGTCCCCGACGCTCCGCTTCCGCCAGCCGAACCGGATCGCCCGGTGCTTCCGCCGGCGGCCGAGCCGGTTCGACCTCTGATGCCGGCGACTCCGCCCGCAATCACGCCAACCGCCGCGCCCGAGCCGGATCGTCCGATTCACACCGCCGCGCCGGGCAATCCGCCATTGCCGGGACTTACCACGACGACCGGCACGCCTCATGTGGCGCCGACAGACATCCCCCTCATCAACAGCCGAATCTGCCGACTGGAATACTCCGTGGAGCCGCCCTTCAACGGAATTCCCGGCCCGGTGGAGATTTGGGGCACGCTCGACGGAAGCAAGTCGTGGGTGTTGCTGGGTATCGACAAGGACGGTCGTAGCCCTGCCGAGATTGAACTTCCCAACGACGGCACGTTCGGGTTGGCCTTCACGGTGAATACCTCCACGGTCGCTGCGGGGATTGCGCCAAAGCCCGGCGAAAAGCCCGATAGCTGGCTGGAGATCGACACCATGCCGCCGGAAGTGAAAATCGTCGGAGCCAACCTCGGGACGGGCCAGGATCAAAGCGTCCTGTTCATCAATTGGACGGCCAGCGACAAAAATATGGGGCACGATCCGGTCGCCATTTCCTGCTCGTCGCAACCGTTGGGGCCATGGGCGCCAATCGCCCGCAGCCTTCCGAACAACGGGATGTACCGATGGAAGATTCCTCAAGGGCTTGGCTCGCAAGTCTATTTGCGGCTGGAAGTCATGGATCGTGCCGGCAACGTCGCTCGAGCCGAGACCCGGCAACCCATCACCATCGAGCCGGTCAAGTACAAGGTGAAGGTTTTGAACGTTACGCCGGCGTCGGCGCCTAACGTTCGCTGATCGCCTCGCGACTCACCTTCCTCCGAGTCGCGTTGGGATGAATTGAGCCGATCGACCCGTTCAATCGGTCGATCGGCTTTTTCGTTTCGACTTGCCCCATTGGCACATCTTGCTATCACTCAGCCTGTATCATCGCCCGTGAATTCTGGAGGCTGCGACGATGTCGGAGATTCAGACCACGCACATTACTTGGCACGAAGGAAGCGTCACCCGCGTTGAGCGAAGCCGGCTGTTGAAGCAAAAAGGCGCGACGCTTTGGTTCACTGGTCTGAGCGGGTCCGGGAAAAGCACGGTCGCGGTCGCCTTGGAGCAAGTTCTCGTCAACAATGGCCATGCCGCTTACGTTCTGGACGGCGACAATATTCGCTTCGGTCTCAATGCCGGCCCGAAGATCCTCATGGACACGCGAGGCTACTCCGAGGGGTCGGCCAAGCGATTTGGCTTGGGCTTTTCCGCGGAGGATCGCGAGGAAAACATTCGCCGAATCGGAGAGGTCGCTAGGCTCTTCGCGGACTCGGGCCTCATTGCGATTACGAGCTTCATCAGCCCCTATCGCAAGGACCGCGACGCCGCCCGAAAGATCCACGAGCAAAACAAGTCGGGCGCTATTCCGTTTATCGAGATTCATGTCGCCACGCCGATCGAAACGTGCGAAGTGAGAGACCCAAAAGGGCTTTACAAACAGGCTCGAACCGCGGTCGCCAACGGCAAAGGGATGGGGTTCACCGGCGTGGACGATCCCTACGAGGCTCCGTTGACCTCTGAGTTGACACTCGATTGCGCCGTCCAATCGGTACAAGACTGCGTCACGGCGGTATTGCGCCACCTTGAACACCGGGGTCTTTTGAGCGAATAGCAGGCGCAATCCCTGCCTGATCCATCCAACGGGAAAATCCAACCCGAATCACCGATTCTTTGCTGTTTCGCCCAACCGTTGCAGACGGTCGCGAAACGGCGAAAATCTTGGATTTCGGAGAAGTTACGCTCAAGCTCCGCGTTGACAGGTTTTCAGAGCAGACGTAGATTTGGTCGAACAGAGCAGAGGCATCCCAAGGCTGGGAACGAGCGAAGCGAAGGCAACCTCCCCATCGTTACGTTCGGCAAAACTTTCCTTTTTGGAACCGGTGGCACGACCATGTCGCGCAGCAACTTCTCGCTGAAAGCCGCACGCCCTCAGGAAGGGTTCTACACTTCCGAAGTGATTACCCCGCAGCGATTGCCGGTGCGAACCTTCCTGCCGACCGGCTACGAACCGAACTACCCGTACCCCTTGCTCGTGTTCTTTCACGGGCACGGCGGGAACCATGAGCAGATTATGCGCTTGGCGCCTCGACTGAGTCGCCAAAACTTCATCTGTATCGGTCTGCGCGGCCCCGATCCGCTTGGGCCAAGGCATGACGGCGAACCGGGATTCGGCTGGGGTTCGGGTATGGTCAACGAGACGTTGCTCGAGGAATACGTGTTTCGCGCCGTCGAACAAACACGCCGAAGCTATCACGTTCATTCCGAGCGCATTTACCTAGCCGGTTTCTGCGAAGGGGCTGCCCTGGCCTATCGAATTGGCCTGTCACATCCGGACAAATTCGCCGGGATCATCTCGCTGAACGGAACCATGCCCCGTGTCGCCGGGCCGCTGTTCCGCATGAACGAAGTCCGCTCGCTCCGAGTGCTGATCGGTCACGGCATCGCCAACGCGGTTGTTCCGCTGGTGCTCGCCCGCAACGATTTTCGGCTGCTCTACACGGCTGGCGTCGACGTGCAAATGCTGACCTATCCGACCAACTTCCGGCTCCATCCCCATATGTTGCGCGACATCAATCGTTGGATCATCGATGGCATCAACGCCGCCATGATCGTCTAACGTTACAGGATGAACTTGCTCAGATCTTCGCGACTGAGAAGCGGGGCGAGCTTGTCGCGGACATACGTCCCGTCGATGGTGACCGATTTCACCGTGAGGTCGGGCGCGTCGAAGCTGATTTCCTCGACGACCCGTTCGAGAATGGTGTGCAATCGCCGCGCACCGATGTTCTGCATCGTGCGATTCACTTCAAACGCAATATCGGCCAACGCCGCGATGCCGTCCGGCGTGAAGTCTAACGTCACTCCCTCCGTCTGAAGCAACTCCGCGTACTGCTTCGTCAATGCGTGCTTCGGCTCGGTCAGGATGCGCAGAAAATCGGCATGGGTCAGGTCGGTCAATTCGACGCGGATCGGAAAACGCCCCTGTAACTCGGGCATGAGGTCCGAAGGCTTCGACGTATGAAACGCCCCGGCTGCGATAAACAGAATGTGATCCGTGCGAACCGGCCCCTGACGCGTGTTTACCGTCGTCCCTTCAATCACGGGCAACAGGTCGCGTTGCACCCCTTGGCGTGAGACATCGGGCCCATGACCCGACTGCGGCCCACAAACCTTATCGATTTCATCGATGAACACGATCCCCTGATTCTCGACCAATTCAACCGCCAGCTCCGCGACCGCGGCTCGGTCAATGAGGGCTTCGGTTTCCTGTTCGAGCAAGATTCGCCGAGCTTCGCGAACGGGCACCTGTCGGGGTTGCGAAGACCGGGGCATGAGCTTTTCGAGCATGTTCTGGAGATCGACATCCATCTGCTCCATGCCCACGTTCGAGAAAACCTGAACCGGCATAGACCGATGTTCGATGGGCACTTCGACCATCGTGTCTTCGAGTTCTTCCGCCTCGAGCCTCGCTCGCATCTTGTCGCGTGTTCGTTTGCGTCGATCGTTTTCGTCCGCATCCTCGGGTTCCCAGCCGGGCCGCGTTGGAATGAGCAGGTCGAGCAGTTTTTCGTTGACCTTTTCCTTGGCCAACGTTTCGACCTTTTGGCGTTGCTGTTGGCGAATCATCCCGACAGCCAACTCGGTCAGATCGCGAATCATGCTTTCGACGTCGCGGCCAACGTAACCCACTTCGGTATATTTGGTCGCCTCCACTTTGAGAAACGGCGCTCCGACAAGTTGCGCCAATCTCCGGGCGATTTCGGTCTTTCCGACGCCGGTTGGACCAATCATGACGATGTTCTTCGGAGTGACATCCTTGCGAAGTTCGGGCGGAAGCTGCTGGCGGCGCCAGCGATTCCGAATCGCCACCGCGACGGCACGTTTTGCCGCCGACTGCCCGACGATGTATCGATCAAGTTCGGCTACGATTTGTCGTGGAGTCAGGTCCATTCGCGAACCTCAAGGAGTTGCCGCGTGTTTGACAGGCCCAAGATTGGCAGAGTCTCGTTTCCGTGTCGTCATTTTTGATACAGAATCCCGACTCGGGGAACTACAACTCCTGGACCTCAATGTTGCGGTTGGTGTAGATGCAGATATCGCCGGCAATCTCCATCGCCTTGCGCACGATTTCCGAAGCGCCCAACGCCGAATGAGCCACCAGCGCCCGCGCCGCCGCCAATGCATAGGCGCCCCCTGAACCGATCGCGGCAATGCCGTCCGTTGGCTGGACGACGTCACCGGTCCCGCTCACCACCAACAGGTTCTCGCGGTCCATGGCGACCATCATCGCCTCGAGCCGGCGAAGCAACCGATCTGTACGCCATTCTTTGGCAAGTTCAATCGCGGCTCGCGGCACACTCCCTTGGAAATCCTTGAGCTTCGCGTCAAATCGCTCCAACAACGCGAAAGCGTCCGCAGACGCGCCGGCGAAACCGACCAGAACCTTGTTGTCGTGAAGCCTGCGGAGTTTCTTGGCGTCGCTCTTGAGGACCGTGGCGCCGAGCGTCACCTGCCCGTCGCCGCCAATCGCTGAGGTCCCCTTGTGCCTCACGGCGAGAATCGTTGTTGCGTGCATCGGCTCCACGAGCGTCTCCCCCACGGGTTGGTTTCTTGTGAGTTTTGATATCATACAACGTGACCTGTGACGATTACCGCCGACTGAACGAGGGTGGATCGAGCCGATGGCCGATTGCATTTTCTGCAAACGTCTCTCGCGTTTGAACGAGTCGACCGACGCCGATCTCATTTGTTCGTTTCCGAATTCGCTCGCGTTCTTGGGGCCATGGCAGTTCTACACGGGCTACTGCGTCTTGGTGTCTCGAACGCATGTCACCGAGTTGTATCACCTGGATGACGAATCGAGGCGTGCCTATTACGACGAAATGTGCGATGTGGCATCCACGATCGCGAGGGTATTCAATCCTCGCAAGATGAACTATGAACTCTTGGGCAATCAGGTGCCGCACCTCCACTGGCATCTGTTTCCGCGATACTCCGACGATCCTGACTTCCTCAAGCCCGTATGGCTCGCAATCGGGCGAGCCGATGATGACCCCTTGGAAAAGCGCCGACTCGAAACCGGGCGGCTCGATCGAGCCGATATTTTGTCGCGCCTTCAGGCTGAATTCCAGCGTCCGAGGGCCACCCAATGACTAGCACGCCGTTACGAATCGGCACGCGAGGCAGCCCCCTGGCCCGATGGCAAGCCCAACACGTCGCTGACAAACTGCAAAAAATATCGAGCCGACCCATCGAGTTTGTTGTCATTCAAGCCCATGGCGACATGAATCAGACCGCTCCGTTGGCGACAATCGGCGGCGAAGGCCTTTTTACCAAAGCGATCCAGGATGCGGTGCGCGATGGTCGAGCCGACATCGCCGTTCACAGTTTGAAAGACCTGCCCACAATCACGGTCCCCGGTATCGCTTTGGCGGCCGTTCCGACCCGAGGACCGACCGGGGATGCGTTTGTCTCAACCGTGTTCGGGGCTTTCGACGAGTTACCCGACGGTGCCACCGTTGCCACGAGCAGCCTCCGGCGGCGAGCGCAGTTGTTGCATCGCCGCCCGGATCTGCACATTGTTCACATTCGCGGCAACGTCGATACACGACTTCGAAAGCTCGACGCCGAGGAACTCGATGGGCTGGTTTTGGCCGAAGCTGGGTTGAAACGGTTGGGGAAATCCGATGTGATAACAGAAGTTCTCGACCCGTCGTGGATGCTTCCGGCGGTTGGTCAAGGTGCTCTTGGGCTGGAATGCCGAGCTGATGACTCTGTCACGCGCGAATTGTTGCTGGCACTTGACGATCCGTCCACACATCATGCTGTTCGAGCCGAGCGGGCGATGCTGCATCAATTGGGTGGCGGTTGCCATGTTCCGGTAGGGGCATTGGCCACGGTTGACGGCAGTATATTGTCGCTGCGAGGAGTGGTATTGTCACCCGATGGAAAACGCCGTGTTGAGAGCCAGATTCGGGGCGCCGCGGGGGACTGCGATGACCTCGGCCGCGACTTGGCCTCGGATTTGATCGCCAAGGGTGCCGGCGAGTGCCTTTTGCACTAACGTCGGACCAAGCGATCCTTGCGCGCGGTTTTGCAGATTCTCGCCAACGTAAAGGTTGGTGAGA
The DNA here is from genome assembly GCA_964515185.1 of uncultured Alcaligenaceae bacterium. Classification (GTDB taxonomy): domain Bacteria; phylum Planctomycetota; class Planctomycetia; order Gemmatales; family Gemmataceae; genus CAZESP01. The sequence continues at coordinate 194,888 of CAZESP010000003.1, forward strand.
CCGTTGAGGCTATTAAGGGCTTGCCGCGGAATCGGTTCGGGGGTTGGGGGCGGTCGATTCGCTCCAAAACGAAATCCCCGATCGGGAATTGGGTTCCCGCAGGTTGACAGCAGTATTTCAGCCATGTTACGGTAAACCAAGTACCCGTGACATGAGAGAACTTGCGATCGCCCCGACAGTCCGGCCTTTCGGTTGAGGCCGGTTGTTCCGGTTAATGCATCTGTATCCTGGGATCGGATACCTAAGAGGATTTGCCAACCATGTCCAACCAACCCGGCGTTTGGGGCATCGATATCGGCCAGTGCGCTCTGAAAGCCGTCCGCCTTGAGGTGATCGACGGCGTGGTGACGGCAACGGCTTTCGACTATGTGGAACACCCAAAGATTCTCAGTCAACCCGATGCCGACCCGGATCAACTGACGCGCGAGGCCCTGCAGACTTTCCTGTCGCGAAACAACATCAAGGGCGACGAAATCGCGATCAGCATCCCCGGCCAGAGCGGTCTGGCGCGATTCGTCAAGCTACCGCCGGTCGAAGAGAAAAAGATCGTTGACATCGTTCGATTCGAAGCCAAACAACAGATTCCATTCCCTCTCGAAGAGGTCGTCTGGGACTATCAGAAAATTGGCGCCGGCATCGTTACCGACGGTTTCGCGATGGACACCGAAATTGGTCTGTTCGCGATGAAGCGAGACATGATCAATCGCGCCCTGCACCATTTCAAGTCGGTCGGTATCGAAGTCCATCATGTTCAAATGGCGCCGCTTTCTCTGACCAATTACGTCGCCTATGACTTGCTTAAGCGAAAAGGCAGTGGCGAACTCGATGAGGGAATCGCCGAAGAAAACGACGACACGCCACCCGGAAAGAAGCGCTGCGTTGTTGCCCTCGACCTCGGCACGGACGGATCAAGCCTCATCATTACCGACGGCGAAAAAGTCATCTGGCAACGGCCCATTCCCATCGGCGGCAATCATTTCACGCGGGCGTTGACCAAGGATCTGAAGCTAACATTCGCCAAGGCCGAACACCTCAAGCGGAATGCGGCAAAATCACCCGACCTGGCCAAGATCTTGAAAGCGCTGAAACCGGTGCTGACCGACTTCGTCAATGAGGTGCAACGCTCGCTTGGATACTTCACGAACACCCATCGGGACGCCCACATCGCCTACATGGTGGGCGTCGGAAGCGCCTTTCGATTGCCCGGCTTGCAGCGATTCCTTTCCGAGAAGTTGCAACTCGATGTGCGCCGGCCGGCGACCTTTGAGCGCTTAGTCGGCGAAGGAGTCGTTAACGCTCCGGTGTTCACCGAAAACCTGCTCAGTTTCCCGGTAGCCTACGGCTTGGCCCTTCAAGGGTTGAAGCTGTCGCGCTTGGTAACCAATCTGCTTCCGAGCGAGATTCAACTCGATCGCAAGATTCGCGAAAAGAAACCGTGGGCCATCGCGGCCGCCGCGTGCCTCTTGTTGGGACTCGGCGTGATGACCCTTGGCTATTCGGTCAAGAGCAACGCCTTGGGGAACCCGCTGGCGACGAGCGGAAGCGACGTGGTCTATTCTGCTGTCAAGGCCGCCGACGATGCCGTCAAACTGGCCGGCGCCAAGAATACCGAGGCCTCCACCCGCAAAAAGGAAGTCGATGACACCACCAACGATGTGAAAAGCATCATCGCGGGTAAGGATGAACGCCTCAATTGGATTGAACTGAACAAGTTCATCAACGTCTGCTTGCCGCAACCGAGTGGCGTCAATCTGACCAACCCGAGTCGCCCGAATCAACTTCAGTATTGGAAGACAGCCGCCGGAATGTCGGCGTTCGATCAACTCCGGCGCCGGCGCATCGGTGACCCGAATCTACTCGACGTTCCGCTCGATGAAGAAGCCCTGCAAAACCTGGCGACCGTAGACGTCGACGCCGTCTACTGCCTGTATGCGGAAGATCTGAAGGCGTTCATGGAGCGAGCCAAGTCGCACACGAAGGATGTGCTGAAACTTGAGCTTGATGGCATCGATGATTTCGTGCCTCCGACCGTCGATGGGACGCCTCCGAAGAAACCGAGCGAGACTCCGCCGGAAGGCAGCGGTTGGGTGGTCGAGCTTCGCGGATACACCTACCACAACGGCGGCCGCCAATTCGTTCGCGACACGCTCGTCTACAACCTGAACAAGTTTGGCCATTCGTTGCCACGGTGGGGGCGGAAGAATTGGCGAAAGTTCTCGCCGCCGACGGCACCGGCAGCTGCCGGGGCGACGACCGGCGGCGTCACCGCGACCCCGGCGACAAACCTTCCCGATGATCCTGTCTTGCAACGGGTCAGCCATGCGTTCATCTACAACGTTTGGCCGGTCAAAGAAGGTCAGTCGAGCCACATCCACACATCGTATGTCTCCATGTTGCTCAGTGGCGGCGGCGGTGGGGGACAGGATGGCGGCCCGAGCGGCCCGGGCATGCCTGGCGGTGGCCAGGGCACGGGCATGGCTGGCGCCGGTGGCATCCCGATGATGCCTCCCGGCGCGGGTGGCGGCAAAGACGGCATGGGGGGTGGGGGTGGCTCGTCTTCGCGCTCGTCATGGGCGCCGGTGGGTCCCGGATCGGGCGGCGGTGGTGGCGGCGGGGGCCAGGGCATGGGCCCGGGTGCCGCGGGTGGTGGACCGGGCGCGGGCATGGGACTTCCCTCGGGCCCCGGCATGGATGGTCGCGGAAGTATGGACGGCGGCGCCCCGGGCGGGGCAGCCGGCGCCGGTGCCATTGGCGGAATGGGCGGGCCCCCGGGCGGGCCGGCCGGCGGCGCCGCGGCGGCTTCAAGCCGTGCCCGTAATCGCTATGAATTCGTGGTCATCTTTGTCTGGAGGGAGCCGACTCCTTCCGACAAATTGCTGAAGACTGAAGGTAATTGATCGCGCGGCTACCGGGATCTAATTTCAGGCGAACCGGCTCATGGATTGCCGGCAACCTTGAGGAATAATGCGATGAAGGTGGACAAGCAACAGCTCAAGAAGCATCACTTCTGGATCTTGCTCGGTGTCTTTGCGCTTTTGGCGGTCGTCCTCATCATCCTCGTGCCGATCGGCATCGGAGGAATGATCGCCGCCAAAGAGGCCAAGATCAAGCAGACCGAAGATAGCCTCAAGGGGCAAAGCAATCCCAAGACCGAAGATGAGATTGCTAAGCTTCAAAGTCAAAAGGATCGCCTCGCACATCAGCGAGAAGTCATCTGGCGCAAGGCTTGGCTGGAACAACGAGATTTCCTCCAATGGCCGGAAGTGAAAGGCTTGCGCGATCGTCTCAGCCACAAGTATTTCGGCGATGAGATTGAGCGCAACGACCGCGACACCTTTATCAAGGACGATGTTTACTTGTCGGAATACGAGCAGATTGCCGCCGCCGTTCGGCCGACCGAGTTGGTCGGTGGCGTGCGAGCTATTCTCCAACCGGTGACTTGGGATATCAGTTTCTTCCCGTCGTCCGAAGAGCTTTGGTTGGCCCTTGAAGATTATTGTGTCCGGCGCGAGATTCTGAACATCGTTTCCGAGGCCAACATGATGACGGCTCGCTTCAAGGAAGTACCGTTCGGCAAGGAAGAGAAAATCGAGTCCAAGCCGGGCGAATTCACCAAGCGGTTCGAGAGCCGATTGTGGCGAATTGACCTTACCCTGTCCCGCAGTAATCGGGACTATGTGTTCCGCGGCAAGTTGACGAATGTGAGCGGTAAGCGTCAGGTGGTCGGCCAAATGGATCTCAAAGTGATCGTCGAAAAGGAACGAGCGACGCCGGTGACCCTGCCGATCTTGGTTGAAGCCGTCTCGGCCGGTGAAACGGTCACTTTGAAAGAGACCAAGGTTGCGATCAACGTGGCCCCCGAAGGTCTTTTCGGCGTTCAACAGGTTCTGACGACCCGAACCGTGCCGGTCAAGAAAGTCCTCGTCTTGCAGCTTGGAACCAACGCGGGTCACCGCATGGCCAATCTGTCCATGAAACCCCACAAGATGAGCGGGCCACCCCCCGAGGCCGCCAACACAGGTGCCGGGAATTCCGGTGGTGGGATGGGCGGAAACGCCGGTGGCATCCCAATGATGCCGCCAGGGACGGAGGGTAGTTCCAAGGACGGTATGGGTATGTCAGGGCAAGGCCGCGAGTCCGGTAACCTGACACCGAATCATATTCCGCGGAACCGCTACATCGATGTGACCGATCAGGTTCGGCGAATGCCCGTAGCGATCTTGCTCCGAGTGGATCCGAACCACATTCAGGATGTGCTCGTGGCGTTCTCGAACTCGAAACTCCGTTTCCAAAACACGCAGTTGCACTGGCAGCGATTCCAGGGTCAAGCCGACTCGGGAGGAGGTATGGGCGGCGGCAGCATGGGACCGGCGGGACCGGCCGGGCCGGGTGGGCCTGGAATGGCGGGTGGCCGCGGCAGTGACGATGGCGCCCCGATGGGACCGGGAGCCGGACCGGGGATGGGCCCTGGGCCTAAAGGTGGGCCGGGATCGGGGGCACCTGCGGGGCCAAGCGGCCCGGGAATGGGATCGGGCTTCGGTAGCGGCTCTACGATCTCGAACGATCAGACCGGCGAAAGCCTCATCGATCTCTCTCTATACGGAATCGCTTCAATCTACGAGAAGCCGCGCGACCAAGCGCCACCCGCCACCACCGCGGGTGGGGTACCTGCGGCCGGCGGCGCTCCGGCACCTGGTGCTCCGGCAGCCCCACCGGCTCCAACGGCAGGGGGATCACCCGAACCGAAAGGCCCCGCCTCTGAAAACAAAGCGCCGCCGGCACCGGCGGGCGATAACAAGGGTCCCGCTACGCCTCCGGCCGCGGACAATAAGAATGGGGCAGCCCCTGAACCCAAGGGACCGAGCGCGCCCAAAAACTAGTTCAATCGTCGCGAAACTGTTTGAGTATCTATCTCACGGGAAGCAGTGAGGAATGCAACGATGGCAAAGGCCAAATTCGATTTCAAGAAGCTGATGCTCGAAAAAGGCGAGCGGATCGGAATCATCGCGGGAGGAATCCTGATGGTTCTGCTGATCGCATTCGGTCTCAAGCAAGCGTTTAGCGGCGCGAGCAAGGTCGAAATCGCCAAGAAGCTGAACAGCACAACCAAAGACCTCAATAACAAGATTAAGAATGGCACGGGCGACCCTCCTCCGCTTGCTGATTTTCTCTTCAGCGACATCTCGAATGAACGCGAAGACCCTGTCGCTCACCGCACCGAGTTTGAGTATTTCTTGCCCTCGACGCTCGCCGAAACCAAGCGGGGCAGCCCCAAGATTCTTTCGCCGGACGAGTTCCAGATCGATCTCTACCGCGGTCAGGCTTTGGTTTACAACATCATCGGCGAAAAGGACCGGATGAAGATCGCGGTTGTGGCGTCGCGTCAGATCGACAAGAATCAGGCAAACGAAGCGGTTCGGGGCGTGAAACGCCGGCGGACAACGCAGCAAGGCGGCGCGATGGGTCCAGGTGGCATGGGGCCGGGTGGCCCGGGTGGGATGGGGCCGGGTGGTCCCGGAGGCATGATGGGTCCGGGCGGACCGGGTGGTATGGGTCCGGGCGGACCGGGTGGTATGGGTCCGGGCGGACCGGGTGGTATGGGTCCGGGCGGACCGGGTGGCCGCATGGGTGGACCGGGAGGGCCTGGCGGTGATGGCGGCGCCGGGATGGGAGGCCTTGGCGGCATGGGCGCAGCCAATTCGGGCCCACGCACCGAATTGGGCATCGAGTACATCGAACTGAGCAAGCTCGAAGGTGGCCAGGGCGGCAAAGTGGCCGCGCCCGCCAAGTTCATTCAGCCGGTTCGAATGGCCATCGTTACGGCGAGCTTCCCGTACAAGAAGCAGATGGAAGAGTATGCCAAGGCGCTTCGTTACAAGAACGTTTCGGAGTTGCTCGGTGTTCAAGCCGACATGCCCTCATTCAAGGGATTCAACGTCGAACGCCGAGTCAAATCGCTCGATGGGTCCAAGATTCTCGCCGATTGGGCACCTTTGGATTGGGTAGGGAACTACCGGCCGTTGATGAGCATCAAGGTTGACGAAGACGAACCCGAGGACGAGATGTTTCGTGGGACGGCCGTCATCCCCGACCCGGATCAGAATCTGTTCATGCCGCTGCCGAAGTTGGCTCGTGGTACGTATCCTCGAATCAGTCTGCGTAACGCTGAAAACGCCATCGATGTGATTCGCCGAAGCGGTAATCAGGTCCGTGGCAAGCCATTCGGCGGCCGGTTCGAGGGTGAAGGAAACCCGTTTGCTCGCGGTGGCGCATCGACCCGAACTGGGATGGGTGACGGCAATCGAGACAACGACAAAGATCGGAATGACGGCGCGTCGGCTGAGAAGGGGGTCTTCCTCGAAGCACTCCTGGTTCGGTTTATCGATGTCGCCGTTCAACCGGGATTCTCTTACGAGTACCGGATGCAGATGAAACTCGCCAATCCCAACAAGGGCAAGCACGATCAGGTTAGCCGCCCCGATTACTCGAAGGCCGACGAATTGGTCGGCGATTGGGTCGAGGTCGTGGCTCGCGATGCCGATGGCAAGATTGCTCGGACCGGCGTTTCGGTTCAGCCCGAAACGCAGTTCTATGCGATGGTTCCGGATCGCAACGTCTACATCCGTCCGGATCACGTTCGACTTCACGTGCAGTCGTGGTTGTCGGACGTTCGCCTTCGCCCGACCGACAATCGCCCCGAGCCGTTCGGGGAATGGGTCACCGAAGAGATTGACGTTCCACGCGGACAGTACATCACTGATAAGAAGACGGTGAAGTTACCGCTATGGAGTCCCACGCAGGATAATTTCTTCATCGGCGAACCACCCAAGTCCGGATCGGGGACAACCCGGCCGGCGCCGTCGTCCAAACAGCCGGGCGTCACGATCGAGTTTGGCACTCGATCGTTGCTGGTCGATTTCGAAGGTGGACGAGTGAGCCAACGAGTAAAGGACAAGACCGTGACCGACGACGCAGGCATGGAAGTTCTGGTCATGAGCCCCAACGGCCGACTTGAGCTACGCGTCAGCACGGCCGATGATAATGACCCGCTCCGAAACCAAGTCGCCAAGCGATGGGAAGAATGGGTCGAAGAAGTGAAGAATAATCAAGCTCCCGCGACGAAACCTGGCGAAAACAATCCGTTCGGCAGCAATCGGCCGGGCGGCAGCTAACGCCAAGGGGTATACAACACGACGCGAGGCCCGCGGGTGATTCCCGCGGGCCTTCTTTGTTGAATCGCTTCACAATCGACGGATAATACCGGCCCGAACGACGCCGGAAACGGGTCTGGGAGCCAGACAGGGGTCGCTGATACACTTCGCCGGCGATACAATGCTGTCACCACCCTTGGAGTTTGTCGATGTCGTTTCCTGCCTATCAATTGTTCTTCGAAGATGTCGAGATCGGTCAAGAATGGGAATCAGCCGCGCGGACCATTACGGAGACGGACATCATTAACTACGCGGGGCTGAGCGGCGACTACAATCCGATCCACGTCGATCACACCTTTGCCGCCAAGACTCCGTTTCGACGCACGATCGCTCATGGCCTCCTGGTATTCTCGGTGGCCAGCGGGCTGGGGTTGCAGTCGCCCCCCATGCGGACGATTGCCTTTCTCGGTGTCCGCGAATGGCATATGCGCTCGCCGGTTTTCCCCGGCGATACGATAAGAATCCGCGGCAAGGTCTTGGAGAAGATCGTTCGCGGCCGAGGACGACGTGGCGAAATCGTCTGGCAACGGACGATTCTTAATCACGAAGACAAAGTTATTCAAGAGGGGCGAGTGATTACCCTGGTTGAATGCCGCGGCCAAGATGCTCCCGAATCATAGCAAATGAATGCATTGGCTCGTTCGCGGCGAGGGATCAACTCGTCGAAATCCTCTATCATTTCCCAGACGCCCATACTCGATACCTCGGATGGTTGATCCATGACGATTCGCACGCGGTTTGCACCCAGCCCCACCGGCTACCTTCACATCGGCGGCGTCCGAACGGCGTTGTTCAATTGGCTACTGACCCGACGCCTCGGTGGGCAGTTCATTTTGCGAATCGACGACACGGACACAGAACGGAATCGGCCCGAGGCACTGCAGCCGATCTTGGACGGATTTCGATGGCTCGGTCTGAATTGGGACGAAGGTCCGACGACGGATGGTTTGGGAAACGTCGGGCCATACGGTCCCTATTTCCAATCACAGCGGGCACATTTCTACACAGCCTATGCGTTGAAGCTGCTCATGACGGGCCACGCCTATCCGGACTACATGGTCAAGGAAGAACTCGACGCGGAGCGAAAGGCTGCCGAAGCCGCCAAGAAACCGTACGTCCACCGCGGCCCGCATCGCAACACGCCGACCGATGAGTGCGTACGGTTATTCCGCGAGCGTCCCACGACTCTTCGATTAAAGGTGCCGGCCGGGCAAACCGTCGTCGTCGAGGACCTTATCTGCGGACGTTGCGAGCAGAAAACCGACTTGATCGGCGACCCTGTCATCGTGCGAGGCGATGGTCGCGCGCTATACAACTTTGCCACGGTTGTTGATGACATCACGATGAAAATCACGCACGTCCTTCGAGCACGCGAGCATCTTTCAAACACCTATACCCAGGTATTGATCTATCAGGCCCTGGGAGACGCGGTTCCGCAGCTTGGGCATGTGCCCGTCGTCAATGAGCCGAATTCCAAGAAGAAGCTCAGCAAGCGCGACATGCAGAAATTCGTCACGGCCGAGATTCGCGCCAAGCTCCGAGCGATTGGGTTTACCGATACGGAGATTAGCAGTCGCGATGACCTCAACCCGGCAACGGTGGCCTTTTATCGCGAACTCGGGTACCTACCTGCCGGCGTCGTCAATTACCTAGGCCGGCTCGGTTGGTCCCTCGACGACAAAACCGAGTACATTCGGCTGCCGGAAATGATTGCGAATTTCAGCCTCGATCGCGTGAATGACTCGCCGGCGAGCTTTGACCCCGACAAGCTCTATTGGCTCGCCGGTGAGTACATGAAGGATCTCCCGTTTGCCGAGAAGGTCACGGGTTGCGTGCCATACCTCCAACGCGCCCGCCTCATTCATACGCCAATTCGCGATGCGGAACGTCGAACGCTCGAACTCGTGGTCACCGCCTGCGGCGAGCGCATCAAGCTATTCTCTGACATCTTGACCTACGGCACACCATTCTTCCGGCCCGACCCCGCCTACGAACCGAAGGCCGTCGAGAAGCGACTCAAGAAACCCGGGGCCATCGACCTGCTCAACGATTTCGCCGAACGACTCCGAGTCGTGGAACCATTCGACGCGCCGTCGCTTGACAAACTATTGCACGATTACGTTCAAGAAAAAGCGTTGAAAGCCGGCGAACTCGTTCATCCGCTGCGCGTCGCGACAACGGGAGTCGAAGTTGGGCCGGGACTGTTCGACTGTCTAGCGATTCTCGGCCGCGATGAAGTGCTTCGCCGAATCTCTCTAGCGGCAACGATCGTGTCGCAGGTGTGAAACGCCCCGACCTTTTACAATAATCCGTAACGCCAATTGAACGAGGCATGTGGTTATGAAACAGTTTCACGTCTGTGGCCTTGGCAACGCCATCGTTGATATCTTCCTTGAATTGGGTGACCCGGATTTCGCATCGCTTGGATTTGAACGGGGAACGATGCGGCTTGTCGAACCAGCGGAACAACGAACGCTGCTGGAAAGGTTTCGCGAGCGCGAGCCGCGGTTGGTCAGCGGGGGATCGGTTGCGAATTCGATCATCGGCGTGTCGCAACTCGGCGGGAAAGCAGCGTTTGTTGGTTGTGTCGGCGACGATCGTTACGGGCTGCACTACATCGAGGAATTCGAGCAACTCGGCATCGAGATAGGGAACCCCGTAATCGTTGGCGAGACGACGGGAACGTGCGTTTGCGTTATCACCCCCGACGCCGAGCGGACCATGCGAACGTGCTTGGCGGTTTCCAGCCACCTGGCGGCGCGGCACGTTGATCGCGCCCGTGTCGAAGCCAGCGAGTGGTTGTTTGTCGAGGGTTATGTCTTTGCCAATCCGCAGACCGGCCAGAGCGCCATTCGCGAGGCAATCCGCTACGCCAAAGCCAACGATACCAAGGTCGCCGTGACTTGTTCGGAAGCGTTCGTCGTTGAGCTTTTTGGCGATGCTTTTTTTGATGCCCTGGGGCAAACCGACTTGCTCTTCGCCAATGCATCGGAAGCCCGTGCGGTGACCAAGGCGGGAAGCGCCGAAGAGGCATTTTTCAAGCTTAAATCGATCGTTCCGGCCGCTGTGGTGACCGATGGGTCAAACGGAGCGTTTGTTCGTTATGGCGGCGTGGAAGCTCATGTGCCCGCGTTCCCGTGCGAACCGAAAGACCTGACCGGCGCCGGCGACATGTTCGCGGGCGCGTTTCTGTACGGCATCAGTCACGGCCTCGCCGCCGACCGAGCCGCCAAAGCCGCCTGTTTTCTAGCCATGAAGGTAATCTCTCAGATTGGCGCTCGGCTTCATGTTGGAACGCGCCAACACTGGGATCAGGCACTGACGTTGACGTAATAGGATGCTCGTATGCGAATCAGAACATTCATCGCGGTACCCCTGGCCGATGCGATTCGTGAGAAGGCCTTGGCGCTCCAAGAGTCGATGGCCACCGCCAGCAACGCCGTCAAATGGGTCGAGCCGGAGAACATCCACCTCACGCTTCTATTCTTGGGCGAAGTGGATTCACGGGAACTCCATGCCATTTGCCGTGCCGTTGAATCCGTGACGGTCCAGCACGCCCCGATCGAGATGAGCGTGGCAGGCACGGGCTGTTTCCCGAACCCGCGCCGGCCTCGAATCCTCTGGATAGGTATCGACGAAGGCGCCGCCGAGTTGGTCGCTTTGCACGATGATCTGGAAGAGGCGCTCCTTCAGTTGGGCAGCTATCGCCGAGAGGAGCGAGACTTCAAGCCGCATATCACCCTGGGGCGCGTGAAAGGAGAGGATACCGGAACGGACCTCGCCGAGACGTTGGTAAAATACAAGAGTTGGACCGGCGGGCACATGACAGCTCGTGAAGTGTTGGTGATGGGCAGCGAACTCACGCGCGACGGGCCAGTCTACACCATCATCGGCCGAGGGAAACTGCGAGGAAATGCTCGATCGGCCAGCAAGCCGTAGAATGGGGTCATCTTAGCCCCCGTAGCATAAATGGATAATGCACCCGCCTTCTAAGCGGGTCAATGCAGGTTCGAGTCCTGCCGGGGGTAGTGGCGACCTTTTCCTTGACGCGGTCGGTTTGGACGTTTTTGAGGCTTCATGGCGGCTGTCGTTCGCGAGTTTACCACTTGCATTCGCCGCCTCAGCACTTATAATCCTATCGTGCGGTCTGTGAACACGGGCCTTGCGGGTGTAGCTCAGTGGTAGAGCGTCACGTTGCCAACGTGAATGTCGTGGGTTCAAGTCCCATCACCCGCTTTCTCCAATTCGTGCCCTCATCAACCAACCCAAGCCATTAACCACCTTCACCTTATTGGCAATCGTTTCGCCCTATGACTATCATGGGTTGATCGCTCGTTGCCCCTGATCCTTGAGGTTCCCGTGCGCCGTCGCCGTGTCCTGCGATTCCTGACCATCGCCCTACTCGCCGGCCTGTCACCGATCATCGCACTCGCCGGTCTCAGTGCCTTGGCATCGAAGCCAACAAACCTCGGCGTGAACGACGGCCGACTCGCCGAATGTCCCAATACCCCCAACTGCGTTTGCTCTCAATCACAAGACGAAGCTCACTTTATCGACCCCATCCGCTTCGATGGCGGTTCCGACGAAGCGATGACTCGCCTCAAGAGGGCCGTCACCGAGACACCTCGACTGCGAATCGTATCGGAGGCACCGAATTACCTCCACGTCGAAGCGACCAGTCGTTGGTTTCGGTTCGTCGATGACATGGAGTTCCTTGTTGATCCGGCATCGCAAGTGATTCACGTTCGATCGGCATCTCGGATTGGTTCGTCGGACTTGGGAGCGAATCGGCGGCGGATTGAAGCACTTCGAAACGCTCTAAAGGATCGACCTTCGGCTGAGTGGTGATTTCGACGAACAAGCTCTTAAAATGGACGTTTTTGCGACGGCCTGTGGAAATCTGGTCGTTTCACGGCCTACAAATGCGTTCGATGGTTGGGTGCCACTCAGGCCCAACAGATCTGAAGCCATCTGCCACGAAGACGGAATGGAATGGTCACTATCTCATCGCTCCTCGAACAAACTAGCCGCACCTTCGGCTTGGCTATTCCGCTGCTGGGTGAACCGCTCCGACAACAGGTGTCGATCGCGTATCTCCTGTTTCGCGTCGCCGATACATTTGAAGACGCCAAAAATTGGCCGAAACATCGGCGAATCGAGGCGCTTGAATCCTTCCGCCAAGTCCTCAACTCCGGGACGGAAGCCGATGTGCAAAGCCTTTCGGCATCTTGGACAGCCCCGGCCCCGGTCGATCATCGCGGGTACTTGACACTGCTTCGGGAATTCCCGTTGGTGATTGCAGAGTATGAGCGACTCGCTGGCCCCGTGCGAAAAACGATTCGCGACCACTGTTTGAGAACAATCGAAGGCATGGTTCGATTTGTGAGCCGGCACGATGACCAGGCAGGCCTCCGGCTGACGGCGGTGCAAGACCTCCGCGACTACTGCTACACCGTCGCCGGCATCGTCGGTGAGATGCTCACGGAATTGTTTGTACTTCAATGCCCGTCGTTGGCATCGGTACGGCCGGAACTGGCGCGGCGTGCCGCGGCCTTTGGCGAGGGCCTTCAACTGGTCAATATCTTGAAGGATGCCGAAGCCGATGCCGGGGAGAAGAGGTTCTTGATACCCACGCAGGTGCCCATCACGGAACTGTTTGAAATGGCGCGGGCTGACCTTCAAGCCGCCGAAGAATATGTCGAGGTGTTGCGGTGTGCCCGAGCGTCGGACGGCATCGTCAACTTCACCGCATTACCCGTGGCGCTCGCCCACGCGGCTCTCGCCTGCATCGAAGCGTCGGGTTTCGGCGCCAAGCTTGGCCGGGCTGACGTCGCTCGAATCGGTCAGGGCATATCCGCGGCAGTTGCCAAGGGCCAACCGATTCGGCCCCGAGAGGTTGCCCTCACCCGAACGGAGGATTAGACGTGACTCGTCGTGTTGCGATTGTTGGTGCGGGTCCCGGTGGGCTGGCGACCGCGATGTTATTGAGCAAGGCCGGCATGGACGTCCGCGTGTTCGAGCGACAACCCCAGGTCGGCGGTCGAACCACGACTCTTTTAGATGGACAATATCGTTTCGATTTGGGACCGACCTTTTTCCTTTATCCGCGCATCCTTCAAGAGATCTTCGTGGCGGTCGGTCGCAACCTTCGCGACCACGTTGAACTGATTCGCCTCGATCCGTTGTATCGGCTGATCTTCGGTTCAGGCGGCATGATGGACGTCACTTCAGACGCGGATCGGATGGCCGACGAGATTGCGACGATTTCGCCAGCGGACAGCGGTGGGTATCGACGATTCATGGCCGACCAGCGCGAGAAATTCGCTCGATTTCGGCCGTGTCTGCAAATGCCCTTCAACAATTGGCGTTCGATCTTGAATTGGTCCGTGTTGAAACTGCTTCCGTGGTTGAGGCCGTTTCGCTCGGTCGATTCGGAACTGGCCCGCTATTTCCGTGACCCGCGCGTCCGTTTGGCGTTTACGTTTCAGTCGAAATACCTGGGAATGTCGCCGTTTAAGTGTCCCAGTCTATTTACGATCCTCTCCTATCTTGAACACGACTTTGGCGTGTTCCACCCGGTCGGCGGTTGCGGGGCGGTGTCGGAGGCAATGGCATCGATCGCTGAGGAACAGGGCGTTCAATTCCACACCGGTGAAGGCGTCGAGGAGATTCTGTTCAACGGCCGGCGGGCTGTCGGCGTTCGTACCGGACGGCGCAAATACCAGGCGGACGCCGTCGTCGTGAATGCTGACTTCGCGAGGGCGATTTCGAAGCTGGTGCCGGACACCATGCGGCGACGTTGGACCGATGCCCGAATCCGCAAGAAACGGTTCTCATGCTCGACGTTCATGATGTACCTCGGCATCGAGGGCCGATACGACGATCTCGCGCACCACACGATCTACTTGCCGCGTGGCTATGCCCAGGCAATCGACGACATCGAGAATCGCCATCGCCTTTCAGACGATCCCGCGATCTATGTGCAAAACGCGAGCGTGACAGACCCGTCACTCGCCCCTCCCGGTCATAGCACGCTTTATGTCCTCGTTCCCGTGACCCATCAGCATGCCAACGTGGATTGGTCGCGCGAGACTGGTCCGTTCCGCGCCCGTGTTCTGCGGCAGCTATCGAGAATTGGAATCGACGGCATCGAGTCGCGGATTCGGTCAGAACGCATCGTAACACCGGCCGATTGGGATCAACGGCACGATATTCACCTGGGCGCGACGTTCAATTTGGCTCACAACCTCGGACAGATGCTCCATCGGCGACCGAGAAACCGCTTCGAAGACGTGGACGGGGTATACCTCACCGGCGGCGGAACGCATCCCGGCAGTGGCTTGCCGGTCATCTATGAGTCCGCACGAATCACGTCGCGACTCCTGCTGGAAGACCAAGGTCTGGCCACGGAATGGTTGGAGCCTGTCTTAGAAATTGGCGATTGCCCGGTGCCGGTCACGCAACGTGCTGGGGCGAGTCTATGACGGAGAATCGAATGAGACGCGTCGGAGTTATCGGAGCAGGGCTTGGGGGATTGTCGGCCGCTTGCACGCTCGCGGCCCGCGGTCACGAGGTCGTCGTCTACGAGAAGAACTCTTGGCTCGGAGGCAAGGCCGCCGTCTTGGAAGAATCAGGCTGCCGCTTCGACATGGGGCCGACGATCCTGACGATGCCGTCGGTTCTGAAACGCATTTTCAGCGAAGCGGGTCAACAACTGACCGACCATCTGGAGTTGATCCCTCTCGATCCGCAATGGCGTTGTTTCTTCGAAGATAGGACCGTGCTGGATCTCGTTGCCGACGTGGAGACCATGGCGGCTCGATGTGAGGAGCTGGGTCCGGGACTCGGGAAGAAATATCGCGAATTCATCGGCTTTGCCCAACGCATGCACCGGATCTCGGATTCGTTCTTCTTTTATCGCCCGATCGAGTCGCTGTCTGAGATTGCTTTCCGCCGCCAATCCGCATCCCTGTCATTGTTGGGGGATGCCTTGCGGATGCGCCTAGGTCACTCGGTGGCTGGTACGGTGCGGAAGTTCGTACCCGAACCGCGCTTAGCCCAGATGATCGACCACTTCACCCAGTATGTCGGATCAGCGCCGGATCAGTCGCCCGCCGTGTTGTGTGGCATCGCCAGTATGCAAGTCGGCGAGGGCATCTGGTATCCTCGCGGCGGGACGAGGGCCGTGCCGGTCGCGTTGGAAAAACTCGCACGCGGCCTCGGCGTTGAATTCCGCGCCGGCGTTGGCGCCGAGCGAATCGTCCTCAACAATCAGGGACACGTTCGCGGAATTGTGACGGACGGCGGCACCGAAGAACTGTTCGACGCGGTCGTATCGAACATGGATGCCGTGCGGACCTATCGAGAACTCATCGGCGGCAAGCTCGCGGCAAGCTTCGATCGGCGGCGCGAATATGAACCGGCCTGCTCCGGCGTGGTAATCTACCTTGGGCTAGATCGACGGTGCGAGCCGTTGCTCCATCACAACTTTGTATTCTCGCGCGATCCTCATGAGGAATTTGAGGCGATTTACCGTCGCGGGCAACCGGCGCCCGATCCCACGTGCTATGTGTGCGCCCCGTCGATCACGGAGCCAGAAGTCGCCCCACCTGGCGGCGAGGCATTGTACATTCTCGTCCACACACCTTACCTTCGCCCGGACCATGATTGGAAGCGAATGTACGGCGATTATCGTCGTGTCATCATTGATAAACTCGCCCGCACCGCCGGCCTCGGGAATCTGGAACGCCACATTCGCGTTGAGCGCTGGTTGACCCCGGCGGATATTCACGAGCGTTACTCAGTGTTGAACGGAGCGATCTACGGGCTTGCGAGTCACGGCAAGTTCTTCGGTGCGTTCAAGCCGGGCAACCGGAGGGCCGACGTGCCGGGCCTTTATCTGTCGGGCGGAGCGGCCCATCCAGGCCCGGGAATGCCGATGGTGTTGATGTCAGGCTGGATCGCCGCCGATGCGTTGGATCGCGACGCCAACATGAGCAACCAGCGTCTTCCCGCAACGACGGTCTGATGAGGCTCCATGGCGGCCGCTCCCCGAATACCGCGTCGATCCGAATGGCTGTGCCGGTGGTTTGCCGGTTACGTTCGCCGATACTTCCGCCGGCATTTCAACGCGGTTCGAGAGTCCCATGCCGGACACTGCCCAACGCTCCCCGATGGGCCGGTTCTGGTGGTGGTGAATCATCCCTCGTGGTGGGACCCCTTGCTCGGGATGCTTCTCGCGTCTGTCCACTCACATCGCGAACTGTATGCCCCGATCGACGCCGCCGCCTTGGCTCGATACGGGTTCCTGTCGCGGCTGGGGTTGTTCGGGATCGAGATGAACGCTCTGTCCGGCGTTCGAACGTTCTTGACGACTGGAGCCGCGATCCTCGAGCGGCCCAACACAATTCTTGCCGTCACCGCCCAGGGGCGTTTCACGGACCCGCGAGAGCGACCGGTTCGACTACTGCCCGGCATTGGCCATTTGGCTCAACGCATCGCCCGTGGAATCGTCGTGCCCGTGGCGTTTGAATATCCTTTCTGGAATGAGCGATTGCCAGAGGCGTTGGCCTATTTTGGCCAGCCGATCCCGGCTTGCAGCGAGGCGACACCCAAGGCCTGGACGACCCGAATCGCCGCTGCCTTGGAATCGGCACAAGACGTACTGGCCCACGAATCGCTCCGAAGAGACCCAAAGAACTTCAAAATAATCTTGCAAGGTCGCCAGGGAATCGGCGGCGTTTACGATCGCTGGCGTTGGCTGAAGGCGCGGCTCACGGGTCGGCGATTTCACCTGGGACACGGGCCAGAATCGGGAGAATCCGCGTGAACATCTGGGACGCCTTGTCGCTGACCGCGTTGGTTCTCGCGGCCATCCCCGCGATGGTATTCCTGAACAACCTGCGGCATTTCCGGCGCCAGCGTCCGAATCTTGAGCGGCGCCGGTCACCGATGTCCGTCATCATCCCGGCTCGCAACGAGTCGGGCAACATTCGGGATGCAATCGACGCCGTGCTACAAAGCGAAGGTGTCGAGGTTGAGGTCGTCGTGGTCGATGACCGATCCGAAGATGACACGGCGGCGATCGTCGCAGGAATAGCGGCCACGCATCCTCGGGTTCGACTCGTGACGGCACCGCCCTTGTCTCCGGGTTGGTGCGGCAAACAACATGCCTGTCAGGTCGGCGCCGAAAACGCTCGACACGAGCTTCTCGTATTCATCGACGCCGATTTGAGGCTATCGCGACTGGGTTTGGCGGCCATGGCGGACGCGTTGCAAGACTCTGGGGCCGATCTTCTCAGTGGATTCCCGCGACAGATCACGGGAACGATTCTCGAGCATCTTCTAATTCCGCTCATCCATTTTGTCCTCCTTGGGTTCTTGCCGATCGGACGGATGCGACAGAGCCGTCATCCTGCGTATGCGGCCGGATGCGGGCAGCTTTTTCTGGCGCGGCGACGGGCCTATCAAGCCTCGGGAGGGCATGGTTCGATTCGCGCGTCATTGATGGACGGCATCACGCTGCCTCGCTCATTTCGGCGTGCCGGTTTTCGGGCCGATCTCATGGACGCAACTGATGTCGCGACGTGCCGGATGTACCATCGAGCTGCCGACGTTTGGGCCGGGTTGTCAAAAAACGCCATCGAGGGGTTGGCGGCGCCGGCTCGAATCATTCCGATGACAATTATTCTGTTCGGCGGCCAAGTGATGCCCGCGTTTCTGCTAGCCTTCGCGGGACGGCTCTCCCCTTGGGCGTTGGCCTCTGTGATTCTGGCATTGGCTCTGAGCTACCTTCCTCGGCTCATCGCGGTGGTCCGCTTCCGACAATCTCTGATCGGGGCCCTTCTGCACCCCTTCGGCGACCTGCTTCTGCTTTCCATTCAATGGTCCGCGTTGATACGTCACCTTCTTGGCCGGCCCGCCCATTGGCGAGGTCGTGCGTATCCGGCGATCGTCGGACGCTAAGACGATTTCAAGGTCTTTCGAGCGTTCCGCACCATGCGCCAAAGTCCGGCAAGCCGGTCGCGCATCGTCGGCGCATGACTCCAAGCCAACGTCCCTCGAAGAAACTCGGCCATAGGCGAATCGTCGGAAGCTGCCGAAAAATGCGGTCGAAACGCCCCCCCGCGACGGCTCACAACTTGCGGCGCGGTCATCGCCAAAAGCCCGTCGGGGCCTTGCGTGACACCCCAACCGCTATCACGTTGCCCGCCAAAAGGCGTCGCCGGATGCCCAACAGCGATCACCACGTCGTTGACCGTGACCAGTCCGACCATGAGACGCTCGGCAATCGACTCCGCGAGGGTTACATCGCGAGTGAATACTGACGCCGCTAGAGCAAAAGGGCATTGGGCATTCATCTGCAGCGCGTCGTCGAGATGATCGAAAGTGAGAACGGCGAGGATCGGCGCAAACGGTGCCTCGCAACACACCGACATTTCCGGCCGCGCATCAAGGATGGCACAGGGCATCGCGAGGCTGGGACTATTGGCAACACCAAGTGGTGTTAGACAACTCGCCCCGGCCGCGACGGCTTCCTCAGCAAGGCGATTCGATTGGCGGATTTGGGCTTCCATTGCCAGCGGCATCGGCGCGGCCGATTCAACGAGCGGGCGCAGATGTTCGATGAACTGCGTCTCGATCGATCGTTGCACGAACACCCGACGGGTCGCCACGCAGGTCTGGCCTCGATTCACTGTCGCACCGAACCATGCCGCCTTGGCAGCCATTGGAATGTCGGCATCGGCCATCACGAACATCGCATCACAACCGGATAGCTCCAAGGTCGAACTAATCAGGCGCTGGCCAAGTCGGGTCGCCAGTGACCGGCCAACGGCAGCGGAGCCAGTAAAGACGACATGATCGATGTCCGCCTCGGCAAGTTGTGGCCCTGCGTCGCGAGTCGCAGGCAATCGCATGATCAAATCTCGAGGCAGTCCCGCTTCAAGAAAGAGCTGATGTAGCAGTTCGGCGGTCGTCGGGATAATCTCTGAGGGCTTCCAAAGGACGCCATTGCCGGCAGTAACGGCTTGAGCGATCGACACCGCATTCAGAAAGATCGGGTAATTCCAAGTGCCAATTATACCCACGACACCGCGCGGCCGATGGTGAATGGCATCGCGCGCCCCCCACAGCCACATCGGCACGTCACGAAATGGCACACGCCGCGGACGCAAAAGGCGGCGTGCATGGCGTTCCAAATACCTCAGGGCGGCAGCCGTCGGAAGCAACTCAGTCGCAATCACTTCGAACTTTGTTCTCCCAACATCGCGTTGAACGGCTTCACACAAGGTGTCGGCGGAAGATACGAGTAGTCGACGAAGGCGGCGGATCGTCACAAGCCGAGAAGGAGTCGGAACTTCCCGCCATGCCTGTTGTGCAAGTCGGCAAGCGTGAGATTCGTCGGCGAACGGTTGATAACTTGGCGGCATCGTCAGATTCCGAATGGCCTTTGGGCCGGCTTGCGTAGGTATCCCGGCAACGAATGCCGATTATTCTAACCCGGAAGCGGCACGGGCGACCGTCTCGGCTCTACACAGCCGGGAAGTGCTGAATACACTAGGGGAACCGATTGCTCCAGTAGTTAATTGGCCCGACTGTCCTCATATAAGACCCTTCGGGGAGTGCCGGCATGACTGATGAGAAAAAGATCGACGACAAGGAACACGTCCACGGTCCCGATTGTGCCCACGATCACGAGCACGGCCCGGAGTGCGACCACGACCATGACCATGCTGAGGACACGGTTGCCGACGGTGAAGAACCGCTGGGCAAGCTGCGGCAAGTCGTCGAGATTAAAGACGCCGGCCCGTGCAAGAAACACATCAAAGTCACCGTCAACCGCGAGGATATCGACGCGAGGTTTGACGAGAAATACACGGAAATCGTCCGGAATAACGACGAACCCATGCTCCGTGGCTTCCGCCCCGGCAAGGCGCCGCGAAAGTTAATCGAGCGATTCTATAAGCGCGAGGTCAGCAACCAGGTAAAGGGCGAAGTGTTGATGGCCAGCCTCGAACAGTTGGCCGACGAAAACGATGTCGCCCCGCTTAGCCCCCCGAATCTCGATCCCCGCAAGCTAGAGATCCCCGATCAAGGCGATTTCATTTACGAATTCGAGGTCGAGGTTCGGCCGCAATTCGATTTACCAAACTACAAAGGGCTGAAGCTCAAGAGGCCGGTTCAAAAGTTTACCGATGTCGACATTCAGGTCGCCCTCAACCGGCTTCTGGAACCCGATGGCCAAATCGTTCCGAAGAAGGCGGCCCCGGGCGAACCGGCGGCAACGGCCGACATCGGAGATTTCGTGATCGCTGACGTCATCACCCGGTTAGGCACGCGACAACTGAACGAGATGAAGGAAGTTCAGGTTCGCGTCGAGACGCAATTGGCCCTCAAGGACGGCGTCGCGGCCACGTTCGGCGAACAGATGAAAGGTGCGAAGGCCGGCGACGAGCGCGTCATCGAGATTTCTCTGTCGGACACTGTCTCCGACCCGGAACTGCGCGGCCAGACAGTTCACGCCACGTTCAAGATCCTCGATGTCAAGGCTCTTCGTTTGCCGGATCTGACGCCGTACTTGCTGATGAAATACGGTGTCCACAACGAGGAACAGTTAAAGGAACTCCTCCGCCTCGCGTTAGAGCGTCGCCTGGAATATCAACAGCGTCAATCGGCACGGGCGCAAGTCTTGGCGCAAATTGCCGAGGCTCAGAAGTGGGAGTTGCCGCAAGATCTGCTTCGCCGGCAGGCACGCAGTTCGCTGAATCGCCGCATCACGGAAATGCGAGCGGCCGGCATGGCAGACAACGAGATTCAAGGCCGACTTCGATTGCTCCAACAGGACGTGCTTCGAACAACCGAGATGGAACTCAAAGAGCATTTCGTGATGCAGAAGATCGCCGAAGTCGAGAAACTCGATGTGACCGAAGACGATATTGTCGACGAGATCGAGCGAATCGCGGATCGGACGAACGAATCGCCACGTCGTATTCGAGCGCGATTGGAACGCGAGGACATGCTCGAGGCCTTGGCCACTGAGTTGGTCGAACGTAAGGCCCTTGATCTGATTCTCGCCGAGGCCGAGTATGAAGACGTCGTTGTCGGCGCCGATACGGCCGCGCCGGTTGCCACGGTTGAAGCTCAAGCGGTGCCGGGAGAATTGAACGAGCCGACAGCGCCGCCGGTCGATGAACCGAATGCAGAAGACGAAATCAAAGATGACGCCGGCGCCCCCAGCACGTGACCATCGACGTATAATCTGTCGAGCGGGTTGAGCGGATCGTTCTTGGAATCACCCGGAACGATCTGCTGTGGTCCCGCGCGACCCCGCATTTCCAGAGGGTTACCATGCCGTTTATTCCGACAGACCGACCAATGGAGCCATTTCAAGCCCAGCGTTTTCGCGACTACGCCCGCCAGCGTCAGTTAACGCTGGCGGACTTGTTGCTCGAAAACCGCATCATCTTCCTAGGCAGCGCGCCGGAAACCGGCGGAATGGCCGAAATCACCGACTTCCTTGCCAACGTCACCATTCAGAAGCTCCTGTACTTGCAACATGAAAGCAAGAACCAGGAAATTCACATGTACATCAACTGCCCCGGCGGGTCGGTTTCCGCCACGCTGGCAATCTATGACACGATGCAGTTTCTCGAATGCCCGATTTCGACCTATTGCATGGGCCTGGCGGCCAGTGGAGCCGCAGTCATTCTGGCGGCCGGCACGAAGGGCAAGCGATACGCGCTACCGAACGCCAAGGTCATGATCCACGAACCTTGGGGTCAGGTCTACGGCCAGGTGTCCGACATCGAGATCACGGCTGACGAGATTCGAAAGGAGCGGTCCCGGCTGAATGAGATCTTAGCCAAGCATTGCGGCCGGCCCGTCGCGGATCTGGAATCCGCCACCGCCCGCGATAAGTACTTCGACGCACCCGAAGCCAAAGCGTTTGGCCTCATTGACGAAGTGTTGTTGAAGCCCCCAACGGAAAAGAAAGCCTAACCTGAGCGACCGCTACGATTGTCATCACCCGTCGGTCGCGTTGAATTGTCTCACGCCCTTTGGCTGCTACAAACCGGATGTTCCGGCGGTAACGACAGTCATCGCCGGTGTTCCGATAACCCGAATTCCAACTGACGACCCCCGCCGACCGATATGACGATGTGGGACGGGGGTCTACCGGAGAACCATCCATGCCCTCGATTCCAATAGTTGTTGAGCGAACCGGCCGTGAAGAACGCGCCTACGACATTTACAGCCGGCTCCTGAAAGACCGAATTGTCTTTCTGCGAGGACAGGTTGACGACGAAAGCGCCGACCTCATCGTCGCGCAGTTGTTGTTCTTGCAAGTGGAAGACCCCAAGGCGGACATTCACTTGTACATCAACAGCCCCGGCGGGTCGGTAACGGCGGGACTCAGCATTTATGACACGATGCAGTATGTGACGTGCGATGTGGCTACCTACTGCATCGGTCAGGCGGCAAGCATGGGCGCGGTCTTACTGACCGCCGGCGCCAAAGGCAAACGCCATGCCTTGCCGAATTCGCGGGTCATGATCCACCAACCTTTGGGTGGTTTCGGCGGCACGACCACCGAGATTCTGATCCGCACGGCTGAGTTTCGATCGATCAAGAAACGGATGAACGAAATCCTCGCCCGGCATACCGGCAAACCTTATGCCGAGATTGAGTCGGCCACGGATCGTGACAATTTCATGTCAGCGATTCAGGCCGCTGAATTCGGGCTGGTGGATCGCGTGATCGAACGGCTCCCATCCTCGGCTGCTCCGCCACCTGCGGGGTAATCGTGGTGTGGGTCGGAGTGGCATTGATGCCCCGCACCCTCGTAACTCGGCTCGCCCTGGCCAGCCTGCTTCTCGCGGGCTGCCGGGGGCGAAACGACCTCGTCGAGGCCGAATTGCGATCGCGCGACCGCGAACTCAGCGAAACTCGCGCCGCCCTTACCCACGCCGAACTTCTCAACGAAGCCCTGACACGCGAAATGCGCGAGCGCCATGGAACGTGTGCATCGCCCGTTGCCAGCCCCATTGTCCGCGACGGGCCTGCCGAGTTGATCGCCGGTATGGTCAAAGAAATCGTCCTGGGCCGACAGACGGGCGGCGTGGATGACGATCGCCAGCCGGGCGACGAAGCCCTTCTCGTGGTTGTTACGCCCCGTGACGCCGACGGGAGCGCTATCAAGGCACCTGGCACGATGTCGGTCTCCGCGTTCGAAATCTCCGCGGAAGGTATCAAGATCCCCCTCTCGACCTGGGAGTTGTCCACTCTTCAACTCCGCCCGACCTGGAAGAGCAGCTTGTTTGCCACGGGCTACCACATGACGTTGCCGTGGCAGAACTGGCCCAACAGCGAAAAGCTACGACTCGTCGTGAGATTCACCACGTTACCGGATGGGCGAGTATTCGAAGCGGACCGCGACGTGACCATCCGGCTGGGATTGCGCAACGGAGCGCCGCCGATTCGGATCGGTCCTGCGGTCCCCACCCCAGTCGTGGCCCCGTCTGACAATGTCCCGAAACCGATGGGGCCACCTGCCGTCCCCGCCCCGCCCGAAGTGCTACCGCCGCCCAAACCGGGAGCTGGGCCACTGCTGAACCCCAATGCACGCGCTCGGCCGACGGTTCCGGCCGCTATCTTGGATATCCCCTACCCAGCTTCGTTACCCACCGTCCGCCTCAAGCCGCCCATCCTCGAATAGTTCTGCCAATAGCCCGCGACCGACACGTTCCCCGTCGGGCGAGTCGAGCGACGCGGCACGTAGGTGGCCATCTCGTGAACACCTGCGTCTAATGGATTGTTAATCCCCGTTTCTGTTTGCGGTTATTCGCGTGAAGGGAGATGGACCCGTGAGCGAACTAACTCACTTCGACGCGTCGGGCGCAAGCCGCATGGTTGACACGTCAGCCAAGCCGGAAACACAGCGATTCGCCCGTGCTAGCGCGCAATTGAGGGCTGCTCCAGCAACGCTTCGCCTCATTCGCGATCGAGGCCTAGCCAAAGGCGACGTCTGTGAGGTTGCACGCCTCGCGGGGATCATGGCAGCCAAGCGAACCGCCGACCTTATTCCGCTTTGCCATCCATTACCTCTGACGGCAGTCACGCTCGACTTCTCCTACATCGGCGATGATGTGTTACGCATCGACGCCTCAGTAACGGTGTTCGCACGGACAGGCGTCGAGATGGAAGCATTGACTGCCGTGAGTGTGGCAGCTCTGACGGTCTACGACATGTGCAAAGCCGTCGATCGATCCATGGTCGTTGAACAGATTCGCCTTGAGGAAAAAACCGGTGGTCGCAGTGGTCACTATCGCCGCGATAGTTGACGCCCCGAACCGCGACCCGTACATTCAACGAGTATTTGAATATCCGAAGGGAATCCCATGCCCCTGGCTCTGACCGGCACTCCTCGCTCGCAATCGTTTCTCGCGCCCGTCGCCGCGGACCTTGCCGAAGTCGAACGCGAACTGGGTCGCGTCTTTTCTGGCCAACGCCGGCACGTGGCGTCTCTGGTTTCACACCTCGAGCACTACCGCGGAAAGCGCTTGCGTCCGGCCTTGCTCCTGTTGGCGGCACGGGCCTGCGGACAGGTGACCACCGAACACTACACGCTCGGCGCGGTGGTGGAGATGATCCACACGGCGACCTTGGTCCATGACGATGTCTTGGATGATGCCGACCTGCGACGCCATGCCAAGACCGTCAACGCCATCTGGGGCAATCACGCCAGTATCCTGTTAGGCGACATGCTTTTTTCGCAGGCTTTCCATCTGGCGAGCACGGTTGATGCTCGCGCCTGTTCCATCATAGGCGCGACCACGAACCGCGTCTGTGAGGGCGAACTCCATCAGGTCACCGAGCGTGGAAACCTTTTTCTGACGGAGGCGGACTATTTCGACATCATCGATGGGAAGACCGCCGAGTTGACGGCCTGTTGTGGCCGGCTTGGGGCGATCTACGCCGGCGCCGGCGCCGATGTTGTCGATCGGCTGACAGAATATGGCCGTTGTCTGGGGACGGCCTTTCAGATTGCGGACGACTTGCTCGATGTCATGGGCACCGAGGTGACGACCGGGAAGACGCTCGGCACCGATCTCGCCCAAGGCAAACTGACCCTGCCGGTGATTCACCTCTTGGAAAGGCTGCCGGCGGCTGATGCGGAACGCATTCGGCACAAGATTCAGAACGGTACACTCACTCGCGACGAGATTCGGCCTCTGTTAACAAAGACCGGTGCCCTTGCCTATACCCGCGATCGAGCCGACGAATTCGCCGCCATCGCTCGCAACGCCTTATCGCCGCTTCCGTCGTCGGAGTACAAACGCATGCTAGAGACCATCACCGATTGGACCGTGCGGCGCGAGCAATAACTCGTCATCGTTTTAGCATCCGATAGCCGGCAAGAAGAATAACGGCCCCGGCGATGGAAAGGCCGAGGCTGCGCAAATCAATGCCGGTCACGTCTCCAAAACCAAGTCGTGTCCCGAGGTAGCCACCAACAAAGGCACCGGCAATTCCAAGCAGAATCGTCACGATGATTCCGCCGGGATCTTTGCCGGGCATGATCCACTTCGCCAACGCGCCCGCGATCAGCCCCAGGATGATCCATGAAACGATGCCCATTGTTTTTCTCCTCCATACTCGATTCAATCGGCCAAGCCGAGTTTGGTATTCGCAGAAGCTACCCGACAGCCGATGCCCAGGGAGTCACATGATATCGGTGACCTACGTGGCAGATGGCTTCGGTTGACTATACTCAATCTCATGGCCACTGTACTCTGGTCGGCGTCGTTGCCGGCAGCGATTGGCGGACTGGCTCTCGCACGCGAAGCCAATCTGCTCCTGGTCCGCGATGCTTCACAATCCTTGGCGACCTACAACAGTCACGGGGCTTTGCAAGCTCGCACACGACTCGATGGGCTAACAGCAGCCGTCGTTTCGGACGATGGTACCGCGATCATTGCAGGCAGCCAAGGTGGCGAGGTCTGGCTACTGCAGCTTGATCTGAAACCAATTTGGAAGCGCCGGATATCGGCCCCGGTTGGTGCGGTGGCTACGGACATGTTCGGACAGTACATCGCCATCGCCGACACAAAGGGGATGTTGCATCTGTTTGACAAATCTGCCCAAAACCTCGGCGAAATCGAATGCCCTCGCCCCCTGAAATTCCTAGCATTCATACCGCAATTGCCGCAACTGGCCGCTGCCGCCGATTTCGGCTGGGTGGGGGCGTTGGATCTGTTCAAAGGCGAATGGCTCTGGAACGACCGCCCCGTGGCGCATTCAGGAGGGTTGTCCGTCGGGGCATCCGCCAACCCCTTGGCGTTGGCATGCTATTCCGACGGCGTTCGCCGATACGACGCGACGGGCAAGCTCCGCGACGCCATCCCGTTGCCGCGTCCCGCTGCCGCAGTCGCGCTTACGTTCGCGGGTGACTGGGGAATCGCCACCACTCTCGGACCGGAAGTCTACCGATTCGGCTCATCGAGTTCCCCAGATGTCTGCTTTGCAATTGCCAAGGCACCGGTAGCCATCGTGTTGTCGGCCCTCGGTGATACGGTCTACGCGGCATCGCCGGACAACACGATTCAAGCGATTGCCACCCGACGTGGGACATGATTCATGATTTCGTTCGTTCGCCAACGAATCTCGCGGTGGCTGGGGGTTATTCAACCTTTCGACAGAGACGTATCGCGGAGACTCTTGAATATGAATCGATTTAATATGTGTCTTATTGTCATGGCAACACTGGCAGTGGCATCGGCACGCCCGAATGACCCGGCGCCGAATACTCTCACGGCCAAAGAGATTGCCGACGGGTGGATCCTGCTGTTCGATGGGCAAACGACATTTGGTTGGAAGACCGAAGGCGAAGTCAAGGTCGAGGGCGGATGGCTCAAACTGGGAGGCGACAAACCCGCCAAGATCGCCCATCACCTGAGCTTTCGTGATTTCGAGTTGCGAGCCGAGTACGCCAATGTGGAACGCGGTCAACAATCGATCGACATCTTTTCGCGAATCCTCAGCGCTAAAGTCCCCGCCGGCAAGGTCGGAACGTTCGAGATGATGAACAAAGGCGATTATCTTCGAACAGGCCACATTCGCGTCGAGGGCGAAGTCATTGGCGAGGAGAAGTTCAGCTTCAGCGGCGGGGGGATGCCTCCCATTCCGTTTGTGGTTGAGACGCCGGCGAAGGGCGGTATTGCGTTACGGTCGATCAAGCTGCGGCCGATCGAGATGAGGCCGTTGTTCAACAGCAAAGATCTCACCGGCTGGCACGAGCATCCCCAGCGCAAGGCCAGCAAGTGGTCGGTCGAGGAGGGAGTTTTGCGTGTCCGCAACGGGCCGGGCGACTTGCAAACGGATGGCCAATGGGCCGATTTCGTGTTGCAAGCCGAGATTCGGACTCACGGCAAGGCGCTCAATAGCGGCATCTTTTTTCGCTGTATTCCCGGCGATTATCAGAATGGATACGAGGCTCAGATTCAGAATGGATTCAAAGATGGCGACCGCAGCAAGCCGGCAGATTTCGGAACCGGCGCCATCTACCGTCGCATCGCCGCACGCAAAGTCGTTTCAGATGACGACGCCTGGTTCACGATGACGGTGGCCGCCCAGGGCAACCGCATCGCGACATGGGTCAATGGATATATGACGGTTGCTTGGGTTGACGAACGACCGGCGAATAACAATCCTCGTAACGGGTCGAAGACCGACAAAGGCGCAATAAGCCTTCAGGGTCATGATCCCACGACCGATATCAGCTTTCGCCAGATTCGGTTGGGAGAGTTACCGTCGGCCAAGTAGTCTGTCATCACAAAAATCGACTCTCTTGACCCTGGGAAGCGCGTCCGCTACGGTGAGAGAAAATGTGCTAATCCGATGCCGTTGACTCTTGAACAATACCTGACTCATCTCGACGGACGCGCCGACCTGAATTGGCCGGCGGCGCCCGTTCCTGAACCGGCGAAGGCAAAACCGTACCTGCCGACCCTGACTGGAATCAAAGCGATTCTCTGGGAGGTGTATGGCACGCTCTTGAGCATTACCGGCGGCGAGTTGCTGTTCGAGCATCCCCAAAAACTCGTAACCGATGTCGCCCTCGACAAGACGATCAGCGAATTCAAGATGTGGGCCTCGATGAGCCGCAAACCCGGCCAGCCTGCCGAATACATGAAAGTGATTTTCGACAAGGTTCGGCTCGACTTGCAAGCACTGGGCGGGCGCGAGCGATACCCGGAGATGTTGAGCGATCGGATATGGGAAGAGATAATTAAGAAGCTGATGCAGAAAGAGTACACATTCAACGCGGCGTTCTTCGGATCCCTGAACGAGTTTAGCCGCAAGGTGGCGTATTTCTACCACGCCAGCTTGCAAGGCGTGGCGGCCCAGCCGAACGCGCTTCAGGCCATGCGATTTGCCGCCGACTGCCGATTGAGCCAGGGGTTGTTGGGCGACGGTCAGTGCTTCACGGCGGCCCAATTGTCTCGAGCGCTTCGAATTCACGACCCTTCCGCGACCTTTGACGAATGGGTTCCGGCGTCACATCGATTCCTGTCCGCGGACGTCAAGGCGAAGAAGCCGTCGGAAACGCTATTCCGGCATGCGTTGGCAGGATTGGCAACCAAGGGCATTCAGCCGGGCGAAATTCTGCACATCGGGACGCGGTTGACACGCGACATCGCACCAGCGAAAAAACACGGAATGAAGGCCGGTCTGTATGTCGGCGACAAAGCAAGCCTTGACGCCAAAGCGGAATTGCTCAAGGACCCTGCTCATCGTCCCGATGTCCTGTTGACGGACCTGGCCCAAGTAGAGCAATTATTCGGCTAGAGCCGGGAGTGTCGATGCCTCCTCAGTTGATTCTCGACCCGCGAGAATTGGATCTGTCCCGCGTCTTGGCGGATGTCAATCAGATCCAGGCGGTCAACCCTCACCGTTTTGAAATGTTGCAGTTATCGGCGATCGTGTTGCTCGACCCAGCTCGGCGGCTGATTGCGGGATACAAGGACATTTCGCCGGACGAGTTTTGGGTTCGCGGCCATATGCCGGGCTACCCGTTGATGCCCGGGGTCATCATGTGTGAAGCGGCTGCCCAGTTGACCTCATACTACTACATGACCCAAAGCGGCGCCACGAACGAGTTCATCGCCCTCGCCGGCCTCGACAAAGTCCGATGCCGCGGGCGGGTCAAGCCCGGCGACCGATTCGTCATGGTCGGCTATGTCTCCCGACTCAGTCGCCGAAGCTCGGTCTGCGCCGTTCAGGGGTTCATCGACAATGACATGGTTTTCGAGTGCGAGATTCTGGGCATCCCCGTTAGGCCGCAGTGACGAGTTCCCCGGTGAGAAAACCGCAGCGATTGCCCATCGAGGTCTTGGCACCCTATCTCTGGCCAACGCCCGAACATCACGGAGACGGCCCAATCGATTGGCTGGCATTGTTCGGCAACAATCGTCCGGTTGAGATCGAGGTCGGTTTCGGCAAGGGACTGTTCCTCGTCACCGAGGCGAGCGCTCGACCCGAGGTCAACTTCTTCGGTGTCGAGATCGTCCGCAAGTATCAGTTGTATGCGGCGACCCGCATCGCCAAGAGGAAACTCGAGAACGTCCGATTGATGTGCGGCGACGGCTTGGCGCTGCTGACCAATCGCGTGCCACCCTCAACGGTATCGGCGATTCACGTCTTTTTCCCGGACCCGTGGTGGAAGAAGCGACATCACAAACGACGGTTGTTCACGGCGCCATTCGTTGCCGCATCCGCAACGGCGCTTCGACCCGGCGGGGTCTTCAACATTGCCACCGACGTTAGGGAGTATTACGACGTCATGCGCGAATTGATTGCCGCCGAGTCTCGACTCGCCGAGTTGCCGCCACCCCAGGAGCACGCTCCGGCTCACGACATGGACTACTTGACGAATTTCGAGCGAAAGGCCCGTCGACAAGGCCAGCCGATATTCCGAGCGAGATTTGAGCGTCGCAACTAGAATGACGCATTACGCCGCCCGGTTTTTGCGCGGCAAAGCTCGGACCTCGTCCAAGAGCGGGCCATTGAGATTCCGATGGAGTTCTTGGATGGCCATGCCGATTTCGAAGCCATCGAAGACCCGATGATCAAACCCGAAACGGATGGCGAGAGTGCCTGAATCGTCAAAGGGTGTGTAGTGCAACATGAGCGTCCAAGGCGTCCATGTCGTGAGCGTGGCTCCGCCCATCGACGTTAACACGCTCATGCCGAAGGTGCCCAGATAGCGTGCTCGAATATGACCTGACCAATTGTAGCACCCTTGCAGAAACGCGCGACGGATGATCCGCGGCATCCGTCCGGCCCGAAGTTGGCGGCGAAACGCGGGGATCGAATCCAGCGGAGCGTGACGGGCATGGGCAACCCGAAGTTCCAGTTCTTGAAGCGTGCGTTCTTCGGGGCGAGTGATCGGCAAGAAAAGCAGGCCGTATTCGCCTTCGATGCGGCGCCCGATGACGACACTCGCAACGTTTTCTGAATGTTCGTAGAAATACGGCCGAGGTCGAGGCACATAGACGCGCCGGAACACCGGGCGATTGACCGCAACCATGCCGAAGGCTTTGCAAATAATGAGCGTCAGATCGGGTCGTGGCCGGCACTCGCTGATCGCGTCGCGGAGATTGCGAAGATCGAGGTATCGTTCGCCGTTCGCGATTGGTATTTTCTGACTAAAAGCCAGCCAATCGCACATGATGCGACGAGCTAGCGACATTGGCACGTGTTTTCCGTGCGGGCGCGGCATTTCCGCTCGCCTCCTTGGGAGACCACCGGACCGATCGGATTTATGGAATACCCTGCCCCGCTCCACGAAACAAGGGCAATTGCGGCGCGGGCCGTTATCGACGGCAGTTTGAACATGGTCTCGCGATCTACAATGAACGGGAAAGATCTGCAGCATCGGGCATCAACGCCGAAGCCAGACTACGAGAAAACTGCAGAGACTGGGAAACCACGGGTCAACAATCGATCGAGACGCGTTCGACACTTGGCTTCGGTATCAGGTCGCCGAATGGCTCTCGTCCTCGCCGGTTTTCTGCTGAAAATGGGGTCAGCATCGCGGCCCGAACGATCCGCCAAGTCTTGAACCGACACGAATTGCGACGATTGGCCACTTTGGCAGATTTGGCGAGTAACGACGTGGACGCCGATCGGCCTTCTCCATGTCACTTGGTTCGTGGAATCTCGTTCAGCGTGTAAGCCCCGACGGGATGCACCAGCGATTCGCCGCTGCTGGAACGGATCCCGCCGGCCCGAATCAGGTAGACTCGATCCGCTACAAGTACCCCGAGCCGAATCTCCACGCTCCTTCGATCCGGTGAAACGATAACTTCCTGAACGGGCACTGGCGTTCGATCCAGTTCCGGCGAGCCGTAGGCTCCCGTGTACTCGTATCGAAAGTGCTCGACATGACAGGCGGAAGCAGCAGCGGTACGCGGGTCGATCGGCGCAGTGAATTCGCAGCGGAACCCGCGAGGCAACGCCTTGATCGTGCGGACTTCAAATGGGGACTGGCCCGTGAATGACAGGCGAAACAGTGCGCCGCGATCGGGCTGGGCCATCCAACCCGGTTCGGTAATGCCGCCGACAATCAGATCGCCGGCAGGGTGAAAGGCGAGACTTACCGGGCCGAGCAGCCCCTTGCCCCAGAACGGAAAACATGCTCCTTGATAGACACCGTTCACTTTCTCGACATCGGCCCGGATAATGGCGCCGCCGAACATCAATTCCGCAAGGAAGAATTGTCCGGGGAACGGGCCGAACTTGCCGTTGGTGGAGTCGTAGGCCATCCCGTTGATCGAGTGCGCCCAACCGTAGGGAACCCAAACCGCGGGCTTCGCTCGCGGCTTGTCCGCATGATGCCGCTGAGCCTGATTCGGAAACCCCTGGAACCGCCCGTCGGCCACATGACACAACTTGTTGGTCGCGACCCATTCACCTTGATTGTCGGTCGCGAAAACCTCGCCATCCGGCCCAATGCACCAGCCGATGGGATTGCGAAAACCGTAACCAAACTCAACCGGGGGCTTGCCCGCCAACAACCGTAATGCGCCGCCTGATCCTGGCATGCTCGTGTTCGCATACGGAGCGAAACTGTAGACGAACGCTCCATTGCGGTCGCGGGCCAGACCGTAGGCATAGTCATACACGTCCGCGATTCCATGAGGGAGGTGCGCCACTCGTTCGATGCGATCCGCAACACCATCGCCACGGGTTTCCACCAATCGCGACAGGTTGCGCCGATGCAAGACGTACAGGCCGTCGCGATCGGCCAACATCGAATATGCCTCCTGAAACAACCCGCGACTGTAGGGCACGAACCTCGCTGGCTTAGTGTCGCCGGCCGAATCCTGCACGACAAACACCTCGCCTTGTTTCATCGACGCCACGAAGATTCGGCCATCGACAGGATGCACGGCGACGGCAACGGGCATCATCAAATCGTCACCGTTGGGTGTCCGCGGTCGAGGATACGCCATGGCACGATACCCAGGACGTTCTAACGAACCTTCAATTGATCCCGGATCGAACAGGATTGGGCGTTCCGCGCGCTGAGGCGGGTTGGCAGGAGGCAATTTGTATTGAACGAGTCCAATCAAAACGTCTCCGACTGACAACGTGACGACTGGATCTCGGCTTGCTCCTTGATATTCGCCGACCCAACCTTTGGGAACATCGGCAACGCGAATTTCATGTTCGAGCGACCGGCCTCGCAGCCGAATTGTCTCGGATACGTTGACTCTTGCCGCGGCAAATTCCAGCCGCCGCCGGATGCGGACACCATCCGGGAGCGAATCATAGCCGAGCCAGCTCGTTGCCGATGGGCGCTGAACGACTCCGTTGCGCACAAGGCAAATTGGGACCGTGTTTTCGAGGTTCTCCCGAGCCATGGTGCCGGCAGCGGAATAGGTTCGCAGTCGACCTTGAACACTTCGCAACAGTTGCGCGCTGGTGAGAATGTTGACGAGGCTCCCCGTGCCGGCGTCGATGATAGCCATGTCGTGTGACGGAAAAAGCAGCGTCAGGCTCTCGATGATCCTTCCATTGGTCAGTCGAATCGGAATCAGTGCAGCGAGCGGCGGCTCTCCTCGGGCCGGAGCGTTGATCACCAGCGGCGGCGACGGCTTTGGACTGGGGGCCTTCTTTCCCAGTGCAAAGTAATGCCAAAGGGCCTCCCGCTGGCGGGCGGGGTCACCGTCGACGACCGAGGCAAGCAGAGCCGGTTTGCCGCGTGGAAAGACGCTCGGCATCGGAGTGCCGGGATGCATCCGAGCCGGATTTTCGAGAAATCGATCGAACCAGTCTCGGCGAATTCGCCCGGTGACTCGGGTCAGGTCTGTGCCAACTGCGCCGGGATCCGGATCGGCCAATGCCTGCTCGTTCCAGACATGGCATGAGATGCAGGCATAGCCCTGAAACCCGGCCAGCAGCGGTCCCGCTTGGGTCGCAAGCGTCGGATCGGAGGACGGCGGCAACTGGGGTTCCGATGCCGCAAGTAACTCGCCGTCGGCCTCGGCAAACGCTTGGATCACTGACTCCGCCACGTCACCGAATGCCGGCATGCGATACGTGTAACGCGACGATCGCAACGGCGCCACGCCCTCGCGAATCGCTTGAGTCAGGTGCTGTTGTGAGTATTTCTGCAACGGATTACTTAGTCGCGGCGTT
Source organism: uncultured Alcaligenaceae bacterium (assembly GCA_964515185.1). GTDB lineage: Bacteria > Planctomycetota > Planctomycetia > Gemmatales > Gemmataceae > CAZESP01. The sequence continues at coordinate 228,805 of CAZESP010000003.1, forward strand.
CGTTGATAGGGGATGTTCTGAAGCCACGCCCCTCCCAGAGTGGCTCCGATTTCCTCGATCAGCGGCGGTCGATCGCTGTCGCGTTGATGACACCGCAAACAGCCAAGACGATTGACCAGCCGGCGGCGTTCGTTTATCGGCGATGGGTGGAGTTCTCGCCGCGCGATCGGTTGATAGCTCTCGATGGCCAATCGTTCGGCTTGCGGCATCGAGAACCTCGGCAAACTCTTGGACGAGACACATCCGCGACCAACACCAGTGACCGCCACCGGAACGTCCAACGGTAGTCCATCGCCGATTCCCGGATGGCAAGCCGCACAGCGTTTCTCACGCACCAAGGCTTGGGCGGTGGCTTCGGTCCCTCGTGTGCCCAGTCGCTTGGCGACGGCCGAGATTTCCTCGGGGCGCGGAGCTTCCGGCGGTTTATCGGCTTCCGCCGTCAACGGCTGCCACAGCAATAGATAAGCAGCGATGTCACGGGCAACATCGGGGGTCAGCGGCAAGCGCGGCATTCGGCCATCGGGATAGCGGGCGTGAGGATTCAGCAAAAAGGACGCGAGATCGGCCGGTGGCAGACGGTCACTCAAACCAACAAACGTATGTCGATCGGGATGAGCCTGTTCGGCGCGGTTGAGGTCGGGCAAAAGATGACACGTCGCGCAACCCGAACTCACAAACAGGCGGCGGCCCATCCGGTGGTCGCCGGCGGCTGGCGCGGGCCGTGGCTTCGGCGTGCCTTCACGCGGGCCAAGCAGGCATTCAGTAATAATCGACCGCTCCACGAAACCGATCCGGTCGTTTGAAAACAACGAGGGCATTCGCGCATCGGCCTTGAGGGCCGACGGTTCCGCGAGCCATTTCATCATCCAGTCGTGACGGATACGGTGTCGCACATCGGCCAAGGCCGGCCCGGGAGATGGAACGGGAACACCGGGAAACGCTCCGGCATGGCATCGAGCGCAGCCATACTTTATTGCCGCCGTTCGCCCCGCCTCCTGTCGATTCGCGTTCTCCATGTCGGGAGGCGCGTCGCTCGGTCGATGTTTGAGCAGCCAAGCCGGTAGCGGCTCACGGGCGAATTCGGCTCCTTCCCAGCGAATTTGCAGCCGCGCGGGTTGATCGCCACGCGACCGGTAGCGGATCCTCAGATGGTAAACTCCGGGGTCACGTTGAAACGCCTTTCCGGGACCAATCACCGACGATTCTCGATTGCCGCTGCCTTCAAGAACCGTGTCGCCGTCGAGGGTCATTGCGACGTCTCCGCAAACCGCCGCGTCAAATCGTGTTGGCCCATTCTCCTTGAACAACAACACTCCGTCCCATTGGATTTCCATCGGGCCTGGTGGTAACAACGGATGCGGGTTGGCTCGGCCCCAATTCAGAGCGGGTTTCGCGTCGATTCGCAAGAGAACGGCGTTCGCATCGACGTGAGAACGATAGGTTGCCACCAGACCCGGCAATAATTGATCGACGTCTTCATCAGCCGCGACGGCGACGGGAACCGACATCACGAAAACGACCGCGATGACCCATCGAACGATTGCAAGCCTCATGGTTCGTCTGTCGCCTCAGCGGAATCGGTATCCGCGATCAGAATTGGATCACGACCTTGCCAAAATGGCTGCCGCTTTCCAAGTATTGAAACGCGTCGTCGGCCCGATCGAAAGGAAACATGCGGTCGATGACGGGGCGGACCTTGTGAACGCTCAGGAAGCGATTCATCGCCTCAAAGTCATCGCGTGAGCCGACGTAGATTCCATTCATGGTGGCATTACGGGCAAGCAGCGGGAACAAGCTATCTTTGGGCGGGCCGAAGCCGGTGAGTACCCCGATCAGGGCGACGTGTCCGCCGGCCGCGACGCACGCCAGCGATTTTCCGAGGGTGCCACCCCCGCCCACTTCGATTACATGATCGACGCCACGTTTTCCGCTGAGCCGCCAGACCTCCTTGTCCCAATCTGGAGTCGTCTTGTAGTTGATCGTGTGCGTGGCGCCCAGCGCCTTAGCCCGCGTCAGTTTCTCGTCGCTGCCCGAGGTAACAAACACAGGGCAGCCCAATGCGACGCCGAACTGTAGCGCGAAAACCGAGACACCGCCGGTGCCCAACGCCAGAATCGAATCTCCCGAGCGGATTCCGCCTCGCGTCATCAGGGAGTACCATGCCGTCACCGCGGCACAAGGCAGGCAAGACGCCTCTTCGTCGGTCAGATATTCCGGCACGCGAACAAGGCCCTCGGCATCCATGTCGGCATATTCGGTGAGCATCCCGTCGATGCTGCCACCCAGGTCGGACTGGTGATGTCGAAAATCGAACCGCCCGCCATGCCAGGTCTGAAAAAAGATACCCGCGACCCGATCACCGACCTTTACCCGCGACACGCCGTCACCCAGGGCCACCACGACGCCGGCGCCATCCGAGAGCGGAACCTTTCCATCGACCTTGCGGCCGAATTTGTTGCGAAGGTTGATGAGGTCGCGATAGTTCAGCGAAGCCGCCCGGACTTTCACCAAGGCGCGGCCCGGACCTGGTACAGGAATGGTCCGAGTGATCTGCTCAAGCCGATACGCCGTCCCATCGGGAACGAATTGGTAGGCCCGCATTGAATCGGCCATGGTGAATCCTCGGCACGGGTTGCAACCATCGAATGCAGTCGAGGATTATTGATATGCGATTTCGGCAGCGAGGCATGAAATTCGACGATAGGCCGCGTTGATCGAGTCGCGTGGAGCGAACGAGTTTGAGACGCTTTCATAACCCAAGTTCCTCCCTGAACGCCGGGGGTTTAGGGCACCAATTTAGGGTTTTGAAACGGTCTCTCGATTCGTAGAACGGATTTCCCAATCCGTTGAACGCGTGACGAGCGAGCACGGATTAGGAAATCCGTGCCACTTCTTCGAGCAAGAGTTCCTAAAGACGCTTTCGTAACCCATGTTCCTCCCTGAACGCAAGGGGTTTAGGGCACCAAACTGAGGTTTTGCAACGGTCTTTACGATGATGGGTTGGTATCGCAGTCAGAAGGGTCGCGGTCGCCGGCGGTCGTAGCCGGTGCCACATTGGTTCCGAACAGAAATCTCAAAACGTCTCCAAAGATCGCGGCCCAAGCCGATTCGTGGTGAGTCCCGCAAACGACCTCCGCGTAGTGATAGTCATGCCCCGCCAACAGCCCGCCACGTTCGAGGGCGGCCGCAAAGTCGCGCGTGCGCCGGATATTCGGTTCCCAGGAATGCATCGGGCCTTCGCGATCGCCCATGCTCAGCCACAGCCGCGTATCGCGTGGCCAAGATCGTCCGGCCTTGATTCGCCTGAGAAACCTCTGCTTGTCCCACCACAACGAGGGCGACAAAGCCGCACAAGCTCCAAAAGTATCCGGATACCACGAGCACATGTGCATGGCAATCAGCGCTCCAAGCGACGAACCGCCGATAGCCGTTCCACCACGCAGTGTAACCGTCGAGTAATTGCCATCGACAAACGGCTTCAACTCACCGACGACAAAACGGGCGTAACGGCAACTGCGATCGGCTGAGCGCCACCACCGAGGCTTGGGACCATATTCGTCGGCGCGCCGTGGCGTGTTCGCGATTCCCACGAGTATCAGCGGGCAAATCTCACCCGCTTGAATCAGCGCCGCCGCCGAGCGATGAACGTCCCATGCCACGCCTGCATACGCCAGGGACGGATCAAACAGATTCTGACCATCCTGCAAATAAAAGACCGGGTAACGGCTCGTTGACGAATAACCTGGCGGCAGCCAAACAGTGACGTCGCGATGATCGCGCAAGAGTTGAGACCGGAAATTCGGATGATGACAAATCGTTCCAGAGTCAACTTCGGGAGTCGTCATCAATGGATCGGCGTCAAGATGGTGCATCGTCGCGTCCCTGCTTCAATCCCCGGGACTGTCCATTGTCCCGGGTTCCATCATGCATCGAGGGCATGTTGGGGGCAAGACCGACCCACGCGATCTCTATCTCCCCTTTGTCGTTTTCCCAGCCCGTCCAATTGAGCCGATCTTGCAACGATATTTATCAAGTTGATTCAATCAACGGTCGAACCGGAATAGGGAGTGCAACTGTTGCCCGTCGCGGCGCGAGCCTCTGGGCAAAATTCGATCGTTTTGGGGAAACTCATGAAACAGGTACGCAGGGCAGCAATGATCCTGATGTGCGTCACTCTCGGCCTATCGCAAACGGGTTGTCGCATGCTGGGTGTGCGCTCCGACAGAGCCGCCGCGTCGGGTGCCGCGGTTGCCGCAGTCAAACCCACAGCGGAAGCTCCGAAAGTCGCGGTCAAGGCGCCAAGCGACTCCCCCAGCGGCATCGTGCAAACAAGTTCCAAAGAGCTTCTGCCCGTTGTCGCGATCCCGGCACCATCGACAGCGTGCGGTCACTGAAAACACTAATCGATTCCGGCCGTGAGCCGGACCGCCGAGACCCGTGACGCGAATCGAGCCAGGGCTTGGTTTGCATCGCGGGTCGGTCTATTAATATTAAGGTGTGTCGAATCCCACCGGTTGAGTCGAGTTAAACCATGTCGCGACAAAACCCCGATGTCGTTGTTATTGGCGGTGGTCCAGCGGGAGCGACCTGTGCCACGATACTCGCGCAGCAGGGCGTTCATGTTCGAGTTTACGAGCGCGAGCGATTTCCGCGATTTCACATCGGCGAGTCGCTCATGCCGGACACCTATTGGGTATTGCGCCGTCTCGGTGCCATCGACAAGATGAAGGCCGGACCGTGCGTCCGCAAGTACAGTGTTCAGTTTGTTTCCGAAACCGGCAAGGAATCGCAACCGTTCTATTTCTTCGAGAACAACCCCCACGAATGTAGTCAGACATGGCAGGTCGTTCGCAGTGAATTCGATCAGATGATGCTCGAAAACGCGGCCTATCATGGTGCCGAGGTACGGACGGGGCGGATCATGGATGTTCGATTTGAAGGCCAGCGCGCCGTCGGCGTCCGAGTTCAAAATGCCAACGGCGACATGGAGGATGTGCCGGCGCGGGTGGTGGTTGACGCCAGCGGGCAAAGCTCGCTCATCGCCAGCCGCCTCAAGCTTCGCGAGCCTGACCCGCGACTGAAAAAGGCTTCCGTCTGGGCGTATTTCCAAGGCGCCCATCGCGACCCGGGATTGGACGAAGGCGCGACCCTCGTGCTTCAGACCAAGGGCAAACGCGGGTGGTTCTGGTACATCCCTCAACACAACGACATTGTCAGTGTCGGCGTCGTCACGTCACTCGAAGAGATGTTCCGCGACGGCAACAACCTCGAGGCGATATTCAACCGTGAGGTTGAGAATTGCCCCGCTGTCCAACGCCGCATCGCCGACGGGCGACGAGTTTCGGATTGGTACACCACGAAGGACTTTTCGTATCGTTCAAAACAGCTTGCGGGCGATGGCTGGGTCATGATCGGCGATGCCTTCGGGTTTCTCGATCCGATCTACTCGTCGGGCCTGCTCTTGGCATTTCGCAGCGGTGAATGGGCCGCTGACGCGATCGCGGAAGGCCTGGCGGTCAACAACACGAGCGAGGCTCAGTTAAGCAATTGGGGACCGCGATTCCTCCAGGGCATGGACCGGATGCGGCGCTTAGTCTACGCGTTCTACGACGGGTTGAGTTTCGGCCAGTTCATCCGCCAATACCCGCATTTGAAACGGCACATCGTCGATCTGCTCATCGGCGACTTATTCAAGGATTGCTTGGACGAGGTGTGGGGTCCCTTGGATCAATTTCAGAATGAGATGAAGGCCGCGTCGGTGGCCTAATCGGCGGCGAGGTATCAGAAATTGACGTATCGCGCCCGCATGATGCGAGCGCGATACGCGACTGACATCGTTTACTGGTTGAATACAAACTCTTTGGTGTTCAGTAGTGCCCAGATGATGTTCTCGTAGGCAACTTTCTTATTCTTTTCGTGCTTGGCAATGTGTGCGAGCGCGATCTTGAAGTCCTCGGGTGTCGGTTTCCGCCCGAAAGCCCAGAGGAACAATTCCTCGACCTTTTCGGCCTCGGGGCGCTTATCTTGGGCAAGCTGATCGGCACGCCCGCCGCCACGCGTCAGTTTGCCTTGCACCTCATCGCTATTCAGCAGGTGCAGCGCCTGTGCCAGATTCGCTTCACTTACCCGCTCGCATTCGCAAGCGCTGATTCGTTGGGGGCGGCCAAACACGTCGAGGAAATAGCTCGGGAACGATTCGTCAGGCAACATGATCGCCCGATTCGGAGCATGCCGATCGGTCGGTAAGCCGCCAAACTGCGTCGGGCTTCCGGTCACCTGGCATACGGCGTCGAGCAGCACCTCAGCCCCCATCCGCTTGGGGTAATAGCGGGCATAGGTCTGTTTGTCGTGCTTGTTAAACTCGTTGGGCAACGACGATAACTGATACGTGCGGCTCTTCGTGATGGTCTTGATGAGCGTCTTCAGGCTGTATCCGTTGTCGACGACCGTCTTGGCCAGGGCATCAAGCAACTCGGGATTGCTCGGCGGATTCGTGACGCGCATGTCATCAAGCGGATCGACAATTCCGCGACCGAAGAAATGCGCCCAGTATCGATTGGCGACCGCTTTCGCGAAGAACGGATTTTTCGGGTCAACCATCCAATCGACAAGCTTATGCCGCGGATCTTCGTCTCCGGCAATGTCCAACGGTTCGCCATCGAGAGGCTTGATGACGGCGGGCTTATTCGTGCGTTTGTTGGTCACGGTTCGCCCGGCGCGCGTGTAAACAAACGTTCGCTGTTGCTGCTGATTCTGAGCGCCGGGAATCACGATATTCTTGCGATCGACGCGGGCGAAGAATGCCGCCAACCCCCAGTAATCGTCCTGACTCCACTTCTCATACGGGTGATGGTGGCAATTGGCACATGCGATTCGCAGCCCCAGGAAGACCTGAGCCGTATCGTCGACGAATTGCTCGGGATTCTGCAATTCCTTGTACCAAACGGCCGGCGGATTGCGAGCCTCGTCGCCCGTTGCCGCTAGGACGCTCCGAGCAAAGAGCGAATAGGGCATATCGTTAGCCACCGCCTCGCGAATCCAATTGTGAAACGCGAACGTTCCTTGTGCCCGAGTGGCATCACCACGACGTTTCACTCGCAGGATGTCAGCCCACTTGTTGGCGAAATAGAAGGAGTATTCCGGCGACTCCAACAGATCATCGACCAGTTGTTCTCGCTTCTTGGGGTTCTTGTCGCCGACGAATTTTCGAACCTGATCCGGCGTCGGCAGGGTCCCGGTGATATCGAGTGACGCCCGCCGGATGAATTGCTCGTCGGTGCAAATATCGCTCGGCACCAATCCGAGTTGTTGCCATTTCTGTGAGGTATGGGTGTCCACGAGGGTCTGAACCGGGAAGTTATACTTCGGGACTTCGACGCCCAGCGGCACCGTGGCGCGGAAGGTGGCAACGTGCCCTTGGTAGCGAGCCATGATGGCGGCTTCCCCGGACATGGATAGCGTCCGCACCAAACCGTTCGCATCGACCGTTGCGATTTCCTGGTCGTTGCTGTCGTATTGGGCACGGCGAGTGATATCCTCCACCGAGCCGTCGGAATAATGCGCGTAGACAGCGAACTGTTGACGATTCTGCCGGGTCAGAACACGCATCGGGGGAACGACCTCGATTCGCGTGACGATGGGGTCCGTTTCTTTGCCAAAAGGCATTCCCGCCGCGACCCAACGACGAACCATCTTGTATTCGTCCGAAGTCGGGTCCATCTTCTTTCCGCCGCCATGAGCGATTTGGCCGGTGGCTTTGCGAAGCAACAAGCTCTGCTCCGGGGCGCTGGGCATCAGTCGCCGGCCGCGAGCTTCCTTCACCAACGACGTAAAATCGACTTCCGGTTCAAAGCCCAGAAGCGATAGCTTGAAGCCGTTTTGCCCACTGGCCTTCCCGTGGCAACCGCCGCTATTGCAACCCAGTTTCGTGAAAATCGGGACGACCTGATTCGGAAAATTGATCGGCAGATTCTCGTCGAGTTTCTCAGTATGCACCGGGATGGTCGCGGCCTTGTCGGCGAATCGGGCTGTGATGGTCGTGGAACCATTCGCCAGCGGGATAACGCGCCCTTCGGCCGTGACGCGAGCCACTTTCGGGTCGCCGACTTCGTAGGTGACGTTTCCCGTCAAATCTTGCAATCGGCCTGATATCAGTATTGCGGAAATCAGAACCTGATTCGTGTCGTCGCTACCCTTGAGCGAAATCTTAACGGGGTGGACTATGAGTTGCTTGATCTCCGCGGGCTTCGGCAGCACAATGGCCGCGTTTGCGTTTGAAGCCGAGGAGTAAAGATCACCTGCAAGGACGCGGGCGCTGGTGGCGAGGCTTGAAATGAGAGCCAGCGCAAGGAGTCGTTTGGTCGCGCCATTCATCGGTGGAATCCCTCCGGTGGGATAGTTTTGGTGGGACCAACAAGGCATGGTAACCGGCAGTGTAGTAATTCTCGCTGATGAGGCGACCAATTGCAACCGGAAATGCCAAATTCGCGGGTTAAAGTGAACAACGACGCATCGCGACAGGCCGCCGAATGCGTCGTTGTTGAAAAAATCGGCCGCCCCCAGCGAATCAAGCCACGCGACGATGGCGGCGGGCTTCACCGTCCGCGATGGTTTGACGCCGATCGCCCGCGGTCATTTCATACACGGAGCGATAAAGCTGGCGATGGATTTCCGTCATTTCCGCGCCGCGGCGGCGCATCATCCGATCGCCAACGGTCATCATCTCGTCGAACACAGGCCCTTCGGCAACCGCGCCGTGGTAGACGGCGCAGAACGACGGCACGTGGCGAGGCAACAGACGCCCAGCCGGATACATGCCGCTGAACACGCCAACAACCGAGCCTGTGTTGAGCAACGCTCCGATGCCGAGTTTACTATGGTCACCCATCAGGCTACCGACTTTGGTACGTCCAGTGACAATTCGCCGACCATTGATCGGAACGGTCACCGGGCCGTAGTCGCAGCGAAGGTCGCTGGTTTGAGCACCGGCGCCGATGTTCACCCACTCACCGACGTAGCTGTGCCCGAGAAAGCCATCGTGATATTTATTGGTGAAACCGTGAATAATACTGCACTCGACTTCGCCCCCGATTCGGCAACACGGCCCAATGGTCGTGCCGGCCCGAATCTTGGCTCCAACAATATGAGTTCCCGCACCGATGTAACACGGACCTTCCAATCGCGTGAATGCACCGATGAAGGCACCCCGATCGATGACCACCGGTCCATTTCGCGTGTCGATGACGACCTGCGGATCAACCTCGGCGGTTGGGTCGATCAGCAATTGGTTTTCGGGACCCACCACGCTGCAATTTGCCGGCCGCCATCCGGCGTTCGGCTGAGCGCCGCGAGCGCGATAATCCGATGCCAATTGATCGGCGTTGTGGTCGATCAGCTCCCACGGGTAGCGGATCATGTGCCCGGGCGCGTCCATTCGGGGAAGAGCATCGAGGCAACCTTCGAGGCACTCGTCAACGTTGACGGGTGTCAGTTTCGCGAGAAGGTCCGGCGTAAGTAAGGCATAGGCAACCTGATCACCGATGGTCGCCACGCACGGCCCATCGAAGCTAACGTGCCCATCGGCCGGCGGTAGCCAGCGCCCGTTAACCAATACGACTGGCCCCAGTCGCAGCCAGGAGGCGTCGTTGACAGCGACACCGGGACGCCTCATGCGCACCATCGATACTAGATGCGGCCGAATCAAGGCGGCCGCATGGCATGGACCGAAATAACGCTCGTGTTTTTCCGCCAGTGTCGATGTGCCGCTCAGGAGATCGAATACCGGACGGGTCAGCGAGATCGGAGCCAAATCCGCGGCCCCGAAATCTTCGAATAAGCAGACGCGCATCCTTGCGCCCTCTCAGTTATCCGTTGTTGCCGGCATGACTGACGTGAAACGAGTCACGACCGGCAGAATGTTCCAAGGGGCAGTATAAACCGAAAACGAATTCCGTGCCTACCCCGAATTCTTGTCTACGCCACGAATACTTGAGACCTCGAGGTCTCGGGTGATGTCTTGTGGGAGCGAGCCCGCCTTGTCGGAGCGAGGCCGTCCCGGCCGCATGGCGAAGCGGCCGGGATGGCCGTGCTCTTTTGCCGCATGGTGACGGTAGAGTCCTAGCCGGCCCTCGCGGCGGCCGACGGGCGATAGAGCACGGCCGCGATTCGGGCGAAGCCGCCACCCTCGTCGGGGACACGAGCGCGATGCCATTCATGGCCTACCGGAACCAAGTCCGGTTCCGCGGGCCAACTGCGAAAAGGCGAGTGTCCCATCGTTCGGATGAGCTTGTCGCTGTTCATGCTCACGTTTCCGGCTCGGGGCGGAATCGGCCCGGCCGACAATCGAGGGCACCCGTGCAGCAACTCGGGGGCATACCCACCCACACGATTGACAATCTGACCAATCTGGTACAACGTCACCGCCTGGGGGCCACCGCAATGAAACAGCCCGCCGGCCTCGTGTGAGAGAAACCACGAAAAGACGCGGTTTAGGTCGTGGACGTAAGTCGCGGAGCGAACCTCGTCAAAGTACAGCGTCGCGGGGCGCCCGTGGCGGAATCGAGAGTCGATCCAATCAATCGCTCCGGCGTGCCGGCTGAAGCTAGGCCCCATCGGAAGCGAGATTCGCAATTGAGCCGCATCTTCCGAAACCGACGCGATCGCTTGTTCGCCTTCGGCCATCGTTGACCCGTATACCGTTACCGGATCCGTAGGGTCCGTTTCGACATAGTTGCCCACACCGCTGGCCCCTGAAAAGACGAGGTCCGACGAAAGGTGAACGAGCCTCGCTCGCAGGCGGCCGGCACAATCGGCAATCGCCTCGGCGGTCGTGACGTTGAGCCGCCGGGCCATTCGCGGATCGAGTTCACACGATTTCAAGGCGCAGTTACCCACCGCATTCAGGATGCTCCCGAACCGAAAGGTATGGCACAAGTCGCGCAAGCCCACGACATCGTCGGCATCCAGCGCGACGATTCCATCGCCCTTGAGCCGAAAAGTCGCGTGCGGCCGAATGCCAATTACCTGACCGGGAAAGAGCCTGCGGAAATGGCGGAAAGCGTTGAAACCCGCGACCCCCGTTACGCCAGTTACCAGCAGGGGTAGACGGATCGAGCGTGATCGGTTCATCATGTCACATCCTATCAGACCGGGGAAGCCTTGGCTTGCCGCGGCTGTTGCTTGCACCATAGCATAAGGTCCGTCCCCTCTCCCGATTCGCATAGTGAGAAGGTCGCATGACAACCCCCACACTCCTCTGCCTTGCCAGTTACTACAAGGGGCACCGTTTCATGGAACGGGCGAAACGCGAGGGCGCCCGAGTTTATCTGCTGACCATCGAATCACTTCTTGGCGAAGATTGGCCGCGAAAATCGCTCGACGAGGTCTTCGCGGTACCGAATTTTCACGATCGACGGGCATTGCTCAATGCAGTCAGCTACCTGGCACGGTCGCGGAACATCGATCACATCGTCGCCATGGACGACTTTGACGTGGAGGTCGCCTCGTGTCTTCGAGAACATTTCCGATTACCGGGCATGAACGACTCGACGGCGAGGCTGTTCCGCGACAAGTTGGCGATGCGGGTCAAAGCTGCCGAACTGGGTATTCCCGTTCCCGCATTTACCGGCGTTTTCAATTATGATCGGCTGCGTGACTTTCTCGCGCGAGTGCCCCCGCCCTATTTGCTCAAGCCTCGGTCGCAGGCCTCGGCGGCTGGGATTCGCCGCATCAGGACCTCGGATGAACTCTGGCGCGAACTGGATCGATTGGGAGACGAGCAATCGCATATGGTGTTGGAGCAGTTCGTCGCGGGAGACTTATTCCACGTTGATTCGCTCGTGGCCGGCGGCCAAGTTGTTTTCGCGGAGGTGAATGGGTATCTGCGCCCGTTATTGGACGTCTACCAAGGCGGGGGCGTGTATGCGACGCGGACCGTCCCGCGGCAACAGCCCGTCGTGGCCGAACTGCGCCAGCTCAACGAAAGTGTATTGACGGGTTTCGGGTTGACCGGCGGCGCCTCGCACACCGAATTCCTGAAAGCCCACGACGATGGCCGAATTATCCTCATCGAGACAAGCGCTCGTGTGGGCGGCGCGAACACTGCCGAGATGGTGGAAGCCGCAACCGGGGTCAATCTTTGGGAAGAGTGGGCCGCCATCGAACTGGCACGAACCGGCTCGTATCGACTGCCGGCGCCCAAGGATCGGTACGGCGGAGTTGTCCTGTCACTCACGAGGCAGGAATGGCCCGATTCCTCGCCATTCGCCGACCCCGAAATTGTCTATCGACTGAAGCAGAAACAACACATCGGCCTCGTTGTTGGTGCCGACAATCCGAATCGCATCCAGGAATTGGTTCGCGACTACATCGACCGCATTCAGCGCGACTACACGTTGGTGTTGCCGCCCGCCGACAAAGTCTCGCATTAGTCCGGCATCGTCGCCCTATGCCGGCTCCACGTTCGGGATATCATCGTCGGCAGGGGCGTTCGAATCGGGTCCTCGGCGCCGCGACTCGGCGAAACTCCGGCGGCGATCATCGACCATCTCGATGAACTTTTGCTGGTCCTTGCACCACAGAGTCTTCAGCTCATCGTCGTAACCGGCCACCACCCAGGGCACACGATCAAGCACGCACTGCACAAAGTGCAGCGTTGCCGGTTCCGCCATCCTAATGGAAAAAGTCTTGCCATGGACGTCGTGTAACACCGCGCTGTGAGTCTTCCCCGTCGGGATGCCGTTGGTGTAATGCTGCGTGGTGGCCTTATAGACCCAAGCCGCATCGCCCAAATGAATGAGATCAACGCCAAAGGTCTTCGGCCAAATCAGCCAACTTCGGGTGAGCGTCGCGGGTCCAATTTTCTCAACATCGTCGGAGAGATACTCGGCATCGATGCGATCGGCAACCTCGGCCGGATCGCCGTATCGGTCCAGTTGCCGAGCCAACGGATGCGCCTCGGGGCCGACAATTCGCCGAAAAGCCTTTGCCAGATTCCACCCGGACAAGGTCACGATTAAGGCGGCCACGATCAATCCAAGGTATCCGGGAATTGATGAGCTCCTGGCATCGAGTTCCAAAGGAACAATCTGAAACTTGGGCGCGCCGGGAGGCGGTTGCTGTGTCCGAATCGGGTTCAACACCTGGCTCTCGCTCTTGCTGCTGAATCGTCCCAAGCTGCCAGTGTAGGTCTTCGAAACGGCTGCTTTCGCGGGAACCCTTGCGATCAGCAGTCTACCGTTGATGAGCAGCGCGTGGTATTTCGCACTAACGTTTCGGCCGACCTCGACTCCGCGCTTTTTTCGTACCGTGATTTCCTCGATGCCCGTGTCGAAGGCCATATCGGGCGTGACGATGACCCGGTTCTTCCATGGCACTTCTCGGAGTTCAGCAAGGTCGGCGCCCACAAGCGGGAACGGGCCAAGCAACAGGTTGTAATAGTATTGCGACGCGATTGCGAGAAAGACCAAGACACCAGCCATGAGCAGCGCGTTCCACAGAATCAGATTGCGCGTACTGCGCCGAATCTGTTTACCGATGAGGTTATCCCACATCGCCGCGCTCCCAAAGCTAGAAGGTTGCACATGCCTTATTCTGTTCTACCAATTCTCGCCGAACGCAACCAAAAAGGCCTGCCCTCTAGCAATTCCTTCAATCATCGGGTAAGATTTCTCGCAACCCGCCGCCACCCTCTGCCATCGATTCCCTTGGGGTGACTCTTATGCCATCGGATCCTTTCAACCTTCGTCACCCCATTGTGGATCGCCGCGTCGCGTTGCAGGCCGGTGCGGTAGGGCTGCTCGGGCTGGGAATCGGCGAGCTTCAGGCATTGCGTGCCGAGCATTCGAAGGCTCCGCGCCAAGTGAGGCCGGCGCGATCGGTAATCTTCATCTTCCTTTCGGGTGGATTGGCCCAGCATGATAGTTTCGACCCGAAACCCGATGCGCCCGTGGACATTCGCGGAGAGTTTCGGCCGATCGCGACGCGAACTCCCGGAGTGCGCATTTGCGAGCACCTTCCTCTGTTGGCAGCCCGAAGCGACCGCTGGGCCTTGGTACGCTCCCTGACGCATCCGTCGAACGATCATTCTGCCGGGCATCACATCATGCTCACCGGCCGATCCAAGTTGCCCCCGGGATTCATCCCCAACGCTCCGACGCCTCGCGATTGGCCGAGCATTGCCGCCGTTGCCGGTGCCGTGACGCACTCTCGCAATAATCTTCCGCCGGCGGTCGTTCTTCCCGAGCGACTCGTTCACAACACGGGGCGCATCATCCCCGGTCAGTTCGCCGGGATTATGGGCCGTCACCGCGACCCGTGGTTCCTTGACGCTTCGCCATTCGAGCCTCGTGCGTATGGCGCGTACCCGGAGTTTGAATTCGATCATCAGCAACGCGCCTACACGCCGCGGCGGAGGCAGTTTCAGCTCCCGGATTTGACGCTCCCCGAGGGGTTGGGCGATGGCCGGCTCGCCGATCGTCTTTCAATCCTCAATCACATTGATGACCAGCGACGACGCCTCGATTCCGGAGGCGACATGGCACGTCACCGCGACGCGGCGGTGTCGCTGTTAACCGATCCTCGAGTCCGGCACGCGTTCGATGTCGCCCGCGCCCCGGACCGCGAGATCGATCGATACGGCAAGAACGCTTTCGGTTGGTCGCTGTGGATGGCGGCGCGGCTGGTCGAAGCCGGCGTCGCCTTGGTCCAAGTGAATCTCGGCAACAACGAGACCTGGGATACCCACGGCAACGCGTTCCCGCACCTCAAAGAGAAACTGTTTCCGCCGACGGACAAGGCGTTGTCCGCCCTACTTGATGATCTGACATCGCGCGGCCTTTTGGATCAGACCCTCATCGTGATGGCCGGCGAATTCGGGCGAACCCCCCGAGTTTTCGGACTCCCGCAACACTACAAGTTGCCGGGCCGCGACCATTGGGGCGCCGTGCAAAGCGTGTTTCTCGCCGGCGGCGGCGTTCGAGGCGGAACCGTCATCGGTTCTTCGGACGCGAAGGGAGCATTCCCGGCAACCGATCCGCAGACGCCGGAGAATCTCGCCGCGACCATCTACCACTCGATCGGATTGCCCAAGGACATGGCTTGGTTTGACGCCGAGAACCGGCCACATCACATCTACGACGGGGAACCGATTCGCGGCTTGAGTTGAACTAGCGGCCAGGCGTCGCGAAGACTTGGGTCCAATATCGCGTGCCGTCGGCAGCCGCCACAACGCCGATCCCAATCTCGACGTAGCGAGCATTCAGAATATTGGCTCGATGACCGTCGGAATTCATCCAGGTATTCACGGCCTCTTTGGGAGAACGCTGACCGGCGGCGCAGTTCTCGCCGCATCCCACAAACCGATAGCCCGCATCTTTGAGCCTTTCCGCGGGGCCTTTTCCATCCAGCACGTGAGCGAGTTCCCCTTTGCTCGCCATGTTGTCACAATGGCCAGCCGCGACCTTGCAAAGCTTCTCGCTGACCTTGAGCGGCACCAGCCCCATGGCCTTGCGAGCCGCATTCGTCTCATCCAAGACGCTCTGTTGTTCGTCCGATAGTTTGAATTTCGCAGCCGGCTTCGGGTCGCCTTGACCCCCCAACGCTGTACTCAGGCCCATGGCCGCAACGATCACGAAGCTGCGAATCATGTTAGTGGCTCCCGGAAGTAAATGGCGTGGCCCCAAGCCCCAAACCCGTGAGGCAACCGGTTTCCATCAACCCGTCGCGAATGACAAAAATTCCGGGGAACTTCGCCTTCCACGGTTCGTTCGCGGCGGGGCAATACTGCCGGGCGTTTGACTCGATGGCGGCCACACCGGGAACATGCGCGGCCAAGCCCGCCGAATGAATAAGCGACGCCCCGGGGCATGTAAGATCCTGCACACACAGAAACATGCCGTATTGCTGAGCGGCCGCCGCCATCAGTAACGATGACGATTGTCCCTTGCAAGCCTTGAGAGCGGCCCCAGTGTAGCCCGAGTCACGCGCCAAATGCAGGCTCTCCAGATCGAGTAACGATTCATCGATCACCACCGGCCGCAATCGAGAAGCCGCATGCATCTTGTTGGCTGGGTTCGCCCGAAGGTCGCGAGCGGTCGGTTGTTCGATGTACTGAATGCGATCATAGCCGGCGGGCACTCGTTCTTTAACCCGCGCCAAGAACTCGAGCAGGTACTCGACATTCGCGCACCGCTCATTGAAATCGAGCGAGTAATGCCAGATCGCCACTCCGCGATGCCGTTGCGTCTCCGTGGCGGCTCGGTCGATGCGAACGACGCGGTCCACGTCCCAATCGAGGTTGTCTCCATTGAGCTTGATTTTCAGATGAGTCAGGCCGTCGGCGAGAATCCACTCCCCAAGTGTTTCCGGCAGGCCGTCATTAAGTCGGGTGCCCATGTCGGCTTCCGTGATCGGGTCGAGGGCCCCGATCAGGTGATAGAGCGGCATTCGCGCTTGTGGCTCATGCCGAACGAATTCGCTGAGGTGCCGGCCGGCGAACTCCGGACCAAGGAAATGCCCCAAATCGTTGGCGAGAAACTCCGTGCCATAAGTCTGGTAGCAGTTCAGTCCGTGAAGTTTGCCGAATGCGTCATGGATGGCCGCGTCGAATGGGCTGGCCACCACCATCGTGCAAAGGCGCGGAATCGGCTCGGCGAGTTGGAGTTTTGCCGTCACCTGTTGACCAACGACGTCGAATTGCGGTTCCAATCCGTGGAAGATATCGATGGGATGACCGAATTCGGGGAAGCCGGCGTAGGCACCCTTGAGGATTTCAGCAAGTGATTTCATGGCGGCCAGCGTCTGATCGTATCCGAGGACGCGGCTGGGGAACGACCAAATGTTTCCCAGCGGCATCGAGCCAAACCCAGTCGCTCGCCGTCCTCGCCGATCGGCGACTTCGACCTCGACATCAAGGAGGGTCGCGCGATCGAGGGCGACGCCGCCGAATTTGATTGGGCTGCGATAGCGAAAATCCTGGTACGAATATCGGACATCGGTTACGCGAATGTCGGTTGGGTATGGGGTCATGGCGGTATTGTAGCAAGGAGCGCCTTGGCTTGAGCCTTCGATGTAAACAAGCGACTCGCGACTTGAACGGGTAACAATCATGAGCGTCAACAACATCGTTCTGGCAATGGCTGGGGCCAGCGGCGCCCCTTACGGCCTGCGGTTGCTCGAAGTCCTGCTCCGCGCCGGCCGCAGCGTGCATCTGGTCCTCAGCCCCGCGGCGGTGCAGGTTCTGGAGCGCGAAGTTGGCAGGCGGGTCAGACTCGATCGCTTCGATGTGCGTGACTTGGTCGGGCCAAGGGTCGCCGAAAAACTCGGGCCATTGTTGGACCAAATTCATTATCACGATTTTCGGAATTTCGCGGCGGGCATCGCCAGCGGTTCATTTCGCACGGCCGGCATGGTTATCTGCCCGTGCAGCATGGGGACTGTGGCGGCCATCGCTCACGGCACGTCACAGAATCTAATTCACCGAGCCGCCGACGTTCACTTGAAAGAACGACGCAAACTCATCTTGGTTCCCCGCGAGACCCCCCTGGGTCTGATTCCGTTGCGAAACATGACTGCATGTACCGAGGCCGGGGCGATCATTCTTCCTGCGATGCCGGCGTTTTATACACTGCCCCAATCCATCGAAGACATGATCGACTTCATCGTCGGGCGAATCTGCGACCAACTCAGGGTCGAGCATTCGTTGTTCCCGCGATGGGGCGACGAAGTCGCGACCGGCGAAGGTGACTGAAGGCATCATGATCCGCGACCCGCAAGAGATGGCGTTTATCAACACAATCCGAGCCGCGCCGGACGACGATTCTCCCCGCCAGGTCTACGCGGATTGGCTCGAAGAACAGGGTGATTCGCGGGCTGAGTTCCTTCGCGTTCACCTCGCGATCGCCAATGACCGGTTCAACGAGTCGCTCTGGAATCGTTACCGGGACCTGATCGTCTTTCACGCCCAGCAATGGCTGGAGCCATTCTTCCATTACAACTACATCCGCTGGGAATTCGATCGCGGGATACCGGGACGGGCGATTGTTGGCGGCACCCGACGGTTGCTCGAAGACTTCGCGGAACTGATGGCAGGCAGTCCCCTTTATCAACTTGTCATTACGGACACGCAAATCACGACCCGAACCGTTCGACTCCTCATCGATCATGTCGAAATGCAACAGGTAAGCGCCTTGGCCTTCGATTCGACGCTGGACATGGAATCCGCGCAAGCGTTGGCATCATCGCCGAATCTCCGTAGCATCCGCCGGCTATGGTGGAGACGGCCGACGCGTCCACGAAACGTCGATGATGTCTTGATCGCCCGCTTCGGTTATCCCGGTCGATTCTGGCCTACCTAACGGCGGCCCTTGGCAATCCCGGCACTTCCGCGGTGTTACCGTTCTCACTCGTCGAGATCCCTGGTCGCAGCTTTCGATCGGGATAGATTTCCTTCGCTTGGACTATTGACCGAATCAACGTGGCATGACGTGGAGAACGACAATGCGTTACCTCTGGCTGGTCGCGGTATTCTGGTTGGCGTTGCCCGGCACAACACCGGCTGATGACAAGCCCGCGAAGAAGCCCGAAAAGAAACCGATCGAGACCTTCAGCGACCCGGACAAGGCCGGCCCAGATTTCAAGATCCAAGGGGAATATGCGGGCGAGGCGCCGAACGGTAACAAGATTGGTTCCCAGGTCGTCGCCCTGGGTGATGGAGCCTTCACCGTCATGGGCTACCACGGCGGATTGCCCGGCGACGGCTGGGATGGCGAGCGAAAACTACAGTTCAAAGCGTCCACCACCAACGGAAAGGTCACGTTCGAGGGTGACGCCGGCGGCGACAAGTTCACCGCGACGATTGCCGACGGCAAGTTGACGATCAAGTCCGAGGGCGGCGGCGAATTCGTGCTGAAACGTGTCGAACGAACCAGTCCCACGTTGGGCATGAAACCGCCTGAAGGGGCAATTGTTCTCTTCGGAGGCGAGAGCGACGTCAGTAAATGGAAGAACGGCAAGCTGTCGCCGGAGGGTCTCCTTTCCGTCGCCGGCACGCGGAATATCTTCTCGCAACACGCGGCGCGCGATTTCACGTTGCATGTCGAGTTCCGCCTGCCCTTCATGCCGCGGGCGCGGGGTCAGGGCCGCGCGAACAGCGGAGTCTATTTGCAGAATCGTTACGAGTTGCAGGTGCTCGACAGTTTCGGCCTGAAGGGGGAGAATAACGAATGTGGCGGTTTCTATCAGGCGGCTGCCCCCAAGGTGAACATGTGCCTGCCGCCGCTCCAGTGGCAGACCTACGACATCGAATTCACCGCCGCTCGCTATGAAAACGGGAAAAAGGTCGCCAACGCCAAGGCAACCGTGAAGCACAACGGCGTCGTCATCCATGACAACCAAGAACTCAAGGGACCGTCGCCGGGTGGACAAAAGGAAGAAGACTCCCCGGGCGTGATCCAGTTCCAGGATCATGGAAACCCGCTGGTTTATCGGAATATCTGGCTAGTCGAGAAAAAATAACGAGCCTCACGAATGGCGATTGAGTTGGGAGATTTGGGAATATCCGTGACGGTGCCGGAAGCACGGCTCGTTGCGGTTCATCGTTCGCACGAAGAGCCGCTGGCCGATCCGGCGGCGGCACTTCGGGCGGCTCTTGAATCGCCCACGCGATACCCGTCCCTGAAAAAATCGTTGACACCCGATGATCGCGTTGTGATCGCCGTCGACGACCGGCTTCCACAACTCCCGACGATACTCGGCGTAGTCGTCGAACACCTCGTGAAGGCCGGTGTCACGGCCGAGTCGATTACATTGCTCTGTCCTCATAACGCCCGCCAAGGATGGGTCGATGACTTGCCGGACGAAATACAGGACGTGCGAATTGAGATACATGACGCCGCGAATCGGCAAAGGCTCTGTTATCTTGCCAATTCGGCTCATGGCCAGCGAATCTACCTCAATCGAACGCTTATCGAAGCGGATCAGATCGTCGTTGTCAGTGGCTGTCGAACGGATCTTCTGACCTCATATTTCGACGGTGCCCATTTGCTGTTTCCCCTGTTGGGTGAAGTAGACACGATGAGGCGGACCGCCGAACAATACAGCAGCGACGGCCAAGAAGTCGTTTGGCTTTTGGGCGCGCCATTCTTCGCCCACATCATCGAGGGCTGTGGAGATACGGTTTTTCAGGTCATTGCGGGCGCGGCGGATACGCTGACCGACGCTCGGCGCTGCCACGATCAGCGATGGGGCGTGACCGCGTCTCGGCGAGCGAAACTGGTAATCGTCCCCATGAGCGGCGATCCGAATCGTCACGACTTCGCGGAATTGACACGGGCCGCCCGAGCGGGCGCCAAGCTGCTCGACACCGATGGGCAGTTGGTACTGCTCACGCGAGGCAGACCGGTCCTGGGAGCTGCCGCCGACGCCGTTCGCCGAGCCGATGACCCCGCGGCATCAAAGAAGCTCCTGAGCAAGCTCGCAAACTCCGACCGGGCAGTTGCCGGTGCTTGGCTCGATGTCGTTGAAAACGCCCATGTCTATGTATGGTGCGGGCTGGCGGCTGATGTTATCGAATCGTTGTTCGCGACCCCGATTGCCAACGCCGGCGAGATTCAGCGACTCGTCGATGCCGCCGATTCGTGTCTGATTCTCGATGACGGCGAAAAAGTCCTGGCCCAGGTCGCCGGCGGATCTTGAATTGACCTAATTGCCATTCATTCGACAGGATATCAGATATGGGTCAAGCGACGCCGTTGAACGAAGTCACCCTCGAATCCGGTGCCGTCATGACCGACGTCGCCGGTTGGCAAATTCCCGACCATTTCGGCGATCCCGCAGCGGAATATCATGCCGCCCGCTCCGGTTGCGCCCTGTTTGACATCTCGCCGCGAGGCAAAGTGGAAGTCTCAGGGGCAGACGCGCCATCGTTTCTCCATAATTTCTGCACCAACGATGTCGCCAACATGCCTCTGGGTGCCGGTTGCGAGGCCTTTTTCTGCAACACTCGGGCAAAAGTGCTGGCCCATGCGAACATTTACCACCTCATGCTTGGCGGCGGTCGCCATGCTTTCTGGCTGGACGTCGCGCCCGGACAAGCCGAGCCGTTGATCAAACACCTGGATCGCTTCGTCATTTCCGAACAGGTCGAGTTTGCGGACCGCACCTCCGGCTTTGCTCAAGTCCACTTGGCGGGTCCTCATGCAGCCGCTGTTCTGATGCGAGCCTTGGCGGACGACATACCCGATCTTGAACCGTTGCAACACATGGAACGCACGTTCGGCGCTACGGTGCATAGCCACATTCGCCGGCACGATCCGTTGGGAGTGATTGGTTTCGATATCGTTTGCCTGGCGACACTGGCGCCAGGCCTGTGGCGAATGTTGGCGATCAGCGGGGCCAAACCGGCGGGACGGCAAGCGTATGAGTGGCTCCGCGTCCAGGCGGGGACGCCGGAGTATGGCATTGACATTACCGAAGATCGCTTTGCATTCGAGATAGGCCGCACCAACCAAGCCATCAGCTACGCCAAGGGCTGCTACCTCGGGCAGGAACCGATTGTGATGGCTCGCGATCGGGCCGGCCACGCGCCGCGCACGCTCATGGGGCTGCTCCTCGACTCGCCGGATCCCGTTGCGGCCGGAAGCAAACTCGTTCACGGAACCGACGATGCCGGCTATACGACCTCGTCGGTTCGCCCGCCGGGGTCGCCCGGCGCCATCGCTATGGCGTATCTCCGGCACGGATTCGATTCGCCCGGCACGCGCATTGAGGTTGTGACCCCGACGGCAAGAATCGGGGCAACGGTGAAGCGATTTGGTGAATGACCGCGTTTCGTTTTTTACATCGGCCTAATTGAATCCCGCTTCGATTACGGGCCTTGCTTCTTTGCGACTTCGTTCCAGAGATCGATCCATTCACGTCGCTCGGCAACGGGCAACACCGCCAAAGCCCAGGGACTAGATACCGGCGCAAACTCACGATCTGCAAGCCATGCGCGGGTAGCGCCGGTTCGGCTGCGTCTCAACCAATCGAGCGATTGCCGTCGCCAAGCCACCCGTTCCTCGGGCTTCAACGAGGCCGCGTCTGCGCGACCCGTGGCGGTCGCCACGGCCGCTTTCGCGGCAAAGACGCCATGCGAGGCGACCATCGCCGGATTCAGCGCGAAGGCATCGCGATAATATGTGGCTGCCGCCAACGGTTCTCTGTTGAACTCGCGACAGAATGACGCCAGTTCGAGCATCAACGCGGCGCTCGCCGGTTTGGCGTTTCCGGCTTTCGTTGCTCTGTGAACGGCGTCAAGCTCGATACATCGGCGAGCGGCAGCGATAGCGGCCTCCCACTGCGGCGGGTCCACGCCCTGATCGGATTCCGGCGTTCGCAGTTTCAGCGCCAACTCATAGGCCGACAGAGCCTCGATAAACCGGCCGTTGGCCCGCAGCGCATTGGCCAAACGATAATGAACTCGAGGTTCTTGCGGCGCCAAATCGACCCCTTTTCGCGCCGCCGTCAGCGCCTCTGCCGGGCGATCGAGTTCGATCAATGCCTCGCTCAGTCGCGTGTAACCTGCCAACGAGGCGGGAAACTTAGCAATCACGCGATGAAACTGCTCGGCGGCGTCAGCGGGCCGGCCTTGGCGAAGCAAGGTGATACCGATTGCCAACGGAGCGTCGAGCCGTGTCGAATCCAACAAGTGGCAGTTGCGGTAGGCCGTTTCGGCTTCGGCAAACCGATTCGACTTCAAGAGAAAGTCGCCAAGAGCATAATGCACGCCGGCGTCAAGAGGATTGCAGGTGAGCGCCCTTCGATAGCTCGACTCGGCGTCTGCCGGTTGCCCGCGACGCCCCAGTAGCTGGGCCAACGCCAAATGGGCACTAGCCAGTTTTGGGGATTTCTCGACCATCGCGCGAGCTAGCATCAGTGCTTCGTCGTGCCGTCCGGCATCGTCAATTGCCAACACCAACCGAGACTGAGCGACAACGTTGTCGGCGGTTAACGATTGGGCTTTTCTGTAGGCAGCCATCGCGTCCGCCTGTTGGCCGGCACGAACCAGGGCATTGCCCAGCCAATACCAATAGTCAGATTCTTGCGGCTTCAACTCGGCAGCACGGCGGAGGACCATCACCGTCTCCGCATCCACGTTGATTGACGCCATCAAGCGACCGAGATTGGAATACAGGACGGGATCGGAAGGTCTCAACCGAACGGCTTCCCGATAGGCTGCCAGTGCCAGCTTCGTGTCACCTTGCTTCTCGGCACACAACCCGAGTGCGTTGTGGGCAATATCCATTGCGGGCTGTAAACGAATTGCCTCGCGTGCGGCGGCAATTCCTTCTTCATAGCGACTAGCACGCCAGAATGAAATCGAGAGGTGTTGGTGGATCGATGCGTCGTCCGGCTTAAGACGCGCCGCGGTTTTCAACGCATCGATCGAATCGGAAAAGTCCTTCGCCGACCGTAAAGCCGTGCCTAGAGAATCCCAATAATCGCCGTTGGTCTCATCCCGTTGAACGGCGGAGCGATAGGCAGCAATTGCCTCGTTGGTTCGCCCAGATCGGCTGTGAATGTGACCCATGATTGAGTAATAGTCGGCGTCCTTCGGATTCAGTCGAATCGCTTCTCGGATAGCTTGGAGCGCTCGGTCGAGTTTTCCGGAATATCGGAGCGATCCCGCGAGGTTGCGGTGATAGGTCGCCACCCGTGGTTCCAGCTTGATGGCGGCCTCATAATACGGCACCGACGCGTTATAGAGTCCTCGCCGAAACAACAGATTACCCACGCTATTCTGACAAAAGGCGCTGGCGGGCTGTCGGCGAACCGCTTCGATGCCGAGTTGCATGGCTGCCTCAAACTGATTCAAATCCATCAGAATGTCGGCATGCTCGAGAATCGCGGTCGCGTTGTTCGGGTGAGCTTTCTGGGCAATCTCAACTTCCGCCAACGCCTCGGCAAGTTTCCCCTTCTTCCGAAGCGTCTGGGCGAGATTGAGACGATGATCCGAACGATGCGGATTAAGCCGAACGGCCTCACGAAACGCGATAAGAGCCTCGTCGATGTCACCCTTGGCGGCCAGGGCAAGGCCAAGATTGTTGTGCATCCAATGGTTTCGAGGCTGCCGTGCGACGGCTTGCCTCGTGACATCGATGGCCTCCTCGTGCCGGTTGGCCTTGCTGAGAACGAAACCCAGGATTGATGCGATCCATGGGGAATTCGGGAACCGCGTCTGCCCCTCGCGGCAAATGCGGATGGCCTCTTCGGGTTTGTCCCAGCGATAATAGACGCCGGCGACTGCATAGATTCCCTCGGGGTGGTTCGGCTCAACTTGGCGTGCCATCGTGGCTTCGACCATCGCTTCGTCATACTGCTGAGCGTCCGCCAGAGCCGTTGCCAAAGAACGGCGTAGAAAGGCAACGCTCGGGCGGTACTTAACGCTTTCGCGATAGGCCGTCAGAGCCTCTTGCAATTGGCCCTTCGCGGCGAGGGCATCTCCAAGGCGGTTTAGCAGCCACGCTGATTGGGGCGCAATCCTCAGTCCTCGGCGGCAGGTGGCTTCGGCCTGTTCGAGTCGATCCATGTTCATGTAGGCATCCGCGATCTTCAGATAAACCAGCTGAAATTGCGGTTTCAGGTCCCACACTCGTTGATAGGCCGCGATGGCCTCTTCAAATTGGCCACACGCCACGAGCGCGTCGCCAATGTCGAGTTGATTCGTATGACTGTTGGGTCGAAGCGATTGTGCCGCGCGAAAACACCGCAAGGCCTCGTCCGGATCGGGCGGGACCGTGTGAAGCAGATAGAGGCCAAGTTGATTGTTGTACCAAAAGTCGTCCTGATACTGATGAAACACGCGGCGCAAGACACGGGCCGCCGCGTTGCAATTTTCCAGTTCGACGATCCCCTCCGCCAGCATCAACAGTGACGAGAGAGGCTGCGCGTCAAGGTTGGCGCTAACCGAAAGATTCTCCAAGGTCGCCCGGTCGTTGGCAGCGCGAGCGGACCGAACCTGCTTTCGAAAAGAGTCCGTGTCCG
>CAZESP010000004.1:0-186894 GCA_964515185.1 uncultured Alcaligenaceae bacterium
AGGGTCCCGGTTCGTTCGGGAAATCGTAGTTCGTGTTGGGAAAGGGTGTCAAGCCGAGTCTGGAGCGGGGATGGCGGGCAGGACCAACCGGAAGCATGCCCCGCCCGAAGCGCCGTTGGCGACTTCGAGTCGGCCGCCCAGGAGGCCCGTCCACCGGACCGCCAAGGCGAGGCCGAGTCCCACGCCGCCTGCCGAGGTATCCGCGCATTTCCCGCGCCGGAATGGCCGAAAGATAGAGCGTCGCTCGCGCGGACTCACTCCAGGCCCGCAATCCTCGACCTCGATGGCAATCATGCCCGGTCCGGCGAACATGGCTCGCAACCAGACGCGATGGTCCGTCGCCTCTTTGGAATATTTGCAGGCATTGTCGATCAGGTTGCCGAGAATCTGTTGCACGAGCGGTCCATCAGTGTGGAGTCTCGCTGACGCGTTCAAGTTTGATTCGACCAGGAGGTTCTTGCCGGCACCGTGACATCGATCGTGCCATGCCTGGCGTACTTGCTCCAGGAGCGCGGCCAGCGGCACGGGCCCCAAGTCGGGTCGCGATGATTGCCGCTCGAGCCGGGCATAATCCAAGACGTTGTTGACCAATCGTTGCAGTCGCTCTGATTCCGTTTGGAGAGTTGCGAGGTACTCTTCCTTTTGCTTGTCGTCGCGGACCATGCCGCAACCCAACATGTCGAGGTAGAGCCTTAATGTGGTCAACGGGGTGCGCAATTCGTGCGTAACGGCTGAGACAAAACGCATCCGGCGTTCAGAGAGGTCCAACAGCGTCCATCCGCCCAGGACGACGGCGAACAACGCCACGGTGGCTGCGGCCCAGGCCAACCCCAGGCCGATCCGCAACGTCGTCCAACCCGCAGATGGCAGGGGAGCGTCGGGGCCGGGATGCAGTTGAAGCGGCAGCGATATCATGACGCGATCGGGATACTCGGGCTGCCCATCCGGGATCGGTAGGAGCTTGGCGCTGGGGAACAAATCGGAGATCGTGTCGGTCAATTCCGATTCAAGCGTTTTCCAATCGAGTTGCACTCCCTGAATGACTTCTTTCTTGCCGACTTGCGCCAGTCGAACGAGGAGCAAGTGTTCGGGATTCTCCGCGGAGGGGAGCCACAATGGAGTCATCGGCCCCAATCTGACGGCGACGACGGTTCCCGTGAGCGTGTTCGTCATCAGTTGAGCGTCGATATCAACTTCGTTGTTGAACTCCTTGTTGCCCTTGGCTTCGGCTCGGGTCCGATTGATGACGCTTCCGCGTCTCACCTGTTCCATGTCGATGGCCTGCTGTTGCGGCGGGTTTCCATCGCGATAGGCTTGGCCTCGCTGAGAATAGTTGTTTTCGGTCTGTCCGAGCCAGCCGGCGCCCATGGCGTTGTTCACGTCCGTCGGTGACTGTTCCGATGGTGGCGATAACAACCCGCGTTGGCGTGCCAGGTCCATCAGCATCTCAGGTGGATATCGACGCTCAAGGTCGTCCAGCAGCATCGCGCGTCGCGGCGTCGCGTTCGCCATTGTGAGATTAAACGGCGGTTGACGAAGTCGTTTGATAACATCGTCGGTTAGAACCTGCGGCGATTGCCATTTGGTGTCGGGGTGGAACTGAAAGTGGAGCATCATCCAAGCTGGAAGTTCCGCGTCGAGCAATGGCGACGGGACACGAATGAACCCGGGACGCATGATGTTGCCGTTGCACGTCAAAGCTGGGACGGGGGCAGTGAATGCGTGGTATTGAGCGTAAGGTCGCCCGTCTTCGCGAGTGATGAGCGGCGAGACTCGCCCATCGAGCCGGTAAAGCGCTCGCCACATTTTCTCGGTACGGTCGGCCGCGGCGGCAGCCTCACGCTGATGCTTCTCCAACCGCAACGCCTCGGACGTCGCCCAACCAAGACCGCCGAACACCAATCCGGCAACAAGGAGGATGACGATTCCCGATTGCCACCAACGGTTCAGCCTCATGATGCCCGCCCCTCGTCAAGGGTCAACGCTGGGCCTGCCATGTATCCGTGGGCCCGAACTGTCATGATCGCCTCGTCCATGGGCTTGCCCGAAGGATCGCGAAGTTTGGCCCGCAGCCGGGCGATGTGCATGTCGACGGTTCGCGTTTCCAATCCGTTGGGGCTGATGCCCCATACGCGCGACAGCAACTCCTCTCGCGAAACGGCACGATCGCGATGCTCCAACAGAAATTGAAGTATCATCGCCTCGGTTTCGGAAAGCTCTGTCCGATCCTTGCTGTTCCAGCAGATTTCGCGGCGATGAAAGTCGATGCGGCCCTTTCCGATCCGGGCCGTCGTTATGCCGACGTGA
Source organism: uncultured Alcaligenaceae bacterium (assembly GCA_964515185.1). Taxonomy (GTDB): domain Bacteria; phylum Planctomycetota; class Planctomycetia; order Gemmatales; family Gemmataceae; genus CAZESP01. The sequence continues at coordinate 2,308 of CAZESP010000004.1, forward strand.
ACGTCACCGGCTCGCCTCAAGACTGCCTCAACTCGGGCCAGCAATTCGCGAGCGGAGAATGGTTTGACGACATAGTCGTCGGCGCCCATGGTGAGCCCGCGAACGCGATCATCCTCGCTTCCTCGTGCTGTGAGAATGATGACCGGCAGCGTCGGTCGCGATTGTCGCAATTCCGAGAGAACTTCGAGCCCGTCGAGTTTGGGCATGAGCAAGTCCAGCAGGACAAGCCTCACGCCGGGTTGCATCGCGGCGTCTAGACCCGCCTCACCGTCGGCGGCTTCCGACACGAAATACCCGTTGTGACGTAATGCGTCGACGACCCCACGGCGAATCGCTGATTCATCTTCGACAACGACGACGTGAATCGGCTGCATGATCGAGCCTCGCCAAGAGCGATACCCGCGACGACGCTTGAACATCGGTTCAATCGTCGTCACGGGTGCGAGAGGGCCACACGCGGACTATTCGGGGATTCGAATGCCCTTGACGGCGGCTTGCTCGCGGATCATCTTCTTCAGAGCCACATCGAGCTGCTTGCCCGTTTCGCCGGCGGACTTCTTCGTCTCCTCAGCGATAAACGTCGCCCGTTTCGCATTGAGTTCGGCGATTTCCTTCTGGATTACCTTGCGCTCTTCGGCCTTTTTCTTCAGATAGGCGACCCGTTCATCGGGTTTGAGCTTCTTCAGTTCATCGCAAAGTTCATCTTCGGGAACCTTGGTGATATCGAAGTTCGGGTCCTCGATCATGCGATCGACGGCGCACCAAGCGGCATTGCGATAAAGAGCACTGGCCTTGGTCACGGTTCGCCCGGCGGCGGCGGCCTGACCCAATTGTGCGGCGTTCGCGTCCTGAAGCTTCTGGTTATCGGCCTTTTCCTTGGCCTGTTTTCCGTAAGCGACATAGGTCGAATTCAGCTTGTCCCCGAGTGTGACGAGCTGTTTGTCAAACGGCGTCGTGATCTGAACCACGCGACGATTGTGGTCGATGCTGGCAAAGGTCCCGCCGCACAGGGTCGCGTAATCACGCCAGCCGACGGCCTCGGAATTGTCGGGGTTACCGCAGTAGATCGTGTTGATGAGTACGCCGGACTTCTTGGCCAGCGCGGAAACTTCGTCGAGTTTGAATTTCGGATCTTGGGTCGCGGGTTCGTTCCCGGCCACGATAATGATCTTCAAGGCGCTCGGGTCGTTCGACCATTTCTGTTCGAGCAATGCCTCTCGGGTCACTCGCGCCACATACTCTTCGCCGCCGTTGATCGTCAGGGCGAAGAGCTTTTTGTAGATGTCGTCGAGGTCCGTGCCGAGATCCACTTCCTTGCGGACCCACCCCTTTGCGGGTTCGTAGGTCGTGTGGCCATAGCTGTACAACCCGACGCGTAGCTGAGGGGCTAGTTTTGCCTTGGCTAGTTCATTGACAACGTCCCAGAGCTTGATCTTGGCCGATTCGACCAACCCCTGCATGCTTCCCGAGACGTCGAGGCAAATGACGACATCAATCGGCTTGCCTTGTTCGGCAACGGGTGGATTGTCTCGGGCCAATATCGCTGCCGGAAGGCAGAGGAGGCCGGCAATCGCGAGGGACACAATTCGACGCATGGAGAATCTCCTTACAGAAACAGCGAGGTCTATTTCAACGACGAACGGGCGGCCTTTTCGGATGGGTGGTTACGCGAAAAGTCGGCGTTCACCTCGACGATATGATTGTACCGGCGGCGGGGGCGCTTTGCTGTAACAGATTGGTAACGTGGCCCAGCATGGCCAGGGTGCGATACCCGGCCTAGCATGTTCGCAAGCGCCTCATTCGGGGCGATTCGGTTCGGTGGACCTCTTGGGAATTACCGCTCATGCAAGTTGCGAAGGCTCAACCTGGTGTCACCCGCGTCGGATGGATCGGAACGGGTGTCATGGGGCGATCGATGTGCAATCACCTGATTGCCAAAGGCTATTCCGCGACGGTTTACACCAGAACGCGCGACAAGGCCCAGCCTCTCATCGATGCCGGCGCGACTTTCGCCGATTCACCCAAGGCGGTGGCGGAACGATCCGATGTGGTCTTCGCGATTGTCGGATTCCCGCCGGATGTTCGAGAAGTCTTTCTCGGGGCCGGAGGTGCTTTGGAGGGAATGCGCGCCGGCGGCGCTCTGGTGGACATGACGACGAGTGATCCGACTTTGGCTCGTGAAATCTACGAACGGGCCAAGGCCAAGGGAGTGGCCGCTCTTGATGCGCCTGTCAGCGGCGGAGACGTCGGTGCGAAAAACGCCGCCCTGTCCATTATGGTCGGAGGCGACGCGGATGTGGTCGAGTCGATCAAGCCATTGTTTGAGTGTATGGGCAAGACGATCGTCCATCAGGGCGCTGCCGGTGCCGGTCAGCACACGAAGATGGTGAATCAGATTCTCATCGCTTCGGGCATGATCGGTGTTTGTGAGGCGTTACTCTACGGCTACAAAGCCGGGCTGGACCTCAAGACCGTGCTGCAGTCGGTCAGCGGTGGAGCCGCCGGGAGTTGGTCGCTGAGCAATCTCGGCCCGAGAATCCTCGATCGGAACTTCGAACCGGGCTTTTTCGTGGAGCATTTCATCAAAGACATGGGCATCGCATTGGCCGAGGCGGAACGGATGCGCATTAGCCTTCCCGGGTTGGCCCTCGCCAAGCAACTTTACGAAGCCGTCCGAGCGCAGGGGTATGGGCGGAAAGGAACGCATGCCTTGATGCTCGCCCTCGAACATCTTTCGAATGTCACGCGCTGATGGCTATTTCTTTGCCGGCGGCGTCGGCGGCGGCGCCGGTGGGCCGTTCGGATGAACGTTTTGATTGAACGTCATCGGATCAAACGGGTCGCCGGCGTTCGGCGTTGGGCTTTTGTTGGGGCCGGCAGATTCTGCGGGTTTCGGCGACGGCACGACCGGAGCCGTGGCAACGGCCGGCTTCACCACAGGTAGCGTTTCCGGCGCGGGTTCATCGGCTGGCGGCAGTGGCTTGGACACCGTGATGACGCCCGGCGGCAAGATCGATGGTGGCGGTTTCGGGACTCCCGCCAGCCGGCTTGTCGCCAATCGCACCCAATCCTCCAGGTGGCGAAACGCCGGCGCCGTTCGATCCTTGATCGGCGCGGCACTCCCGGCATCACCATGGGCCGTCAACGCCCGCAACAGCAGCGGGCTGTTCATCGGATTTTCACGGTCGATGTACGATCCAACCGCGGCCAGATTGTAACGCGTGGCCCGATGATTTGTTGCCGAACCGAAACTGACTCGGACCAACTTCATCTTCGTCGCTTGCTGATTGGCGTGACAACTGGCGCAGGTGTTCATCAAGATCGCTTGGATCTTGGTTACGAACAGGCCATACGATTCGGGGCTGACGTCGGCGACCGGCGGATCGGAATCCGGATCATCCGGCGGTGCCGGCTCGGGGACCGGCGTTTCGGTCGACATGTTCGCTGCCCATTCCTTCATCGCAGCCAGGTATTTCTGAAACGGGACATGGTCCGGTCTCATTCGGGCGGCAATCTGAGCTTCCTCGACTGCCAGTTTCGCGAGCCTGCGGACCTGACACCACTGAGCCAGCCGAATATGCTCGTCGGGATCGCGAAGATTCGCTCGGTTTCGCAGGAATCGATAAGCTGCTGTTCGATCCGCGACCAGCCCGAACGCCTCACGCACGGGAATGAGAGTCTCGCCCGACGCCCGGCGAATCTGATAGTGATCGCCGACGCGGAAGATGTCTCCTTCGAGGATGCGCTGATCATCCACCACGAGGACTTTGCCCGCCGTGGGGGGATCGGCACCCAGGAATGGCGAGGCGATCGTCATGATCGCGACGGCACACAAGATCCGGCTCGATTTCGTGTTCATGGCGCGGCGAGGATAGCCGCGCCGACGCAACGGTCAAGGCCAATTCCGGCGACCTAGATCCATTTTCGCCAACGAAACAACAGGGCCGTTCCCAGCCCCGTCATGCACATGACAGCTAGGGCGAAAGGATACCCATAGTGCCAGTCCAGCTCAGGAAACCAACCCTTGAAATTCATGCCGTAGACACCCGCGATCAGCGACATTGGCAGAACGATGGTCGAAATCATGGTGAGCGCCTTCATCACTTCGTTCAATCGGTTGGACGCTGCCGCCAGATGAGATTGCATCAGATCCGAAACCATTTCGCGAGAACTCTCGATCAACTCGGAATAGCGCACCAAGTGATCGTAGACGTTTCGGTAATAGGCGATCTCCCGCTCATCAATCAGCGAGAATTCGCCACGGGTCAGCCGTGCGAGGACCTCGCGTTCCAGGATGAGCGTCTTGCGCAAATGCACGACGGCCTGCTTCACCTCAAGCATGTCGGCCAACAGGCGAGGCGTTGGTTTCCCAAATACCTCATTTTCGATGGAATCCAGCCGATCGGTGAGTTGATCCAGCAAGGGCGCGAATTCATCAACCATGGCATCGAGGATGATGTGAAACAGATAGTCAGGCCCACGGGCTGCCTGCGAATCGTGTTTCAATAGGTACTGGCGCAATTGGACGATGCTCGGCAGCGAATCATAGTGGTGCGTGATCAATACGTTTTCGGTGAGAATCGCACTCAGTTGTCGGGCGCCATGATGCCGCGAAAAGGGCTGCTCGGTATCGAAGAGGGCATTGACGATTACGAACAGGTAATCTGGGAACTCTTCGACCTTTGGTAAATGGACGGGGACGTCCGGCTCTCGGCGCGGCTTGGTAATATCCTCTAAAGTCAACGCGTGAATCGACATGAAATCGTGAAAGACGAGCGATTCTTCGCGCGGATCCGGATGATCCAGATTGACCCACCAAACATCTTGAGCGCCGTCGGGCAAGTGACCCGAGCGGCGCAAGGCTTCGGGTTCGAGCCATTCTCCTTGCTGTGTGGCAGCATTCCACCGAAAGACCGTGATCATTTGCAAACTCGATACTGGTAAACGTGGTGAGACCGGGGTACAATCTTTGCGAATAGGGAAAATGCGCCGGCCGTCTACAAAAGGGAGTGTACGCGACGCCATGGCCACTGTCACGGCGTTATCTCCGGCTGTCGTCGTTAGCGACGAACAATTGCTTGCCCGGTATCTGGGTGGCGATCGTCGATCGCTGGAAGAGTTATTTGGCAGGCATCGCCTAACAGCATACCGAGTCGCCTATCGGTTGCTGGGCAACGAGGCAGACGCCCTGGACGCAATGCAGGACGGATTCATCAAGGTCTTCACCCACCTGAATGGATTTCAGGGGCGGAGCTCGTTCAAGACATGGCTGCTCAAAGTGGTTAGCAACGCCGCTCTGGATTTGGGCCGGCAACGTGGGCGGCGTGAGAATCTGAATGGCGAGTCGGGAGCCGACGCGGACGCCGAAATACCGGCTGCTGCCGACGATCCCGGGCGCGACTTGGAGCGCGCGGATTTGAGACGGTTACTCGATGAAGCTCTCGCCCGGCTCCCGGATGCCCAACGACGGACGTTTGTGCTTCACGTTGATGGCGAATTGAGCTACCGTGAAGTAGCCGAGATTCTGGGAATCTCCATCGGAACCGTGATGAGTCGCCTGTTCTATGCTCGCCGGAGACTTAGAGCGTTATTGGCGGATCAAATAAACCTATGACCTCTCCCAACGGCAAACCGTTACCGTCGACTCCGATCGAGCTTGCCGCGCTTGTTGACGGTGAGCTGTCGCCGGCCGCGCGACAACGCCTCCTAGATTGGCTTGCCGAGCATCCCGAGGCCGCCGGCGAACTCCGTGATCAGCGACTGCTTTCCCGGCAAAACGTTGAGCTTTGGAACCAAGTCAGTCCGCCGATGCCTTCAAATGCCCATTGGCAGAGCGTCTTGAATCACATCGAAGACGCCGTCGATCGCGGGCCAGGCGTCCGTCATCGCCGGCGTCGCGGCGTCCTGGTGATGGTCCTGGGGCCATTGGCGGCTGCCGCTGCTGTGATTGCATTCCTCGTGTTCGGACACGCCACTCCGTCGATCCACGTTCCGATGGCCTCCGATCTCGACGACTCGGAAATGCTTCGCATCGCGTCGCCCGCCGAAATCGAAATCGTCAGCATTCGACCAGCGGATTCCGGTGCCTTGGTCATCGGAGAACTGCCCGTCCGCGAGACCTTGGTTCTTGCTTCGCCCTTGGATGTCAGACTCGATGGGATGACACCTGCTCCCGATGGAGAACTACCGGGCGCATTACCCGCGGACGGGCCGGACGCCCCGATGGTCTACCCGCCACCACCTTGGGGTCGCTGACAAAGGCGCGCGTCATGCATTGTGGCTCGCAAGTTGTTCGACTTATTTGCCTTGTCGGGGTATTCCTCGGGGGGATAACACCCATCCGCGCCGACGAAGAACCCAAGACCGTCCGTGTTACCGTCGTGGCCGTACTCGCCTCGAAGAGTCACAATCAGGTCGATCGTAATCTCAAAGATTTCGCCAAAGAACTGCAAAAGAAAGACCCAACTCTAACGGGCTTCAAACTCGAATTGATGACCAGCAAGTCGATCAAGGTCGGGCACAAGGAGACATTCCCGCTCATCGAGGGTCAAACCATTTGGGTTTTGGTCCGCGAACGCGACGACAAGAGCGGGTGCGTTAGCTTGACCATCAAGCCGCCGACCTGGGGCGAGATCGAATATACCTGTTGTTGCGGTAAGTTCTTCCCCGTAATCACCAAGCATGTGACGCAGAACAAAGAGATTCTGATCATTGCCGTCATGAGCAAACCTTGCTCGAAGAAATAGCAATGACGCTCTATTGCGGGCTGTTGACGCTGTTTCCCTTCTCGATTCGGAAATCGTTCGTCCGCCGATCGTAGTAGATTTTCACCGCGCTCACTTCTTTCGGTGATTGGCCTCGCACGGCAATGTGATATAACTTCGCCGGATTGCTCTCCGTGCCGACAAAAATGACCATCTGTTTCGACTCGTCGTACTTGATTGTGTCTGCTCGACCGGAAAACTCTTTCGAAAACACGTCGGCACGGCCGGTCGCGGTCATTTCGATGCTCTTCAGACCGTCGGGTGTATTGCGTGAGAAGACCGTGAGATCATCGCATCGCATCGTGAACGCCCCATCAGGCAGCCGATTTTCGTCAATAGCTTCATCGGGAGCTTTCGCCGGCAGGTGTACGACGCGGACATTGTCACCGAAGTTCACGCTTCGTGTCTTATTGTTGCCGTACATGTTGCCGTTGAACCGCACGCGGGTCAGAGTGAATTGATCGGGTCGCGGGGCGGGTGACGAGGGCTTGCTTCCTGGTCGAATCGGAAGGTTGGACGGATTGGCGCTTTGAGGATCCGGATCTCCCGGCTGGAAAATGCGAACCTCGCCCGGACCAGATCCGTTTAGTTTGCCTTCGTCGTTGTGCAAGGTGACCGCCGGTGCGTTGACGGCTTGGAACCTTGCCAGCTTGTTGTTGACGTATAACGACTCGCGAAACGTCACCACCGAGTTGGGAAGGCTGCCGTCCCGGTCGCAGGTGATCGTAACGACTTGGGGCTGATCGTTGGCAGGTTCCTTGACGCGACTCGGGTCCGTCGGCGGTGGCTTGGGCGTCTGCCGCAACGACACCGCGCGATCAAACGCCACATACATCGCGTGGCAGGTCATGCGATTCTGCTCCTGGATCGCTTCGACCTTGCCGCGAAACTCCGCAAAACGACCCTGGAAGGTCATTTCTTCATGCCACAGAATGGTCACCGGTTTGGGCTGTTGAAGACTGTTTCCCTGAAGATCGGACGAGGCCAACATGACGATCTTGCCGGCGCCAAGTACGCGAGCGATATTGTCTCGCTGATCGACGCTGATTTCCGGCCCGTGGATCGACATACGATGCAGATGAACCTCCGCAGGTGTGGATCGCGTGCCGGTCAGCACCAACACGTCCCCCGCTGGAGTTCTTGTCAGGAGAAGCGTGTGTGCTGCCACATCCGTGGCTCGTTCGCTCGGATTCGCGGATTCCTGATGGATTTTTACTCGGCCATCGCAGTGAATTTTCTCAGTCTCGAACTGGGCACCGCGTAAGACGAAGACCTCAACTTTGCGCGCGCTCACGTCCAGCGGGCGCCGCGGGGTTTGGGGTGACGCCGGGCCGTCGGCGGCGAGGCGAGGTGCCGCCGGAGGCGCAGCGGAGTTGGGGGCGGGCGGTCGGACGGCCGGTTGTAGTGTCGCCACACCTTGACCCGTTCTCAAGACCGGAGGGTCCGAGAACCAAACGATGACCTGATCCGTGTCGTGGACATTAACGTCGGGAGCGTGGGCAATCACGCGGCCATCGGCCTGCAACTTGTGCGGGGTCACTTGAACGTTGTCGCGACGATTTGGGCCGCTTGGTGCCGGCGGCGCGACTGTCTTGCCGGCCGTTTCTGTCACGGGTTTCGGTTCAAGCCAGATCCGAATTTGATTTGCTTCCAGACGTTGGTCGTGTTCGCGGTCTTCAAATACAGCGCCTCCGGTCAGCGTGATGCGATCCAGGTTGCCATCCTTGTCGATGAGCAGTAGGTCATTCCAGCGTGCCCTGGCCCGTTGTTTGGTGTTTCGATTGACCATCTCGACGATGCCGGGGCCTTTGGCGCGGGCTTGTCGGAGTTGCATGGCTTTGGGACCGGTCTTCGGTGCCATGCCCGCTTTCTCGTTCTTGGCATTTGCGTCGTCGAGCATCAGCATCAGTTCGGCGGCACGAATCTCGCTGCCATCCCGTTCCGCGACCATGGGCGCCCCTTTGAGCACCGTTTGCCGAGTTTTTTGATTGTAAACCAGGTCGTTACCCCACGCCGTCAGCTTCTCCGAATCAGAGCTAAGAACAACGAGTTTGCCGAACGCATGGGCGGACTCGATCTCGAGATCGCTTTCGGAACTCGACACGGCTCGCGGCGGAGTGGGGCCGGCGGCGCCGGCGGCCGGCGGCATCTTGCGGTTGAATTGAAGCTCAAGCGTATCGCAGAACAATTGGTCTGTCGTTCCGTCGCGATGCGTCCGCACAGCCGACACTCGATTCGGCAGCAGGCCGTCGTCACGGGGAGCCTTTTCAAATCGTGCTCGGTTCGTGGTCATGTCGAAGACAAACGGGCCAAGCGTCTCGATGTGGACGCGAGATCGCTCGTCCGACGGCGCGGGTGCGTTGCCGCCGGGAGACATGAAGCCCGAATCGACGCCGAACCAGAGATCCATCTTCACATTGGCTGCCAACTCGATCTTCTTTACGGAGACGTCGTTGCGAGGTTGAAGCTGCGACGTTTTTTTCGCTGCGGGTTGTTGCCCGATTGCGCTCGACGACAAGTAGATTCTCAGCCCATTGGCCTCGACAGTTGGGGGCGTGTCCTTGCCAATTGGCGCCGGCTGGTTCTGGTAGTCGGTCATCCAAACCACGGATCGCGTGAATACCTGAGGCTCATTCGGCCTTACGTCCGCGTCGTCGCGAAACGTTACCGGACCACGGGTGCGCAACACGAGGTCGTCGTTTAGCTGCGGCGTGTGCCTGTTGTTCCGCAGGTGAATTTCACCCTTTCGAGGGTCATCGCTCAAAGCTTCGGAATCGCTCACGAAGTCGGCCGCGACCATCTTCGCATTCTGAAAATCGTTAGGAGAATTCACGGGCCGGTCGAAGGTGATGTAGGCCACGTCGCAGTGAAGGGTGTTTATCTCCGGGAAATCGAGGTCGTTCTTTGGTTTGTTAAACGAAGCCAGACTCAATGGCGTCAACTTGACCCGGCCATCCTCGAACTTGAACTCTTCAGCGGCGAGAACGACTCCGCGCAGTTGAACCGTGAACTTGATGGGATAGTTGACTTCGCGGCAGCCGTCACCAAAGGCGAGTCGCAACATCCGCTCGATCTTGTCCTGCGGGAAGGTGTCGCGAACGCTCTCGACGCTGACGACGCGACGCGTGAACTTCTCCGGCAGCGGCGACAACCCGTTGGCCCAACCGAAAAACCGATTGTACACCGCGAACATGCCGACGAACAACAGGATGCCGCAGGCGAAAAGCGTCAATCGTCGCGGCGACCCCATTGGCTTGTTCCTCGATATTCGCCCAGCCGTGTCACCCATCGCAGTACATGTCGCCGGGTGCCGTTACAGCCGACTCCCGGCCCGGAATTGTTCCACAATCGGCAGCCACAATCCTTGAGCCTGCAGAATCTGTTCGATGACCTCGCGAACCGCTCCTCGCCCTCCGCCGGCGGCGGTTACGAGGTGAGCCGCTGCCCGAACTTCAGGGCATGCATCTGCAACGCCAACCGCGAGCCGGCATCGCGCCAACACACCCAGGTCGAGTATGTCATCTCCAATGGCTCCGGCTTGGACTCCGGAAATGCCCGTCTCGGTGAAGACCGCTTCCAATGCTGCCGCCTTGTCCATCACGCCTTGAATGCACGGAGAAATTCCAAGCTCTTTCGCTCGTACCTCGACCAGCTTCGACCGGCGCCCCGTGATGATCGCGGCTTTCTTGCCAACGAATTGCCAAATCTTCAATGCCGACCCGTCACGCACGTGGAATCTCTTTTGTTCGACGCCGTCCTCGCCGTAGATGATGCCGCCGTCGGTCAAGACGCCATCCACGTCGAGAATGAGTAGCTCAATGGCCTGAAAACGAGTCTTCAGGTCGTCGTTCATGGGTGACCTCACGCCGTTCGCCGCCGTGGGCGCATGGGAGGTTCTTCAACCTCGACGCTCAACTCATGGCGTTCTTCAACCGGTAGCAAGTCAAGGAGGTCCGTGATGTCGAGCAGGCCGACAGGGCGGTCGGCATCATCCACGACAGGTAGCTCGCTGATCTTATGGCCGCGCATGATCTCGACTGCCTCAATCAATCGGTGGCCGATCGTCGCCTTCAGTGGGTTTCCCTTCATGACGTCGCGAATCGGCCGATCGAGATGGTCGTCGTCACGCCGCTCGATTAGCCGCGCCAAGTCGCTGTCGGTGAAGATTCCGCAGAGCCGGTCCTCACGGTTGGTCAGAATGATCGCTCCGGTGCGGCGCCCGTGCCGGCTGGTCTGAGCAAATACCTCCCGGACAGTCTGATCCGCGAAGGCCACTCGAAGCGCCGGCCCCCGACGCATGATCTCTTCGACTCGAGCCAGCTTGCGCCCCAGGCTTCCCGCGGGGTGAAACCGTGCAAACTCCTCCGCAGAGAATCCGCGCCGATGACTCAACGCGAACGCCAATGCATCGCCCAAGGCAAGCATGACGGTTGTACTTGTGCTCGGCGCCAGCGAGAGAGGACATGCCTCCTCCAAGGGACCATAGACGATGGCCGCGTCGGAGAGCCGTGCCAGACTGCTTTCCCGATTGCCCGTCAATGCCGTCACTCGGTGGGCCATCTGCCGCAACGGGCCAAGCAGCCGAACGATCTCATCACTCTCACCGCTGTGAGACAATACAAATGCAACATCGTCGGGATGAACCATGCCAAGATCGCCGTGACGAGCCTTGGTCGCATCCAGTTGGTAGGCTCGCGTTCCGGTTGAGTTGAAGGTTCCAACAATCTTGGCCCCGATGTCCGCCGATTTGCCGACACCCGTAACGGCAACCCTTCCGCGACAGCCGCCGAGCATCGAAGCCACGCGAATGAATCCATTGTCGAGCCGCGTCGCCACGGCTTCCAATGCCGCGGCTTCAGCCTTGAGGACCTCGCGCGCATGATCCAGATAATCGCGACTCATCTTGGTCGTGCGTAACGTAGCAGCCATAAGGGCGTCCTTGCCTTGTGGAAATCACGGCGATCCGGCGCGGCGACTATACCGCGATGGCCGAAAAATGCAATCGCAGGGGGCCGTCGAATCGGAAACCCAGTGCAAATGGCCATACCGGGGAAGCTTGCAAAAGCAAGGCGACCGGCGCAAACAACACGATACCCGTGATTTGATTCGAATTGAGAATCTGGGTGTCCGGCGACGAGGTCGGCGATAATCGATGCCGTGCCGGACGGAGATTTCTGAAGACGATCGTAGAAATGCCCGATGAGTAATAGTGCCGCCCGCCGTCGTCCATCGGCTTGCGGCCGGTTCGCCACCCCCGCATTGGGCGAACCAAGTTCAGGCCATGCCGGCCCCACGGCGACCTCCTACCCGTCGCCATCGGGGGCCGGATTCGACCCAACCTGGCCGTGGCCTGAATCTGCCTCGAAGCCCAGCCGGCCCACCGGCTGGGCTTCCGTATTTCACAACGGGGAGTTTCATGGCGAAAACGCTGCACATTCAAGGACACCGTGGCGCACGTGGGCTGCGACCGGAGAATACCTTACCCTCATTCGAGGCGGCGTTCGATGCCGGGGCGACGTCGGTCGAAACCGACATTCTGCTAAACGCCGACGGTGTTCCCGTGATCTACCATGATGCCTTTTTATCGGAGCATTGCTGCCGGCTTGTCCCTGGCCGCGAGGCGCCGCCGCCGGCGTCACGCCCGTTGGTTCGCCATCTGAGTTCAACACAGTGGCGAGCCTATATCGCCGACCGTAACCCTGACAGGCTTCGCTTTCCCGATCAGCGGCCTATCGTCGGGCCATTGTCGGGCGCCTTCACTAAATCGCGGCGCTGGCGCCCCTTCGGCCTCATCACGCTCGAAGATCTGTTTGAGTTTGCCGAATTCTATGAGAAGCGACGCAAACGTACGCCGATCCATTTCGACCTCGAGATCAAGCGGTTTCCGTTTCGCCCCGAGGTGTTGGATGACCCCGTCCTCGACGCCAAGGGGGGGCGGCTCGAACGAGAGGTTGTGCGCCTCGTCACCGATCGCGGGCTTGTTTCACGCACGACGATTCGCAGCTTCGAGCATCGTTCCGTGGCAGCCGTTGGGAAACTCGAGCCGCGACTGACTCGGGCCGTATTGGTGGCGGGCACAAGGCCCGTAGACCCCGTTCGGATCGCGAAGGCCGCGCGAGCGACGGTTTACTGCCCGGATGTCAATTTCCTCGATCAAGCGCAGGTGCAACAGGTACATGACGCCGGCATCGAAGTATGGCCGTGGACTGTCAACTTTTCTTCAGATTGGCGAACGCTCATGGAGTGGGGAGTCGACGGCATCACAACCGACTATCCCGATCGACTGGTGGCCGACGCAAAAGAGCAGGGGGCGGTGCCGCCTCCGTGACTATCGGGTCAGGCCGGCCAGCGTTAGATAGAGACGAGCCAGATGATGCCAAGCCGCATCTTCAGGGATCATCGCCACCGCCTCGCTGAGAGCCGAAGCTGCGTCGGCGGGTCGATCCAGAAACAGGGCTGCCATGCCGCGATTGAACACAACAGCGGGTGATCGTTCGGCGCGATTCCAGAGATCGACTGCTTCATCGATTCGTCCCGAATGCCAAGCGAGGGCCGCCGATTCATTGTCGATCATCGACGCCCAATCATCCCCGGCGCGTTCAGCGAGCCTTGCGAGAAGGCCGGCAGCACGATCACACTGACCCACCAATCGCATTGCTCCGATTCCGGTTAACGCCTGCTGCAGCTCGCCCTTTTCCAAGGCAGTCTCGGTCCATCGACCAAGACTCGTGACGCTCACAGGCGACCGTGGCTTCGCGATCAAATCGCGCCGGCGCGCCGAACGGATCAACGCTGGAAGATCGGAGACCAACTGCGGGAAGTTTCCCACCGCGAAGGCCAAAGCGTGGATCGGTTCGGCAGCGACGGCAAGGTGGGTCCAATCTGGCGGAGGCTGGAGTTTCTTCGAACCAACGCGACCGCGGAGCAGGAAACTGGCATCGTCCCAAGCGAGACGGGCATCGACCGGCGGGGTTGCCGAGGCGTCGTGGAGTTCCACTTCGCTAATAGGCGCTGCTGCGATTCCCTCGTCGCGGGCCATCGTCTGACCGCGAAGGAAACCGGCCAGAAGTTCATCAACGGTCGGGGGATGGACGGTGTGTGAAGGCTGACGGGTCATGGCATGCTCCCCCCAAAACGGAAACGTTGAGATTCGTTGCCGGTTGAACGCGGCGGCTTCTGCAACTTGCGCTGATTTTCGCGGATCGCTGAAGGCATTGTAGTTGTGATTCACAAAAGTCGCAGGCCCCGAAGGCGGCATTCACGCCTCGGGGCCTGTGGTTTACGATATCGACTTTACGCAGAGTGAATCGGCCTAGTTGCCTTCATCTTTCTTCTCGGCAGGCGCGGGAGCTGGGGCCAGCGCGGCGCCTCCCGGAGCCGCCGGGACGTAGCGAATGACCCGGTTGACCCATTTGGCTCGGGCATCGTCATTGGGCAGATTGGCGAGTACGCGATCGTTTGAGAATGCGCCTACCACCAGTTGCATCGCCATCTTGAGGTCGGCATTCGGATCGCTCTCGGCGGCACGAATTAGCTGCTTCAACATGGCGTCATTGATCGCCCCTGAGCCGTGCGCCTGAATATGGCGGACAAGTTCACCGGCTGCGAGAACCCGAATCGGGCCAGGTCGTTTCTCATTGAGTGCGACGGCCGCCAGCGCGTTCTGAGAATCGGTGCCCGACATCCGGCCGGTGGCCTCGATGGCAGCCGGAGCCAATTCGTCATTGAGCATCGCGGCGCGAATCTCCGATGCGGCCGGCCGAACATCATAACCGCTAATGACTCCCGTCGCCATCTTGCGAAGGGCATCGATGGCACGAATCTGAGAATCCTTGCGTTCTGCGGGCGACAAGGGCCGGCCGGCCGTATCCGCGACGGCAAGGAGGCCGCTGACGACCGCTTCCGGCGTTACCGGACGATTCACGACCTGCGTATTGCGATGAGGTTGCGCTTGGGCCAAGACTCGGCGTTCAACATCGATCGGAACCGCCATCGACACGCCGCTGGTAATGACGACTCGGGTGGCCACCTCCCGCGTGACCCGTGTTTCTTTGTAGTCGCGGACGAATCGTTGCATTCGGGCCTCCAACTCGGCCGGCGCCTGACGATCCGAACTGATGCCCAATAGAGTTCGTGTCGGCGACTCCTGAACGACCTTGATTTCGAACAGATCAATGGTCATTTCTCGCAACTGTTGGATCATCTCATTGGTCGGTTCCTTGTACGCAACGGTATCGATGCGGACATATAGGACGCTGTCTGTGGTCACCTTGAGCTTTGGATGATCGTGCGTCACGCTCTTCAGCCAGGTCTCAATCGCAGCGACATCGGTTGCCAATGCGTCGTAGGCCAATTCAATCCGGAGTGGCGTCTTATCGACGACCTTCACGCCGGCAACCGCACTGGTCAGGCGCCCAAGTCGAACGTCTAGCTCGGGAAGCCTGCCCAACTCGGGGTTGCTGGACAACGTGACCATCACGGGAAGCCTTCCGTAGCGATAGTCTGCGCGAACCTGCGAGAGGAAATAGGGCAACTGCGGATACGGAATCTCATGATCGACCCAGACAACGTCGATGTCGGAGGCCGCGGAAAGTCGTTTCAAGGCATCGCGGCCGGTGTGAACAACCACACTGTCGAAACCGGCTTGGCGCACCGTCTCGGCAAGCAAATCGGCTCGCGTTGAATCGGCGTCGGCGATAAGGGCTTTGGGTCGAGTCATTGTCATCGCTTCCCCGGCGGCGAGAGCGGATCGATAAATCTCGACAACTCGCGCGGGGACGCCTGCCGCCGGTGGTCCCGGAATTCGCAGGATCGCATCGGCTGCCGCTTGGGCGACGCGGCGATCTTGGCTGTTCAACGCCCTCACGACCGAATCGGGGGCTGTCCGATGGGCGTCGGGGTTTCGCGATTCCGTCGCCATTCGGGAAGCACTGGGTACTCCTCGCGTCTCTGCACGTTCACCCAAGACTTGAACGATACCCAGCGCAACGCTTGAGCGCCCGTCCGTCAACGCCCGATCGAGCATTCGCAGAAGCACTCGTGAAGGGGTCAGGGCGAGAAGTTCGTGAACGGCGGGAGCCGACTTCGCCAACCGAGCGTCGAAACCCGTTCGTTCATACGATTTCTCAACCGCAATACTCAAAAAGGTCATGAGAGCCGGTTCATGGTTCGGATCGATGGCCAACGCCCATCGGGCATAGCGCAGACCATAAAACTCCTCGGCCGCCGTGACCGTCACTTTTCGGGACTGAACCTTGTTGGCTTCCCAATACCAGATGGTTTGCTCTTCGGTCGATTTCGCGAAAGTTGCCTTGTGATAGTAGATGGCGTCGGCGGCTCGCGTGAGTTCTTCAACGGCCGGTGCAAGCTGCGACGGACTTCGGCCCTTGAGCGTGACGATCATGTTCCGCGCTTGGGCGCCGACCGTTCCCGGCTGCGAGGACAAGTGCCACAGCGTCGGCATAATGTCGGTTTCGGATTTGCCCATCAGGCTGACGATATCCGCTCGTTTTCCGAGTGACTCAATGATGTCACCCTTCAACGCCGGGCTGTCGGCATCGATCGCTGCCAACAAAGGAGGCACGGACTCTGGGCCGAGAAGCGGAATCGCGTTGAGCATCGCGAGGCGATCATCAACATCAGCGCCCAGAAGCTGGGCTACCAAATGAGGTATCGCACTGGCGCCGGATTTGCGAAGCTCAACGATGGCGAATTCGCGCTCTTCGCGTGACGCGGTCAGGTTGCGAACGAATTTGGCGATTCGCACTGGGTCGGACCGGAACTTGCGAAGCGCGTCGGTGACGCGATTGATAAGCGTCTCGACGTTCTGGCGAGCGACAGCCTGAATCTTGGGGTTGTCTGACCACTTCGGGACGTTGCGCAATTCAAGGAACGCGGAGATGCCTTCCTTTTGCTCAATGTCCAAAAGAACCTCATTGGTGGGGTTGGTCGCCAAGAACCCGCTAAGGTAGTCGCCGGCCTGATCGAACTTGCCCGAGGCAATTTCGAATTTCAGAGCACGCCAAAACTGTGCGGCCGTCTTTGGCTTATCGATGAGATCGAGGCCTTGCGCCGACAACGAAGCGGGCGTGATTATGACCAGTGCCGCGAGCAATGAGTGACGGAACGATCGGAACACCGGCAGGTTCTCCTCACAAGGGGACCGGTCCGTGGGAATCTAAGGCAGCGCGCGGCGCTGCACTCGTCCATCATAACACATTCGACATTGTGTACCGTCTCAACGGCGCTACTGTTTTGCACGACCTCGCTGGGGAGGATGATCCTTTTCGCCTGATGCGTAGACTTTGACCATGGCCGATGCTCGCTACGATTAGTGCAATCGTCACGCCGGGACTTCCTCCTCGGCTCGAACCAGGTCCGCGAACGTCTCGCGTCGGCGAATTAGCCGATGATTTTCCCCGTCCACCATGACCTCGGCGGCTCGCAGTCGTCCGTTGTAGTTGGAACTCATGGCCATGCCATAAGCGCCGGCGCTGAAGACCGCCAACAGGTCACCGCGATTCAGTTCCGGGAGGCTGCGATTCTTCGCCAAGAAGTCGCCCGACTCGCACACCGGCCCTACGACGTCTTGACGTTGAGTTCCGGGAATATCCCCATCAAAATCGTCGGGCGGACACGGGAGTTGGTCAGCCACTATGACGGGCCAAATTCGATGGAACGAATCATAGAGCGTCGGTCGAATCAGGTCATTCATCGCCGCATCCTGAATCACATACCGCTTGCCGCCGGTTTCCTTGGTGAAAATGACGCGGCTGATCAAGATACCGGCGTTTCCGACGATGAATCGGCCCGGCTCCAGTATCAACGAGCAACCGGTACGTTCGACGGCCGGCAAGATCACGGCGGCGAATTCGGCCGCGGGCAGTGCTTCGTTCTTGCGATAATGGATGCCGAATCCACCGCCCATGTTGAGATGCGTGATTCGGTGTCCTTGAGCACGAAGATCCTCGATCAGCCGTACCGCTTTCTCCACTCCCTGGCGATAGGGATCGGTGGAGAGGATTGGTGAACCGAGGTGCATGTGGAGGCCGCGAATCTGAAGGTGCGAATGACCCACGACGCTCTTCGCGACATCGAGGACACTTTCAATGTCCAATCCGAATTTCACGCCTTTGACGCTCGTATCAGTCTTGACGTGGGTCTTTGGCGGAAGGTCGGGATTGACCCGTAATTCGACGTTGGCAACGGTTCCCAGTTCCTTGGCAACGGCTCCGAGCGCCAACAGTTCTTGTTCGCTCTCGACATTGAACAGATGGACGCCTTGTTCCAATCCGTAACGCATCTCGGCGTCGGTCTTACCCACGCCCGCGAAGACAATCTTGTCGGCAGTCGCGCCCGCCTTCAAAGCTCGAAACAGCTCTCCGCCCGAGGTCACGTCCACGCCGGCACCATGTTCGATCATCAAGCGAATGATGTGCAAGTTGGCATTCGTCTTGATGCTGTAGCAGATCAACGGGTTGGCCGGCGCAAAGGCCCGCTGCAACTCTCGCAGATGATGCACCAACGTCGCTTTGCTGTAGACATAGAGGGGCGTCCCGTACGTTTGCGCGAGGTCGGGGACCGGAACGTCTTCGCAGTACAACACACGCCCGCGGTAATTGAAATGGTCCATGGTCGAAAGCTATTTCCCCACTGCGATTGGTCACCGGTACGCCTGCTTGCAGCTCTTTCCGCGAGTAGCGGCTCGGCGAGCAACCTTGCGACAATCTCTTGAAAGTTAGATCATATCCGACGTCAATTACCAATGCCATCGTTTAATTGGGTCGATCGGCCGAACTGCCCGCGGCGGTCACGGGATTGAGTCGCGAACTCCAGTTTATCAACTGCCTCTCAACTTCGGCCGGGGCCGTCGATCCGCGGCTGCGAAATGACGCAATCGCGTTGGCGACGCCGAGAGCATCGCGGACCGCATCCGCGAGACCCGGCTGAACGGTGTCGAACACCTCGGCAGATAAATCCCGGAGGCGACAGCGACGTTGCTCGCAACTCTTGACGAGGTTTCCGACAATTTCATGGGCCGACCGCATGGGGATCCCGCGGCGAATCAGCAGTTCCATGAACGTGGTCGCGTCTAGGAATCCATCTTCAAGTCTCGATTCGATTGTCTCTCGGCGGAAACGAGTTCCATCGATCAACGGAGCCGCGACGTCGAGGCATGACGCGACCGTGTCGAAGGCATCGAAAAGCGCCGCCTTGTCCTCTTGAAGGTCGCGATTGTAGGCCAACGGCAAGCCTTTGATCAGAACCTGCAACTGCGTGAGTGACGCCACCACTTTGCCGGTCTTCCCGCGAATCAACTCGAGAACGTCGGGGTTTTTCTTGTGCGGCATGATGCTCGACCCGGTGCAGAAGCTGTCCGGTAGCGTCAAGAAGCCAAACTCCGTGGTAGCCCACAGAATCCACTCTTCGGACCAACCGCTCAGATGCAGCGCGATCATCGAAAGGTCGTAGACGAATTCAATTAGGAAGTCGCGATCACTGGAGACATCGAGGCTGTTGTCGGCGACGGCGTCAAAGCCAAGTTCGCGAGCGACGAAATCACGGTCGATAGGAAGCGATGTACCGGCGAGGGCCGCGGCGCCCAGCGACAATACGTTGACGCGTTTTCGGCAATCGGCCAACCGGTCGCGGTCTCGCTGAAACTTCTCGACATAGGCCAGAAAGTAGTGGGCTGCCAACACCGGTTGCGCCCGCTGAAGATGCGTGTACCCGGGAATCACGAGGTCACGCTCGCGTAAGGCGGCCGACAGCAGCGATCGTTGGAGAGTTTCAAGTCGTTGGTCCGTCTGATCGATGGCGTCGCGAACCCAGAGCTTGACGTCCGTTACGACTTGGTCGTTGCGACTGCGGCCGGTGTGGAGTTTCCGGCCAAGGTCACCCAACATTTGGATCAATGATTGTTCGATGTGGGTGTGAATGTCTTCAAGCTCGGATGTAAAGTTGAATTCGCCGCGCTCGATACGCCCGCGAATCTGGTCCAAGGCGGCGACGATGCGTGTCGCTTCGTCGTGCGCCAAGATCCCGGTATGGGCCAGCATCTTGGCGTGTGCCTGGCTGGCGACAATATCGTGCCGGTAGAGCCGCCGGTCAACCTGAATGGACTCGGTGAACGTCTCGACGCGATGGTCGGTTCCGCCCTCGAATCGCCCGCCCCAAGTTTTTTGGCTCACGATCGACCCCGATGAGTTCGCTCCTGCACGCGGAGGGTCCGTTCCGAAGAGCAGTGATTCAATCAATGACCTTGTTCAATGGGTATTCCACGATGCCGCACGCGCCGGCCCGTTTTAGAGCCGGGATCAATCGGCGAACGTCGTATTCTTCGATGATTGTCAGAACATCGACCCAGTCCGGGTCCGAGAGCGACGAGATTGTCGGTTTCTGCATCGCGGGCAATATCGCCAGGACCTGCTTGAGGTCGCTGTGTCGGACGTTCATCATCAGACCGACCTTGCCCTCCGCGGCCATGGCGCCTCGAAGAAGCAACAGGATGTCATCCATCTTTTGTTTTTTCCAAGGATCATCGGTCGCGGCCTTATTCGCGATGAACCGAGTGGTGCTCTGCATCAATTCGGCGACGATTCGCAGATTGTTGGCCCGGAGCGAGCTTCCGGTTTCGGTCACTTCGACGATGGCGTCGGCGAGCTTCGGCGGCTTGACCTCAGTGGCACCCCAACTGAATTCAACCAAAGCCGTCACTCCATGCTTGGCCAGCCAACGCTGGGTCAGCTTCACGACTTCAGTCGCGATGCGTTTTCCCTGCAAGTCCTGGACGGACTGAATGGGCGAGTCGTTGGGAACGGCAAGAACCCATTTCACCGGCCGGCGACTGACTTTGCTGAACACCAACTCGGCCAGTTCCACGACATCGGCATCGTTTTCCTGAATCCAATCGTAGCCGGTCAGACCGCAGTCGAACGAGCCGTCCTGAACATACCGGGGCATCTCTTGGGCCCGCACCAGTGTGCATTCAATCTCGGGGTCGTCGATTGCGGGGTAATAACTTCGACTCGCAAACGAAATCCGAAAGCCGGCGCGGCGAAACAACTCGCCGGTCGCTTCTTGCAGACTGCCCGCGGGAATGCCCAATTTCAGCACCGGTTTCATTTCGCGTACACCTTAGCAGGATCAAACAAACGCTCGCCAATCACGCGAACCGTGTCTCCCTCGATCTTGCGGAAGAAGCAACTCGCGAATCCCTCGTGGCAGGCCGCGCCCCCAATCTGATGTACCTTCAACAAAATGGTGTCGGCATCACAATCGATGTATATCTCTCGGACCTCTTGGACATTTCCGCTCTCTTCGCCTTTGCGCCAGAGCTTTTTCCGGCTTCGGGACCAATAGACGGCGCGGCCGGTCCGCATGGTCTCTTCGAAGGCCTCGCGGTTCATCCACGCCATCATCAAGACTTGGCCCGTGGCGGCATCTTGCGCAATTGCGGGGATCAACTCGGTCTTCGTGAAATCAATCATCGGTGTCTACTCCCAAGGCCTCAATCGTAGCGGATAAGGCTGAAGACCTCACGGGGGGCGAGTTTCTCGCGGCCCTTGAGGAATGCCAACTCGACGAGGAAGGCGCAACTCTCGACAATGCCCCCCGCTTGTTCGATCAACTGAGCGCCAGCCAACATCGTTCCGCCTGTCGCGAGCAAATCGTCCACGAGCAGGACGCGATGACCTTGAACGATGCTGTCGATGTGCATCTGAAGCTCGGCGCTGCCATATTCCAACTCGTATTTCAAGCTGTAAGTTCGGTACGGTAGCTTTCCAGGTTTCCGTAACGGAACAAGCGGCTTGTGGAGGGCTAAAGCCAAAGGTGCCGCGAACAGGAATCCGCGCGCCTCGGCGGCGGCAATCGCATCAATGGGCCGCTGACGATACACATCCGTCAACCGGCGGATCGACTCGGTGAACGCATCCGGCACCGTCAACAGCGGCGTGATGTCCTTGAATAGTATCCCCGGTTTCGGAAAATCCGGGATATCGCGAATGTGTCGGGCCAGGTCCATTACAGGTCTCGGCTCAGTATTTAAGAAATCGTTACACTACGACAATTATTCGAATGAGGCAACCATGACGATTCGGGTGCGGGCGGGGTCGGTGGCGGACGCGGCTGTCGTTGCCGAGTTCAATCGCCGTTTGGCTCTGGAGACCGAGAATCTGACACTCGACAACCACATCCTGGCTCGGGGCGTCGAGGCTGTTCTCGGCGACCCCTCACGAGGACTTTATTTCGTCGCCGAGATTCAAGATCAAGTCGTCGGTCAACTGATGGTCACCTTCGAATGGAGTGACTGGCGCAATGGTTGGATCTGGTGGCTGCAAAGCGTCTACGTCCATGCCGAGCATCGCCGTCGAGGCGTGTTTCGGACACTCTGGCAAGCCGCTCTCGCCGAGGGGCGCAGCCGGGGCGTTGTCTTGTTTCGCCTTTATGTCGAACGAGCCAATGACAAAGCCCAGGCTGTCTATCAATGCCTAGGCTTCACCGAGATGCACTTTCGCCTTTATCAGCGAATCGTTTGAATGACACGCCAAGGGAATCAGGGAGCCATTTCCTTGATGCGAATGCGGCGGAATTCAAATTTGCCCGTTTCGGCCTGCAATCCGATCGATCCCTTCACACCGGGCTTGTAATTTGGGTCGAAGGCCACGCCGTTGATCTTGCACACCGCCGTTGGGCCATACGTAACCTGGACATTCGTGACGTCGATCGCTTTCCCGTTCAACGTTCCGGTCGGTTTTCCATCCGCAACTCGCAATTCAAGAGTGTCGGAGGGCGAAAGGCCTTTGCCGTTGACCGTCGTGGTCAACGCCCGATTCCGCACCGTGATTTCCAGTTCGTTCCAGTCATCGTTCTTGAAGGCGTCTTTTAGATGTTTGTGCTCGCCGCGACGAATGAAGTCGCGTAATTGGAGCTGAGGACCGCGAACGTATACGCCGCTATCGGCCCTCAACGCTGCCCGAAACTCCATCTTGAGAACGAATTCCTTGCTGAGTTCGGCGACAGTATTCAAATCGCGAATGCCTTTGCCCTCGGCAGCAACGATGATGCCGTCGGTCACATGAAATCGCTTGTCGGCCGTTTCTGTTTTGCCATCGAGCGATTCTTTGCCGTAACGCCAACCGGTCAGATCCTTGCCGTTGAACAGCGGCTTAAAGCCAACTTCGGGCTTGGAATCGTCGGCGCGACCGATTGCGAACAGGCCGAACAGAAATAAGACGGCCAACAGAGAACATGCGCGTTTCATGAGGATACTTGTTGAAAAGAGGGGCGACGCAAGGACTACGGATCAACGGCGGGAATGTCCCAAATGCGAATCTTCTTATCGGCTCCGCCCGTGGCGAGCATTTGACCAGACGGGTGAAAGGCGACGCAGCCGACGGCTTGTTGGTGGCCTTTGAACAAAGCCAATTCGTGCCCGTCGCAAGCGTCCCAGAGTCGTGCTGTCCCATCCGCTGAGCCGGAAGCGATAGCTCGCCCGTCCAGGCTGAACGCCAGGGCACTAACTTCGCGAAGGTGACCGGTGCAACGGCCTCGCTCGGCCATCGCGCTCATGTCCCACAGCTTCAGAGCGCCGTTACGGCACCCGACCGCCAGCAAGGAATTGTCGGGAGCAAATGCGAGCGACCGCACTTCACCAGGGAATTTGGTAAGCGTTCGCAACAGTTGAGATTGTCGCACGTCCCAAAGCTTGACCGTTCGATCGACGGAACCCGTCGCGAGTGTCCCGTCATTGGCAAAGGTCAGGGTTGTAACGGGAGCGGAATGGTCGGTGAGCAGCGTCTGGAGAGTCATCGTCGTCAGATTCAGTATCTGAACGTCGTGGCTTTCCTTGGCGGTGTGCCATGCGATTGCCAAGAACCCGCCATCGGGGGAGAATGCCATCGTGTTAATGCGACCCCGGAACGGCTTTCCGACAAACTGCTCGGCCCCCGTCTTCCATTCGATGAGCCGCACCTGGCGATCGTCGGCCGCCACGGCCAACATGTCGGCTAACGGATGGCTTGCCGCCACACGAATCGCCCGTTTTGGTAATGGTCTCGACACACGCGGAGACGACCAATTGCCATGTTCGAGGTCCCAAAACCGAATAGCTCCGTCGTGGTTGGTCGAAATCAAACCGGTTCCGTCGCGGCGATAGAAAAGGCCCGACACCGCTCCGGTGCCGTGAGAAAGCACGGAATGGGCATCCACTAGCTTGGAAAGGCTCTGTTGGGGAATCAAAGGCGACTTGTTACTGGCGACCGCAAAATAACCTCGGCTGAGGTGGATGGATTGCCCATCGCTCATTCGCGTCAAGCGGAAACTACCTTCGTCTGCTTCGACGTAAGTCATCTCAGGAAGTGTCGCAAAACTGACCCGGCCAACAAGCCCTCGGACTTCGGCGGCCTCACTGGCCACGATCAGGGCGCCACCATTGGGGCGCTCCGCGACTTCGGCAGCGACCAATCCTTCGCGAACGAATGCTTTCGGGCGCGACTTGGTCACTTTCTCAAGTCGGACACGGGTGTCGGCCTTCAATTCGAGGCGACTGGAATCAAACCAACGCAAGACCGTCGAACTTCCGGCGCCCCCAGTTCGCACCTCGTGGCCGGCGAAGAGCGGTTGCCCTTCCTCCGCGAGGAAGGAACTGCCGTCGGGAGTGACGATTTCGACGTCTCCGACAACCGTTTCCAACCGCGCCAGGGCCGTGCCGGGCGGCAGCGTGTTGCCCGGTCGGCCCACGAAAACTCCCAGAGCGATCAGAATGGCGGCACAGACCGCAGCGACTCCGATCCATGCCACGATGCGGCGACGCAACAGCTTCACGGTCGGAACGGTAGCGGTTTCGACAAAAGAGTTCGAGCGAACCCACTCTCCGATAACTGCCTCGTTACGAGCGAGCCTGAGCAACTCATCCGCGAAGGGCGGATCGGATTTCAGGCGGGCCTCGACTTGGGAAATCGACGCGGGGTCAATCATCCCATCGAGGTAGGCCAACAGCAGTTCCGTATCCGCACGTGATTGCATCAACTCAACTCCGTCGCCAATCGGCGCGAGACACATTCTCGCAGTGCGATCTTAATCCGCTTCAACTGAGCATAAACCGATTGCACCGTACGTCCCAATTTCTGGGCAATCGCCGTAACATCTTTCGCTGAGCCATCATACCGCATCGTGATAATTCGCCGGCTTTCGCCGGGTAATCCTTCGAGGCAAGCCAGCAGCGCTGTGCGATGAACCGAGGCAGATCGCTCGTCCTCGACCCGATCCGCAGCCTCCGCCAAAATGCGAACCAATTCGGGATCCAGCGGCTGCTCGCGCCGGCTGGTGCGGCGAAAAGCCAATACCCTGCGGCGAGCGATTTCCCTAGCCCAAGGGAAGAACCCGCTCTCCTCCCGCAATTGGTCGATCGACTCGGTCACGACAACACAAACCGACTGAAGAATGTCTTCGGTGTCGGCATGGTTGCGAATGCAAGCGTAAATAAAGCCGTACAAGGCAGTTCGGTGCTGCATCAGCAACCGTGCTACCTTCGCGTGCCCGATCGGATTCTCAGGGACCGGGGTGGTGTCAGCCACTCCAACATTCCTCCGGTTGTCCTCGTCAGTTAAAGGCTTCCGCTGGCGAAAATTAGGCACGGAAAATCAATCATGACGCGTGCCGGTTGAAAAACACAGCTTATTCAAGTGCTTTGTTGCAGAATTAGTCTAGAATTCAATGTTAAACCGCGCCATAATCGTCGTTATAGGAATAGCCGGCCGGTTTTTTCCTTAATCTGCTACAATATTTACGTCGATAACATGGAACTGTTGTGCGATCCCGCCAAGGACACGGCACGGCGGTTGCAGTTTGTTCCCGCGGTTTTTGTCGTAAGGCACCTTGACGTAACTACTTAAGTGGGAGGCTAACATGCCGACTACCTCCAAGTTCAATCTGTCGACCCTCGAACCCAATTTCGAACTCCTTCGCAACCAAGGATGGTCCGTGATCGCCGCCCATGGTCCGTACTGCACTGCCTGGAAGGGCAGTTCGGAGATCGTCCTCGTCTGGCGTGATGGCGAATGGTATCGTCTTTCCGGGGGTATTCAGTTCTCAACCTGAACCCTAATCGACATCCAACAAACCACTTCGGCCCGGGGGGCAAATGCCTTCGGGCCGTTTTCTTTCACTTCGTTGGCGGTTACCATAGACCGAAATCGCTTCCCCTTTCCGGGGCGACTGCCATGAGCACCGACCCGCCGAACAAACCCGTGGTCCACGAAACCGATGCTTCGCTCTTGCGACAGTTTCGGCAGGGGCGACCCGACGCGGCGACCCAGTTGTATCTTCGGTACGCTCATCGCTTGCGTGCCCTCGCGCATGGGCAGGCGTCGGCCGACCTAAAAACTCGAATCGATTCCGATCGCCTTGTTCAGTCAATCTTTCGAACGTTTTTTCGGCGAGCGGCCGAGGGGCAATACGCGCCGACTGGAGACGCATGCACGACCCTCTTCTGAAGTACGACTTCCCTGAACGACGATCGCGGCAATCACGCGGTTTTTGGCGACGATCAATTCCGCGGTGTCAAGTTACGGGGTGACGGCACCGTCGATGACAATTCGATCAGCGGCGATCTCGACAGTGGTTTTCTCGGCGGAATCTTCGTGGCAACCAAATTCACCCGCGATCACTGCTATCAGGCCGCGAGTTTGCCCAACGGGTGTTCGCGGACTGTTTTTGTTTTTGGCACCTGATTCACGAGATTGCAGGTCGTTCGGGTCCCCTTAGATTGCCGAGCGAACCATAGCCCGTGACGGTTGTGCCGATTGGGCAATCCGGCCGGTATTCTGGATTCCGTTCTTAGGGCTTTTTCCGGTTGGCAACAAGCGACGCCGGACGTACCAATAACCTTTTGGTTGGCCACATGCTTTACAACACGATGGGCCGTCATGTCGACTGCCGCAAGTGAACCTACGGCGCCCCTTCTCGCTCGCCCGAACCTGTCGGGGTGGTGGCTTGGCCCCGGTTCGGTCGCGATGGGCCATCGTGCCATCCGTGATGCGATCAGCGATCTGTCGCGGCCCGTCATCGTCGTGGCCACGGATGAAGGCCCCGCGGTGGTGACGGGTGGATATTGTAGTTTCACCAATTCCTCACCGGAACCGGATGCCGTCCCTATCGCTGCGATCCTGCCCGCGTGTCGTCCGGATCAGCTCGGTGATGCCTCATTTTGCGCGGACCACCGCATCCGTTATGCGTATCTGACCGGCGCCATGGCCAATGGAATCGGTTCGGCCGAAATCGTCGAAGCGATGGGCCGAGCGGGGATGATCGGTTTTTTTGGTGCGGCTGGCCTGTCGCCGTCGAGGGTCGAACAGAACATCGACCGCATCCAGAGGAATCTCGGTGACGCCCCGTACGGATTCAATCTAATCCACAGCCCCAATGAGCCGGCGGTGGAAGCGGCCATTGCCGATCTTTATATCCGTCGAAGAGTTCCATTAGTCGAAGCTTCCGCTTATCTCGATCTGACGCTTCCGATCGTTCGCTACCGGGTCCACGGAATTCGACGCGATGGATCCGGTCGCATCGTCACTCCGAATCGGGTCATCGCCAAGGTCTCACGAGTGGAGGTCGCGTCGAAGTTCTTCGCGCCGCCCCCCGACAAGTTCCTTCGCGAGTTGGTGAATTGTGGCGACCTGACCGAAGACCAAGCGCGGATGGCGGCGCGAGTTTCGGTGGCCCAAGATGTCACCGGCGAAGCCGATTCCGGCGGACACACGGACAATCGACCGGCAATCACCCTGATTCCAACTCTCCTCGCGCTTCGCGATCGTTTTCAACGGCAGTTTGGCTATGAGAGCCCGTTACGGGTCGGGGCCGCCGGCGGGATCGCAACGCCCGCGTCGACTGCCGCCGCTTTCGCAATGGGGGCCGCCTATGTCGTGACGGGGTCGATCAACCAAGCCTGCATCGAATCGGGAAGTTCGGATCTCGTGCGTAACATGCTGGCACAGGCTGAGCAAGCCGATGTCATCATGGCCCCCGCCGCCGATATGTTTGAGATGGGGGTCAAGGTGCAAGTCTTGAAGCGGGGCACGATGTTTGCAATGCGTGCTGCCAAGTTGTTCGAGCTGTATCGAGCCTATCCATCGCTTGATGCCATACCCGCCGCGGAACGGACGCAATTGGAAAAGAACGTTTTTCGCGCGCCGATTTCGCAAATCTGGAACGAGACTCAGGAATTCTGGCGACAACGCGAGCCGGGGCAGCTTTCGCGGGCGGCAACCGATCCCAAGCTCCAAATGGCGCTGGTGTTTCGTTGGTATCTTGGGCTTTCGTCGCGTTGGGCCAATACGGGTGAGGCGAGTCGCAAGCTGGACTATCAGATTTGGTGCGGGCCCGCGATGGGCGCGTTCAATGAATGGACTCGCGGCTCGTTCTTGGAAACGCCGGCAAACCGGCGCGTGGTTGTGGTGGCGCTCAATCTGCTCTACGGCGCAGCACTGTGGCAGCGATGGCAGGCTTTGCAATCGCAAGGCGTCACCATGCCGGCTGACCTGCGCGAGACGCGCCCCCTGGAACTCTCGGACCTTCAGAAGCGATTCGCCGGAGCCGAGTCGGCCTGATCGTCGCTTCGGGGATTGCTCAAACAGATATGCAACCATTGGCAATTATTGGAATCGGCTGCCTTTTTCCCAAGGCGAACGGCCTGCGCGATTTTTGGGCGAACCTCAAAGCCGGCCGTGATGCCATCGCCCCCGTTCCGCCGACGCATTGGAATCCCGACGATTACTTTGATCCCGATCCAAAAGCTCCCGATCGCACCTACGCTCAGACAGGGGGCTTCCTTGATCCATATCCGTTCAACCCGTTGGAATTTGGAATTACGCCCAACGATCTTGAAGCTACCGATAGTACGCAATTGCTCGGGTTGGTTGCGGCCACGATGGCCTTGCGCGATGCCGGCTACGGCCCCGATCGTCCATTTGACCGGCGGCGCGTGAGCGTCGTCTTGGGCGTCACGGGTACCCTGGAATTGGTCATCCCGCTCGGCGCTCGATTGGGCCACCCGCATTGGAAACGCGCCATGAAGGCCGCCGGCGTCCCGGATTCCGTTGTCGACGAAGTCGTCCAACGAATCAGCGAGTCTTACGTCGGTTGGCAGGAAAGTTCCTTCCCCGGATTACTCGGTAACGTTGTCGCCGGTCGCATCGCCAATCGGCTCGATTTGGGAGGCACGAATTGCGTCGTCGATGCCGCATGTGCCAGTTCGCTCAGTGCCGTTCACCTCGCCGCCATGGAGCTGAACGCCGGCCGATGCGACATGGTCGTCACCGGCGGGGCCGACACGTTCAACGACATCTTCATGTACATGTGCTTCAGCAAGACTCCGGCCTTATCGCCCACGGGTCAAGCGCGGCCGTTCGCGGCTAACGCCGACGGTACGATTCTCGGCGAAGGGCTGGGGTTGGTCGTTCTCAAACGATTGGCCGATGCGGAACGCGACAAGGATCGAATCTACGCCGTCATCCGAGGCGTTGGAACATCGAGCGATGGCAAGGGCAACGCGATCTATGCTCCATCGGCGGAAGGTCAGGTTCGATGTTTGCAGGATGCATATCGAGTCGCCGATGTCACGCCGGACACCATCGACCTAATTGAGGCTCACGGCACGGGGACGCGTGTCGGTGATGCCACGGAGTTGAAGGCACTCTCGGATGTCTTTTTGAGTGACGCGGGACAACGCTTGGATAGGCCGTGGTGCGCGCTGGGCTCGGTGAAATCCCAAATCGGCCACACAAAGGCCGCGGCGGGTGCCGCGGGCCTTATCAAGGCGGCCCTGGCCCTGCATCACAAAGTACTGCCTCCGTCCATCAAGGCCGATGAGCCTGCCGAGCCGTTGACCCGCGATCAGTCGCCGTTCTACCTGAACGCAACGAAAAGGCCTTGGCTTCCTCGCGACGGGCACCCGCGACGGGCCGGCGTCAGCGCCTTCGGTTTTGGAGGCAGCAACTTTCACGCCGTCCTTGAGGAATACCAGCCAAACAAGCCGGATATCGACTGGGACGGTGACGTTCAAATCATCGCCTTTATGTCGGAATCCCCTGATGGTATCGTGAGATTGCTCGGCGACTGGAATCCAGCGATGCCGTGGGACGACGTGAAACGCCGAGCGGCGGATTCGCGTGCGGCATTTCGGTCCGTTGCCGCATGCCGGTTGATTCTCGTCGCCACGCGGGAAGGAGACCGGCCTCGTTTGTGGGCTCGGGCCGCCGCCGAGGTTGCCAAACGCGGCAGCGAACGCTTTTGGACGTTGCCGGACGGAGTTTATTACGGCTCTGGCCCCAGGACGGGTAAACTCGCGATTCTGTTCCCCGGTCAGGGGTCGCAGTACCCGGGAATGTTGCGTGACTTGGCTTGTCAATTCCCCGCTATGCAAGAAACGCTGGCGGCGGCCGATCGAGTCGTGGGATCCTCAGACGGGCGTTTGAGCGATCGGATCTATCCGCCGGTCCCCGGCGATTCACGACGTCAGGCGAAGTACGAGTCGGACCTCAGAGCGACGCGAACGGCCCAACCCGCGATTGGCGCGGTCAGCCTCGGAGCGCTGCGGGTTATTGAGGGATTTGGCGTTTCGCCCGATGCAGTTGCGGGTCACAGTTTCGGTGAACTGACGGCTTTAGCTGCTGCCCGCCGGTTAGCGATTGACGAATTTCTGCGACTGGCCAAGGTTCGCGGCGAACTGATGTCCATCGATCGGGACGGCGACTCAGGCGCGATGCTCGCCGTGCATGGCCCGCTCGCCGTTGTGGAGGCTGTCATCCGTGAGCAGGGGTTGGACCTAGTTATCGCCAATCGCAATGCGCCGCAACAGTCAGTCGTTTCGGGCGCCACGGAGATAATTGAGAAGGCGTCAAAGTGTTTTTCCGAGCGTGGCTTGCGCACGACGCGGTTGCCCGTTTCGGCGGCCTTTCATAGCCGGTTCGTAGCCGATGCGGAACCGGCATTCCGCGCCGCCGTGGAGGCAGCCGCGTTTGCGTCGGAACGAATTGCTGTTTACGCGAACACGACCGCAGAACCGTATCCCCAAGACCCTGGGGCCGCCAGGGCTCTGCTCGCCGGGCAACTCGCGCGACCGGTTGAATTCTCTCGAATGATCCAGACCATGGTCGAATCGGAAGTTCGATTGTTCATCGAGGTTGGGCCGGGGCGCGTCTTGAGTCGATTGGTCCAAGCCATTGTCGAAGGGATGCCGACAAAACCAACTGTCGATGTCACCGCGCTTGACGAGTCGGCGGGAAAGAGGTCAGGCGTCGTCGAACTGGCGCAGATACTAGCACGAGTTGCGGCCCATGGATTCCAGGTGAAGTTGGCTAGTTGGGACGGCTCAACCTCGCATCCGGCCACCATGCCGCCAGTTGCCAAGCCGGGCCATACAATCCCGATTTGCGGTGCCAACTATGTCAAGCCAAAGCCACAGCGCCCGCCGGTCGCGAAACCGGCTCCCGTGATTGGTCTGCCCGCCGAACCGCGTCCATTGGAACCGAAACAAAAGCCGGCAAGCTTGCAACCCGCACCAACTCCCGTTAGGGTCACCACCGTGACTGAACCGTTGAAAACGAATCCGTTGCCTCAGTCGTCGCTCGATCACGCGTTGCACGTCACGCGCGATGGGCTAACAGCTTTCGAACGACTTCAAGAACAGACGGCCCAGCTTCATCGGCAATTTCTGCTGGGGCAAGATGCCGCGCAACAAGCCTTGGCGAGGCTAATTGAGCAGCAGCAGCAATTGTTACTGGCGTCTCTCAATGGATCGTCGGTGGTCGTTCCCGCGCCCCCATCGGTTCCCGTCGCGGCATTGCCAATTCCGGCTTTCGATGCCGTCGCGGCGGTGCCCGTGGCGGAAACTCCGCGGGTCGCGGAGCCGGTTGCCGCTCCGCCGCCACCACCGCCGGTATCGAAGCAAGAGAAGGCACCACCGCCGGCGGTCACCGACGTCGAGAAGATTCGAAACGTCTTGCTCAGCGTTGTCGCGGAGAAGACTGGTTATCCGCCCGAGATGCTCGATTTAGGGATGGGTCTTGACGCTGACCTTGGCATCGACTCAATCAAGCGGGTTGAAATCCTTTCGGCGCTGCAAGAGCGTCTCCCGGATGCACCAGCGGTGAAACCCGAACACCTGGGCACGTTGAACACGCTTCAGGCGATTGTTGATTTCCTGAGCAACGGGCTGGCGTCGCCCGTACTGGCGGCCGCGGCCCCCGTGCCGAAACCAGTGGTAACTGAGAATCGAGCCGGCGACGCAGTGACACGGACGCTCCTCGAGGTGATCGCCGAGAAGACCGGCTATCCGCCCGAGATGCTTGACCTCGACATGGGTCTGGACGCCGACCTTGGCATCGACTCGATCAAGCGAGTTGAAATCCTCTCGGCGCTGCAAGAACGAATGCCCGATGCCCCGGTCGTCAAACCTGAACACCTTGGAGCGCTCAACACGTTGCGGGCCATCGTCGATTTCCTGGTCGGCGCCCCCGTAGTTGGGCCGTTGCCGGCGTCGGCACCGGTCGAAAACCAGGCGTTGCCGGCGCCGATTGAAGAACAGCCGTTGCCGGCACCCTCTGATGATCGCCATAACGTTGTACTCTCGCGAAGAGTCTTGAAGATCGCTCGACTCGCCTCGGAGCATCGCCCGTCCGCACGAATATCTCCCGGATCGAAGATTTGGCTGATCGCGCAACCCTCCGCGTATGCGGAGGAGATGGTCGGCGAGATTCGCCGTCGAGGTTTCGATTGTCATCGATTTGGTTGGGGCGATGCGCAACCACCGGCGCCGGAAGGACTGGGCGGCATGGTTCTGTTCGCCCCCGAATTGATGGATGATGACCAGATGCTGGCTGGTTTCCGGTGGGCTCGACAGTCGGCTGCGGCCTTGCGCCGAGCGGGGCGAGCCGGTGGCGCTTGTTTTGTGACGGTGTCCCAACTCGACGGCCAATTTGGGTTGGGCGATCGCGCCTTGGTTGCGGACCCTGTAAGCGGCGGATTAGCGGGGTTGGCAAAAACCGCCAGTCACGAATGGCCGGACGTCACATGCCGTGCCGTTGACGTTGAACCGGGCCGAGTCAGTTCCGCCACCTTGATCGAAGAGTGTCTGCGATCGGGTCCCGTCGAAGTTGGGATAACGACCGACGGTTTCTGGGAAACATCGTTGACGGAGGCGCCCATAACGGCCGGCATTCAAACGCCGTTCAGTAGGTCAGATGTGATACTTCTGACGGGCGGCGCTCGCGGCGTGACCGCCGAGGCCGCCGTGGCTCTGGCAGAAGCCTATCAGCCGACGCTGGTGGTGTTCGGCCGTTCGCCGGAGCCTGTGTCGGAACCGGAATGGCTTAACGGTCTAACCGACGAGGCCGAGATCAAGCGTGAACTTGGGCGACAACTCAATGGCAATGTGTCTCCCAAGGTCATTGGGGAACATTACCATCGGCTGGCGGCCAACCGTGAAGTTCAGGCCAATCTTGCCCGAATGAAACGAGCCGGGGCGCGAGTTATCTACCGAGCCGTCGATGTTCGTGAGCCTGACGAGGTTGCGGCTGCCATTGCTGACGTGCGGTCGCAAGTTGGACCGATTACGGGCTTGATCCATGGCGCCGGCGTGCTGGCGGATCGTCGTATTGATGAGATGACCGATGACCAATTCCGCGCCGTATTCGACACAAAGGTCAACGGACTTCGCCATCTCATTCAAGCGGCCGGCAATGATCCGCTCAAAGCGATTGTGTTGTATTCGTCGTCCACAGGGCGATTCGGAAGGACCGGCCAGGCGAACTATGCCGTGGCCAACGAGATTCTGAACAAGATGGCTCAGCAACTCCGGCGTCTGCGCCGTGAATGTCGAATTGTGGCCATCAATTGGGGGCCGTGGGAAGGGGGGATGGTGACGCCCGCCTTGCGAAAGGTATTCGCGTCCGAAGGCATCGGATTGATTCCTTTGGCCGACGGAGCCGGCTTAATGGTTGCAGAATTGACGGCTTCGGATCGTGCCACGGAAATCGTTGTGGGGCGGGCCGCGTCGGCAGCGGAGGTTCCGGCATCCACCGACCTGCAACCGGCCTTTGAGCGGGAATTGAGCCTGTCGCTGGCTCCGTGCCTGGCGTCCCACGTTCTCGACGGCAACGCGGTCTTTCCAGCAGCTCTTCATGCCGAGTGGCTTGGGCATTCAGCGATGCACGGCAACCCGGGGCTGATGTTCCACGGTTTCAATGATATTAGAATATGCCACGGCGTCCGGCTTGCCCCCGATGACACTGCCGTGATCCGAGCTTATGCCGGCAAGGCCAACAAGCGCGACGGTCAATTCTTCGTGCCGGTTGAATTACGCGGGTTGCGACGTGATGGTCGAGAGATTGTTCATTCCCGGGCAGAAGTCATCCTCGCTGGCCAGTTGCCGGTTGCCCCAACGCCGAATCTGGTCTCACCCGCGAAACCGTTTCCTGATTCGATCGAAACGGTTTACGAAAAGCAGCTCTTCCACGGTCGCGATTTTCAAGGGTTGGTGACGATCGAGGGGATTGACGAAAAGTCAATCGTCGCGACGGCTCGAACTGCGCCGTCCCCAAATCAATGGCTCGCTCAACCGCTGCGCCCGAACTGGCTTGCCGATCCTTTGGCGATGGACGTCGCGTTTCAATTGGCGGTTGTCTGGGGCCAATGGCGACACCGCAGCCCGGGGCTACCCGCATCTGCGGCTCGTTATCGGCAATATGTTCGATCGTTTCCCGCCGGCATCGTTCGCATCGTTGTGAGAGTAACGCACGACGGTGCGGCCGTTGCCAGATTCGACATCGATTTTGTCGAGACGACGGGCCGGATGCTTGCTCGAATTGAGGGATGCGAATGTGTGCGCGACGCGGGGTTGGCGGCGGCCTACCGGCGAAACCGGCTGCTGCTGAAAGTCTGACGAAGGTTGGATCGTCGCATCCCTAGGGAGACGCGTTCGCTATGCCAGCGGAGCCACGTATCGCCGTCGTCGGGATCGGTGGGCTTTTTCCCGCATCGCCGGACCTCAACGCCTTTTGGGCCAACATTCACCACGCCAAGGATCTGTCTCGCGAAGTGCCGGCGGGTCGATGGTTGTTCGATCCGGCCGGTTTCATCGCTCCCGGTTTGGCCGTTCCCGACAAGGTCCCACATACCCGGGGATACTATCTCGACGCATTTCGCGTGCAATTTGATGGCCTTGACATCGACCCCAATTGGGTTGGCCGCCTCGATCCGCTTTATCACTTGATTCTCGAAGCCGGCCGGCGGGCGTGGCAAGATGCTGTTACGACGACGCTCGACCGTCGTCGTGTCGGCGTTATCCTGGGAAATATCGCGCTGCCGACGACCAAGGCCTCGGAGTTGGCACTCGCCATCTTAGGGCGGACGTTTGCCGAACAAAACGGACTGGGTGCCTCGCAGATTCCCACGGTCGTTGAGCCGGCGAATCGTTACGTCGCGGGACTGCCGGCAGGGGTCTTGGCCAAGGCGCTCGGATTGGGGGCGGGTTGGCTGACGCTCGATGCGGCCTGCGCATCGTCCCTTTTTGCTGTGAAATTCGCCTGTGACGAACTCATGGCCGGGCGAGCCGACGCCATGCTGGCTGGCGGGGCGGCAAGGCCGGACTGCCAATACACGCAGATGGGCTTTGCTCAACTTCGCGCCTTATCCGTGACCGGACGATGCTCGCCATTTGACTCCGCGGCCGATGGGTTGGTCGTTGGCGAAGGGGCCGGCATTGTCGTCTTGAAGCGACTTGAAGACGCTCTCGCTGCCGGCGATCGCATCCACGGGATCATCGCGGGCGCCGGCATCTCCAATGACGTCGAGGGCAATCTGTTGGCGCCGGCCAGCGAGGGCCAATTGCGAGCCATGCGTGCCGCTTACGAAAGGGCCGACTGGCGACCGTCAGACGTCGATTTGATTGAGTGCCACGCCACCGGCACGCCCGTTGGTGATGCGGTTGAATATGCAAGCCTCAACGAACTCTGGAAAGGCGAGGCATATCGACCCGGCCAATGCGTCCTGAGCGCTGTTAAATCGACTGTCGGCCATCTCCTGACCGGTGCAGGTGCCGCGGGCCTCATTAAAGTGCTGCTCGCGATGCGCGAACAGACGTTGCCGCCGACCGCGAATTTCCGATCTCCCGGCCCGCAGGTGAAGTTTGAAGATCGTCCGTTTCGGGTGTTGCGGACCGCCGAGCCGTGGCAGAAGCGGAACGCCAATGTCCCGAGGCGGGCAGCCGTCAGTGGGTTCGGATTCGGAGGAACCAACGCTCATATCCTCGTTGAAGCTTTTGAGCCGTCGCCGCTGCCGGCGAAGCCCGTCGCTCCTATTCGATTGTCGACGCCCGAGCCGATCGCGGTTGTCGGAATTGGAGCCCGATTTGGTCCGTGGCAATCGGTGAGGGCGCTGGCTCAACGCCTCGTAAGCGGCGACGAGAAAGTCCCGGCCGCCAAGGCGAACGATTGGGGCATCGGCCAAGCCCAGTGGCTGCGATCAATCAACCCATCCGCCGATCAGCACCGTGGTTTTTTCATCGATGAAGTTGTTGTGGCCTTGGATCGATTCCGCATCCCGCCGATGGAAATCGCGGAAATGCTTCCCCAACAACTCGTGGCGTTGTTGGCCTCCGCGGATGCCCTATCGCATGTCCGCGGATGGGAATCGAAACGGGCCAGGGCCGGAGCTTCCATCGGCCTTTGCCTCGATCTTAATACGACGAACTACCATGTGCGCTGGTTGGCGCCGGAGTCATTGCGACCCGTGGCGGGACCCGCGCTCAATGCCAATCGCGTCATGGGTTCCCTGGCGAGCATTACAGCAAGTCGAGTGGCCCGCGCATTTCGTTTCGGCGGTCCGTGCTTTACGCTTTGCAGCGAAGAAAACTCCAGTGGTCGTGCGATCGAAACCGCGGTTCGGCTACTGCAATCCCGTGAAATCGATTTGTCGCTCGTCGGAGGTGTCGATCTGCCCAGTGATCCGCGTGTCATGCTTTACATGACGAGTCAAAGGGTTGCCTGCGACGGTGCCGGCGCCGTGATTCTCAAACGACTATCCGACGCTCAGCGCGACGGCGACCATATTTTCGCGATCGTGCTCTCCGTCGCCACTGCGTCCGGCGTTGGAGCCGAAACAGAGATGCGGTCATGTTTGATACCGGCTCACGATTCCCAAGACATCCTGGAGGATTCGGAACCTTGGAGTGTCGCCGATAAGATCGGTGACACCGGAGCGGCGTCCGCCGTGGCGTCGCTCGTTGGGGCATGCGTGGCGGCCGCGCTTGGAAGGAAATCACGCCGAGTTATCATCTCATCGACAAGCGTTGATGGTGGCCATACCTCGATGGTCGTCGAATGCCGGCCGTTTACGTTCATGAACGAACACGCGCCAGCCGACACCGGCCGAACGATGACCGTCGTTGCCGGTGGTAGGCCGTTTCCACGCATCGACCAGCCGAAGGCTGATCGTCCTGCGATCGTTCCAATTTCGCACGCGACGTCCAGCGATGACGTGCCGGACGATCCGATCGTGGCCGGATTGGTGGCGGCTCGTGAAGCGGTGGCGGCGGCTCATGCGGATTATCTGCGATTCGCTGAATCCGGCACTCGCCATCTGGCTAACGTGATGGCGTTTGCCCAATCTTTGCTGCCGTTGGCCGCGGGCAACGGCCCCTTGCCGACGCCGCTCGTCCAAGACGCGCC
This sequence comes from uncultured Alcaligenaceae bacterium, assembly GCA_964515185.1. Classification (GTDB taxonomy): domain Bacteria; phylum Planctomycetota; class Planctomycetia; order Gemmatales; family Gemmataceae; genus CAZESP01. The sequence continues at coordinate 39,797 of CAZESP010000004.1, forward strand.
ATGCCTCCCGATGGAGCAGACGGCGCCCTTCCTCGATACCGCCGCTTGTTTCGAATTCGCGATTGGGTCAATCGCGAGAGTGTTCGGCCCGGAATTCGCGCCGATCGACCAACACCCGACTCGTGTCCGGCTGCCTGACGGCCCCTTGATGCTTGCTGATAACGTCCTTCAGATTGAGGGGACTCCGCGATCGATGGCGTCGGGCCGAGTCGTAACGGATCATGCCATCCGACCGGACCGATGGTATCTCGCTGAGAATCGCATTCCGCCGAGCATCGCGATTGAATCGGGGCAGGCGGATTTGCTGCTTTCCGCGTACCTCGGCGCTGATTTCGTCACGAAGGGCCTTGCGGTCTATCGATTGCTTGATGCGGCCGTGACATTTCATCGGAGTCTCCCTGGCCCGGGCGACGTGTTGAAGTACGACATTCGCATTGAGCGATTCTTCCGACAGGGTGACACGCACCTTTTTCGGTTTCGCTTCGACGGCACAGTGAATGGCGAGCCGCTGCTCACGATGCGCGACGGTTGTGCCGGCTTCTTCACCGAACAGGAACTCGCGGCGGGGAAGGGCATTGTTCAAACGGAATTGCAAATGCGACCGGTCCCAGGCAAGATTCCTGCCGACTGGCGGCCGTTCGCGAAACTCGAATCGGTCGAACGCTATGACGAACATCAGCTCGGCGCACTCCGCGCCGGCCGGCTTGCGGACTGTTTTGGCTCCGAGTTCGCCGGGCTGCCTTTAGAAGATCCGCTGACGCTGCCGGGAGGGATGCTCAAATTGGTCGATCGCGTTGTCGAACTCGATCCACGCGGCGGCCGCTTCGGTCTCGGGCGCATTCGCGCTGAGATGGACATTGCCCCCGACGCGTGGTTCTTGACGTGTCATTTTGTGGACGATCAGGTAATGCCCGGAACGCTCATGTATGAGTGCTGTCTGCACACCCTTCGGGTCCTGCTGTTGCGACTGGGGTGGGTCGGGGAGGCTCGCCGTACCACCTGGGAGCCAGTGCCCGGCGTCGCGTCTGTCCTCAAATGTCGCGGGCAAGTGACGGCTTCGACCAAGACCGTGATGTATGAAGTCGCCGTCAAAGAACTCGGTTATCGCCCGGAGCCTTTTGCTGTTGCCGATGTGCTGATGTATGCCGATGGCAAGCCAATTGTCGAAATCTCGAATATGACACTGCGGCTCACCGGAACGAGTCGAGAGGAACTGAGTGAACTTTGGGGCTTACGCAAAGCGAACGAGGCGCGAGTTTCGGTTTTGTTCACCCGTGACCAAGTCTTGGAATTCGCGGCAGGCTTTCCGTCACGGGCGTTTGGCGAACCGTATCGGCCGTTCGACCGTGATCGGTTTATCGCTCGTTTGCCGAATGATCCATATTCGTTCATTTCACGGGTGACCCGCGTTCGCGATGCCCAAGCCTGGAAGCTCGCTGCCGGTGGCGAGGCCGACGTCGAATACGATGTTCGGCCCGACGATTGGTACTTTCACTCGAATCGGTTGCCGGTCATGCCTTATGCGATTCTCAACGAAGTCGCACTCCAGGCATGCGGCTGGATGTCCGCTTGGCTTGGGTCGGCGTTGGCCAGTTCGGAAGATCTACATTTTCGCAATCTCGGCGGCACAGCCACGCAACACGCTCCTGTTGAACCGCATTCGGGACGGCTCGTCACGACTGTCAAGCTTACGAAGGTCGCCCGCTCGGCAGGGATGATTATCCAGCACTTTGACTTCGCGACCCGATGCCGGGGACAGATGATCTATCAGGGCACGACCTATTTTGGCTTCTTCACGCGATCATCGTTGGCGGATCAAGTGGGCATCCGCGAGGCGAGCCTTTATGTGCCAACAGAGGCTGAAACGGCTCGCGCCGGTCGATTTCAGATGCCGGATACCGCGCCGTTTCCCGATGGCCGGCTTCGGATGCTCGACACCATCGAACGCTGGGTTGCCGACGGTGGACCCCACGGCTTGGGTTACTGCGTCGGGTCGAAACGAATCGATCCGTCTGAGTGGTTCTTTAATGCCCATTTTGTTCAGGACCCCGTCTGGCCAGGGTCGCTCGGTCTGGAGGCATTCGTTCAACTCTTGAAAGTGGCTGCCTACCATCGTTGGGGAGGTTTCGGTGGGTCGCCGGAGTTTGGCCGAACACATACTTGGATCTATCGCGGGCAAGTCGTGCCGGCTAACGAGCAGGTTGTGGTTGACGCCATCATCACCGGGGTGGACGACGAACGCCGCGTCTTGCGTGGCGAGGGCTATCTTTCCGTTGACGGTCGCGTGATCTATCAGATGAAAGACTTCACGATGACCGGATGACTGCTACAACAGAAGAATTCCCGCCAACGACGGAACGACCACCATGAATTATTCGCGTGTGTTCATCGATGCTATCGGTTACGAGCTTGCACCAATCGTCGTCACGTCCGCCGAATTGGAACAACGAATCGAACCGCTCTACCAAGCGTTGCGCATGCCTCAAGGGCAATTGGAGTCGCTGACGGGTGTCTCGGAGCGTCGATGGTGGGAGCCGAATTTTCCGGTTTCGGAAGGAGCCATTCGAGCGGCTCGCAAGGCGCTGGCGGCATCGAATGTTCAGCCGGCCGACGTTGATGTCATGATCTACGCCGGGGTTTGCCGCGAACATTTCGAACCGGCAACGGCGTGTCGGGTTGCTGCCGGAGTGGGCGTGAATCCGGGAGCGTTTGTTTACGACATCAGCAACGCATGCCTGGGTGTCTTGAATGGCATTGTCGATATCGCGAATCGGATTGAGCTGGGTCAAGCCCGTGCCGGTTTGGTTGTATCGTGCGAGACGGCTCGTGAGATCGTCGAAAACACGATCGACCGCATGGTCCGCGAACCGACGATGGATGTCTTCAAAAGTGGTGTGGCGACTCTGACAGGCGGATCGGGCGCCGTTGCCGTATTGGTTACCGATGGCTCATTCGGCCAGAAGCGCCGGCGCTTGGCCGGCGGTGCGACGCAAACGGCTCCGCAACATCACAACTTGTGCCGTTGGGGTTTGCAAGACGTGTTGTCGAACAGTTGGTCAAACTTGGTTCCCGGTCCCCTTCGCCAAGCCACGTCCGCGGTCGTCGGCCATTTTCTAGCGAGCAAACCTGCGGCCGTCTTGCAATCTGGGATCGATCTTGGCCTTCGTCATTTGGTCATGCCGTTTATGGCGACTGACGCGGCCTCGGTCCTGAAATATGGCGTGGAACTGGGCACCCGTACTTGGAAGGCGTTCTCGCAATCCGTCGGCTGGGCGCGCGACCAGATGGACAAGGTTATCTGCCATCAGGTTGGTGCCGCTCATCGCGAAACAATCTTGAAGACGCTGGATATTCCGCCCGAAAAGGACTTCCCGACTTACCCGTTCCTTGGCAACATCGGCACCGTGTCGCTGCCCCTGACGGCCGCTATCGCCGAGGAACGCGAGTTCCTTCAATCCGGCGACCGCGTCGGCTTTCTCGGCATCGGAAGCGGGCTAAACTGCCTCATGTTGGGCCTGCACTGGTGAGCTGTTCCGCGATGCATGTCCCGCGTCAACTGTATCCGTTTGCCAGCCAATTCCATGATCATGGCGGGATTCGGCAGCATTTTGTCGATGAAGGCACCGGCGAACCCGTCGTCATGATCCACGGCAATCCGACCTGGTCGTTCTATTACCGCGAGTTAATCCTCGCCTTACGCGATCGGTATCGCTGCGTCGCGCCCGATCATGTTGGCTGCGGATTGTCGGACAAGCCCGATCCGTCGCGATACGACTACAGCCTCGCGAGCCGCGTCGAAAACCTTGAACGTTTGCTTGAACGTTTGAATCTCCGAGACGTGACGCTCGTGTTGCATGATTGGGGTGGGATGATCGGCATGGCGTGGGCGGTACGGCATCCCGAGCGTGTGAAACGAATCGTCGTCCTGAACACGGCGGCGTTTCGATTGCCACGGGCAAAAGCGTTTCCTTGGCCTCTATGGCTGGGTCGCAATACTCGAATCGGCGCCTGGTTGATCCTGCGCCATAATGCTTTTTGCCGGACGGCGGCACGGGTGGCCGCGACCCGACGTCCCCTGCCGGCAGGGGTTCGCGCCGGCTTGTTGGCTCCCTATGATTCGCCGGCCCATCGCATTGCCGTGCTCCGATTCGTTCAAACGATCCCGCTGCGACCGTCGGACGCCGGCTACGATCTAGTGGCTCGAACCGAGTCGGCGCTGTATCGGTTGGGGAATCGGCCGATGCTTGTTTGTTGGGGAATGCGCGACTTCGTCTTCGATCGGCATTTTCTTGCGGAGTGGATCAAGCGATTCCCGCATGCCGAAGTGCATCGATTTTCCGCTGCCGGGCATTACATCCTTGAGGATGAACGCGATGCGGTAATCGAGCATGTTCGCCGATTCTTGTTCCTGCGGGGGTGAGCGATGACCGCTCCCGTGAATGTCGCGGCCCATCTGCCGGCCATGGCCGACTTGAATCCGGAACTGCGGGCTGTTGTCTACCCGGCAGGGCGCAACTGGCGAGGCCGGCTCAGATATTCGCATATCACCTTTCGACAACTCAACGACGACAGCAACCGCCTCGCGCGCGGATTGGAGCGATCGGGTATCACGCGAGGCACTCGTTGCGTCTTGATGGTCCCACCGTGCCTCGATTTCTTTTCACTGACGTTCGCGCTGTTCAAAATTGGCGCGGTGCCGGTGGTGATCGATCCCGGCATGGGCGTGAAGAATCTGGGTCAGTGCATCAGCGAATCGCAACCGTCGGCGTTTATTGGTGTCCCCAAGTCGATTCTCGCCCGACGGGTCCTGGGTTGGGGGGCCGCGACGATACGAACCGTGATAACCGTCGGCCGCCATCGGTTTGGCTCCGAATTGACCATCAGCGAAATTCGAGACCGAGGCCGCCATGGGGCGTTTCAGATGCCGGCGGTCGCACATGATGAGACTGCCGCGATCCTATTCACGAGTGGTAGCACGGGCGTCGCGAAAGGAGTCGTCTATACCTATGGCGTGTTTGCGGCTCAGGTGGAGGCGCTTCGAACCTTGTTTGGAATTCAGTCCGGCGACATCGACTTGGCCACCTTTCCGCTTTTCGCGTTGTTCGGCCCTGCACTCGGAATGACCGCCGTCATCCCCGACATGGACCCGACACGCCCCGCCAAAGTCAATCCCCGCAGAATCATCGAGGCCGTGGAACAGTTCGGCGTGACGAATTTCTTCGGATCACCCGCGTTGCTCAATCGCGTCGCACGCTATGGCGTCTCGCACAATGTCAAGCTGCAGTCGCTGCGGTTGGTAACCTCGGCAGGAGCGCCGGTTCCCGCCGCGGTCCTCGAGAGTTTCTCGACGATGCTCAATGACGGGGTTCAGATTTTCACTCCCTATGGGGCGACCGAAGCGTTGCCGGTTGCTTGCATCGGTAGCCGCGAGGTTCTAAGCGAAACGCGAGCTTTGACCGAGCGAGGTGCGGGTGTTTGCATCGGTCGCCCGGTCAAGGGGCTTTATCTCAAGATCATTCGCATTAGCGATGATGCCATTCCTGGGTGGGATCCTTCCCTGGAGTTGCCCGTCGGGCAAATTGGCGAGATTGTTGTGAAAGGCCCCTGGGTGACTGCCGCCTATTTCAATCGACCCTCAGCAACTGCCCTTGCAAAAATACGTGATGCCGATGGTGGATTCTGGCATCGAATGGGCGATGTCGGTTACCTCGACGCTCATGGACGAGTGTGGTTTTGTGGGCGAAAGTCGCACCGGGTTGAAACCCCCGGTCGAACCCTCTTTACGATTCCGTGCGAAGCGGTGTTCAATACCCATCCCAGCGTCTTTCGATCGGCGCTTGTCGGAATCACCCGTGCGGGGCGAACGAATCCGGTAATCTGTGTGGAACTCGAAGCCAGCGCCAAGAGGCAACCATGGTCGCAGTTGCAGAGCGAACTTCGCGCGATTGCCCAAGCTCACGAACACACAAAGCCGATTGAGACGTTCTTGATACATCGTGCATTTCCCGTGGATATTCGCCACAACGCCAAAATCTTTCGCGAGAAGCTGGCGACTTGGGCAGCGAGGCGAGTATGAGGGCGCTCGTCACGGGCGGGGGTGGGTTTCTTGGGGGAGCGATTGCCGCCAAGCTCCGGGCACGCGGCGTCGCGGTGCGCAGTTTCTCACGCGGTTTCTACCCGCCATTGGCTCGGCTCGGAGTCGAGCAGGTAGCCGGAGATATTACGAACGAGTCGGCCGTGGCCGGCGCGGTTGACGGCTGCGATGTCGTTTTTCATGTTGCCGCGAAGGCCGGTTATTGGGGGCGGTACGCAGACTATTTTCAAACTAACGTCATTGGGACGCGCAACATCATCGCCGCCTGTCACCAGCATAATGTGAGGCAGTTGGTCTTTACGAGTTCGCCAAGCGTTGTCTTCGGCGGTCACGGCCACGCGGGGATCGACGAAACTTCGCCATATCCTTCGCGATATCTGGCCCATTATCCGCGAACCAAGGCAATCGCCGAACAAGAGGTCATGGCAGCCAATGGCCCCGACTTAGCGACGGTCGCCTTGCGCCCCCACCTCATCTGGGGACCTGGCGACAACCACCTATTGCCGAGACTCGTCGAGCGATCGAGAGCCGGGCGCCTCGTTCGCGTCGGTACGGGCCAGAATCGTGTCGATACTGTATACATCGACAACGCGGCCGAAGCGCATCTGCTGGCGGCGGACCGGTTATCCCGGGGCGCCGCCATCGCGGGTCACGCCTATTTTATTGCCAACGATGAGCCTGTACTGTTGTGGGACTTTGTCAACCAGTTGCTGGATTGTGCGAAGGCGCCCCCGGTCCGTCGATCGATCCCAGCGCCGGTCGCCTACGGCGCCGGCGCGATTCTGGAGTGCGTTTACGGAGTCATGGGCCTTGCGGGTGAGCCGCGAATGACGCGGTTTCTCGCAAGACAGCTCTCGACGGATCACTGGTTCGATCTGTCTGCAGCCCGTCGCGAGTTGGGGTATCGCCCAACTGTTTCGGTCGCCGAGGGCTTGGCTCGGCTACGTGCAAGTTTCCAAGCTTCCGGCAAGTAGTCGTCACTTGTTGAGACCTTCAGCGAGCTTGATCCACGGCAGCCAAAGGCCGAAGCCGATCATGGCGTTGACGAGCAACAGCACCAATGAGATTGCGAGGAACCAAATAGCAAACAAGCCGCGAGGAACGGAATCCCGCCGCAGATATTGGCCGAGAGCAAGCAGGGCCAAGCCGCTGATTCCCCAGAGCGGTGCGCCGATGAAGATGTATTTGAGGAAAAACGAGCCGATGTCGAATACCCATTGAGTCAGGACGGGCAGCTTCATCCCGAATTCAATAATCGTCCTCTTCATTGGAGGAACGATCGCAATGAACACGACTGGTGGAGCGAGCCACAAAATGGCGGGTATCCCAGTGAGGACCAAAGTCATCAGCCGCGATCGTTTGGTCTGCGACTGGCTCATCGACTCGCCCTCCAGGTCATTTCTTCTTCGGTTCGGTTTTCGGTTTCTCGTTCGGGGCCGGGGTCGGCATCATTTGCAGCGATATTGGAATCTCAGGTGCTTTGATGCCGCCGTCCGCGGTGGCGATGACCTTGATGCCGGTCAGCTCTCCAAGCTTGGTTGCCGGCGGCAATGCAAGCGTCAATTCAAAGGTGGCCTGATTGGGTGGGACCGCCACTTTTGGCCCGGGGATGCCGGCCGGCAATCCCGACAAGGTCACGGTGATCGGTTTCGCGAATTCGCCGAGCCGGTTGAGTCGCCCAGTGATCTTCACCGAGCCTCCCGCGGGAACCGCGAGTTTCGAAGGCGAGTCAAGGGCCAATGAAAGTGCGTCGGTGATAAGCAAGCGTCGCGCGGGACTGATGGCCGTCGCCACAACCGCGCCGTTGGCGCCGAGCAATTCAGCTCGAATGACGACATCGTAAGGGAGCTTGGGAAGGTCGGCCGGCACCAACAACCGCGCAGTTCCCGTCAATTGGCCCGCGTTTATCTGTGGCATTCCATCGATTCTGAGCGCGCGGTTCTGGTCATCCTTACCATCCTTCGTTTTTGGAACCACTTGATTGGTCAGAATGGTCAGTCGAATTGGCCCAGCGGTTGTCGTGTTTCGGGTCACCCGAACTGGAATCGGCAATGCCGCTCCCAAGGGAAGGCCGCCGGGAACAGGCCCCATATCAACTGTGATCGCCTCCGAATCGAGGATAGCCAGCCCGATGTCGCTTCGCCACCACGGGCGGCCACGCGTGTTGGCCGATTCCGCGACCTGCGCCGGGCGAACGGCTCGGTCCTTGGCCGCTAATGCCGTGCCCGAGATCTTCGTGATCCATTGGCCAACATCAACCGGCGACATTCCCGTCGCGTGAATTGTCAGCAACGTGTCCGTCGTGCCCGCCGCAATCACGTCTCCGCGAAGGGTCAAGCCAGGGGGAAGGTCGGCGATGGCCAACTTGATGGGGCCGTTGTAACCAGCGCGAGTGGCACGCAACCGAGCCACCGTCCCTCCATTCCGAGCCAATTGCAGTCGATCCTCAAAGATCGCCAAAGTGAAATCCGGAACGCCGGCGGGACTGATGGCGACCCGATAGAAATAGCTCCCTCCACCGCGGCCATGAAGGTCGCGAATGTTCAACACGACAGCGGTAACGCCTGCCGGGATCGTGAAGTCAAAGCCCGAATCGGTCGTGTCCGCAAGGTCATCGCTGAATGCCAGTTGGTTGCCTGATTCATTCTCCAGCGACATGACACCATCAAGGGCCGACCCGATGCGACTGCCGAACAGAGAAAACCGAAGTCGCATACCAGGCTTGACGATGACACGATAACGATCGGACTCTCCGTTCTGGGCCAGGCGACCGGTGACGCCGCATGGCGCGGCTATCTCTTGCAAGCGGCCCTTGATGCCGGCGGCTTCCACGAATTCGGGATGGTCGCTGATCTCCAGTCGCGGTACGGGGCCGATCAATCCCGGCAGCTTGAGCGAAGGTATGGGGAAATCATCGCCCGTCGCAGGTACTTCGATAGGAACATGCGAATCGCCAGGGAGACGCCCCATCAGTTGGACGCTCGTTTTCGTGTTGCGCTGCACTGCCGCGGGCATCGCGAAGTCGGCGTGGTACAACTCACCAATGCGAAGGCGGAAATGCGAAGGCGCTGCCGCTTGAAATAATGCATCGTGAATCTCGACGATGTATTTACCGTCAGACGGCAGAACCGTTTCAAGTCGAGCGTCACCTTGAAGGGCCGGGTTGCTGCCGGCGACAAGCAAAGGCACCTGCCGTGCGTCGAGCAATTCAATCACAGGATCGAGGAGCGAGGCAATTCGACGGGCCTCGATGTCGGCAACAAATCGCTGGCCCTTCTTGCCGGTGAAACTGACACGAACGACGTTGCTTCCCGCAACATTTCCGCGAATGGCGGCCGGCACGGTGCTTTCGCTCGATGTGGACGTGGTCAATCCGTCGATGCTCACCGGCACGGCGCTGGATATTCCCTTTGCGGTCGCGACGCGCAGCGGGTAGATGCCAGGAACGACGCCTGCGGGAAGCGTGACGGAGACCTCGAACCGACTCGCCGTTGCGCCGGGGCGAATCGTCTGAACGACACCGGTTAGAGGCAGCATTATTCGTGGGTTCGGTGATAGCTCCACTCCGTCAATGCCGATCACCGTGGTCGTGCCGACCTGAAGTGACTGACCACCCAAAGGCTGAATCTGAGGCGCCGCAAGCGCCGCGGCGGGCCACGCACCGATCGCCATGATTGGGAGCCAAAGAACCTGTCTGAGACGCGCTGCATGCATCGTGTGGCCCCTTGAGAGAGTTCCAGCGGGATACCCGCTAGTATGCATAGACCGGTCGCATTGGTCAACGATGGGTGCGGTGGGTATCAGTCGCGCACGGAGCGAAACAGGGCGTCGAGTTCCTTTGCCGACAGCATACTTGTCAACTTCACGTCGCGCTCGCCGCGGACGGCGATAAACGGAATGTCCTTCCGGAGCCGATCGGGCCTGAGTAATTCCGCCAAGGGACGCAACGGCCTGATCCGAAGTGACGCGCTAGTCACGCTCGCCCGAAACCGTTCGAGCGAACGATTGAAGGCATCGATGTCACGCACTCGGCAATGGACTTGCATCGTCAGATCGTCGCCGACCTTTGCCCGCACACGCAGACCGAGGACAGGGAGTTGGCTGAGGACGTTGGTATCCACCCGATATTGTGGCGACGCAGTCAATTCGATGGAATCATCGATCGGCAACGCCGGCAACGGCGTGAGAGCAGAGTCGAGGGGCGCCGGCATGCGATGCCCTAACAGTCGAAGGTGCGCGTGAACCAGTAGCTCCGGGTCGCTGGAAACGCCGAGAATCGTCTCGCCGAGGATCGCCAGATAGCGAGCTTGGGGATTGTCACGATCGCGGCCTTCGTAGACCTTTAGAATCCGACCTCCCTCCACATTCGTGTCCTTGATGGCGGCACTTGACTGGGCCAACCATGTCGTTAACTTGGTCGCGTCGAACCGCCCTTCAAGGGCAATCAAGAATCGATCGGAGTCACTGGCGGCAATAGAGATTGCCAACCAATCAACTCGGGTTCTGGGGTCGAAATCGGCGAGTGCGAACTGCGTCACGATCGGGTCGAGCCATTCGCGAGCATTCCGTTGGATGCCCGGCGCCGCGAGGATTTGTCGCACGTTGGCGACGGCCACCATGCCGGCCTCGTCGGCGATGCAAGCGGCCAACCGTTCCTGGGCCGTAGCTGGAATCGCGAAGGCCGGCCTCGCAGTGACTTTGGGGGCAGCCGGTTCGCGTTTGGGCTCGGAAACCACCGCGGCCGTCGTATCTTTCGCGGTTCGATTTCGGGACAAACCTCGGCGCGCGGCGACCGCTACCACGATCAACGCCAAGAAAAATAGGCCGCCGGCGATCCCCGCGATCAGGCCGAGGCGGTTTCGCGGAATGGGCGGCGACTGCCGAGGCGAAGGCATTGGAATCGGTGCTGAGTCGTTGAACTTGAATTCCGACGCCGTCGATCGCCCGGCGGGAACGGCTGGCAATGGGGTTGTTAGTGTGCCCGGTTCGATGGGGACCAATTCCAGTATCGGCTGACTGCCAGGGGCCTTAACGCCGGCACAATAGGGCTCGAGGGCCCGGGCGACTTCATCACCCGACTGATACCGATCGGCCGGTGACTTGGCGGTCATTCGAGCGACGATCGCCAGCACCCCCTCCGGTACATCGGGGCGAATCAACTCGATCGGGTAGGGGGCGTCGGTCTGATGCTTGAGCAACTTCTCCAGCGCGTTCCCATCGGGAAACGGCAATCGCGCGGTGAGCAGGTAGTAGAGCGTGCAGCCGAGGCTATAAAGATCGGCGCGGTGATCGACCCCGCGCGAGTTCTTGGCTTGTTCGGGAGCCATATAGTCGGGCGTTCCCACGACCGTGCCGTCGAGCGTCAAAACGCTTCCTTGCGGGTCGTCACCCGTGAGGCGTGCGGGACATGCCAAGCCGAGATCGAGAATCTTGACAATCCCCGGTTGCGGCGATCGCGTGACGAGAAGGTTTGACGGCTTGACGTCGCGATGGATGAGTCCGCACTGATGGGCATGGTGCAGGCCTAATGCCGCCTGACGAATGTAGTCGCAAGCGGTCGCGACGGGCTGCGGGCCGGTTTCGCGCACGAGGACAGACAAGTCCGATCCGTCGATAAACTCCATTGCCAGGTAATGGACCGATCCGGCCTTGTCCGCGTCGAAGACGGTGACGATGTTTGGATGCGACAACTGAGCCGTGGCGCGGACTTCGCGCTGAAATCGGCGGAGTGCTTTTTCCTCGGCGATCAACTCCTGTCGGACAACCTTCAACGCGACGATGCGGCCCATGTGATGGTGCAGGGCCTTGAAGACTTGTCCCATGCCTCCTTCGCCCAATTGATCAATCAGTTTGTAAGGGCCGATGATTAAGTCCGAGCATTGGCCGGCAAGAATCTGCCGTGCTTGAAATGCCGTCAGCCAGCCGCGCTTTACCAAATCGCGAGTCAGCGCCTTCGGGTCCTGAAACTGAATCGGGCCAAAACGACTCACTTCCGTAACCTGATCCGGTTCCAGAATCTGGCTTTCGCGCAAAGCGTCGATCAGAGCGACAACGCTGTCCACTCTCACCGGCGGCTCCTTTTTTTGAAACGCCTTTGAGTCATCACTCCATCCTCGAAGCTGACTCTCAACTGAGTCACCTATCGCCCCGGCGTTGATCCCGTTGGGGATGTGACACCCCTGGTACGGAATCAAGAACTCGACCGGAATCTACCAAATCGATCGGAATCAACGTCTCCGAATTGGAACCAATGGCGGGTTACGGCAACGGGAAACTTGTGTCTTAGTGTACCATACGGCCGCAGGTTGTCGAAGGGCGTGGACGATGTGGCACGCCGAGTCGGGTCGGCTGAAGTCCGATTACATGAGAAGGCCGGCAAACGAGGCGTTGACAAGAGTCGCCACGAAGCCGGCCAGCAACGCTCGAGGGCCGAGCCGGGCCAAATCCTTGCGGCGTTCCGGGGCCATCGCGCCGATGCCGCCAATCTGAATTCCAATCGAGGCGATATTCGCGAAGCCGGTGAGAGCATACGTCGCGAGTTTGTATGAGCGGTCGCTGATTCCGACGATCTGTCCATTCGCCAGGTTCTTGGACGTGAGGTCCACATAGGCGATGAACTCGTTGCCTATCAGCTTGGTTCCGAGCAGGCTGGCGACGCGGGGAACATCCGCTGGTTCGACGCCCATCAGATAGGCGACGGGAGCGAAGACCCAGGAGAAGATCATGGTCAACGAGAGGTCATCAGGCCAAAACGCGATCGAGTTGGGCGAAACGCCATAACTAATAAGCAGGGGTTTGATACTGCCGAGAAGGGCGTCGAACATAGCCAAGAACGCCAGAAATGCGATGAGCATGGCCCCCACGTTCAGCGCCAGTTGTAATCCGTCCGAGGCGCCACCGGAAGCTGCATCCACGACGTTGGCGTGAGGTCGTTCCGGTTCGGAATTGGTCGCGCCGCTGGTCAACGGCCGACCTGTTTCCGGAAGCAGCAGCTTTGACAGATAGAGGCCCGCCGGCGCCGCCATGACGCTAGTTGCCAATATCGCGACCGGATTCGCGCCCATCTGAATATAGACGGCCATAACCCCGCCGGAGATTGTCGCCATGCCGCCGACCATCATGGCCAGCAATTCCGACGTCGTCATTTTGGCGACGTAGGGCTTCACGATCAGTGGAGCCTCGGTCTGCCCCATGAAGACGTTTGCCGCCGCGCTCAACGTCTCGGCTCCGCTGGTGCGCATCAAGAACATCATGACGCGGGCCATCATGCGCACGATGAACTGAAGCACGCCCAAGTGAAAGAGGACCGCGAAGAACGACGAGACGAAGATAATCGTTGGCAACGCCCGAAACGCGAAAACGAAACCATCCGCCGGGCCAAAGGTCTTTTGCATGGCGCCGCCTCGATCGGCTAAAGCTCCGAAGACGAACTTCGACCCCTCGTCGCTGAAGGCCAGAAACCGCGAGACCAAATCGCCGATCCGGCGAAAGATGGCGAGACCGGGTTGATACTCCTCCCCGTCAATCGTGAAGCGGAACTTGAGTACAAACAAGGCAAACAGAAACTGCAAACCGATGCCCCATGCGATCGTGGTCCAATTGACGGCTCGAAGGTTCGAGGAGCAGGCGGCAATCAGACCGATGAAACACACGATACCCGCAGTGGCTTGCCCGCGAGGTCCGACGACACCCACCGTACCTAGGGCATAAGTAAGCCCGCCCACAATCAAGACCGTCGCGACAATGGCGATGCGCCAAGACAGAGGTGTCGGCGCCAAGCTACCAGGGGTGTCGTTTTTCATGAATCGCAGCCGTAAGATAAAGGTGCCCGTCGCCGACGACCGGCGCGGCACTACCTGATTCGCACCATCTTGCCGTATGCCCACGTCGATTCAAGACCTTGTTGCTCGATTGCGCCGGAATTCGAGCGATTCGTCCGCCTTTGATGCGTTGGTAGAGGCGCTTCGTGAGGCGGCGCCGGTCGAGATACTCACGCAGGTTCGCAGCGACGTCGATTCGGTGCGCCGCGCCGTCATCGTGGCGTCGGTGGGCCGTCCCGAACCAGAGTTGATTCGCGCCGTCGCCCCGTTAGCCCACGATTCACGCGTGGAAGTTCGCTCCGCGTTGGCTCAGGCACTCGACGCCAATCCCGACTGGCCCTTGCTTGAGTCGCTCGAAACGCTGGTGGCGGATGCCAATGATGAGATTCGGATGACGGCAGCGCGTGCGGCTTCCAAACGCCCGTCCCTGGTGCCATTGCTGACGTCGCGACTGACCAGCGATAGTGCCTGGCGCGTGCGACAGGCCATCGCTGAATCGCTTGGCCGCGCTGCGCCGCGGGCGGCGTTGCCGGCATTGCTCGGCGCGCTTCATTCCGATAACGACAGCGACGTGCAACGTGCCTGTGCTCTGGCCCTGGAACGCCAATTGGAAGCCCACAACGGGTTTCCCGCGGACGTTCCCTTGCCGCCTTATGGCCACTTCGCCGAGCTACGCAAACGAGTGGCTGATATTCGCGGCGGATCGTTTCCACAGCTCTTGAGGTGGCTCGATTATCGCATCGCTCATGACATCGACTTCGAGCAGCTTCGGGCTTTTGGCTCGATTCTCTCCGAGGATGCCGAACGGCTGAAGTTGCCCAGGGCCTATGAGGTTGACACCGTTTGCGACTCGTTGATTCACATTCTCACAGGACCTGGCATTCGCGCCGCGGTGCTTTTGGGTGAATCGGGCGCCGGCAAAACCGCCTTGGTGAATGAACTTGTTCACCGATTGCACGATCACCCCGATGGGACTTGGCATGTCATACGCGTGACGCCGACCGAGTTTCTTGCGGGAACGAGTTACCTGGGCGAATGGCAAACGAAGCTGCGGAATCTTATTCAAGCTGTTCAGTCGCCGCGACGAGTGATTGTCTACATTCCGAATATCAACGAACTGGCCATGATCGGCACGACGAACAAGAGCGATGCGAATATCGCGACATCGTTGGCGCCGCACATCGAGCGAGGCGCGGTCGCCATCCTGGGGGAGAGCAACCCCGAATCATATCGTACCGGGCTGGGTTCGGTGGCGTCGGTCAATCGTCTGTTTCAACCGGTGAATGTTCCATCGGCGACGGCGGATCAGACGCGCGCGATCCTGAGCAAGGTCAGCCATGCCGCGGGACTTGATGCCCCGGACTCGTCGCTGGCGAGCCTGACGGAACTCGCCGATTTGTACCTGACCGGATCCGCCCAGCCGGGCCGCGCTGTCGGTCTGTTGCGCCGCGTTCTTGCCGCCGGCCACACGACGCTGACCCCCCGAATCGTGCTCGAAACTCTTTCGAGCACCACGGGAATCCCCGTGGATTTTCTCGACGAAGGCGTGTCGCTGGAACCCGCCAAGGTACGTGAACACCTGGGCGCTCGCGTTCGTGGCCAGCCCGAGGCCGTCGATGCGATGACCGATCTGATGATGATGGTCAAGTCGGGCCTTTGCGATCCGTACAAGCCGTTCGGCGTCTACCTTTTCATCGGGCCTACCGGCGTTGGCAAGACCGAAATGGCTCGCACCGTGGCCGGACTCATTTTCGGTGACCCGTCGCGGTTGGTGCGACTGGACATGACGGAGTTCGCCGGCTTCGATGCCCATGAACGCTTGATGGGTTGGCCGGGAAGGCCGGGGTTGCTCACCGGGCCAATTCGCGATCAGCCGTTTTCCGTGATTTTGCTCGATGAGATTGAAAAGGCCCACGGTCACGTTTATGACCTTTGCCTTCAGATTTTCGATGCCGGCCGGCTGACAGATGCCGCGGGGCGGACCACGGACTTTCGCCGCACCATCATCATCATGACGTCGAACATCGGCTACGCAACCAAAGAGGCGCCGGTGGGCTTTGATCGCAAGGCGGCCGGGTCGCCGTCGCGAGATCAAACATTGCGTGAACTGAGTCGTTGGTTTCGCCCGGAATTCCTCAACCGGCTCGATCAAGTTGTCACGTTTCGGCAGTTGTCGGCCGAAGATGCATCAGAGATTGCTCGCGGCGAGGTCGATCGCGTCCTGCAACGCGGCGGCATCACGCGGCGGCGATTGGCGGTCGATATCGATCAAACTGTCATGCAACTGTTGTTGCGAGAGGGATACTCGCCGACGTTCGGAGCCAGGCCTCTCAAGCGGACCGTCGAGCGCCGGGTCTTGTTGCCGGTGGCCCGAGCCATTTCGGCGGGGCAAGTTCCGCCGGGGGCGCTCGTGCGCTTGACGGCTCGTGGCGACCTGATTCACGTTCACGTCGAGCGACCCGACGGCGAACCACGCGATACGCCAACACCGAAGCCGGAATCGCCCAAGGCCGCACTCTTGGCCGAGCGCGTGGCGGCCTTGTGTCGCGATGTCGCGCGATTGCGCGAGAAATCCGTCCCGTTGGGTATCCGAAAAACCGATTGCGTGGCACGAACGGCCGCCACGGATTTTTGGAATGACCGCCCGGCCGCGTTACGGGTCTATGACGATATCTATCGCCTGGATGGCGTGCTCCAAGAATTGACGCGAATTGAGACTGCCGCTCATGAGCTCGCCGATTGGGTCGCTCAGAATCGCGGTTCCGAGAGGGACCTCGTCCGGCTCAGTCGCAAACTCGAAACCGTGGAACGTCACGCCAAGCATGTCGATTTCTTGGTGAGCTGCCGCGATCCGCGCGACCTGGGCGATGCCTTCATTGTCCTTTCTCGGGTGGCGGCTCATGGCAATCGCCTCGACGCGGTCGGCAAGCTTGCTTCGATGTACATCGGCTTGGCGAAGCGGCGAGGATTGACGACAGAGGTCATCAGCGATCGGCCGGGCAACGACCCGCGCGATGACTCGATTGTCTTGATGTTCAGCGGCGCCGGGGCTTTCGCATTGTTGGCCGGCGAGGTCGGGCTGCATCAGGTGGTTTGGGGGCAGATTGACAAAGCCGGTGAATCGAAACGCCGAAATGACCGCGAGGTCGTTCGCGTCGAAGTCTTGCGATACCCGTTGGAGTCAGAGCCGCCCGAGACCATTCGCGAAACGGTGACCCCCGTCGCTGGGCAAAAAGGCCGACTCATGGCCAAGCCCAAGATTGAAGTGCAGTTGATCCACAGTCCCACCCTGCTCACGGTCCGCGGCTGGAGCGACAAATCGAAGAAGGAAGCGATCGAACGGTTCGCGGCTCTGTTGAGGGCCCATATCGAGTTTCAACAATCCGGGGCAGCGATTCCACTCGGTGATACCCCCGTCCGTCGCCGCTATCGCCTTGGCCCGACGACTCAAGTTAAGGATCTGCGCACGAACAAAGTGACGGGACGTCTCGATCGTGTCCTCGAGGGCGACCTTGACATGTTCTTGATTTCGCTCGAATCGACACGACCTGCAACGGAAAACCCGTAGAGCGGGCATCGGCTAGGTTGTGGTTTTGACGACCTGTGCCTTGACCTTCGCCAGCAGCGTTCGGAAGTTGGGGTGGTTTCGCACCGGGTCAAGATCCGGGTCGGTCTCAAGGCCGACGATGTCGCGGTAACCGGCATCAACGGCCAGATTCAACGACTCGATCGCTCGCTCGGGCTTCTCGCTCAGGGCGAAGCCACACGCTGCAAAAAAATACCAACCCGCGCGTCGTTCAAAGTTCGGGTCGCCCTTCTTCTGTGCGCCGGCGGCGCGGAAGAGATTGTTGGCGATTTGCTCTGCCTCCGAGTGCTTCCCGCATCGGGCCAAGGCCAGCATCTGAGCGATTCGCGCCGAGAGGATGAGGCCGCCCGCTTCGGGGCCGATGGCCGCGGAATTTTGCTGCAGCTCGCGAACACGGCGCTCGCGAATTTCCAGGCATTCATCAAAGTGCTTCTTCGCGGTGATCTTGTCTCCTCGCCGCAATGCCGCGGTCCCACTTCGGTACAAGGCCAGCGAAAGGACACTTCGCATCCGATCGAATTCCGAGGGGTAGGCGATGAAACGAATCGTCGCTAGCGATTGATCGTAATGTGTCTGGGCCTCGGTAAGCCGATTTTGACGCAGGAGAAAGTCGCCGAAATCAGCTTGCGTATAGGCCAGAACTTGGCGAAACAACGGCACGTTCGGCTCTGCTTTGACGACATCGCCCATCAGTCGTGTCGCTTCCAAAAAAGCCTTCGTTGCTCCGTCGGCGTCTCCGGCTTCCTCCAGCACCTGGGCCAGCAACCGATTCACGCTTGCCGATTGCCGGAGATTGACCAAGGTGCGAGGGTCATCCTTGGAAATACCCTCCAGCGCCTGGCCTCGAGCTGCCAGCGATTCAGTCGCCCGTTGCCGCGCGTTGCCGATGTGATGTTCTCGCAGATCGATCGTTGCCAGCGAACTCAAGGTGTCCGCCATTGACGCCAATGCATCGGCCTTTTCAATCTCCCCGCTTCGCGGTGATTCGACAATGCCGGACTGAAGAACCAGCGCCTGGTTAAGGTATTCGCGAGCTTTGCTGAGGTTGCCGCGGCTATCGGAGAACGTGCCGAGTCGCGCCAAGACAAGTGCAAGATTGGCCGCGGCGGTGTCCACGTCCGACGTGGCGTTTGTGTGCAGTTTCTCGGCAAGGGCCAACGCTTCTTCGTAGGCTGCCCGTGCCTTGTCGAAGTTCCTTTGCAGCTTGAAGGTATCGCCTTGGCCGACTTTCGTGGCAATCATCCCGCGTTCGACGACGCCCTTCTTGTCGAGGAGTCCCGGGTTCCGCTCGCGGAGTTTGTCCATGAGACCCAGGACTCGCAGGCGAACCTGCTCGGTGTAAATGCCGCCTTCGATGATTGACGGCAGTTCGTTGACGGTGGTCCCGACCGTGGCCCGAGACACGCGCAGTTGCTCATCGACGTTTTTCTTTTCCGTGGCAATGATCTCGTTCTTCCGCGCCAAGTTCAGGGCGGCCACGGTGGAGATAACCGCAACCGACACGAGCAAACAGGCAGCCGTTGCAATCAAGCCGGCCTCGCGCGGGTGACGCTTGCACCAGCGCCAGAGGCGTTCGGCGCTACTGATCGGGCGGGCCTTGATCGGTTCGCCGACGAGGAACCGATGCAGGTCATCGGCCAACTCATCGGCTGTCAAATAGCGCTTCGCTGGGTCCTTCTGAAGGCACTTGTGACAGATTGTTTCAAGGTCTCGCGGCGCCATCGGCTGGAGTTGCCGTACTGGTAACGGGTCACGAGTGACAACTTGCTGGAGCGTGTCGATGACGCTCGATCCGTGAAAGGGCGGGCGCCCCGTAAGCAACTCATAGAGCATCGCTCCCAGCGCGTAGATATCGACAGCGGGTCCAAAATTTCGGGTGTCACCGCGAGCCTGTTCGGGCGGCATATAGGCGGGCGTTCCCATGATGGCGCCCGAATGCGAAATCTGCGAGTCATCCTCCAGTTTCTTGGCAAGCCCGAAGTCGGCGATCTTGGGCGCGCCGTCTGATGTCATCAGGATGTTGCCGGGCTTGATGTCGCGATGAATGATGTTGAGACGGTGCGCGTATGCCATCGCCCGCGCGACTGTCTCCATGAGGCGACCGGCCTCCCTCGGGTCGAGGAGTTTGTCGTGGATGCGCTCGGCCAGGGATCCGCCGTCGACGTACTCGAGCGTGAAATAGGGCAGGCCGTCAAGTTCAGCGATTTCATAAATCTGCACGATGTTCGGGTGCTGCATCCGAGCGACGGCTTGGGCCTCGGTTGTGAATCGGGCCAATTGATCGGGCCTGGCGTGTGGACCGGAAAGGACCATCTTCAAGGCAACGAGCCGGTTAAGCTTCTTCTGACGCGCCTTGTAGACGATGCCCATGCCGCCTCGACCCAGGACACCGAGGAGGTCATATCCGGGAACGACGACAAGCCGCTTGCCCGATCCGGTCTTTGCGGGACGTGCTTCCGCTCCCGAGGGCAGAACGTCCCCGGTTTGCCGGTGCTCGACGAAATCGACGGTTTGGTTGGGGGGTCGCCCGGTGTCGAAATCGACTGTGGCGTTGGGCGCTGCCGGCGGGTCGGCTGCCGCGCCGTAATCGACCGTATGGTCTGGCGCGTTGTCGGGGACGGCCGGCGGAGAGCCGGGAACGTTGATCGTTGCGGGGGCAATCGTCGCCGTGTCCGCAGGCCCCGCATCGCCCCCGGATCGCCCCTCGATCGGTTGAGCCATGATCGCCGTCAATTGCTGCCGGGCGATTTCGCGTCCCGATTCCGGAATGGCATTTAGGAACGCCTCGATGCTGGGTTCCGCCTCGTTTGGCTTGCGGTTCTTCCATGCCGACGCGAATTGTGCGACAATCGCACGCACGGCACGGGCGATTTCAGGATCGAGGGTTTCGTGGTCGGGTTGATGCTGCGGATCGCCCATGCCGGCGACTCCCTAGGAGATCGGTGGGTCGGTGTTGGAGAATTGAGGCTCTCTGAGATTATTCAACTTGCATCGTCACGAGTCTAGTAGAGAATATGCCAAAAATGGCGTCACTGCGGTCTAGGGCAGGTTGTCGAGTGTGAGGGCCGATCATGTCGATGTTTCGCGATTACCTGGAGGGCGGAGGTCCTGCGTTGGCGACCGCTTCGGACTTGGCGCTCGAACATAATTCGCGCGGAGTGCGATTGGCGTCGTTGGGGCGCTATCGCGAGGCGCTGGCGGAATTCGACCGGGCGGCGGTTCTCGATCCAACAATTGCACGAATTTTCAACAATCGCGGCTACACCCGATCGGCCTGTGGAGATTACGCCGCGTCCGTCGCGGACTTCGACGCGGCCCTTCGGCTGGACCCGACATTCGCGGCAGCTTTTAACAATCGCGGCTTGGCACTAATTGCGTTGCGCGAATACGATCGAGCCATCACCGATTTTGATGCTGCCTTAACGATCGATCCGACCATCGCGTTGGCGTGGCACAATCGCGGCTTGGCAAAAGCCGCGCTGGGACACCACGAATCGGCGTTGCACGACTTCAACGCAGCCATCGAACGATCGCCGCAGATGGCCAACGCATTTCACAATCGAGCTGTGTCACTGACAGCGTTGGGCGAGTTCGAGAAAGCTGTGGCTGACTACGACGCCGAACTGAAGCTGGTTCCGCACCGCTCCGTGGCTTGGTTCAACCGCGGATTCGTTCAAGCGATTCGAGGCCGGTGGGAGTCGGCTCACGCAGATTACTCCGAGGCGGTTCGGCTCAACCCGACGTTTGCGGATGCCTTCGCCAATCGCGGCGACTTGCATCGGGCTCGCGGAGAGATGGATCGGGCCATCGCGGATTATTCAGCAGCGGTCGAAGCCTCACCGCGATCAGCTCGGGCCTATTTCCTGCGAGGCGAGTGCTATCATGTGACGGGCGAACGTGAGAAGGCGCTGAGCGATTTTTCCGCTTCGGTCGAGCGTGCCCCGAATCTCCCCGCGATGCGGGCCAATCGAGGGCAGGTGTATCTCGAATTGGGTCGCTTGGAAGAAGCCATGGCGGATTTGAATGAAGCCATTCGCATCGACCCGCGGTATGCCGAGGCCTATCGGCGGCGAGCGGAAGTTCATGCCATCCGAGGCGACCATGAGCGAGCGATCGTCGATCAAATCGAAGCGCTGCGACTCGCGCCGATGCGGGCGGCCGGTTTCGATGCTTATGCCAAGATCTGGACGGCGGCCGGCGAAACACGCATGGCCATCGAGGCTGCGAAACGAGCCTGCGCTCTTTCGCATGGCGAGGATTGGGCAGCCCTGCGTACCCTCGCGGCGGCCTATGCAGCTGCCGGTCAATGGAGCGACGCGGTGCGAGCGGCCGAGGAGTCGCTGCGGGTCGCGCCGCCGGAGGCTCAGGATGAATGCTCGGCCGAAATCAACGAGTATCGACGCCATGTTTAGACAGGCGTCAATCTTTCTTTTGTGCGAACATCCACGCGAATAGCTCGGCGTCGCGATAGGCTGGCACCCAGGAATCGTGGCCGACTTCGGAATACTCGGTGTAGCGGGGGCTGCCGCCGGCTTTCTTGATGGCATCGATCATGTCGCGGGAACGCTCCACAACCACGGCGCGGTCCTTCGCTCCGTGAAACGCCCAAATGGGGATCTTCGCGATGGCCGGCGCCGTCTTGATGTCACCCCCGCCGCAAATGGGCGCCGCCGCCGCAAATAGGCCCGGGCGGCGGGCCATCGCGTCCCACGTCCCGTAACCACCCATCGACAAGCCCGTGATGTATTGGCGATTGGTGTCGATCGAGAACTCCTTCGGAAGGGTGTCGATAAGCTCCATCGTCAATCCGAGCGGCTCGGAGATACTCTTCGGCATATCGTGCGAACGCGACGACCAATCGACCTCGACCCATCGTCGATCCCTGGGACATTGCGGCGCGATCAAGAAGCAGGGGTACTTGGCTCGATTCGATTCGCTTGCGAATTGGGGAACGCCGTGGATCATCTGAACGGTGTTGTCGTCGCCGCGCTCGCCGGCGCCATGAAGGAAAACGACGAGAGGGTATTTCCGCGTCGCGTCATACCGATCAGGCTTAAGCAGGCGGTAGTGCAGTTTGGCGCCATTCGCTCCGGTGAAGGTGCGTATTTCTAGTAGTTGCTTGACGTCCTGGGCGACGGCCCATCCGCTGCCGAAGACGAGTGTCATGAGCGAGCCAACGACGCGCCGAGTCATGAGGTGGCCTCCCGTGCTTTGCCGTGACGAGTTGATCCTATCGCTTGCCGATGCCCTGATCAACGCGGCCGTGGATTAGAATACTCCCGAGTGACAGGCACGCGAAGCAGCGACTGAGAGGGAGAACGGGTCATGACGATGAATCACGACGAACAACTTCGGGCGTTGACTCGGCCGGCCGGATGGACCAACCCGCGTCCGGCACCGTGCTACAATCTCGCGGTGATCGGGGCCGGCCCTGCGGGGTTGGTGTGCGCGGCCGGCGCGGCAGGTCTAGGAGCCCGAGTCGCGTTGATCGAGAAGCAAGCTTTGGGCGGCGACTGCCTCCACAGCGGCTGCGTGCCCTCTAAGGCGATTCTGCGTTGTGGGCGAGCGGCGTCGGCGGCCAAGCGGGCACGGGAGTTCGGCGTCGATGACCCGGGCGACGTGCGCGTCGATTTTCCCCGAGTCATGGAACGCATGAGACGATTACGGGCCGGGATTGCCCACATCGATCGCGCCGACAGGTTCCGACAACTTGGAATCGATGTCTTTTTCGGCGAAGGTCGATTCTCCGGCGTCGATACGATCGAGGTTGCCGGCGCCACATTGAGATTCGCCAAGGCGGTCATCGCCACCGGTTCGACGGCGGCAATACCGGAACCTTTGTCGTTCCAA
The DNA here is from genome assembly GCA_964515185.1 of uncultured Alcaligenaceae bacterium. Taxonomy (GTDB): domain Bacteria; phylum Planctomycetota; class Planctomycetia; order Gemmatales; family Gemmataceae; genus CAZESP01. Next base: position 63,147 of record CAZESP010000004.1, read on the forward strand.
CCTGGCGAGTATCTGACCAACGAGACAGTGTTCTCGCTAAGCGAACGACCTCGCCGGCTACTCGTGTTGGGCAGCGGGGCCATCGGCTGCGAGTTGGGCCAGGCATTGGCTCGGCTTGGCTGCGAGGTACATCTCGTCAATCGCTCGGGCAGGATCCTGTCGCGAGAGGAACCTGAGGCATCGGCGATTGTGGAGGCCGCGATGCGCCGCGACGGGGTTCACCTTCACCTCAACGCTAAGATCCTCGGTGGCGGAGTTCGCGACGGGAGGCCTTTCGTAAACGTCAAAGAATCGGCAGGCGAAATCACTCTCGAAGGCGATCAACTGCTCATCGCGACGGGCCGGCGGCCCCAACTCGCGGGATTGAAACTCGAAGCCGCGGGCATCGCCTATTCTGATGATGGCGTCATGGTCAATGATCGGCTTCGGACGACGAACTCACGCGTGTTCGCCGCCGGTGACGTTTGCTCACGCTACCGTTACACCCATGCTGCGGACGCCATGGCTCGGCTCGTACTTCGCAATGCTCTGTTTTTCGGACGTGGGCGGGCGAGCCGACTGGTGATTCCGCACTGCACCTATACCGATCCCGAAGTCGCCTCCGTGGGGCTGACTGCCGCAGAGGCCATCAAATCTGGTGTCGCGATCGACTCGTATCGGGTTCCTTTAGACGATGTCGATCGCGCGATTCTGGATGGCGAAACTGATGGCGTGGCGTTGGTGCATGTGCGGCGCGGGACCGATCGCATCGTCGGGGCAACCGTGGTGGCTTCCCATGCGGGTGACTGGATTAATGAACTGACGCTGGCGATGCAACGGCGAATCGGATTAGGGAGTCTGGCGAGCGTCGTGCGCCCGTATCCAACGCAGGCGGAAGCCGTGAAGAAACTTGCCGACGCCTTTCAGAGAACGCGACTCACGCCGCGCCGAGCAGCCATCTTGCGGTGGCTGCTGCGGCGCTTTCGAGGTGGTGACTGACGACTCATCGAAGTTTGTCCAAGACAGCGATGGACAAGGTCAACACGCCGTTGCGGATGCTCGGCTTGACGACTGGGTAATAGCTATCAGAGTGCATCGAGGGCAGCGGCTTGCCGCCTTCGCGTTGAGAGGCGTCCCAGCGCTCTTTGTCGATGGTTCCGAGGAAGAACATGAAGATTGGCACACCGGCGCGTCCATAGCGCCCGAAATCCTCACCTCCCATGATCGGCGGTCGCTCGACAAGGTTTTCCTTGCCGATGACGCTTTCGAGCAACTTAACGGTTTGTTGGGCCAAGGTCTTGTCGTTGAATAATGCCGGCGTGAATTCGTTCAGGTCGAGAGTAACTGAGGGGGCGGGGGCGCGAGCGGCTACGGCTGTGGCTTTCGCGATTCGCTCGATGGCTTCTAAGACGTGTTTGCGAACGTCGTCTTTGGTGGTGCGAATCGTTAACTGCAACTTCACTTCGTTGGGGATGATATTGTGTTTCGTGCCGCCATGGATCGACCCCACGGTGATAACGGCGGGATCGGTCGGGTTGAGTTCGCGGCTGACGATGGTTTGGAAATCGACGATCATGCGCGCGGCGAGGACAATGGGGTCAATGGTGGTATGCGGCGAGGCCCCATGGCCGCCTTTGCCTCGAACGATGATGTCCATGGTATCGACGTTGGCCATTGCCAATCCGTCGTTGAACGCGACTTGGCCGACGGGCAGGCGAGCGTCGCAGTGGAGGGCCAGGGCATAGTCCGGCTTAGGAAACCGTTTGAACAAACCGGCGTCAAGCATCATCCGGGCGCCGGCGCCGACCTCCTCGGCGGGTTGGCCGATGAACATCAAGGTTCCCTTCCATTGATCCTTCATGGCGATGAGAGTTCGGGCGGTCCCGAGCCAGCAGGTCATGTGCATGTCGTGACCGCATGCGTGCATCACGCCAACGTCGTTGCCGGCCTTGTCGCGCATTCGGACCTTGCTGGCGTACGGAAGGCCGGTATGCTCAGTGACCGGTAAGGCGTCCATGTCGGTGCGAACGAGGACCGTGGGACCGGCGCCGTTCTTGTAGAGGCCGACGATTCCGTGTCCGCCGATCTTGGTGGTCACTTCAAAGCCCAGAGCGGTCAACTCCTTGGCCAATCGGGATGCCGTTCGCTCCTCTTGGTAGGAGAGTTCGGGCTGCCGGTGAAGCTCCGTATAGAGGGCTTCGAGATTGGGTAACTCGGCCTCGATTCGCTCGCGAATCGTCGGTGCCAACGAAGAGGTCGCCGCTCGTGCGGCCTTTGGCTCTGCGGCATGAAGGTCTAGGGTGTGCAGAATCGTTACACTCAGGCCGATCGCAATTAGGAAGTGTCTGGCTGGCATGATCGATAACCCTACCTCAGGTCAGAAGTTCGGATTGTGGGGGCTGGTGGATCAGGATAGCGTTTCCGGGGGCAATCCGTGGGGAAAAATCTCAGGATTTTACGTCCCGATTCTATCTCTCCCGCGTATACTAGGTAGAGATGGGGCACGTTGGCGATTAGTCCGGCGTGACGAGTTTCCCCAACCCACCATGGCCCGGATGGCCTAATTTATCGCGCAACCCGTGCCTGAGAACCCTGCGGGGCTTTGGCCGGAAAGGACTGACACCTAATGAGAACCAAGCGACTCACCCTGCAGCAACGCCGGGAAATCTTCCGGGCCTTGGTGACGTTGCAGGATTTGAACACCATGACCGTTTCCGATACTCGGCAAGCGATCATCCGGCAGTTCAAGATCACTGATGCCCAGCTACTTCAGATCGAGGATGAGGGGACCGACAAAGAATGGCCGCCGCTCAATGAGGTGGTCCACAAAGTCGGCTAGTCGAATCAACAAACGCGATGCGTCAGCCGGGGGCGACGGATGAAACGCCCCCGGTTGTTTTTTTCCGTCGCGTCAGTGGTGATGGTGGTGGTGAAAGATCGCCTTGTCCAGACCAAAGGTCTGAGCGAGCATTTCACCGGAAAGGACCTCTTGCGGCGGCCCCTGACATTGAATCCGCCCGTCCTTCAGACACAGCACGTGATGGGCGTGATGGGTCACGACCGTCAGTTCGTGGGACACCAACAGGATCGACACGCCGGACTCGCGATTCAGCTTCGACAACAATTCATAAAACTGCGGTTGGCCCTTGATATCAACTCCTTGGGCCGGTTCGTCGAGCAACAGTAACTCCGGTTGCGGGAAGAGAGCCAAGCCCAGCAGAACTCGCTGGAGTTCGCCGCCTGAGATTTTTTCCACGGGTTTGTCGAGCAATTCCAGCGGGGCATCGACCCGATTTAGAATTTGGTGAATGGCCGACGCCGTCGCGCGGCGAATCCCAAAGAACAAAGGCCGACGCTGCAAGGCTAAAGCCAAGAGGTCACGGACGGTCAGCGGAAGTCGAGCGTCGATGTTCAGCCGCTGCGGAACGTACCCGATATGCTCGGGAGCTGGACGACTGTGGTCGTGGCCGCAAAGAAACTTGATCTCGCCGCGTGAGGGGACTTCCTTCAGAATCGCCTTGAGCAAAGTCGTCTTGCCGGAACCGTTCAGGCCGATCAAAGCGGTGATGCGTCCGCGGGCAATGTTGGCGGTCACGCCCCGCAAGATCGGGGTCCCACCCAAATCGACCTCAAGGTCGCGAATGGCGATGAGCGGCGTTGTGGTCATCGCAAGACGTCCGCCAGGTTCTTCAAATTCTCGCGCGTCTTTCGCTCGAAGTATTCGAGCGTAATCTCGCCGGCTCTTGCGGTTTCCATCGGGTCGATCTCGACGAAGGCAGCGTCGATCTTCTTGCCTCGAAGCTCGGTGAGAATGGTCTTGGCTGAAGTGTTCTTTGGGTATTGCGGCTCGACGGCGATGACGCGGGTTCCTTTTTCCTGGCATAACTTGACGATCGAGCTAAGCTCCTTGGGCGATGGCTCCTTGCCGGGCGTCGTTTCGATAACGTCAGCGATCTCGATCCCAAACGATCGGCCGAAATAAAACAACGAATCGTGGAAGGTAACCAGTCGTCGCTCGGTTTTTCCTTTGAGCAATTCCTTGCCTTCCTCTTGGAGTTTCTGAAGCCGCTCGACAAAAGCGTTGGCCCGTTGATCGTAGCCGGAGGCATGTGCCGGATCGGCGGTCTTGAGCGTGTCACGGATTCGGCCGACCATTAGGATCGCTTCGGGGATGCCGAGCCAAACGTGCGGGTCGTAGTCGCCGTGTTCGTGTTCGTGTCCGGCAGAATGATCATGAGTGCAGGTGAAACCTTTCTTGAGCCGATCGACGGGAATGGCCTCGCCCAGCGATACGATTTTCAGAGTGGAATTACTCGATCCTCGTTTGAGCCGATTGGCGATCGAGTCATCGAGAACGAGACCATTAATGAGAAACAGATCGGCCTTGTTGAGTTTTCGGGCGTCCCGGATGTTGCCGTCGTAGTGATGTGGGCCTTGGTCGGTCATCACGGGAAGAACCTGAGCGTCGTCGCCGGCCACGTTCATCGCGAAGCATTGAATGGGAGCAAACGACGTCAACACCTTTGGCCCCGGTCGCTCGGCCCAGACGTTCTCTGCCGTCGATTGGCAGCCGCTGGTCAGGATTGCCATTAACAACGCCGCCGCACAAGTGAGACGCATGGTCCGCCTCCGTGGGATAACTTTGTTTTACATCGCCATGTTAGGGAATACGTCGTATCAACACAAGTGGTTCATCGCGGTGACGGTAGCGAGACCTTGAGGCGGGCTGCCAAATCGGTGAGGAGTTTCCAAGTCCCGTCGGCGATGGGTATCCCCTGCGTCGATCGCTCGGTGAGGGTTTTTCGTTCGGGATCACCGGGCAACAAGATTTCAGCGACACCATCGGCCGTGGGGCAAGATCGCACGAAACTCGTGAGGCCGCCGGTTTGTTCGAGGAAACTGTCAAGCCCGCCAAAACGGGCGATGTCCAGGACAATGAACAAGACGCAATTGCCGACAGCGGGTGGCGCGTCGGCGCGGCTGCAGATGCCGCCGGACAAGCCACCGACCAGCGCGTCGAGCAGCAAGCCAAGCCCAAAACCCTTGTACGCCTGCGTTCCGCCAAATGGCATGATCGAGCCTCGCGGCTCACGGTAAAGAACTCCGGGATCAGTCGTCGGGCGCCCGGCTTCGTCTATGAGCCAACCTTCGGGCACTCGTTCGTCTTTCTGAAACGCGACTCGGATCTTTCCTTCAGCGGCGATGCTGGTGCCAAAGTCAAGGATGAGGGGATCGGCCGGCGTTGGGGCGCCAATGCATATAGGATTGGTGCTGATTCGCCCCTCGGTGCCCCCGGGCGGCGCCACCCGAGTTCCCGAACCATGCGAGTTGACTGTGCCGATGAAGGCCATTCGGGCGGCAGCAGCGGCTTCTGCATATTCACCAAGGCGACCCGTATGACCGCAACGACGGAGCGTCCCGGCGGCGATTCCGGCGCTTCGAGCTTTTTCAATCAACCGCCCCAACAAGCGGTGAGCCTGAACTTGTCCGAGTCCCCATTGAGCGTCGGCGGCGATTAGGGCGGGTGTCTCGGATAGAATCTCCAGATCGACGCCGCAGCGGACTTTGCCATCGCGAACGAATTCGAGGTATTGCGGAATGCGCATCACTCCATGCGAGTCGTGGCCTCGAAGGTTTGCTCCGACCAGGCTGCTGACAACGACGCCGGCTTCCGCTTCGGGCACGCCGCCGGCGACCATCAGGTTCATCGCGAATCGTTCGATGGCGTCAACGAGAAAGGTTGGCACGACGGGCCTTCCCGATTGAGGTGTGCGATGTATCAAGTTCGAGCCGAGACCCGACAAGCCGGCGGCAAGAGCTACGTGGTTTTCACCTTGGCCGATGGGCGCGGAAGCGAAGCCGAAGTTTGGCCAGGCATCGGGTTCAACTGCCTCCGGTGGCGAGTCGCTCGCGGCGGTCGAATACTCGACTTGTTGTATTCCGCTGCGGATTGGCTGACCAACCCGGTCTCGACCCGTAGCGGAACGCCGGTCCTGTTTCCGTTTCCGAATCGGATTCGCGATGGGCGGTTCACTTGGGAAGGCCGCGAGTTTCAATTGCCGATCAACTGCCCGCAGAAGAAGCACGCAATCCATGGGTTCGTCCACAACCGCATGTGGCGCGTCATCGGCTGTCGTGCCGACGCCGACCATGCGGAGATCACCGGCGAGTTCCAACCGTCGATGGACGCCCCCGAGTGCTTATCTTTTTGGCCCGCGGATTATCAGATCCGAATCAGAATATCTCTCGCTGACGAATCGTTGCGCTTCGACATCGAGGTTTCAAACCCAGATTCTCGGGATTTGCCGCTGGGACTCGGATTTCATCCGTATTTCTCGACGCCGGACCTTTCGCGATGCCGTGTGACAGTGGGGGCCGCGGAGCAATGGGAACTCGTGGACTATTTGCCGACGGGGCGACGCCATCCGGTTTCCGAGGCGGCCGACCTTCGCCAGCCGCGAACGATCGGGGACAAGACCATGGACGATCTATTGACGGGACTCCCGGCGTCCGCTGACCTGCGGCGAGCCGTGGCTGCAATTGAGGATGACCACGGCGCGGTAGAAGTGTCGTGTTCCAATGCCTTTCGCGAGATGGTGGTCTTCACGCCTCCCCATCGGCAGGCCATCTGTATCGAGCCATACACGTGTGTGACGGATGCAATGAATTTGAAGGATGGTCACATTTCGCCTGGCGTGACAGTATTGCCATCGGGAAAGATGTGGATGGCGAGCGTCGAGTTGTCGCGACTCGGCCGTTCGTCGTAACATCCTTGGTAGGCTGCACCGATACCGGGCCTCGACCGACGATCGAGGTCCGGTCCCCATTCCTCGTGCGGCCAAGCTCTATTTTGCTCAGGCAATAAACCCTTCGCAGCAGTCACACAACCCCTGCGCCGCAGTATTGCTATCGCGAGAACATCTCTCGCCGGTTGCAAACTGGAAACCGCGGTGTTTCTGGTCGCAAGGTATCGCCCGAGATGTCGCAAGGCGCGAGTTGAGAAGTCGGACAATCGTCAGAATGAGATCGCACGGATGATTCGACAACGTAAAAGATTCGGTCTGCGAAAACTGGGGGAAATGGCTTGCGTTTGCCGCCGAGAAAGTTACGATGTTCCTATGATTTTCAAAACGTGGCGTGAATCAAATGGGATTCAGAATGTCCACGCTGGGGCCTGGGAAACTCGTAACCAACAATCCGGCCCGCAACGCTGTGCCTTCCAAGAAAAATGTTGTCTTCGCCAATACTCGGAAGCTATCGTGACCCGCCATGACCGATCAGCGCGCTCGCATCGCCTGATTGGGAAGAGCTATCCGTTAAAGAAGATTGTAAGGGGAAGAGAAAAATTGAGTGGGCGTTTCGGATCGTGTTAGGGAGTTTGTCGGCTGCACCGAAAGAGGCCCACTCTTATTTAGGAATTATCAGACCTGAACATAGGTTGCAAGGTAATTCCTGGTGGAATAATCGGATTAGGGGAAATTGGGGCGGAGCGACCCCAGGCGGTTCCGGTCGAGATTTCGATCTCCCGGTGTTTCGCCAACCCTAATCGGGGGAACACAGTCGGCTGCCCTCAGACTGGCATCGTTGGCTTGCCCGTGTGTAGCGGGCATGAGGGGTCGTCGGGCTGTTGTGTTAGGGAGAGTCAGATGCTCCGTAAGTTGTGGGCAGATGATGCCGGTATTGTGGCCCTCGAGTACATGCTCGTCGCCACGTTCGTTGGTTTGACGTTGATCGTCGGTCTGAACGCTCTGGGCATCGCCATCACCGGCGAATTGCTCGAGTTGGCCAATGCGATCGCCATCGTTGATCAGAGCTACTCGGTTTCCGACATTGGCACCTGCGTTGCCACCAAGTCGAACCAGAGCGCTTTGGACCTGACCGACACGTTCGACGTGACCGTTCTCACGTCGCCGACGGTCACTGTTGACATCACCCTCTGCCCGTGATGTGTTGACGTGATTTGCATCCGGGTTTTCGGCGATGCCGGAAACTCGGATTGCTGACGAACAACGACAAAGGAATTCGAAGGAGTCCGACTCATGCCGAGACCTTTTTTCCCAGACCTGATCTTCGGGTGGGTGTTCTATCTGGTCTTGGTCGGCTTCACAGCGGTGGCCTCGTGGTCGGATTTTCGGCGGATGCGAATCCCGAAATGGTTGACGCTGCCTCTGTTGGGAACCGGTGTGGTCTTGAGCATCGTCCGGGGTGCCTGGTGCGGCGCCCAAGGGCAACGCCTCTGGATGTTGGAGACCGGAACGTGGTGGATGGGAGCCATCGACGGCTTGATGTTCTCGCTCGCCGGTTTCGGGTTGGCCTTTGGTGTGATGTTCTTGCTTTGGATCATGGGGACTTGCGGCGGCGGAGACGTGAAGCTGTTCGCGGCCCTATCGGCGGCACTGGGTCCGATGCTGTTCATCTTTGTTTACCTTGGCTCCATCGCTGTCCTGTTCGTGCTGTTCCCGATTCGGATCATGATGGGTGGCCTGCGGCCAAGTTCCGTCCAGAAGATGATGAAAGCCCAGCGAAAACCGGTTGGAGCGAGCGATGAGGTGAAGAAGCCGAGGTTGCGACTGACGTATTCTTTCCCGGTTGCGGTCGCGACGACCCTAGTTCTGTTGTGGGTGTTTCGAGGGGAACTAAATCTCGAATCGCCCGTCCAAGGAAATAACGAGAGTAAGGTTCAGGCCAATGCGCGTTGAACAACATAAAAACGCGAGCGCCCGCCGGCGCGGTATTGCCACGATCGAGTTGATCCTGGTGACGCCGATCCTGTTGTTCTTGTTGTTGGCGATGATTGAGTTGAGCCTGATCCTGTTTGTGAAACAGCAGTTGGTTGCCGCCAGTGCCCAGGGGGCACGCGTTGCGGCGCAAGGGGGAAGCGCCGAGGAAGTCGAAGCGGCTGTTCGCATGGCGCTGCGAGACACACGGCTCGGTCACTATGCCGAAGTGGACGCCGTCGTGACCGATGGGACAGGCCAGCCCATGGCGACCGGTGCTGCCGTTCAGGTGAATGTGCGCGTGGCCGCTGCCGATGTGGTGCCTGACTTTCTGGCGATCATCGGATTTAGTTTGCGAAAAGAAGAACTGATTTCGTCGACGTTGATGCGTAAAGAATAATATCGTCTCCGCCCGGCAGGACGCACGGTCGGCCCGGTTGAATCGGGACTCTGCTTGAACCACGTCAGACCAGGGGAAGGTCGGGTGGCACGAGGGCAGGTTCCAGGGATCAGGGGTGGTCCCGCCGTTCCGGTAACCCGCGAGAGTGCCTGCCATGAAAGCCAGTTCGATGTTTGCCTTGACGATTGCGATTCTGTTGGGATTGTCGGTGGTTGCCGGAGCGCGCTACCTGGGTGCGTTCGAACGACCTCAGCCGAAAGCGGAAGTCCGAGCGCCCGCTCCGCCGATGATTCTTGCTGCCAATCAAAACTTGTTTCAGGGGATCACCCTGACAACTTCGCATGTTTATGTTCGCCCGCTGCGTGCCAGCGAAATTGACGATTATCAACGCAATCCCGAAAAGTATCTGCCACCGTTGGCGTCCGCGGCTCATCTCCGCGTGTTGACCAAGAGTATCGAGGCCGACAAGCCGATGTTGAAGGAATATTTCCAGGACACGGCTCTGCCCGATAAGCTCAGCACCCGACTTGAACCGGGAATGCGCACGGTGAATCTGTCGTTGATGAAAGAGAAGTGCGCCGGCGGCATGATTCAAACGACCGAATATGTCGATGTCTTCTTGACCTGTAAGATTTTTAGCGGCGATCACGCGAATCAGTCGATCACGCAGACGGCCTGCATCGCCCGCGACCTCAAGGTCATCACCAAGCGAAACACGCTCTGGTCTTTGGCTGCCGTCGACAAGGACGATCGCCCGATCGACTTCACGCTTCAAGCCAACCCGTACCGAGCGGCTCTCATCGAGTTCGTGAAGGGTCGCGGCGCCATCAGCATGAACCCATCGCCGGCACGCAATCCAAAAGCCGTGGGAGCCGCGAACACGCTGGCCGACAGCCCGGAGTTTCGGGACGACGAGCAGCGGACCTCGCAGTTCATCAACGGCGAGATCACGGTCAGCGAGGCCGATCTGGAGCGGATCTTCAAATTGAAACCGCTGCCCGCCAGGCGCGAGCCGAAAGAGTTGGCGGTCATCACCCGCATTCACGGCGTGACGATTCAAGGCAAGACGATCTTCAATGCCGATGGATCTTCCGGGGTCGATGTGCCGCCGAATCCGTCGGCCGTCCCGCAAATGGAAGGGCACAGCCCGTTGGGTTATCGATTCTCGTCTCCGGAAGCTCAACTGCCGAAGGCCGCCAAGAAGGGTGGCTGATGCGACAAGGATAAGTGATGGTGGTTCACCATCGATAGCCGGCCACTTTGTGATGCAAGGAATAACCGGACCTGATTCAGGCCCGGTAGGAATCTGAGCCTGGGGAGATTCTCCTCAGGCTCTACTCCCTTAACTGGCGCATCGTGTGAAGGTAGGGCAGGGGTATGTCGCGGTTGCATTCAAGTTACGGAAAAGAACGAACGCACCGCGACGGCTCGGTCAGCATCTACTTTCTTCTGATTCTCCCCATACTGTTGTTGATCGTCGCAATCGCCATCGTGTTCGGGCAACTCGTCGAGACCAAGACCGAGAGCTATGCCGGAGCCGACGCCGCCGCTCTGGCCGCCGCTCAGACCCTGGTTGACGATGCCTTTCTGACCGATGAGCCTAGCGTCATTCGACCGTTGCTCATGCGAGCGACTGAAGAGGCCCAGAAGTATGCCGCCGACAACCTCTTGAAGGGGCAAAAGGTGGTGCTTCAGGCAAACGCGACGAATGACGATAGCGGCGACGTCGTTTTCGGCACGCTGAACAGGCCGCGAGACCGAGTTTTCATTTCCGCCAAAACCCAATCCGATGACGAGAAAGATCTGCTCTACATCAACACGGTCCAGATCACCGTGCGACGTACCGCCGATCGGGGGAACGCCGTTCGAACCAATGGCGGGAAATTCCTGTCGCCAAAGGGGCAAGACATGATCGTCCGCGCCATGGCGACCCTTGATCGGGACGTAATCGGGTTTCGACCAATCTTCGACAAGCCTCTGCCAATCGTACCGATTGCCCTCCGATCAGATCCATCCGGTAACGACCCGAACTCGTGGGAGTTTCAGGTGCGCAATCGCGGCGGGGCCGACGAGTGGCGATTCAACGCCGAGAACAAGGTTTTCGTGAACGACGAGAAGGGTGACGCGATCCACGAGATGTTGGTTACGTTCGGCAATCTCGTCGACGGTGACATCGACGCCGAGGCCGTCAATGCATGCCTCCTTCAGATTGGTTCCAAGGACTTCGACGAACTCGCGGAGCAGGTTCGTTACGGTTTGGCCAAGCTTCATTTGGAGTCGCTTGGGGGACAACTGCTGTTGGGACCCGACAATCGACTGGCCATTCCCGGATCACCCCGGGCGCCGCAAGCTGGCAGTCGCGAGTTCAGCCTGATGTTCCGCAGCCTGGAGCAAATTCAGTTGCTTGCGGAACCACGAATCTGGCCGTTAGTATCGGGCGCGAATGACGACGGGGCGCCGATCATCTCGGGTTTCGTCGCGGCTCGCATCGTGCGAATTCCGATGCCCGAGCCGGGAAAGCCGTTGCGAATGGTGGTGCAAGCCTGTTCAGTGTCGCAGCCGGCCGCCGTCACGGACTCGGAACGTCGTGGCGCCGGCGGCATCGACATTCACAACCCCTACATCAGCCGCGTGCGACTGGTGAAGTGACAGGAAACGGAGAGAGGCATCATGCGGGGACTCGTAGCAAGTGAAACGGCAGCAGGCGGTGTTGCCCTGAGGCAGGTGCTTCGCGGCCTGGGCGTTCGATGTGGCGCCGATGATTGCGTGCCGCTGCCGGCATTCCGTTCGAGAGCGACGCACGACAAGGCCGATCTGATTCTCATCGAGATTGGCGCTGATCCCCGAATCGCGACCGGCATCATCGAGTCGATTGCTCCAACGATTCCATCAACCATCTTTGCCGTCGGCGGCGATACGGCTGTCAATCAGGCCGATCGACTTCGGGCCGCCGGCGCTCGCGGATTTTGTCACCGCGATCGAGTTCATAAAGAGCTTCTCGACGAACTCGAAGAGATGCGACTGGCGAAGGTCCTGCCATTTCGACAAGGGCGCCTGATTCCTGTGTTCTCCGCCAACCCGGGTTGCGGAGTCACCACGGTCGCAACGGGTTTGGCGTTTGCGTTGGCGCGCCAACATCCCGGCAAGGTCTTGCTCGCCGAGATGGGGCCAGGCGTTCCGGAAATCGCGCTCGATCTCGATCTCGCGCCGCAACACAGTCCCGCTGATTTGGCTCGCGAATGGCAATTCGTCGATCCGACGTTTGTTCGCCAAGCCGTTACCCGCCACGCCGATGGCGTTGATATTCTCGCCTATCCTGCCGGCACGCCTATTGCCGCCGCGCTCGACCCCGTCGCCATGCGACACCTTTGCGTCTTGTTCTCGAATATCTACGAAGTGACCGTACTCGACATGGGGCATACGCTCAACTCGAGCATTCCCGCTATTCTGCCTTTTGCCGATCCCGTAGTCGTCGTCACGCGTCCTGAGGTGCCGAGCCTCCGATTGGGCCGGGCGCTATTACAACAATTAGGGCAGCTTAATGTCCCGTCGTCGCGTATTTGGCCAATCGTCAACCGAGACCGGCAGCGACGCCAAGTCTCGTGGCGCGAAGCCGAGCAAGCCTTGGCTCTCCCTGTGACGGCCTGGATCCCCGACGATCCCGGAGCCTTAAATCATGCTCATAACCTTGGCCAACCCATAACAAACGCGGCCAGCCGATCAATTGTAACCCGTAGTTTCAATGATCTAGCCCGAGTTCTACACGCACGCCCGTTGGCGTGAGCCGGAATGGAGTAGGCAACCATGCGAGCGACCCATACCCCCTCGATTGCTCCTGGGGACACACCCGATCTGCAGCACGCGCTGCGATTTCAACGGATCAAGACCGACATCCATCGGCAAATGGTCGAACGCCTTGACATTTCCCGATTGGAGAAACTCAAACCCGATCGCTTGCGACAGGAAGTACGCAACGTCACGCGACAGCTCGTTCATTCATCCGGCGCTCTATTGAGCGAAGTCGATCGCGAGCGACTTGTTAAAGAAATTGAAATTGAAACCTTCGAGCCTACAGGGCCTCTCGAACCGCTCATGCACGATCCTTCCATCAGCGATATTCTCGTGAATGGACCCCACGAGGTATGGATCGAACGGTTCGGTCAATTGGAACGAACGAATATCATATTTGCGGACACGGCCCACCTGATGCAGATCATCCATCGCATTGCCGCTCGCGTCGGCCGGCGAGCGGATGAGATGTCGCCGATGGTGGACGCCCGCTTGCCCGACGGGTCACGCGTCCATGCTATGATTCCGCCGGCATCAGCCGATGGCCCCGTGTTGTCCATTCGCCGCTTCGGCCGCAGACTTACCGCGGAAGACCTATTGGCAAATTCGACGGTTCCTCCGGAGATGTTAACACTACTCCGGTCCGCTGTCGAAGCCCGAGTCGGGACGGCCGTTTCCGGAGGCACTGGTAGCGGGAAAACCACGCTACTCAATGTACTCTCAAAGTTCATCCCAAGCGACGAACGCGTGATTACAATTGAAGAGACTCTCGAACTGCGCCTCCAACAGCCGCATGTCATTCGCTTGGAAACTCGCCCGCCTAACATGGAAGGGACCGGAGCCATCACGCCGCGCGAACTGGTCAAAAATGCTTTGCGAATGCGGCCTGATCGAATCGTCGTCGGCGAGTGCCGCGGTGCCGAAGCTCTCGACATGTTGCAGGCCATGAACACAGGCCACGAAGGCTCGATGACGACCGTGCACGCGAATGATACACTGGAAGCCCTCAATCGCCTTGAAATGATGGTGTTGCTCGCGGGTCACGATCTTCCACTCCCGGTCGTTCGCTTCTACATCGCGTCGGCGGTTTCTATTGTAATTCAAGTGGCACGTCTCAAAGGTGGTGCCCGCAAGGTCGTCCGCATCTCGGAAGTCCGTGGCGTTAACCCCGAACCGTATGACATCCGGGAGATCTTCGGCTTCCGCCAACTCGGCGTGCGCGACGGCGCCGCCTTCGGCGAGTTTTATGCCACGGGATATGTGCCAAAAATGCTTGGTAAGCTAAGAGCGTGCGGAATCGAGCTGCCGCCGGAGATGTTCGCCGAGCGCGTCCTTAAGTGTCAACCGCTGCGCTAACCGACTGGGAGCGACATCATGTTGTATGATCGAGATTTAATGTTTGTCGGAATCGGCGTTGCGGGCGTGTTTTTAGTCGTCTACTTCTTGGCTCGAGCGCTCTTTGCACGCCGTGGCTCGAAGGTTCAGAAACGACTACGCGGCTCCGGCTCTGGCTTTGGATCCGGCTCGGCATCAGCTTCATTTGACAACGTCTTCAAACCGCGCTCATTGATGGGCACCGGCGAACAAGGATGGGCGACGAGATTTGATAAGAAGTTTGACCGCATGATCGTGAGGACTGGCACCGAATTGACGAGTCAAGAAGCTCTCGGTTTGATTTGTCTCATCGGTTCGGTTCTCGGCGCTCTTAGTTACCTCTACCGGGGCGAGATTCTACATGGGATCTTTGGTGGCGCTTTGGGCGCGGGCGGAACCTATGCCGTGTTTCGGATTCTCCAAGCGAGGTTTCGTCGCCGAATACAAGAGGCACTTCCCGACGCCGTTTATATGCTCGCTCGTGCATTGAAAGCAGGCCTAACAATTGAGCAGTCGCTGGCTCAAGTGGGCGATCAACCCATGCCGCCGCTTGCCGGCGAATTCAAACGCTGCGCCGCGCAGATTCGCCTCGGCCTCGCACCGGGAGTGGCACTTCAGATTCTGGCTGATCGCGTGCAGTTGCCCGATATGAGTGCGCTTGCTTCGACGGTCACGATGGCCCATACGACTGGCGGAAATCTGCCGTTGATCCTTGATCGGCTGGCGTCGTCGGCACGTGACCACAATCAGTTTCGGGGACACATGCACTCCGTCACCGCCCAGGGACGAGCAACTGCCATTTGCATGGGGCTTGCCGGCCCGGCGCTTCTTATTGGATACGCCTTTTGGCAACCCGACTACATTCAACGCTTTATCGAACATCCCGCGAGCTGGCCGATTATTGGCGGTTGCCTCGTCATCGAAGCGATTGCTGTTGTAATGCTCTATCAGATTCTAAAGATTGAGTATTAATCAAGATCGTTCAGCGACGCGAACTGATTTGAGGAATCGAAATGAATGAATGGCTTCAGCTAACTGCCGAAGATTGGGCTTTAGCATTTGGTATTTTCGGGACGACCTGTGCAATCACCATGTTATTGTTGCGCGGGTTGAACCGACCTTCGCGACGGCGCTACGGATCGCGCACTTCCGACTCGCGCGGATCGGGATCCGGTGGCTCGGCGTCGCGATTCGGATCGGGTTCGGGCTCAGGATTCGGCAGCGGGTCGGGCGGATCCGGCCGTGCGTCCGGCTTCGGATCCACGGGCGGCTCGAGTCACGGTTCCGGATCAGGAAGTGGCTACGGCTCACGATCAGAACCCGTGCTCGGTATTTTTACCGATCCTCTCGCACGCGGACTGCCTGTGGGTGATGGCGGGCGAAGTGCGATCGAGCCGGAGCTGCGCGAGGCCGGCTTTTACTCGCCGAATGCGGTTCGAGATTACGCCGCGATTCGGGCTGCACTTGTTCTGATTCCATTACTTGCAACGGCCGTCTCCGCGAATCTATTGGATAAATCAAATATTCCAATGATCGCAGTCATCGGCGGCGCGTTCGCCGCGCTGGGCTACAGTCTCCCGCGAATCTATGTCAACTACCGAGGGCGCCTTCGAAAGCGCCAAATAGAAAGAGGCCTCCCGATCGCTGTCGATCTACTGGCGTTAGGGTTGTCCGGTGGGCAAAACATTCTCAACACGCTCGAAAGGGTCGCTGCTGAGCTATCGCCGTCATTCCCAATTCTCTCGAGCGAGCTACTTTTAGTATTGAAACACGCGCAATTGAGCAGTTTGCCCCACGCGCTCCGACAGTTCGCTGACCGTGTTAGGATCCCCGAAGTTAACAATTTGGTCCTCGTGTTAACGCAGACGGAGAGACTGGGCACGGATATCTTCTCGGGCCTCGTCGAATTCGCGAGTCATTTCCGAATCACGCAACGGCAGCGGGCGGATGCTCATGCCAATCGGGCGAGTTTTCTGATGTTGTTCCCTACCGTATTTGGATTGTGGGTCCCCGCGGGTGTAATATTCGTCGCGCCGATGATATATGAGTTCCGCCACCGTAGCTATGATGGCGTCGAACTTGCCAAAAAGCAGGATTATCGGGGGGCCGCCAAAAAGAACGAGAATGCTCGCAAGACAGGCGCGACGGGCGCCGGCGAAGTGCGACCTAAATCCGGTTCGTGATCGACCGGCATGCGCTGGTTTGGTCACACATGAATGTTGTCGAGTGTATTGATTTCAGGTTCTAGTGAGTCGTATGTCATGCGCCGCAGAGGTTCAATTACACGCGAGGCGATGATCCTTGTCGGAGCCCTGATTGTCTCGGTCGGGGCGGGCATGGCTGTCACTCGCGCGTTCTTTGCGTATGCCAAGCCGCAAAATGGCGTGCAGTCGAACATCGCTGCCGACCGCAGCGAGTTTGTCGTTACACCGGGCTTCCCGCGACCGGATTGCCCCGATTGTCCGAAGAGCCACATCCCGAGTCCGTGATAGACCGTTGTTCGTGCCGGCTGTACTCCAATCCGCGAACTCAAAACCATGAATCGTTCATTAACGTATCAGCCGCGGATGACTGAGCCCGATCCGCGGGAAATGCCTTTGGGGGCGGGCATTGACTGGACGGACCCCAATTCACGGCTTGCGCCATACTACTTAGGGCCGAGCCACGTCTTTGTAGCGGGATTGTTGGTTGTTATTTTCGCTCTGGCGAACCGCCTTCCGATGTGGCACAACGATGTTTGGATCAGCATGTCGTATGGACGTTGGATGATTGAAAATCAACGTCTCCCCGAGCGAGAGCCGTTCTCAAAGTACTCCTCGCCAACATCGGTGACGCATCACGAGTGGCTAACAGATTTGATCTTCTACGGCGCTATGGTGGCTGGCGAAAGGTTGGCCGGAGGCGATGAACTAAATCGGCTGGCAGGAGGTGTGGAAAATGTTCGTTTCCTCCACGGCTTGTTGGTTCTCGCGAGATGTCTGTTATTGCTTGCTGCATTCCGCCGTGCCTCCGGCTCATTGCCACTCGCAGCGGTGGGATTGTGTCTTTACATAATTCTTCAACCAAGCATGCTTACGGCAACCGGCGGCCAGGAGCTAGGATTGCTGGCATTCGCTGTCTTACTTGTGATCACTACAAAAGACACATTAACGCTAAGAACATGCATCGCCGTTGGGGCGACAATGATTGCCTGGGTCAATTGCCATGACTCATTTTTGTACGGCCTGGCTCTCTTGTTAGTCGTCGGCATCGGCCGTTTCGCGAACGCCCTACGCGATCGAGGTGAACTGTCCGCTTGGCGGTTACTTGCAAAGCGTCAAGTTCTGATCGCACTTGGCTTGGTTCCGTTTGCTGCGGCTGCCGTGTGTGTGAATCCCTACGGTGCAAGGGTCTACCTGGCGGCGGCGGAGTTCTTTCAGAATCCAAATGCGAAAATGCTCAGCGATTTCCAACCGCTGGACTTCTCTCTGAGCCCGGGTGGCCATTGGGCCTACATGATAATCCTTGGCACTCTTTTAGTTTCTCAGCTCCTTAGCCGCCGGCCGATGTCGTTGTTGGACTTGTTTCTCCTAGTAACATTCGGCGTTGCTCCGCTGTTTCACCAGAGGATGCTTGTATGGTGGGGTCTTTTAGCCATTTGGATAGCGATGCCACTCTGGGCTGATATTGGTGTACGCTTTCGATTAAGGGCGACGCCCAGCAAGCCGAGCTTTTTACGAACAATCTACGTGATGATATTCGGTGCTTTGGCGATGCTCTTGTCGACGCCCGCACAGTGGGCTTTGGCGCGACAGCCTAGCACGACGTTGGATGCATCTGTGACTCGGGGGACTGCATGGAAGTTAGCAGCTGAACTGACGGCCGACCGAGCCGCGAGCCGCGATTGGATCCCGGAGCTACGCCAAGAAATCAATCGGAGGTTTCCAAATGGGAAGTTCCAGGGGCGAGTTTTCGCGAGTGAGTCTATCGCGGATTACCTTGTATGGTCGCTCCCAAGTGAAATGCGGCCGACGATCTATACACAAATCAACTTGTTCTCGAAAGAACACTGGCAGCGTGTCGTCGATGTCAAAGTCGGCGGATCACTTTGGACGGAGGAACTTGATCGATGGAATGCTAATGTCGTTGTTATCGAGGGCACAAAGATCCATCGGAAGCTGATCGAGCAGCTCCGTGAAAGCCCAGATTGGATTGTTGTCACGGACGGCACCAGCAATCAGAGGTTTGCGGACCCGCGTAACCAGCTCGTGATCGCGATTCGCAAGGAGGTCCTTCGATGAGTATGACACCGGTTTCATCAGCGTCGCCGCGGTGGCGCGCGGCCGCCATTCTCCTCCTGTGCGGGTTGCTGGCATACGCGCCGAGTTTCACAAAGGCATTTGTACTCGATGACGACGGCTGGATCGCTCGGAACAGCAAATTGAAAAACGATCCGGTAGGGTATCTCAAAGAATTCAAGGGCCGTTGGCTTGTGGGAGCGACGGTCGTTGCCAACTATAAGTTGGGAGGATTGAGCGTTGTTGGTTATCACGCCTTTAATACAGCAGTACACCTCGCTGCAGGACTGCTGTTGTGGGCGTTGATTCGTCGTGTACTAGAATTGCCCAGGTTCGGTGGACAATTCGAGAATACGTCAAATGGGCTGGCTTTGGCTGCTGCCCTAATCTGGTTGGTTCATCCGCTACAGACGCAAAGCGTGACTTACATCATTCAACGGTGTGAGTCGATGATGGGGATGCTTTACATTTTGGCGCTCTATGCATTTCTGCGAGGGGCGACGGCGGAACGCGGCCGGTGGTGGTGGTATTGTCTGTGCTGGCTGGCAGTCCTGCTCGGTGGCGGTTGCAAGGAAATCACGATTACGTTGCCCGTCATTGCCGTGTGTTTTGATTGGGTATTCCTCAAAGCCACGTTGGGGCAGATGGTTCGTCGGCGGGGGCTTGTCTATTTGGGAATGACTGTGGCACTTGTCGGATTGTATCCGGCGATATCGGCGGCTTTTTTCAATCCCGAGCGCGGCAAGTCGGCGGGGTTTGGTATTGCGATAACTCCGTGGCAGTATTTAATGACTCAGCCCCAGGTAATCTTGTATTATCTTCGGCTGACAGTCTTCCCAATTGGGCAGTGCCTGGACTACAGCGATTGGCCGTTGACGACTCATTGGCGGGATGCGGCCGTTCCCGGCGGGATTCTGGCCGTCGTGTTGCTCGCGTCGCTTTGGGGGACAGTGCGCCGACATCCGATGGGGTTCGTGGGACTTTGGTTCTTCGCGTGCTTGTCGGTGTCGTCGAGTATCATCCCAATCATCGACCTTGCTTTTGAACATCGGATGTATCTCTCGCTCGCTTCGTTTGCCATTGGATTCGTGGTCATTGGGAATAGAGCGGCGGTTAGGGTATTCGGGCCGGCGGGGGGGCGCTTAGTAGGAGCGGCGGCGGCTTTCTCACTCACGTTTATGTTGATCGGGCTGACGATCAATCGGAACCAAGTCTATCAGACACGAATCAGCGTGTGGGACGACGTCGTAAGCAAGAGGCCGGGGAATAAGCGGGGGTGGACGAATCGAGGCGCGATTCTGGTTGCTCAGGGCAAGTTTGACGAGTCCGAGGAAGCATCTCTCGAGGCTCTCAATATTCGCCCCGATGATGGGATTGCAATGTTCAATCTAGCGTCGGTGAGAGTGACTCAGCGCCGTTACGCCGAGGCGTTGGATCTCTTAAACAAGGCGCAGTCCGTGACCATTCATTTGAAACACGGAATGATTGGGATGATCTACCTACAACAGGGAAAGACGGCTGAGGCGGTGGCCCATTTGAGTCATGCTCGCAATTTGGAGCCGACGTCGGCTCAGTACCGGTTTTTGTTAGGGTCTGGGTTGATTAAACTCGGTAGAACTTCGGAAGCTGAAATCGAGATTGAGAAAGGATTCGGGATCGAGCCAGACTGGCCGATGACTGCAGCGCGGTCAGCTCGGGCGACACTGTTACGCAAAGATCGTCGGGATGGCGAAGTCGATGACGCACTTGTCATTTCTCAGGTGGCGTGTGTGGCGACGCGGTATCGCGATCCCGGCTGCCTTGAGTCGTTGGCGTTGGCTCTGGCCGAGAAGGGAAAGACCGAGGAGGCAACACGGTATCTTGCGAGTGCCATTGAATTGGCCAAGGATGATACGGAGACGGCGGCCTATTTGGAGCGGAAACTAACTCGTTTGAAATCGTCGCGGCCTTGATGCTCGGAGTGCGTTTGGAGGAATATCGATGGCATCGACCGTTGCTCGTCCGAGTTCCAATGGTGCGAAGACCTTGTTGGGCCGGGTTTGTCCCTATTGTTCGGGGTCGAAATTCTCGTTGCTGCTGGATGGCGTTCGCGATCGGCTTGGGTATGTTGAGGGGCAGTGGAAATTTTGGAAGTGTGTCGAGTGCGGCTCGGCGATCATCGATCCGCTCCCGGATATTGACAACCTCGGCGCGTTGTATCCTCCCGTTTATACTTACTCACCAGCGTTGGCAAAACAGAGCTTCGCGGGCCGTCTCCAGGCGGCGATCGAGTACAACTTGTTTTTCCGCCCGCAATATGTGGCCCAAGTTAATCGAGTGTTGCGGAACACCGTCGGCGATGGCCGCGGGAAGCGATTGCTCGACCTGGGTTGTGGTCGCGGCCTTCGGCTCGTGGAGTTTCGCAAGCGCGGGTGTGAGGTGCATGGAATCGATCTGCAACAACAGGTCGTGGACTATTTGAACAAGGATCTCAAGATCCCTGCAGTTTGTGGGGATGTGAGTGAGTTGGACAGGCATTTCGAGTTGGGGTCTTTCGACGTTGTCACCGCGTTCCATCTCGTCGAACATGTTCCCGAGCCGGCAGCCCTCATCGCCGATGTAAAACGCTACTTAAAACCTGGCGGCTGGTTCGTCGCAGCCGTGCCGTTGATTGATTCGATTCAGGCCAAGTTGTTTGGCCGGCGATGGGTGGGCGTGAGTGAAGCTCCAAGGCACTTGTCAATTCCATCGCAAGCCGGCCTGGCACGCGTTTGCCGTGAGTTGGGTTTTGGGCGGGTCTTTTGGCGGCCCGACTCGCTGTTTAATTGTGCCGGCATAGCGTCTTTGTCTTTCATTCCGTCGGCGGCCACGACTGCGACGGCGGGTCGGGGTATCATCCGCAATACATTTGTGCGAATGATGAGCGCCGGGTTGACATTTTCAATGCTGCCGGAAGGCGCGATTGAGAATTACGCGTTCTCCCGGATGGCTGCCGGCATCATGTTCGCTCAGAGCCTTTAGGGGCTCTTCGATTTTCAATCAAGATCAGTCGTTAGTTCGAGAGGCATTCCGTTCGATCAATCTGGTTTCGCGAGTCCATGGTGTCGCCCCGAGTTGCGATTCCTTGCACGGCTTCCAAGTGGCGAATTCGTTCTTCGAGGATTGCGACTTCTTGTGTTAGTCGGATATTCCGGCGGTATTGTTTGCTGAGAGATACCGAGACGGTGAGCGAGAACAGATAGATCAAAGCCAGGGCGATGAACATGACTGCTGCCGGGTAGCTCAGATGAGCCGATTCGGCGAAGCGCATGATAATATTGGGAAACAAGCCGCAGAGCAGAAGAAGCGTCGCGACGGCGAGCCAGCCAACGGCGTATTTCTCGCGTAGTTCACGGCTGCGAACCCAATAAACGGTCATCACAAAGGCAGTGACGCCGCCCATCAACATCAAGCTTTCAGCGGTGATGTTCATTCGGTCACGTACTCGATGGAGCGGATTCGATCAAACAGGATTGAGAGCGATACTTTGACCATGTAGTAGATCGCTTTGAGTCGGCGAATGGACGACACGCCGCCTTGACGCTCTCGCATTTGTACGGGAATCTCCCCGACCCGCAAGTGATTGCGGGCGCACCAAAATAACGATTCCGGTTCCGGATAGTCCTCGGGGTAATGCTCGGCAAAGGATGACCAGGCGCGAGGGCCGGCACAGCGGAAACCGCTGGTTGGGTCCGTAACTCTGACTCCGGACAGTACGGAAATGAGCCGTGCGAAGAAGCGGATGCCCAAACGTCGCGTGAATGTGGAGCGAAAGTTGGGCGTGGTGCGATCAAGAAACCTGGAGCCGACGCAAAGGTCCAGGTCGGATTCCCGACACGCGGATACTAAAGGGGCGATAAATGCGGAGTTGTGTTGCCCGTCGGCGTCGAATTGAATGACGTACTCGTATCCTCCTCGCGAGGCGGCGAAGCGGTAGCCGGTTTGGACGGCGGCTCCGATGCCCGAATTGACGGGGAGGTGGACGACGTGCATGGGGAGGCGACTCGTGCGGGCCAGTCGTTCGGCAACCGGCGCCGTCAAATCGTGCGAGCCATCATTGATGACAAGGATGTCATATTCGTCGGGCAACGCCTGCAAGTCCTCGATGGTGTGCGGCAGCGCCTCTTCTTCGTTGAAGGCGGGGATGACCAGGAGGTTTCGCACGTTCGACCTCGATTCGCGAATCAATCATCCGGGGCAGGGTTACCCCCTCCCTGAGAGCGGCGACCAGCGCGAGCCGCGCGCGGAAGCTCCTAATTGCTCTACCAGGCTAGAGTTTGAGATGTGACCGAATTGAGGCGGGCGTAGAATGGTGCGCGGGCGAAAGCGGGTCAGATCGTAATGAGAAAACGGGCTTTTCGGTAGGCCTTCTTCAATTCGAATTGCCGCATGTCCTGCACAATGCAGAATCCGAGATTGAGTTTAATGATGGTCATTCGGCGAGCCAAGTCTTCCGCTCGTCGCCAGCCGAGGCGTCGCGACTGGGCAGCCACCGCACGATAGAGTCGCGATTCTTCTTCAAAACGGATCATCGAATCGGTGTAGGAGGCTGTTGCGTTTTGCGAGTGGCGTCGATAGCGATAGGCGACGGCGGCGAGCCCGGCGAGAGTATCGCCCTCGAGCAGCAACCGTGTGAACAGCTCAAAATCCTGAGCGAATTTCCAGCCATCCGCAAAACGTCGAGTGCCAAGAAGGCTCTTGCGATAACAAACCGTCGGGCACATGATGAAATTACCTCGGAGCAAGGCCGCCAACGACGGCTCGCCGCGCAACAAATAGTCACGGTTGCGGCTGGGCATGAGGAATTGCTTGACGAGGTCCGGGAACGATCGGCAGGGCATCGAGTGCTGATCGATGATTCGTGCCTGGCACAAGAGGATGGTCGCTTGCGGGAATCGCTCGGCGGCCGCGAGCATGGTGCCGGTATATTCTGGTTCGACCTCGTCGTCGGCGTGAAGCAACGTTACCAAGTCCGTCGTTGCCAATTCAATCCCACGATTCCAATTGCCGACCATCCCGAGATTTGATGCGTTGCGGTGGTACGAGATCCTTGGGTCACGATATCCGGTGACCAATTCCGCGGTGCCCATTTCAGGCCCGCAGTCGTCGCAGACAGTTAGACGCCAGTTTGATGATCTCTGGGCAAGAACGCTTTCGATCGCCTTGCGGAGATATTCCTGATTCGCATAGAACGGAATGGCGAAGGTCAGGCCGGGGTGGCGATGAACCGCGCTGAGTTGGCCGTTCGCATCACTCATGGCCATATCTTACCGCGCGTTGGGCGTTGCTGCGGAGGCGAAATCGGCGAAAGCGCGGTCGCGGTCGCTCATGATCGGGGTTCGGATAGGCCAAGGAATCTGAAGGTGCGGGTCGTTCCAACGGACGCCGTGCGCCGATGCGGCGTCGTAATAGGCCGTAATCTGATATTCCATTTCGGTGGCGTCGACCAAAGTCTGAAAGCCGTGAGCGAAGCCGTTGGGGATGAACAACATCTGGTCGTCGCCGGCGGTGAGGGTCGCGGCATACCATTGGCCGAAAGTCGCGGAATCGGGGCGCATGTCGAGCATAACATCAAAAAGTGAGCCGCGAAGGCACCGGATGAGCTTGGCTTCTTCGTGCGGTGTTTTTTGGAAGTGCAGGCCTCGGAGAGTGCCAGCCTTGAGGTTGAACGAGACGCTGCGTTGCACAGGCTCGGCGTCGATGCCGTGAGCGGCAAACTCGCGCCGACACCAAACACGGGTAAAGAATCCGCGCTCGTCCGGGTTCGGTTCGAGCCAGATGCGGAAGGCTCCGTGAAGTGGGAGCGGTTCGAATCGCATGGCAGTATCTCAGACGATGCGCACGTGCGGGATGGGGATCACGAACTTCCCGCCGCGACGGCGATATTCAGATTGTTGTTCGAGTATCTCGTCAGCAAAATTCCACGTCAGAAGCAGTACGGCGTCGGGCATGTCGGTGAGAAGTCGGGCCGGCGGGCAAATGGGCAAATGAGACCCGGGCAGATACCGGCCCTGCTTCACGGTGCTGCGATCGACGACGAAGTCGAGGGTTTCACGTCCGATGCGGAGATAGCTCAACAGTGTTGTCCCCTTGGCGGCGGCGCCATAAGCCGCGAGGCGTTGCCCGCGCCGCTTGCGCTCGTCGAGTTCGGCGCGGATGGTGTCGCGCAATTCGCGGACGCGCTCGGCAAAAGCCGTGTAGTACGGGGCGCGATCCAGGCCGGCTTGCCGTTCGGAATCCAAGAGAGCCGCCACGGACGGGTCGGAGTCGGCACTGGCCATCGACGCAAACAGACGCAGCGATCCTCCATGAATCGGCACGCGCTCAACGCGATTGATCGATAGACCTTGACGTTCAAACACGCGCTTCAACGATGTCAGCGAGAAATAGCAGAGATGCTCGTGGTAGATCGTGTCGAATTCGCAATGGTTGACGAGATCACCGACGTAGGGCGCTTCGACCACGACTTGCCCGGAGTCCTTGAGTAGTCGCCGGAAGCCGGCAACAACGCCGTTTAGGTCGGGGACGTGTGCGAGAACATTGTGGGCATGGATCAGATCGGCTCGGATTCCGTCACGATGAAGCTGTTCGGCGAGATCGTGTCCAAAGAACTCGGCGCGCGTAGGGATGCCTCGTTCATGAGCGACCCGGGCGACGTTGAGGGCTGGCTCGATTCCGAGCACGGTGACGCCGGCGCGGCGGTAGTTTTGCAGCAGGTAGCCGTCGTTACTGGCAATCTCAACGACAACGGAGTCATGGTCTAATCGTCGTTCGACAATGAGACGCTCGGTCAACTCGCGGGCGTGAGCGAGCATGGTGTCGGAAAACGACGAGAAATAGACGTAGTCGCGGAACAGGACATCGGGCGGCACGGTTTCGGTCAACTGGACGAGCGAGCAATCGGGGCAAAGAACGACCCGCAACGGAAACAACGGCTCGGGCAGGTCGAGCTGGTCATTTGACAGCAGCCGATTCGCCAACGGGGTGCGTCCGAGGTCGAGCACGGGCATCAGTTCGCGATGGTCGCACGATCGACATCTCGGCGTCGAATCGGTCATGCGGCGGCTCCGAAGAACGACCGATACCACGCGATGGTCTTGGCAAGCCCCTGATCGAGCGAATGCTCCGGCTGCCATCCGAGGATACGTCGGGCCTTGTCGGCATTGAGGAATTGCCGCCGGATTTCGTGGGTAGCCTCATTGCGAATGACGGGGCGTATCGGCGAGTCCATCGCGTGGAGGATGCGTTCGACAAGTTCCGCGACTGTGACCTGCGTTTCGTTCGAGAAGTTGAACGCTTCGCCGCGAAGGTCGGGGTTGGCGGCCAATCGCTCGGCGAGCAGCATGTAGGCGGCGGCGCCATCCTCAGCGTAGAAATAGTCGCGAACGAGTTTGCCGTCGGACCGGATCACCGGTGGCTCACTGCGGATGATGGAACGAATCGTGCCTGGGATGATGCGATTCCAATTCAGGTCACCGCCCCCGAAAAAGTTGCCGCAACGGGTGATGGTCACGGGTGTCTGAAAGGTGGCGGCGTAACTCTGTGCAATGAGATCCGAGCAGGCCTTGCTCGCGTCGTAGGGAAACCTTCCTCGGAGCGGCGTGCGTTCGTCATAGGGGAGTTGATCGGCGTCGCCGTAGGCTTTGTCGGAAGATGCGATGACAATCTGGCGGACGGTGGGGCTGCGCCGGCAAGCCTCGAGGACGGTCCATGTGCCGGCGATGTTGCTCTGAAACGTGCCGACGGGGTTGCGATTGGCGACGGGAACAATGGTCTGAGCGGCTAGGTGAAAAACGGTGTCGATCTCGTATTCACCGAGGACGCGCTCCAAGAGGGGCTGATCGCAAACGTCGCCGCGGACGAGTTGAATGCGGCTCGCGAGGTCGGGTTGAAGGAGAAGCGATTGTGGGACCCAGTCTCGGACCAAGCAAACGGCGTGAGCGTGGGATTGAAGGAGTCGGCGAACGAGCCAGCCGCCCACGAGACCGGTTCCGCCGGTGACGAGGGTGGGCCGTCCATGCCAAAAGGAATCCATATCGACTTCCTATCTTGCCAAGGCTCGAATGCCGGGAGCGTCAAAATCTCGCTAGGTTTCCGAGATTCCGTCGATGCCTTCGGATTCTTCGTTAACCCTCATTTCACTGGCATTATCCAAACACTCCGGCTGAAGCGAGTCCATCATCTCAACCGATATAACCGGCGTACCCCGCAAGGGACAAATTCCTGTCCGCATAGGTCAAGTCGGACAGGTCGGGAGTCGTTCGCATGCACCGGCATTCGAGACTCTTGCCGCCGCAGTTTAGCGCGGATGACTCCGTTGGGGATGACTCACCCATTTTAAGGGGCAGACATGTTTCACCTAGATCGGACAAAAAGAATCTCCGATCGCCGGCCCGACCCACGCCGGACGCCACGATCGTTGGCGCGCTGGGGACGTGTTGGGCAGTTGGCCATTGTGGCCGGCGGGATTCTATTGACGGGTTCACTCGCCCTCGCCCAGTTGCCGGGGCGGGTGGGACCGACATTGGTTCAAGGCGATCCGAAGGGCGTTCCCGCGGCGGGCGATCGTCCGAAGGCGGAACCGAAGACCGAGGTGCTTGACACCCTGCCTTCGCCCCGGACTGTTTCGCCCTTTGGGCCGGGCCAGTTGCGGTTGCCGGCCATGGGCAATGACATGACGGGGCGTGACCCGAATTTCACGGCCGCTCCGGTTCCCTCGGCCAAAGATGTCGAGGAATACGGCCGATTCGTCCAGGAGATGATCGACCCGCGAAACACGCTGGATCTGATCGTCGGCCGGCCGCGGCTGATGATTCTGAAGGAAGTGCCGACGAAATTCCAGATGGGCGACGAGAATACAGCCGCCATCGAGGTGTTGCAGCCGAAGCAAGTGACGCTTCTGGGCCGCCGCGTCGGTACCACGGTTCTCAACCTGTGGTTCACGGATCCCAAGGATCGGTCCGAGAAGGTCCTGAGTTACCTTGTTCGCGTTATGCCGGACCCGGACGCCAAGCACCGATTGGAACGAGTTTATAAGGCGCTCGAGGATGAGGTGAATCGGGCTTTCCCAAACAGTCAGATCCGCATCTTCCTGATTGGCGACAAACTTGCCGTCAGCGGACAGGCTCACGATGTCTCGGAAGCGACGCACATTATTCGCGTGATTCGGTCGAACCTTCCCGAGTCGAACGCTCGTAATCCGGTGGATCGAGCGGTTCGTCCGGCTCAGGCGACGGATTTGCCGAACGGCGGACCCGATTCCGAGGACTACATCGCGTCCGGCTCACCGGATATCGTCAACTTGATCCGAATCCCCGGTGAGCAGCAAGTCATGCTTCGCGTTGTGGTGGCGGAGGTGAATCGCGCCGCGGCTCGCAGCATCGGCATGAACTTCACGATTCGAAACAACGCGGGCATTCAGATATTCGGCCATAACACCGGTGGCGTGATCGGCGTGGCGGGTGGCGGCGGCGGCGCGGGTGGGGCGGCGGGATTGTTCAATTTCGGCAACAGCCTCCTCGGTCGCGGAAACGCCAATATCGCAGCGGCCCTCGACAATGGCCAGGTCGCCTTGGCCATCAATGCTCTGCGAAACCTGAGCTACGCTCGGTTCTTGGCTGAGCCGACGCTGACGGCCCTGAACGGCCAATCGGCGAACTTCCTGGCCGGCGGCCAATTCCCAGTGCCGGTGGTGACCGGTTTCACCGCGGCGGGCTTGCAGGGTGTTTCGTTCGTGCCCTATGGCGTGCAATTGAACTTCACGCCGTTCGTCACCGACAAGGACCGAATCCGGTTGCAGGTGAACGCCAACGTTAGTGCTCGCGACCTGGCGTCGGGGGCAACCATCGGTGGCGCTGCCGTTGCTGGTCTGCAATCCCGCAGCTTCCAGACGACGGTTGAACTCCGCGAGGGTCAGACCTTGGCGGTCGCTGGACTTGTTCAGAACAACCTGGGAGCGGACGCGAACCGGATTCCGTTCTTCGGCGACCTTCCGTTTGTCGGCAAGGCGTTTGGCATGGATCGGACCAATACCTCAGACCAAGAGTTGGTGATCCTCGTGACGCCGGAGTTGGTCCATCCGCTCGAGACTAGGGACCTGCCCCCGTTGCCGGGTTCCAATATCTTCGAGCCGACCGATATCGAGTTCTACGGCTTGGGCCGGCTCGAGAGCTACCACATGCGAGATTGGGGTAGCCAATACCGAACGGACATTCAGAAGCAGCTTCGCCGGAAACAATTCGAGGATGCGTACCTTAGCGGTCCTCGTGGCTACTCGTTTGATCCCTTGCAAACCAATGGCGTATCAGCGATGCCGGCCGGCCCCGTGGCGACGGTTCCCGCGGCACCGGTAGCGACTCCGCCCGCGGGGATGCTTCCGAACATAAATCCATCGGGTTCGGTAACCCCGTACACGCCGACGCCGAATGCGGCTCCGGCGGCCAAGCCTGATGGCGGCCCGATTCCGTTGTCTTCAGCGCCCGCGATTCCGCCGAAGCCGATCTCGTATCGGGTCGAGGACATGCCTGTGTCACCGACGCGAGTCTACACAAAGCCGGTGGTGAATCAGGCGCCCGTCACGGAATCGAAGCCGGTTGCGCCGGCTGCTGTGCCCGCTCCCCGCCAGCTCGACCTCACGCAACCAGCGGCGCCCGCTGCCGTGACGGCGATCCCGAGCCGCGAGTTTGCCGCGCCGCCGATGGTGAACACGATGGTCGCGCCGCCGATGAAGCCGCCGATGACCGTCGTCGAAACACCGGTGATTCCGACCGTGGTGATGCCGCCAAAGTTGGAAGCCGGAAAGCCTGCCGTGAACAGTTTGTCGCCGAACGACATTCCCACGATCGGCATGCTGGCTCCCTCGTCAGGCAACGTCGTCGGTCGCTCGGCACCAACGAAACCGGCGCCATCCATTCCGATGAGTTCGGGTATCCGCCCGATTGAGATCAAGTAGTCATGGATCGTCAACAACCCTCGGCTGCCGGCGGCTTGCCGGCAGCCGTTCGAGTGACCCGAATTTCCCCCCCAAAAGCTAGAAAAGAGTCGAACATGAACCCGCTGACAACTCTTGCCGACTGGATGCGGCGTCGTGTGTGGCTGGCAGCCGTCGCCCCCTGCGTCGTGGTCGGATGTATGCAGAATACGTGCTCGGACTGTAATGGGCGTGTCCCGCGCGGACTTCTACCGGCTCCCACCGGTACGTTTACACGCGAGTATTATCACGCTCAGGCTCAAAAGGCCGAGGCCGACGATTTCGTCATCTACAACCAGGAATGGTATCTGGGCGGACGTGACCTTGGACCGTATGGGGCTTATCACGTCGGCCAGATTGCCAAGCGACTGCCCGAGGTGCCGTTCCCGGTTGTCATTCAACCGTCTACGGACGCCCAATTGGACCTCGCCCGTCGCGACCTCATCATCATGAAATTGGCCGAATGCGGCATTCCTCAACCCGACCAACGAGTCGTCTTAGGCTTCCCAGACGCCGAAGGCCTCTATGGCGAGGAAGCCCCGTTCGTCCACTATCGCCAGTTCTTCAACCGCAACGCCAATCGCGGCGGAGCCGGCGGCGGGTTCGGCGGTATTCCGGGATTCTATGGCGTCGGCAACATCGGGATCGGCGGCGGCATCCCCGGCGGTGTCCGCGGCGCGATCGACGATCGACGCTAGTTGACTTGGCTCGCGGGCGGCGATCTCGCCAAGGGTCGCCGCCCGTGGAGTCGCATTCAGGTGATCGCATTGTCGCCTGATTCTCTGGTGGTTCGTGACCAGTGATGTCAGAGGGGGATTGGACCATGAAACGAATTTCGATCCGGGGGTTGCTCGTGGCGGCGCTGGTGGCGGGCACTTCCACCGGCTGCAAATCGCTGATGCCGTTTGGCGGTTCCAAGACGGAAACCGCTCCTCTTGGGGCTTCGGCTCCCATGGCGCCCGCTTCAAGTCCGACGCCAAAGCTCGTGGAGTTGCCGCCCAGTGATTCAGCTAAAGTGTGTCTGGCGACCGCGGAACTCATGGAGAAAGACGGCAAGATTCGGGAAGCCATATCGCTTTACGAGCGGGCGCGCCAAATCGACCCCAAACAACGGATTGTCTGCCGTCGTTTGGCTGTGTTATTCGATCGCGCCGGCGACCAATTGCAGGCCGCCAAAGAGTATGACGAAGCCATTAAACTCTTTCCCAAGGATGCGGACCTGTGGAACGACATCGGCTTCTTCCACTACAATCGCGGCCGATGGGCCGATGCCGAAAAATCGCTGCGCCAAGCGATTGCCCTACAGCCCAAACACGAACGTGCTTGGATTAATCTGGGCATGACATTGTCGCAGGAAGGCAAATACGACGAAGGGTTGGCGGCATTCATGAAGGCGGTACCCCAGGGGCAGGCCTGCTGCAATCTTGCCTTCATTCTGACCGCTCAAGGAAAACGAGACGAAGCTCGAAAGATGTATCAGATGGCGCTGTCGCACGAGCCTGACCTTGAAATTGCTCGGACAGCATTGGCCAAGTTGAACAAGGCGGGCTGATCCGCCAATCGTGTAAGGGTGAGTGAGTCTCCCTCGCGTGCGGGGCGCATCGCCGACAACGGCCTTGCGCCTCGCCTGCATTTCGGAGCCTTGTTCGAGCCACCCAATTCGTTACCCGTTCGGGATGTGATAGACTTCATTTCATGATCGACGGTTCATCGCGTTGTCGAGCCAGACACTAGGCTCGGTGAGGTGCATCGATGCCCCAGAGAAAGTCGCGCGTTTTTCGGATGATTCTCGCGATCGTGTTGGCGTCTGGCGTGACGGGTGGCGCGTATCTCGCATATTTGCACTATTTCATGAGTGCGGCTCGGTTGGCTTGCGACCGTGCTGAATCTCTGTATGAGTCGGGTTTAGCTTCGCAATCGGCCGGCGACACGGTGTCGGCGGCCCGACACTGGGAGCAGGCCAAGGAGCAAGTCGAGGCGGCACTCGCTGAGCTGACCCGCGAAGCCGCCCGAACGCCCGCGACTCCAAATAATCTGAATCTCTTCAGAGCATTAGAAGGTCGCTGTCAATGGCTGCGGATGAAAGCTCTGCGCGATCTCGCTTATGCTCGTGCCGCGAACGATCGAACCACTTTGGCAGCCATCGAAGATTCCACAACGGGCGAGAGATTCCCGCATCCGGTTCGCATTCCCGATCTCGCACAAAGGCAAGACGCTCTGGCTGCCCTGTATCGGGCCGCTCAGTTGATGCCAGAGAATCTCGAGGTGCAGAAAGAGTCGTTGCGGACACGGCTCATGATCCCGCCGGTCCACTGGCCGTCGGTGGTCGCGGCGGCACGCAACGTTCGAGCGATTGAGCCTCGCGACTTTCGCGCCGGTTATGCACTCGCGCGATTCGAATTCGAGCAGTTCGATGCCCCGGGGACGCCGACTCCGCCGGAACGACGCGATTTCGAACGAATCGCCAAATCGCGTGAGATTCTCGCGGAGGCCTGCTCGGTCGAGGGTTACCCCATTTGGCGAGCGATTCATCTCGATGCCCAGATCACCACATGGCTTCGCGATCACTATCTTCGCGGTCGCCGCGACTCGGATGCTGCCCGCGAAAGCGACCGGCTCGGCAAGCTGCTCTTGGCTCCTGAAACGGGCGCTGTTGCCCGGGCGGTTCGCGGAGACGGTACCGCCCGATTGGTGAGCGATCTCGACATTAACGGCCTCATCGGGCTACAGCTCATGGCGCTCGACGTAGCCATGTCGTCGCCGGCGCTTTTGCAAGAGACGCACGATCGCATTGAAAAACACCTGCGCCAACGGTGGGCGGAACGGGTTTCGTGGAGTGACGATGCTGCTCTGGCGATCGTCGCGGCATACGGCCGAATTCAACCGGCGTTCGAGAAGACTCCCGCACAGTGGGCGCCGCGGTTGGATCGACTCAGCGAATTCGTAGCAGCCACTCGTGAGCGCCCCGTTCAGCGCGGCGAGTTTTACCTCGACGCCGCGGCGGTCTTCGCTCGGGAGTCCGATCGATGTGCCTACAACGGCGATCCGAATCGTTGCGATGTTATGGCACGCCTGGCCATCCAAGTCGCCGCCGATGGCCTGGACAGACTTCCCAAAGGGGCCGACGCGGCGGCTGCCAAATTGCATGATTTGTTGGCCGAACGAAGACTTCGAGCCGGCGCGCCCCGCGAGATGATTGGCCTCCATCTCATCGAATTGGCGAAGAGCCGTGACCCTGAACTGTCGGCCATGAGGGACTACTGCCTAGGGTGTCTTGCTGAACGCGACCTACGACTGGCCGCAAGTCGCACCTATTTCGAAAGCGTCCTGAATGCGAAGCCGGCGCGTCTCTCCAGTCACGCCCATCTTCACTTGGGAAGCATTTACCTCGCCATGGGCGAGCCTGACCTTGCGCTTCAGAGCCTTGGTGAGTTGGAATCGCTTGTGAATGCCGGCAATGGTCTTTCCCCGACGATCCGCGTGGAGCTTCGGGAGACGATCGGCGGTATCGATGACTGGTTATTGTTACAAATTCGGGCTCACCTCGAATTGGCGGCCGTGCGATGGGCGCGGCGCGACCCGAATTCGCCGGTTGTTCCCACTCGGATTCAAGAAGATGCTGTCGGGAAGCTCTTGGCCCGGCTGACAGCCGCCGAACATATTCGCGAAGGACGCCTGATGTGGGCAGACTATCTCTGTGACACGCAACGCATGGACCTGGCTCGCGTCACTGTTGCCGAACTCAAGCGGGAATCGCCCGATCACCCCAGAGTCCGGCGCCTTGAACTGAAGACGGAGGCCGGTTCTGTCGGACGTGCCGATGAGATCCTTCGCCAGCGGCTTGCCGAACGTCCCGACGATGCGGCGCTTCAGCTTGATTGGGTGTGCCGATTGCTCGATACCAATCGGGTCGCCCAAGCATTGGAAGCGACGCGCGAGACGACGAAGTTTCGCGGTCTTCACGAATGGCATGAGTTTCTGAAACGTGCCCATGCCACGGACGAGCTTGGGAGTTGGCTTTCGGCGCCGCCGGTGAGCGGGTCGTTTGCCAGTCGCGCCTTGCGGGTTGCCCGCGAGGCTTCCGATGGTTCTGCGGCGATGACCCCCGGACTGAGGCGCATCGAAGACGGCGCCCGGCGGTCAATCGCGGATGCGATGCGCGCCTTCGGCCGCAAGGATGATGCCACGGCTGCGAGCGTCTTTGTTCGATCGTTGCCGTGCGCTACCGTACATCCTTTGGCATACGAGGGCACATGGCGGTCGCTTGCGGAACTGGCTCGAAATCACCCCGACAAGGCGCCGGAATTCGCGTTGTCGCTGAATGACGATTCACCGGTGCAGGCCGTGGCTCTGCTGGGTTTTGCCTATGCGTGTCTCGTGCGCGATGAGTTGGGCACCCCCTCGGATTCTTGGTCGCGGGCCAAAACGATGGGCGCCGCTCTCAATGAATGGGAGCGAGTCGCCGGTCGAGGGCGAAGCGATCGACCGGCTCTCATGCTCACCAAGGTTCGTTTCTGGGAACGGTCGGGGCGTTCGGATTATGCACTTCGCGAGGTTTCCCGGGCAGTGGGGCTGTATCCTCATCATTCGGCTGTCTTGGAAAAGGCGATCGAACTCGAGTTAGCGGCTGACATTCCCGATGCCATCAGTCGGGCGGCCAATCACGTCGATGCCATACTCAGGACGGCACCCGAGTCGCCCGAATCGCTGCTCTGCAAGGCTCGATTCGAGGTGTCTCTGGGAAAGGTGGCTCAGGCTCTCAAGACTTGCGACGAACTCATCACGAAATTTCCGCGTCACGGTGAAGGCTATCAACTCCTCATCGACCTGGCGGAACGGCAGGGGCTACCAGAACGCGCCGCGGCCGCCGTTCGTGCCTGGCGCGTTCATCGGCCCCAAGACCCCGAAGCGATTGCCGAAGAAGTGAGATTGTTGGCAATCTCCGGCGATCGAATTGGAGCCGAGAAGCTCGCCGGCGCAGCTGCGAACTCGGCCAATGACTCCGATAGCGATCGTCTGAAGTTACTTGTCGTGGTGGCGCGTGCCCTGTTCCGTGCGGGGGCAACCGACTCGGCCGCCGGATTCGCCATGAAGTCAAAGGCGATTCAACCGGATGCTGCCGATGTTCGACATCTGCTCGGCGACCTCGACGCGGCAAGCAAGGCCTGGACCGAGGCCAGAGCACATTATGCGTTCGTCTTGTCGCTTGACCGAAACCACTCCGTGGTGGCGGCCAAGTTGGCCCGACTCTTGACGACGCATTTGAACGATGCCGGCGCGGCCCTGCAACTGGCTCGCGACCTCCGACGGGATAGCGTCACGGGAAAGCCGATCGCCACGGAGCGACTGTCGCCGGCGATCCTTGATACGATCGGTGCCATCTATGCAGCACTCGATCAGAAGAGCCTGTATTCGGAGATGCACGAACTATTCAGCACTGCCCGCGATCGATTTCCGCTCGATGCGAGAATCTCGTTGCACTTGGCCGAAGCCTATGTCGGATTGGGCTACAAGAAGAACGCTACGGAGGCACTGGCGGCGACGGCGACCCTGGTCGATACCCAAAAGCGGTCGGCCATTACACCGGAGCGACGGCGACAGATCCTCGACACAGTCGAGAGACTTCGATCCCGCCTCGAATCGCGTTGAACCTTTTGGCGTGCCAAACCTCGCGTGACCAATCTCAGACTCGTGATCGAAACAGTGCAGCGAGGCCTCTAGGGAGGGGCTTCCGCGGCTCGGGCACAGCGAATGCAATTGCGAACGTAGGGAGTGGCGTCAAGACGGCGTTGGGCAATCGGCTCCCCACAGGTCTCGCATTTTCCAAAGCGGTTCTCGGCAATACGTGTCAATGCTGAATTCACTTCAAGCATCAAATGTTCTTCATTACCGAGCAAGGTCAGCTCTACGTCCATCTCCGCGTTGTCGCTGCCCAGATCGGCCGGATGGATCGGCGTGTCCGAGATGCCGCCGCTGGATTCGCCGCCGACGCCTCGGAAGGTCTCTTCGTGACGATGGGCCAGCGACACTTGGAGCTGCTTCTGAAGGCGTTCGAGTTTCTTTCGCAGATTCTCAATGTCGTGAGCATTCATGGCGGCCTCACTTTTTGTTGGCGGAATTGGCCATCGCGTTCGCGAACGGTCAAACCTCCGTTGGATGATAGACGAGGACAGGGCAGGCGGCGCCTCGAATAACTTGATCGGCGACACTACCCAGGACCAAGCGCGACAGCCCTCGCCGACCGTGGGTTGCCATGGCGATGGCGACGTTGCTGTGCTTGCCGGCCTCGTGAAGGATCGCCCCAGCCGGCGACTCATCGCGCACCAGCACTGGCTTGGCGACGAATCCTTGTGACCGGAGTTGGTCTTCGATGAGTCGCAGGTAAGTCTCCGCCTCGTTGCGGAGGTGATCCTCGATGGCTTGAAGCCGTTGTTCCAGGTCGCGATGAGTCGTCTCGATGGCCAGATGCTCCGGCGGCAGCGGAAACCCGCCGGATGGCTCCATGACGCGGAGCAGCGAGAAGTCGCTGCCGAATACGCGAGCCAGCGTCAGGCCCGGTTCGATGGCCCTTTCGGCCAGCTTCGATCCATCCAACGGAATGACGACGTTATTTATCGTTGGTTCCGCGGCCAGATCTGGTCGGTCCGGTCCCGGACGAACCAGGAGGATCGGCATGGTCAGGCTGCGCAGCAGTTCATTAGCCACGCCACCAATGAAAAACCGCCCCAACGGCCCGCGACCGTGGGTCGCCATGACAACTAAGTCACTGCGGATTCGTTGAGCCTCATCGCGAATCGATGGTGCCACATCACCTTCCATGATTGTCGTGTCAACCTTGAATGTCCCGACTTTTTGGATGCGGGTCGACACGTCATCGAGATAGGCACGCTGCTGGGTCCTCAACGTGAATTTCAATTCATCGTCATAGAACGGTGTGCTGGCGAGAGCGATTTCCATTCCATGGGGATGAACCAACAACGTGTGGATGGTGGCTCCGGTTCGCCGGGCAATGGCCAACGCCGTCGGTAGGGCGTGCTCCCCAAAAGGCGATCCATCCAGCGGCACCAGGACATTGCGATACATGGTCGATCTCCAACCAAAGAGCGATGATCGTTGCGGCACGAGAACGCAAACTCCATGCCGTTTTCAGTGATGATGATCTACGCGGATTGGCCCCGTTTTCGAGCCTACAAACGGAATGGCATTAATCGTCGTTCCGTGGTACTGGCCATCAAGAGCCAAGCGGAAGGACCCCTGTGCGTCACTGGATGACGGTGTGCGATTCGGCACAGCGCGATCATCGCTTCAATAATGATGCGAATTGCTTGCGAAACTTCGCCACCTTGGGACTGACCACGAATTGGCAATAGGGCTGACTGGGATTGAGCTGGAAGTAGTGTTGGTGATACTCCTCAGCCTCGAAGTAGTTAGTCAGTGGTGCGAGTTCGGTCACGATCGGTGCGTCCCAGAATCCAGCTTGGTTGAGCTGTTCAATGACTCGCCGCGCTGTTTCCTTCTGAGCCTCGGAGTGATAGAAGACTGCCGATCGATACTGTGTTCCGACATCGTGACCTTGGCGATTGAGCGTTGTCGGGTCATGCGTGGCGAAAAAGACGCGCAGAAGATCGGAATAGGAAATCTCGGCGGGATCGAATCGAACTTGAATCACCTCCGCGTGGCCGGTGTTACCGTCGCAAACTTGCCGATACGTCGGTTGGTTGACGCTGCCCCCTGCATAACCAGATGTTACTTTGTCGACGCCTCGAAGCTGTTCAAACACGGCCTCGAGGCACCAGAAACAGCCACCGCCGAACGTGGCGAGTTCTCTTGGCTGGGTCGAAGTCGTCATCACGCTAGGCTCCTGGAAAGACGAGGTAAATGAAACAAATCAAGTTCGTGGCTTTTCGGTAAATAAATAGGCGCCGGAAACGAATAACCAAACAAACCCCCACGAATCGGAGTTACCGATGTTCGAGCATTTACCGGAATGGTCAGCGAACGACTGGACAGGGTTCCTCGCGGTCGCGTTGTCGCTGGGAATCCCGATCGTGGCAATCGTGGCTTACCATTTTCGCGCGTCAAAGAAGGCCGAGATGGAGGCCCGCCTCAAACAGGACATGATCGCGCGCGGAATGTCGGCCGACGAAATTGAACGGGTTCTTAAGGCTTAAGGCTCCAATCCGCACGGAGCGTTCCTG
Organism: uncultured Alcaligenaceae bacterium; assembly: GCA_964515185.1. GTDB lineage: Bacteria > Planctomycetota > Planctomycetia > Gemmatales > Gemmataceae > CAZESP01. The sequence continues at coordinate 100,868 of CAZESP010000004.1, forward strand.
TTTCGCGGCCGGTACTTCGCTTCCGTACCAACGATCGGTTGAGATCGACGGGGCAAATCAGCCTTGCTTCGTTAGCCGGCGGGCGTCGCCTGACTCTGATAGTGCATTGAGTTTTGATTGCATCGTGTCGGCACTCGGGATCCCTTGAACTCGATCGACAAGCTTCCCGTCCGCAAAGAACAGCAGCGTCGGTATGCTCGAGACGCGGAAAGCGCCGGCCAATTCCGGTTCCCGGTCTACATCGACTTTCACGAATCTCACGCGCCCCTGCCAATGCTGAGCCAGTTCGTCGAGGCGCGGCGCCAAAGCACGGCATGGGTTGCACCAATCGGCGTAAAAATCTACCACGACTGGCGTTGCCGAGTCGAGGACCATCGTCTTGAAATCACCGACGGATACGTGCGTCAATTGAGACATGGTCGCTTCCTCTCTGCGGGACCTTATTTGTTCCTTCGTCATCACACTCAATTCGATTCACCCAGGACCCGTTTGGTTACAAGCCGCGAGCCGAGAATCATCGGCCCGGGCGCCGATTTGCAGCATGGCGCCGCAAGCGAAATAAAGTGAGCGACGCCGGCTTCCGGCATCGCTATCGGGGAGGAGAGGCCGGTCGGGCTACCGTTCGCCGGCATCGAGGGCTGTCCAGGTGTTGCGTTCCAGGGGGTGGAGAAGTTCCAACTTGACTCCCAGATCGCGCGCTCGCGTCAAGCTATCGTCAGCGGCCGTTCGATTGCCGGCGGCGCGGAAAGCCAGGGTCAAGTGGAAGTACCGTACCGCCGTGGGTTGCATGGCGATGGCCTCTTCTAGGTCGCGAATGGCGTCGTCGGCCTTCTGATTGGCCTTTAAGCGGGCAATGGCGCGGGTGTCGAGCAGGGCCGGGACGGGGCCGGCGCGACGGATCGCTTCCTCGGCGAGATCGACCGCAGCCATCCCGTCACCTTGAAGGGCGCGGAGGACCGCTAGATTGTTAATGGCCGCCACGAAGTTTGCGTCGTGACCAGGAATGCTCTGATAAAGCTCCGCGGCTGACTTCCAATCGCTGCTCCATTCCGCGAGGTCGGCCCGGGCGAGAATGAGCGTCGAATCTCGCGGCCTGCGTCCCTGGGCCAATTCGAGCCAGTTCTTGATCCTCTGACGGTGGCGCTCGTTGGTCTTGGGATTCCGCACAAGTGCATAGGCTGTGGCCGCGATCATAGCCGTTGGGCCGTCTGTTCCCGCTTGCTCGGCCACGCTGATGGCCTCATCGGGTTGGCCGCTCGCCGCCAGGAATCGTGCCATCGTCAATTGTCCATTCGGGGCCGGAATCACCGTTGCCAATTTGCGGACCAACGGCTCGGCTTGCGACGGCTGGCCTAGTTCCTCGATGAGACGAGCCGCGGCCAGCGCCGATTCCGGTGGTGCCGTTTCCGCGAATTTCAAGAGGCGTCGCACAGCCACATCCAGTCGTCCGGTCCTCGCCTGGACACGGGCCTCGAATGCCACCGACCGAAAACCGTCGGGATCGACAGCGCGAAGCAGCTTCAACCATAACGGGGCATCTGCTAGTTCATTGCGGGCCAACAGGCGTTCGAGGTAGCTGGCAAGATACCGAGGGTCGGGCGCTCGCGTTGCCGTCAGGGCCGTCTGGTAAAGGTCTCGCGCCTTGTCCCATTTCCGATCTGCGTCGTAGAGTCTTGCCAATAGAAACTGCTCGTCGGGCGATACAGGGAGTCCGATGAATGACTGCTCCAAAGCCGCGATTGCCTCACGGCGCCGCGTCGGTTGGTAGGCCAAGACGATAGCCTTAGCCCGGCGATCCTCTGGCGAGTCCCCTGAAAGATCGTCGGCCAAACGTTGCGCGTCGCGAAGTTGAATCACTCCTCCGGTGCGAGCCAATAAGACTGCCAAATTGCGTTTCGCCCATTTGCCGATCTCGCCTTGATCGTGGGCGAGCCTTTCCAGGGACGGCTTTGCGGCGCCCTCATTGCCGCCGCGCAAGTGGAGCGCCGCAAGTGTCCGGCGAAGCGGCAGGTCGGTGGGATTGGCTTCGACCGCGGCTGTAATAATCTCAATAGCCTTATCGCGTCGGCCGACGGCCTCCCAACACGACGACAGCGGAATCGCGTCGATGTCTGGCTTGAGGTGCTTCTGCGCTTCTTCGATGGCTGCGGTTGCCTTATCCGAGTCGTTTCGACCGGCGTAGAAGGACAACAGCGAAACCCAAGTTTCTGCAGCGGTGGGTGCCAAGGTGGTGGCCTTGCGATACGCTTCCTCGGCTTCGCTATACCGGCGGAGCGTCGCGAACAACTGACCCAGCCATAGTTGGTCGCGGTAGTCCTTCGATCCCGATGGAACCGCCCGGCGAGCCTGTTCCAGGATCTGTTCAGCCGGAGCGTAACCGACCATCGCGCTCGCGGCCAGTCGCTGAAGGTCGTCCGATAGCGGCTCTTGTTCATTCAGTTCCCGCAACACGGTCTGGGCTTCTTCATAGCGTCGATTCGAGTGAAGCAACTGCACGACGCGCCGAACCAGTGCCGGCGACCGCTCTCCCATCTTCAGCGACGCGCGGTAGTGGCTGATGGCAGCGTCCAATTCACCTTTGCGCTCGTGAACCTCGGCCAACAGTCGATGGGGAAGCCCCCAACCGGGACGTTGGCGGGCGACGTCGATCAGCTTGTCGCGAATCTCGTCGAGATTCAATTGGCCCCCTCGGGGAAACTGAAGCATCATCGCCGCTTCGCTGCATCGGGTCAACGGCCCCTCGGGTCCTTCAACTTTGCGCAGGTCGTTCAAGTATCGGCGTGCTGCCGCCTCGTCATTGTCGGCCAACGCCAGCCGAAGTAGCGTGAAATGCAACTCTGTTCGCGCCGGTGTCAGTTCGGCAAGTTGCGATCCAAACCGTCGAGCCATGCGACCGTCAACGCTGCTGGTCAGAGCCGTCAATCCGGCCAAATACCGAATTTGGTCCGGCTTCGACCACCGATCAATGCCGTCGGCGAGCTTGTCCAGTCCGGCCGTCACGTTGGCGCCGCCTCGGTCGATGAGTTGGCGAGCGCGAACAAGTCGCAGCGCCGGCCCGTCACCGATTTCTCGCTCGGTCTCGGCGAGCAATTTGTCGAGGTCCGCGGCCTTCGGATCGCGAGCCACGAGTTGGACAAGGGCGAGCCGCAATTCGGCCTGCTTCGGTTTGCTCCGGCATGCCGATTCCAGCAAGGTTTTCGCGGCAGCGCTTCGATCACGGGCAAGCAGATACTCGGCCTTGAGCAAGATTGTCTCAGGCAGCTCTCGGAACAAGTCCGGGGCGCCATCGAGCATTCTCTCAACTTCGTCCCAACGGCGTTGCTCGGGCGGTAGCCGGAAGTTCTTGACGAGCAAGATGCGGACAATGGCCAATCGACTCGCGGGGGCCTGATCGACAAGGTTCCGGTAGAGCGTGAGTGCTTCGTCAATCCGGCCCTGGGCGTGAGTGGCGGCAGCCAACTCGATCCGAGCTGGAAGCCAAGAGGCATCGGGATCTAAAGCGGCACGGGCTGCGGTGGCGGCCGCGTCCGGGTTGCCCAACTGGCGATGGCAGATCGCCAGCATGAGATCGGCTTGACGGCGTAACTCCGGCGCCGGCGATAGGTCCGGCCGCGAACGGGCCAACAACGCCCGCGCCTCGAGCCACTTCTCCTCTTGCAGAGCGAGCCGGCCTCGCAGGTAGTCTCGCACCGATTGAGGCAAGGCGATTCCTTCGGGGCGGGCCAACAGTTCGCGGGCGGTCTTGCCGTCCCCGGTGTCGATCAGGAGGTTGATGGTGTCCGCGAGCGATTTCGGCTGGTCTGCCAGAATCGGAATCGCTTTCCGTGCCGCGTCGATGGCTACGTTGGGGTCGCCGCTTTGCGCCTCGAGCCGCGCCAGGGCTTGGATTAACCCGAGGTGTTGCGGGTGACGTTGGCGCCCCGTGGCGAGGTGTTTCCGGGCCTCTTCGGTTCGACCCATGGCCAGTTCTTGCTCAGCAGCAGCCAAGCGCACGTCCGCATCATCGGGAGCGAGTTCTAGGGCGCGGCCCATATCGGGCGCGCCGTCGGAAGCCCTGCCGAACTCGCGCCGGTATCGGGAACGGGCCAACAATGCCGGGACCGATCGCGGGTTTTTCAGGATCATCTCGTCCATCACGCGATTCGCCGGGCCGGCCCGATCGAGCTTGCGGCGCATCAACATCGCCTGGCGAACGTAAATCTCAACTCGGGTCGGGTCGAGCTCAATCGCCTTGCTGTAAAATCGATTGGCACGCTCGAACTCGCCGGCTTGTTCATCGCATTCACCGAAGAGTCGCTGAAGTTCGACGTTGTCGTTCAGGGTTTGTGACAAGATTTCCAAATGTTTGCGCGCGTCGGGGTGTCGGCGCAATGAAAGGGCGAGGTTGGCCTGACGCAGTCGGGCTTCGGTCAAACTCGGATCAAGCCGCAGCGCGTGTTCCAGCGCGAAAAAGGCTTTGAACCTCTGCGATACAGTGGTCGCACCACGGTCGAGGGTCATCGCGTACCGTGCGGCAATGGCGGCATCGTTGCGCCTCATCGCCAAATAACGCAGGAGATAATCCGCGGCCTGGGAGAAGTCGCCGCGCTGTTCGGCGCGATCCGCTTGCTCGAGAAACACGGCCGCGTTTCGTCGAATCTGGTAGGCGTGAACCAAATAGCCGATCAGCGACACGACGATGACGGTTCCCACGAGAACCAGGATCGGCTTGAAGTTTATCCGACGACGCATGAATCACCTTGGCTCGTCACGGGATGCCTCGCACGATGGGCGGACCAATCAATCGAGTAAGCCCCACGGGTAACCGCTGCCACAGCTTGATCATTCGCTGATACCGCGGATTGTCCGGCCGGGCCGCATTGATGGCTCCTCGACGGACGTAATACTGCCAAATCGCCGGCTTCGGTTGGGCGCCCCATTGAGCCTTGAATCGATAGGTTCCACTGCCGGGCGTTGAGCGGCCGAAATCGAATATCTTTTGCCCGCGATCGATGGCACGTTCCAACAGGTGCCAGTACATGAGCATGTTCGCACAAGTGTCATTAAATTCTCGCAGGGAGCTGGCGCTGGGCACTTCGGTCACGCCATCCCCGTGGAGCAACAAGGCCGCGGCTATTGGGTGTTCGCTCATCCTTACGACGCAAATTTCAGCACGATCGCCGAACGAACGCAGTATCTGCGCGAATAGACGGATGCCGTAAACCGGCGTCCCAAGATCGCGCATGTTTTCGCAAAACACTGCGTAAAACTCGGGCAAGACCGAACGCCGACCCCACGTCACGCTCAATCCGCGTTTCTGACCTTTGCGGACCTGGTTGCGCACCGACGCCTTGAGGCCCTCCCACAACGGGCCGGGGAAGTCGGGAAGGGCCAGCCGCAAATGCACCTTGTTTGTCGCCTTGGCAGTCAACAGCGGGTGAGCGAGGTGTTCCTCGTGCCGCAGCTCGAGGTATCTGACACAGAGTTCATCAGCCAGGTCGGCGGCTCGTTCGATCAGCCGGCGACGCGCTTCCTCATCGGGTGACCAGATTCCCCCCGAGTTCAGGTACGGCAAGCTCACGAGAAAACGGCCGAACAGAACGCTTTGCACAAAGGCGAGCGGAAGGACGCCAACGGTCGCACGATCGCGAACGGCTTCAAGCAAAAACGTGTCGTGTCGCAGACCATGATGTAGAATTTGCAACCACGCCGGGTGACGACTCAAAGCGGACGGAGCGGGCCCTGCCATGAATGCGGTGAGACGCTCGATTTCCTGCCCCACATGGGCGCGGCTACGAACATGGACAGACACGCGCGGTGTTTGCCCGAATGAGTTCGAGTTGAGCTGTCGATCCATAGTGCGGTTCCCTGCTGCTATTGTCGGCGCATCCATACTGTTCGGCCATGCCGTGGCCCATCGCGGGAGCGGGCCATCGTCAGTCGTCGAGCCACTCATCATACCAGTCAGCCAATCGATCCATGCGCCGGGCGAAGCTGAAGCGATCTTCGACGGTTCGTCGACCCGTTCGGCCCCATTCGGCACATTTGTCGGGGTCGCTTACCAGTTCCTCGAAGGCGGCAGCCAAAGCCTCGACGCGGCCGGGTTCAATCAGCCGACCATTGACGCCGTCGGTAACAACTCGCGGCACGCCGGCGATTCGCGTCGCGACCACCGGCAGCTCATATGCAAACGCTTCCAACAACACGTTCGGCAGGCCCTCGCGAAGACTGCTCAGCGCGTAGACGTCCATCGCCTCGTAATAGGGGCGCGGATCGGCTTGGAACCCCGTGAGTCGAACCGACTCCCTTAAGCCTAGCTCATAGATCCGTTTTTCGAGTAGGGAACGTTGATCGCCTTCGCCGATGACCAAAAGCCGAATGTCCCGAGGGTGCCGGCGAAGTTCGTGCACGGCCCGAATCAAGAGGTCGAAGCCCTTTTCCTCGGAGAGTCGGCCGACGGCACCAATGACGAACGACTCGCGGGGTATTCCCAACAACGCTTTCGCATCGGCCGTCGAACGCGTTCGGGTGTTCGCAGTGAGATCGATTCCGTTTTCGAGCAACAGGCATCGTCGGCGGCTGACCCCAGCCCGGAGGCCGGCCACGACCAAGTCAGGCGATACCCCGATGACTCGCTCATAATGGGTGAGGCAGAGCCGATCAATCGCGTAATAGAGTTGGGTTCGTCGCGACCGCACGCCCCAGCCGTGCAAAGTGGTGACCAGCCGCATTCGATGAAACCGGGCCAACATTAGCCCCAGCAGATTACTCTTGTAATCGTGTCCATGCCAAATTGCGACCTGCTCATCGCGACAGATCCGCAACAAGGCGAGCGCGACGCGCCAATCCAACGGGCCGCGGTCGTTGATGCCAATCAGCGGTGCCTGAAGTTGCGCTGCCTTGTCGCGAAGAGTTTCGAAACCGGGGTCGCCGGGCGGATACAAATATGCACACAGCATCCGATAGCCTCGTCCCAAAAGGAATCTCGGTGAGTTGAGAATCGTCTTGTCGGGCCCGCCGCCAGTTCCGGTGACGACGCGAACATCGAGAACAACGCGCATCGGTTGCCTTTCCGTCGCGAATTACCCACCAAACGGCAAGATTCCCGTAGATCGAGGCGTCCCCATAAAGTCAGTCTATCAGCGCGTTTTGGGAAATGCCTTCGAGCGCCTTCCGCTGAGCCGGCGATGTCTCTCGGAGCAAGAAACGGACTGGAGGGCCACCGGACACTTGCGAGTCGTCACCGAAAGCGGACGATTTCGCGATGTCGGCGCGTGGGCCTTCAGGCTCACTTCGCGAGCGACATGATCTCTCATCTTTCGCGATCCGTGTCGAAATCGTTTCTTCGACTGGGAAGTCAACCGTAGAATAAAAGGCGATCTTCTCGTCGGGTGTTTTCGACGAATGTTGCAGTTTCTTGCATGCCTGGAAGGTGGCGGTATTGGTTTTGCGTATCGAATAACAACGAGAGACCATGCGAGGCTCCGATGGCTGAGAAACTCCAATTGCAGAATCCGTGGTTGGTTGCCGTGTGGCCGGGCATGGGACACGTCGCCTTGAACGCCGGCGTCTATTTGCTTGCGAAATTGGGCATGACGATGCTCGCCGAACTCGAAACCGACGAGTTGTTCGACGTGGATCAGGTTGAAGTCAAGGAGGGGATTATCGAGGCGGGGCGCCGGCCTCGCAACCGATTGTTCTTGTGGAACGACCCGAATAAGAAGCACGATCTCCTAGTCTTTGTCGGTGAAGCTCAACCTCCGATCGGGAAGTACGCCTTTTGCCGGCAACTCATCAAGTATGTCCGCGACCTGGGCGTGGAGCGCGTCCTCACGTTTGCGGCGATGGCGACGCAAATGCATCCGCAGCATGTGTCACGAGTGTTCGGAGCGGCCACCGACAAGGAAAACCTCGAAGAGCTCAAGCGGCTCGAGTTGCAGATTCTTGAAGATGGACATATCGGCGGTCTCAACGGAGTCTTGCTCGGCGCCGCTGCCGAAGCCGGAATGCACGGTGCTTGCTTGCTCGGGGAAATGCCGCACATCTTTGCCCAACTGCCGTTTCCCAAGGCCTCGCTGGCAATCCTCGAAGTGTTCGCCACCATCACCCGGATGGAGCTCGATTTTACCGACCTCGCCGAACAGGCACGAACGATGGAGCAACATCTGGGCGAACTGCTGGCGCAGGTGGAGAAGACCTACGGCCCGCAATTCTCCGGTGACGAACCGGAAATCCCACCCGAACCGGCCGAGCGAGATCAGCTCGACAAAGCGAGTGAGAAGAAGATCGAAGACCTTTTCGAGCAGGCGAGCAAGGATCGCGCCAAGGCTATCGAGTTAAAGCACGAGTTAGATCGGCTCGGTGTTTTCAAGGACTACGAGGACCGCTTCCTCGACTTGTTTAAGAAGCCAAGTTAAGCTCGCCTATATCGGTCAATAGTCGGTCAGTTCGCGGGGTGGAAGCCCGACGCGGAGAGCATTAAGCACAGCGACAACGTCGATTACCTCTTGGACGATCGCGCCGGCAACGGGCGGCAGCAATCCCACGGAAGCAAATATCATTCCGATGATACTTAGAGTGATGCCACCCAGAGCGCTCTGAATCGCAATGTTGCGTAATCGCTGGCTGATGTGAAAGAACTCATCGACCCGTTTCAGGTCGGCATCCAGGATCACGGCTCCCGCAGCCTCCGAGGTCACATCGCTATTCTGGCCGAATGCCAACCCGACCGTGCAGGTTGCCAATGCCGGCGCATCGTTGATGCCGTCTCCAACGAATACGGTTTTCGCGACTTCTGTCTCACGGCGAGCAATCACGACCTTTTGCTCGGGGCTTTGACCCGCGTGAACGTCCGTGATGCCGACCGCTTCTGCCAAGTACCGAACTTCACTTTCGCGATCACCGGAAACCAAGAGGACCCGTCGAAAACCGTGTTTGGTTCCGAGATGGTGGATGAAGTCGCGGCCATCGGCTCTGGGCTTGTCCCGAAATCGAACGACGCCACCCAAACGGCCATCGAACAATACGACGCATTCAAGTCCACCGCTGGTCGCCGGCAGGCCGCGAGCGATGTCAGGTTCGTTTGTTTCGAGTTTCGCGCGGCCGGTGACTCGGATAAAGCGATCACCGACTTTTCCCACCAAGCCTTTCCCGGGCCGTTCCGCAACTTCGGTTGCCTCCAACAGGCGAGTCTTTTCGGCACTGGCGGCGTCCAAGATCGCGCCGGCCAACGGATGGCGCGAATATCGCTCCAAGCTGGCGATGAGCTGCAGCACTTCGCTTCGCTCGAATCCTGTACCCGGGATTAGTTCCGTCATCGTGGGACGACCGTACGTCAATGTCCCGGTCTTGTCAAAGATCGCCGTTCGGCAGAGGTTGACGGTCTCCAGCACTGAAGGATCCTTGATGACGATCCCGCGCCGAGCGGACAGCGATACGGCTCCAATGATGGCGACGGGGATGGCGATTAGAAGAGGGCAAGGAGTCGCGACGACAAGCACGGCGAGAAACCTCGCCGCGTCGCCGCTCGCGCCCCAGGAAATGAAAGCAACGGCTAAAGCGAACGGCGTGTACCAGGCACCGAGTTTGTCGCCAAGACGGCGCAGTCGCGGACGTCGCTGTTCCGATTCACGCATGACCTGCATGATCTTTGCGTAACGGGAATCGACGGCCAAGCGCTCGGTCCGAATCGTCAACGCCGATTCGCCGTTGATCGCACCCGACAGGACCGACGAACCGGGCGCCTTAGCGAGCAGATACGGTTCGCCTGTTAGATAGGACTCATCCATAGTCCCGTGGCCGTCAGTGACGGTTCCATCGACGGGGCAAATTTCATGAGGAAAGACGACAACCAGATCGTCGATGGCGACCTCGGTGACAGGGACGTTCGTGATGCCGCCGTCACGAGGGCGATGCGCAATGTCCGGCATCCGCCGCGCGAGGGCATCCAGGGCCGACGATGCACTCCGAACCGCGAAGGCTTCGAGCGCTTCGCCGCCGGATAGCATCAGAACCACGAGACTCCCGGCAAGGTACTCTCCGAGTATGACCGATGTCACGATGGAGATCCCGGCGAGCAAGTCCGAGCCGAATTGACCCTTGGCCACGCGAATAAGCAAGCCAACGACGAGCCATGTGCCACCGGTAGCCAGGGCCAACCAAAGCGGCAGGTTTGAGTTGACGATTCTCTGTGGTTCTGCCGCGGAAGCCAGACTTCGCCACGCTAAATGCGTCGCGATTGCAATAAGAGTCGCGCTCGCGATGACCGTCTGCATGTCCCAGGCACGCGGGCCGATTTTGGCATCGCGAACGGGCTTATTTTCCATTACTTTATGTTATTCCCTCGGTACCTGTGCGAAGTTGGACTCAGTGAGATTCGCGTCGAATGCTCGCGACAACTCCCCGTCTCCCACATGGGATTTCATGACTTGCTTTCGAGTGGAATGACCCCATTCCAGTTTACCGGTGGAGCGTGATTGTGTTGCAAGATGAACCCCAGCAATAAGTCCTTGCCGCGATCCTGTGGCGGTACCAGATGCAAGCGTTCGTAGGCCTTCGTCCAGTCGCCGCGCAAGAATGCGGCAAGGGCCTCTTCGTAATGGGCAACGTGCTCATCGGACAAGGTAGGATCGACCAATGCTGACGGTAGTAACTCAAAAACGGAAGCAGGTGTATCCAGGCCGAAGGGTTTCACGATTGCGAGCCGCCGACACCTCGCCACGTCCTTGGGCAGTTGCGTTTGCACCAGACTGGCCGTTGCTTCGTCGATGAGAATCGGCACTCGCAACAACTTGGTCATGCCTTCGAGTCGCGACGAGAGATTGACGACCGGCCCGAAGACGGTGACTTTGGCTTGGTCCGCGGTGCCAATCTGACCGGCGACCGCGGGACCGGTGGCGATGCCAATTCCCGCCCGGAATCCGGCGAGCGGATGGCTGGCTTGACTCGCGAGTTCATCGAATCGCTTACGAATCCCCAATGCGGCTAGGCAGGCCAAGGCGGCCCCATCGGGTTGATCTTTCGGCCAGCCCCAAAACCCCATGGCCGCATCGCCCTGAAAGTCCGCGATAACGCCGCTCTGTGCTAGGATGTTCTGCGTCATCAATCCCAGGGCTTGGCTCACCCGTTCCAATAGGGCCACCAAATCGGCCCCTGCGGACTCCACTTTCCGAGAGAATCCTCGCAAGTCGCAGAACAGCACCGAAACGTCGGCCCGACGCGGGCGCAACGCCGATTCGGGATCGCTGGCCGCCAAGATCGGCAACATCGCCGGCGAGAAGAAATGGCTCAACAACGTGTGCTTGTGTTGCAACGACTGACTCTGACGCAAAGAGCTGACGATGGACGCCACCAATTCCGTGAACTTCAGATCATCTCCGATTTCTAGGGCGGCCGATGAGTGGGTGACGTCGCCGGCGTGACGGCCCGCCACGTATAACCCCCAACCGCGACACGCATCGCCCCGAACCGGCGTGCAGAATGACCAATCGAAGTTCCGTTGAATCGTGTAGGAATCGTCGGCGGCGGTCGGCCCTGGGGTCCATTCATGGAGGACTGTGCCACGCTGGCGTTGGATGGCTTCCCGAATCAGACGATGGCTTGGCCGAAATGGCCCTTCGGGTGCCCGGCCATCCCAATGCACGACTTCAACTGTCGCCGAATCACCACCATCAGGATCAACGGACACAACGGCGATGGCACTCGCTCGCGCGATGCCGGCCAGCAACAAACTAATCAGTTGATGGAACAACTCCGTGTCGTTCGGGGCGCTGTTGATGACTTCCGGCAAACGGCTCAATACGTCGATTCGCCGAGGGGCGTCGCGGTAGTGAATCTGTTGCAGATCGGGGGCACGAAACGTTTGCGCCCGCAACACGGGAGGTTCTTGAGGCGACGGCGACAGGTCGGCTGATCGGAGCGTCAATGTCGTCATGCCGATGACGAAGTGTTCACCGGGCTTCGCGTCAAACGTCGATTCCTCTTTGCCTCGGAAAAAGATCGGATTGCGGGCACCGGTGGCCTTTTGCACGCGTAGACGACCGCCGCTCCATGACAATTCGGCGTGCTTCGCCGAAATCCACTCATCCCATGGAATGCTCCAAGCGCCGGCGTCGCGCCCAATGACGACCTTCTGATCGCCGGGCAATCGCCGGCACCAATGATCCTCGGGCTTCGGACCTTGAGCGACCAATTCAGACAATGCCTGCCTCACTTCATGGTTGGAGCGTCTTGGGGCCGTGGCGTCAGCGTGTGTCGGTGACCCGCGCTGTCGGGCGTTCGACCTGCGTGAAGACCCGATGGGCTTGAACCGCCGTGGAAACTGCTCGACGGCAATCCGACTTTCCTCAGTAGCCCGCCAAGCCAACGGGGCACGCGTGATTCCCTAAACACGATCGCCACGTATCCCCACAGGCCCGCGATTACCATCAGCACGATAAGGAGCGCCAGCAAACCGCCAGTCACCATTTTCGACCAAAGGCCCTCGAGCGGTTTCATAGTGATGTTGTAGTCCTCTTGGACGAGCACGACCCAATCGACACTTTCGTCATCGTCGCGAGGCAGCCGAACGGGCTGAATGGTCATCAACCACGCCGTCTTGTCATCGGGCGTGACAGGGTCAAGATAGGTTCCAAGGATTGGCGCGGGATTCGCCGGCGATTCGTCGAATCGTCGCACGGCTTCCTTGCAATAATATTGCGGCTCGAATCGTGCCGACCTTGCCCGGAGAAGATGCTCGATGACCGGGTGTTCGACAATCAATCCGCGCTCGCCGAACTCGTTCGGGCGAAGATCGACGAGAACAGCAAACTGTTGCTGCTCGCCTCGAAAGTCGGTGAACTTTCCAAGGTCGCTCGTCATCCCAAGGACGCCAATCGGATCGAGCGACCCCGGCTCGAATATGGGAACCGAGAAAGCCACAGTCCACGGCTGATGCTCGCCACGGCGTTTGTAGACCATCGAGCGATGCGGTTTGCGGATCGGCGGCGGCACGGGAGAGGATTCAGGTAGGTTTCTTCCCTGGCCATGGAAGTAGTCGCGCCAACCGAAGGGGTGATTCAGGAAATCGTCATTGCGCGGCGAACAAGCTCGTTGAAGCCCGTTGCGATCGTCGACAAACCAGAGGGCCGCTTGGGTTGCCTCGGGGAGTTTGCCATTCCAGTAGGCATGTCGTTCGGCCATCCACTGATGGAGCGCGTCGATCGTTGTGCGGTCATTCTTATCAGACTTCAACCATCGTCGAAGTGGATCGTTGTCGGCTTCGCGTTCCAAGATTCGAAACCTGCGATCAATCTCGAGAGCGAATCGCTCGGCGACCGAACGCGCGGCCAGTTGATCGCTGTCAACGGCTCGATTAGTGAGCTGAGCCTTCGCCTCAACGACGCTGCGGTTAAAGCCCCAAGTTGCGGCAACGGCCATCACGAGAACGACCAGCAGCGGACCCAGGACGCCCATCAACAACAGCGGGCGACGATTGAGCCGCTCACGTCGGTGATCGAGTGCTTGCAAGATGGCCTGGACGTTCGGCAATCGGCGTCGGGGATCAGTCGCCAAGCAGTGATCGACAAGATCGGCCAAGAGCGGGTCGATGCCCGGTATCGAGCGATGAGCCACCGGCTTGGGCGCTGCCAGGATGAACTCGCGATAACGCTTCAGGACCTCTTCAATCCGGCCTGACCCGAAAGCGTTACTGCTGCCGGCGATTGACCGATAGGGCGGCTCGCCGGTCACCATGCAGTACAAGATCGCTCCCAGAGCGTATACGTCCCATTGCACATCCGGCGCGGCTTGAAGATCGGCTTGTTCGGGAGCCATGTAAAAAGGAGTGCCCAACGCCGGGTCGGCCTCATGGATGCGCCGCGATTGCCCGAAGTCCGCAAGGTACGGATGCCCGTCCTGATCAAGCAGTACGTTCGCCGGCTTCAGATCGCAATGCAGGATTCCCTTGCCGTGTGCGTGCATGACGCCAACAGCGATTTCGCGAAAGAGGCTCAAAGTCTCGTCAAGCGTCATCGGACCGCGCCGCAGGCGATCTTCGAGCGAACCGTTCTCGAATAACTCCATGACGTAGTACGGCGGATCAGCCTCCCATCCCACGGCGAAGAGTTGAACGACATGGCGTTCGCTAAACAGATGACGCAGTTTCTCGACCTCGCGGGCCAGCAACGTCCAATCGAGTCCGCCGCGCCGATTGTAGAACTTGATCGCAACACGCCGACCGCTGTTGCTGTCAACGGCTTTCCAGACCTCGCCGAATGACCCCTTACCCAAGAACTGCTCCTGCTCGTACCCCGGCACGCGCAAGGGTGGACGCAGACCGAACAGGCTCAGTTGCTGAGACTGCTTGAGCCTTTCGTGATCCATGACAGGGGTATTTGTATCACTCACCCGCATGGCCTCCGGGAGGCGTTGGATTGCTGCCGTTAGCGAACCATGAGAATAATGGCCGACCGCGCCTCGACCAAGTAGTCTCCGGCCACGATCGACGATTCCAAGTTAGGGTCGATGAGATCTTCCGGCGCGGGGCGGAGGGTGTCAACGACGCGCCGCCACCGACGCCCATCTTCGGTCGGCGGCAATCGAAATCGCAACGGCTCCCAATAGGTATTGAACGCGACGTAGATTGCTTGATCGTAAGTGGGGCTTGCGACCGTCATTGCCAGGCTATGCGAGGTTTCCGCTAAGTCCGGCCTGAAGGGTTCGACGCCGTGCCAGACTACTTGGGGGCTTCGATTGTCGGTGCGCGACCAAGGCCGTCTCGATGAATACGCCATGAATCCCCTGCGAATTCGAATCAGTTCCCTCACAAATCTCCGCAAACCCGAATCGTGACCGAGCGAATCCCAATCGAACCAGCTCACTTCGTTATCTTGACAATACGGGTTGTTGTTGCCGCGCTGCGTTCGGCCAATCTCATCACCCATGACGATCATCGGCGTGCCTTGGGCGATGAACAGCATCGTCAGGAGGTTCTTCATCTGCCGAAGACGAAGGCCGTTGATCACGGGATCGCCGGTTTCACCCTCGACTCCGCAATTCCAACTGTGATTGACGTCGCTACCGTCGCGATTGTCCTCGCCGTTGGCTTCGTTGTGTTTGCGGTTGTAGCTCACGAGATCACGAAGCGTAAATCCATCATGGCATGTGACGAAATTGATCGTGCGCGACGGGTCTCGTTCGGGATCGGAGTAGATATCGGTGTTGCCGGTCAGGCGTCGCGTCAACGGGCGGACCATGCCGGGGTCGCCCTTGACGAATCGTCGGACATCGTCGCGAAAATGGGAATTCCATTCTGACCAGCGATGACCAACAAAGCGACCGACTTGGTTCAATCCGCGGGCATCCCATGCCTCGGCGATGATTCGCGTGCCGGCCAGCACGGGGTCGGACTCAATCTCCCAAAGGACCGGGGGATTCATCAAAGGCCGGCCCGACTCATCACGGGCCAAGACGCTGGCAAGGTCGAAGCGGAACCCATCGACGTGCATCACCTCGACCCAATAACGAAGGCAATCCACGATGAGCCGGCGCACAATGGACTGGTTGCCGTTTACCGTGTTGCCGCACCCGGTGTAGTCGGCGTAGCCGGCTCGGCCATGAGCGGGGATGTAGTAGGCACGGTTTTCCAAACCGCGAAATGACAACGTGGGGCCTGTTTCGTTTCCTTCGGCTGTGTGGTTAAAAACCACATCGAGAATGACCGCGATGCCCGCGCGATGGAGGGCTTTGACCATGTCGCGAAACTCGTTCGCGGGACCGAGTACGCTGCGATCGGAGCTATATCCGCGATGGGGCGCGAAGAACGCCACCGGGCCGTATCCCCAGTAGTTGATCCGGTCGGGAGCCATCTCTTGAATATCGAATTGCTGAACGGGGAGAAGCTCCACGGCATCGATGCCAAGATCCTTCAAGTACGGGATTTTCTCTATCACTCCCGCGAACGTGCCGGCACGTGATGGATGGACGCCCGAATTCGGATGCCGAGTGAATCCTCGCACGTGCATTTCGTAGATGACTGTGCCCGGCGTCGAATTTGACAACGGCCGGTCGCCCTCCCAGTCATAGGCGTCCGGGTCAACCACGACGGACTTCAGCGACTGATGGTAATTTGTCCCGGCGTGTCGTGCAGCCTCACGCGAGTAAGTTTCGTCTCCGGCAACCATTTGGGTGTATGGGTCAAGAAGGACCTTATTTCCGTCAAAATAATGGCCCTCGTTCGGGTCGTAAGGACCATGAACGTGATAACCGTAGAGTTGACCGGGACGGATTTCGGGCACGAAGACATGCCAGTAGTAGAATGTGCGGTTTCGCTCTCGATCTAACTGAACGACTCGGGACGGCGCCGGGTCACTAGCGCCGTCAAACAAGAGGAGTTCGACGGCTGTGCAATTCTTGGAGAACAACGCAAAGTTAGCGCCGTCGCCCATCACTGTGGCGCCCAAGGGGAACGGCTTTCCGGGTTGCGTCATTGGGTTCACGCTCGACCTCAATGTATGGGGTAGGCACGATTCGAAACCGCAAATGGCATGCCATCCGCGTTGTCTTTTTCCCACCGCCGGGCAGACACAACAATCCATTCAATCTGCCCAAGTAAGTGACTGGAGCTGTATAGATGAAGGACAAGGGGCGGTCGCTATGATGTCACGAAGGTGGTTAGCGTTTCACACCGGTTGATAGATGCGTGAGGCGAAGCGCCGGTTCGATTCAAGGCGCCGAATATAGCGATTATGATTCCGTCGAGGATGGACGACCGCGACGACCGCCATGCGTTGCCATCATCTGTTTTGGGAGTCAATTCCATGCGGCTGCTACTCACAATTGCCTGTATCGTCGGCTTAGGGACAGCTTCTCGTGTCATTGCCGAGTCGCCTCGGAAGCCAAATTTCGTGGTTATCTTCATCGACGATCTGGGCTACGCCGACATCGGACCGTTCGGGTCAACCAAGCAAAAGACGCCCAACCTCGATCGCATGGCCGCTGAGGGAATGAAGCTCACGAGTTTTTATGCCGCGCCGGTGTGCTCTGTTTCGCGAGCCCAGATTCTCACGGGCTGTTACGGAGCGCGGGTGTCGGGGCCCGGAGTTTATTTTCCGGCGGGTGCCCAGGGCCTTCACCCAAACGAGGTCACGGTCGCCGAGCGGCTCAAAGACCTTGGCTACATGACAGCGTGCGTCGGCAAATGGCACCTCGGAGATCAGCACGATTTTCTACCGCTACGACAAGGTTTCGATCGCTACTTTGGGATACCTTACTCGAATGACATGCAGCGAAAGTCGAAAGCGACCGGCGAACGGGTCGTGCCGCTCCTTCGCGACGACAAGGTCATTGAACTCTTGACCGATGCCGAACAGAGCCGAATCGTTGAGCGTTACACGGATGAAGCTGTCGGGTTCATCCGTTCGAACAAGGATCGGCCGTTCTTCCTCTATTTGCCGCACACGGCCGTTCACACGCCGATCCATCCTGGCGAGCGGTTTCGCGGAAAGTCGAAAAACGGTCGATTCGGTGATTGGGTCGAGGAAGTCGATTGGAGTGTGGGTCAGGTTTTCGACACACTCCGAGAATTGAAGCTCGACCAAGACACGTTTGTAATTTTCACCAGCGATAACGGCCCTTGGCTCGTCAAAGGGGCCGATGGCGGCAGCGCAAAGCCGTTACGAGGCGGGAAGGGCAGTACCTGGGAGGGCGGAGTGCGGGTGCCGACTATTGCTTGGTGGCCCGGCCGAATCGCGCCCCATTCGACGACCGATGCGATTGCCGGAACGATTGACCTCTTACCGACGATCGTCGCTATGGCGGGTGGCCAAGTTCCTGCCAACCCCGTCATCGATGGACGTGATTTGTCCGGCGTGTTGTACGGCAAGGCTAAATCGTCTGCGCGAGAGGCCCACTACTACTTCGCTGGGTACAACCTGCAAGCGGTCCGTTGGGGTCCATGGAAACTCGTGTTCGCACCGCAAGTGGACGCCGCAAACAAGACCACCGTTGAGGCGTCCCGTGATAATCCGAGGCTCTACAACTTGCATTCGGACATTGGCGAAACGACTGATGTTTTTGTTGAGCATGCCGAGATTCCCGCAAAGCTAAAAGCGTTGGCTACCGCGATGGATGCCGAGATCGGGGGCAAGGCCCCCTCGTCGCGGCGACCCGCGGGCGTGGTGAATAATCCCAAGCCGCTCTATCCAATCGTCGAAGAGCCGAAAGCCAAAGACGGGCCTCGCGTCATGATCGATACGCTGAAGATCGGCGACTATATCGCCTCCGGGTCAGCTCCCGACGTTGGCGGGAAGCCATTTTCCATTCACTGTCAGATTGAAACCGATTTGACTGACGCGGTCGTGCTGGCTCATGGCGGCAACACGCTGGGGTACGCGATCCATCTCCGAGACGGCCGAATCGTATTCGCTGTCCGAACCGGAAAGGACCAACTTACCGAAGTCGTGTCGCAACCCATCAAAGGCCGCGTTCAGTTTACGGCGAGTCTGGCCAAGGATGGTACGATGACGCTCGCTGTCGGCGAGCAATCGCCTGTCTCGGGTAAGGCGCTGGGGTTGATTCCGCGGCAACCTCAAGAGGATTTCTGCCTCGGTCACGACAACGGGCAGCCCGTTGCTAACTACGCCAAGGTTAAGCCATTCCGAGGCAAGCTGACCGGCCTCAAGTTGACCACGCCGAAAGGCTAAGAGTGTCGTTGTAACATTTGGGGACGACGTCGAATTCGGGAGCCGCGGATATTCCGCGGAGCTTTCTTGGCCGGAAATGGAAAACCATCATGCGACGATTCCTGACGATTTGCGGTGTGTTAATTCTGGCAACATCGCCGGTGACCGGTGACACGAAGAAGAAACAGAACGTGTTATTCGTCGCCGTGGATGATTTGCGACCGGCTCTCGGGTGTGCCGGCGATCCGCATGCCAAGACGCCGAATATTGACAAACTCGCGGCGCGAGGAACCGTATTCACTCGCGCGTATTGCCAACAGGCTGTTTGCAGCCCGTCGCGGTCGTCCCTCCTGACCGGCCGGCGTCCCGATACCACGAAGGTCTACGACCTCGTTACCCATTTCCGCAAAGCGTTACCGGACATCGTCACGTTGCCGCAGCATTTCAAGAATCAGGGGTACTACGTTCATGGCATCGGTAAAATCTATCACGGCGGTTACAACGACGAGGCGTCGTGGAGTGTGCCGTGGGAGGGCACCAAGGGCCGCAACTTTGGCCCGAACGGCCAAAGAGTGATGAGCGAGTTACGAGCCAAGGCCAAGGCCGCCAAGGAAGACGAGACGCGAATTCGTGGCCTGCCGTTTGAGGCCCCGGACGTTGCTGACGACTACCTCAACGATGGCTGGACAGCAAGCCGAGCTATTGAGATTCTCGAATCGCGAAACGATCAACAGAAACCATTTTTTCTCGCGGTTGGCTTCGTCAAACCCCATCTCCCGTTCGTCGCTCCGAAAAAATACTGGGACATGTATGACCCCGCGACGCTGCCTGTGGAGGAAAACTCCGACCCGCCGCGGGACGCCCCGAAGTTTGCGCCACAATTTGGTGGAGAATTGCGTGCATACCAGGGGATACCAAAGTCCGGCGCCGTGCCCAAGGACACCGCACGAAAGCTGGTTCATGGTTACTATGCCGCGGTGAGCTACATGGATGCGCAACTCGGTCGCGTCTTAGATACGATTCATCGCCTCGGACGCGACAAGGACACAGTCGTTATCATGTGGGGCGATCATGGTTGGCATCTCGGCGATCACGGCATGTGGTGCAAACACACCAACTACGAGAAAGCGACGCGGGCCGCACTTGTCATGCACGTGCCGGGGCAGCGGGCTACCGGCACGAGGACAGAAGCACTCGTGGAGTTCGTGGACATCTATCCCACGCTGGCCGACGTCTGTGGACTTCCGATGCCCGCGGGCGTCGAGGGACACAGTTTCGCCCCGTTGCTGGACGACGCGAAAAAGGCTTGGAAGCGAGTTGCTTTCAGCCAATATCCCCGAGGCGGTCGCGACACCGGCCCGTTGATGGGCTATGCGGTTTGCGATGGCCGTTACCGTTACGTCGAGTGGCGCAAGCGAAATACCAATGAGGTCGTGGCTCGCGAACTGTACGATCATCAATCGGATCCCAACGAGGATCAGAATGTCGCCGCGGATCCTGCGAGGAAGATGGTTGTCGAGGAACTTTCGGGTCGCCTCGCGGCAGGTTGGAAAGCCAACGCGCCGCCGAAGTGAAACACGAATGACGGGTCAATCACGTAAGTCGGGGCGGTCCATACCGCGGGTACGGACCGCCTGAGACTCGTCGCATTATTGGCCCACGGTCAACGCGAAGACCTTGGAGCAACCCGTTCGACTAGCGTCATGCCCCAATCAAACCGAGGATGAAAACAATCAGGCCGCCGGCCGCGAGCAGAACGGCGACTCCAAGCCGTGCGTGATAAGTGTAGCAGTTCCGAGGGCGTTCGCTCCCATCAATGACTTCGAGGTATTTTATCTCGAGGTAGGGAACCGGCGCCCGTCGAAACCAGCCATGGACTCGCACCTGTTTGCCTTGATAGCGTTCGGCCCGGAACAGGCCAAATAACCAACTCCAAATGCCCAACGGTTGCCGATAGTCGAGGAAGATAATCCCCGTCGGATCACGCAGAACAAAGTCCTCGGACCAAATCAAGCCGGGGACACCCTTTCCAATAATGGTGCCCGACAACGTGACCGGGACGGGTCGCACGCCGGAGACTTTGACCTTATGCAACAGCGCCGCGACCGTCAGATGCGGGAAGTAGTCAGTGCGATAGCTGAACCAAGTCTTGATGAGGCTTCCGATGCCGGCGAGCGACAGTGCCAAGCCCGCGGCAGCGAGGGCGATTGCCGCCAAAGGTCTTTCCATGCTCCAGCCAATGGCGAAAGCTACGCCCGCGCCCAAGATCAGTCCCAAAGCGGGCAAAATGGTAACCAAAAGATCGACCAGGAAATCGTCCCAATATGACTCGGGTTTGGCTCGATCGAAAACGACCCACGGGTCCTGACCGGCGGCCGCGGCTTGATCACTCAGGTAACGAATTCGCTTCGCTGTCAATGGGTGAGTCGAATGAATCTCGAACCACGAAGCCCATGGATTCCAGAGGTCCCATTGCATGGCTCCCTTGACGCGTTCCACGTCAGGTCCGGTGGTGTCTCCGGTCCCGGCGCCCATAACCAGCGCCGTGGCCGCTCCGCGGTCGCTGATATTGAACGACCCGAATGCGTCCGCCGCGGTGTTGGCCCGTTTCTCGGTCTTCCCGTCCTTGCTCTTTTCTTTTTGAGCCTGAGCCGCTAGCCCATAGGCGATCTTCACCAAGGCTCGGGCCATCGCGTTTGGGTTGTTGGTCACTTTCCCCGCAAAGCGATCGGCGAAATACTCTCGGGTTCGGCTGAACCACAAGACCAGGTATTCAGCGACGATATAGAGGATGTAGGCCCCCGCCGCGACTGCCCAAGCGTAAGCGCGATCCTTGCCGCGATCGCCTGACCGCGTCGCAATCGAATAGACATAATAGAGCAGGAGTGGAACCAGATTGGCCAACGTCATGAGTGCCATGTCCCAATTCCGAGCGTGGCCAAGCTCGTGGGCGATTACGGCTTCGACTTCTTCGGGTTCCAGCAATTCCAAGATGCCTCGACTAAAAACGACCCGAGCGTTGTTTGGGTGATGCCCATAGGTGAATGCGGTCGGAGCACTGTCGTCGATGATACCCACATGCGGAAATCGCATGTTGTGGTCGTCGCAGACACGTTGAATAAACTCGCGTAGGTGGTCCGGCAATTCGTGCTTGCCCACCCAACGCATCTTGTAGACGAAGTAGAGTGACAGGTCCATGACGTACGGACCAAGCGCGAATTGCAAGATGGCCACGGTAACGCCAATGACGACGGCGAGGCTCGGTGTTAGGTAGCCAAGTGTGACGATCGTTATCAGAACAAGTCCGAGCAAACCGTAAAGCAGACCGAGCGTAAAGAGCGATCGGAAGAAAAGGTTCGGCAAAGCTAGTAGACCTTTCTTGAGGCGGTCCGTCCTCGCTTCGGCTGCGTCACGTGCCCGATCTTCGCGCTCCGGTGGTGCCAAACGAATGTCAAGCCCCGACTCGGCTCGAGTTGCCCGGTCTAATTCGACGGCTTCTAACCAAGTGCCCCGGCAACTCTCGCAGAGATTGATGTCCGCAGCCCCTCCTGGTAACGGTCCGCGGACCAACGCCGTCGCGCAGTGCGGGCATGCCTTCGTCGTGGTCCGCCGCTCGGGCAGCGATCGAAGGTGGCGCTCCAAGGCTCGCGGATCGGCAACGAATTCTCCGAGCTGCCCGCCCTCGAGCCAGATTCCGGCGCACTTCTCGCAGACTTCGACGATTTCCGTGTGTGCCGCGCGGCCACGTAATGTTGGAGTTCCGCAATCTGGGCATCGCATACGCAGCTCCCTAAAGAATCATGCTTCGAGTCGAGGACCGCTGACACGATGAATCTTAATCGAACTACGCAACAAATGCGAGATGCCATTTTCTCGAAGGCATCGGATCTTCGGTCGCGGTGGCGATCGTGTCAAAGGTTGATATTCTGATCGTAAGGTTTGCCTCGAATAGGACGCAAATTCGATGCCCTGACGGGGACCCCGAAAACGGCATTGATGTCCTCGTGGTGTCGCGTTAGCCATCCCGCCTGGTGAATCAACGGTTCGGAAATCCTTGACGCTTGGGGTCAGTATCGTGCGATCAAATAGAATCATCGCGGCCTGTGGCCTTGTCTTGAGCTTCTTCCTTCTGGCCCAACCGCGCGACGCTCACTCGCAGAAGAAAACACCCGCGAAGAAGAAAGCGATCTCGGGCGCCGCAGACGAACTCTTGAAACCCCCGCCGCGACCGAAACGGCCTGAGTTGCGTCCCAGCCGGTTGCCGCTTGAGTGGATTCAGGGCGAACGCATTGCCCTCATTGGGTCAAGCACGGCCGAGCGATTCAACTTGTTTGGGCACTTTGAAGCCTATCTACATATGCGATTTCCTCAGAAGGAACTGCTCGTCCGTAATTTCGCGAGGCCGGCCGATGAAGTTGCCCTCCGTCAGCGCGCCAACGACTATTACAAACTCGATGATCCGATTCGCGCTTTCGGTCCCGACACGTTTCTGTGTTTTTTCGGTTTCAATGAGTCGTTTGCTGGAGAAGCCGGTGTTGCAAAGTTCATGGATGACTATGAACGATTCCTGGACGAATTCTCGCGCAACTACCCGCGTGACGATGCCGGAAGCCCGCCGCGTTTTGTGCTGGTTTCACCGATCGCCTTTGAACCGTCGTCGAGTCGACTCGCTCCCGATGCCTCGAACTTGAACGCCAATCTGAAGCGATACGCCGAAGCCGTCAAGGCTGTGGCTGAAAAACGACGAATCGCGTTTATTGATCTTTTCGCGCCGACGCTCAAGGCGTTTTCCGACCAGTTGGGTCATCAATTCACAATTAACGGTTGTCATGCAAACGAGGCCGGCGACCGACTGATTGGCTCGACTCTCGACGAACTGATGTTCTCAGGCCCCAATCCGGCCATGAATGATTCGGCTCGTTTTGAAAAGGTACGGAATGCCGTTAACGATAAGTCGTGGGTCCACTTGCAAGACTATCGGATGTTAAATGGGTGGTATGTCTACGGTGGGCGCCGCACCTACGATACCGAGACCTTTCCGCGAGAGTATTTGAAGATTCGCAACATGGTCGCGGTGCGTGATCGGTACATTCACGATCTTGTTCGGGGCAAACCCGTCGCGGACAAACCGGACGACTCCAAGACGGGTGAGTTAATCGTTCCACCGACGCGATTTGGACAAGTTACAAAGTCCGAACGCCCCGACGGTCCCACCATTCGTACTCCTGATGAGTTCCTTAAGTCGGTAACTGTACCTCCCGGCTTTGAAATCAAACTATTCGCCGACGAGAAGCAATTTCCGGAAATCGCGAAGCCGGTGCAGATGAGCTTTGACAATAAGGGCCGGCTTTGGGTTTCAACGATGCCCAGCTACCCACAATGGCGACCCGGAGACCCGCCGCCCCGCGATAAGATTGTCATCCTGGAAGATACCAACAACGACGGAAAGGCCGACAAACTGACGGTCTTCTTCGACAAACTTCACTGCCCAACCGGATTCGAGTTCGTCGACGGCGGCGTCCTCGTCGTCGATCAACCACGACTGATTTGGCTGAAAGACACGAACGGCGATGACAAGGCGGACGTTGTTGTTCACGCACTCGACGGTTGGGCGACGGAAGATACGCATCATACCATCGGAGCGTTTGAATCAAACCATGGCGGCCTATTGCACATGCTTGAAGGCATCGCCATGAGCACAGCCGTTGAGACACCTTGGGGGGCTTTTCGGAATTTCGGCTCGTCGGGTTGTTATGTCGTCGATCCTCGGACCTGGAGAATTCAGCACTATAACACTCCGGGTTATGGAAACCCATGGTGTTATGTTTTCAATGAATGGGGGCAGGGCTTCTGCGGAGACGGTACGGGCGCGAATCAGCATTGGGACACACCGCTCTCAGGTGCTCAATATTCCGGCCGCAAAGGGTTGAATCCGGTCTTCAACACAGAAGGGATGAGGCCAGTCGTCGGCAGCGAGTTCCTGGTGTCACGGCATTTTCCAGTCGACGTGCAGAGGCAGTTTATCTATGCATGCGTCATTAACACGAATGGAATGCCGCGGTGGACATTTTCGGACGACGGAGCAGGGTACAAGGGCATTCGCGTGCGACACAATCCGAATGACCCTAAGACTCCATTTGATCTCATCAAATCAACGGACAAGCATTTTCGGCCGGTTGATCCGCAAATTGGCCCCGACGGCGCGTTGTGGTTTGGAGACTGGGCGGCCCCGCTGATTGGTCACATGCAATACAGCCAGCGCGATCCGCATCGAGATCACGTACACGGGCGAATCTATCGACTAGTCAACATGAACAAGCCGCTGCTGACGCCGGTTACACAGTTCGGAAAGTCAACAGCGGAAGTCTTGAATCAACTCAATGAATATGAGTGGCGAACGCGGGCCCGCGCCCGTACCGAGCTAAGGCAGCGACCTGCGGGGGACGTATTAACGGCAACGGCGGCTTGGCTTGCCAAACTCGACAGCAACGCAAAGAACCTGGATCGTCTCCGATGTGAAGCATTATGGGTTCAACAGGGGCATCACGCCGTCGATTTGAATTTGGTGAAGCAGATTCTTGCCTGCCCAACTGCAGATGCCCGTGCCGCGGCAGTGCGAGTCGTGGCGGATGAACGCGACTATTTACCGGGTGCATTCGACCTGTTGAAAGCTGCCACCGCGGACAGCCATCCTCGCGTTGTGACCGAGGCCCTCCGTGGATTGAGTTACTTTCCAACGAGCGAATCTGCGGAGGCCGTACTCATCGCATTGAAGCGGTCGAATGATCCATATGTGAAATACACGGGCGAGGCCGCATTGGGTGCTAACATTCCCGGTTGGAGACCGGCGTTTCTGAAAGGGGAACTTGCCAAGGGCGATGCGACGAGCAAGAAACTGCTCGACGGCATCCTCGCGATGGATAAGAAGGGCGCGCAGGTCGTGCCGTATTTGCAGATTCTTTTGGGGAAGAATCCGACCACGACAGAGGAGAGGAATCGTGCGATTCAAGCCATTGCCGACATGAAGGGCGGCAATGCGGAAAACGGCAAAGCGGTGTTTCGTCGGAATTGTATCGCCTGTCACAAGGTTTTCGGCGAAGGCGCCGACTACGGGCCAGCCATGGAGAAAGTCGCAAGCCGCCTGACACGCCACAAACTCGTCGAGTCGATTGTCAATCCGAACGCGGACATCGATCCGAAATTCCTCACGACGTTCGTTGCGCTAACCAATGGCAAGAACGTCTCGGGGCTACTCGTGAGCGAGACGAAGGAGTCGTTGGAGATCTTTGATGGGAAAGAGAAACGGATCATACGCATGGCCGATATTGAAGAGCGGCGTCAATTGAAGCAGAGTAGTATGCCGGAGGGGTTGGCCGGAGCCATGTCTCCGATTGAGCTGCTCGATGTGGTAGAGTTCTTGTCGAAGTTGAGGTGACCACGCGTCGGCGCTCGAGGTTGCGATCGATTCGCGAAGGCATGGGGAGGCGATCATGGGCTGGTCGATGATAAGCGTCGCCGTCTTGTTCGTCGCGGTCACGTCCGCGAATGCCCAGGAGCGAATTCAATTCAACCGCGACATTCGGCCGATTCTTGCGGAGAATTGTTTCTATTGCCATGGAGTGGATGCCAACAAGAGGAAGGCAGATCTTCGCCTTCATGAGAGGCGATCGGCTGTTGAGTCCAGGGCGATTGTGCCGGGCAAAGCCGCCGCCAGCGAGTTGATTCGTCGAGTTTTTTCCGAAGATTCGGACACGATGATGCCTCCCCCGTCGTCGAATCGGAAATTGTCGGCGGACCAGAGGCAATTGCTTCGGCGCTGGATTGACGAGGGAGCCGAGTATCAGACCCATTGGGCTTTCGTGGCTCCCGTGCGCCCCGAGTTGCCGGCGGTGAAGAACAATGATTGGGTGCGAACGCCTATCGACCGATTCGTGTTATCGAAATTGGAGGCTGAAGGCTTGAAGCCCTCGCCCCAGGCGGAGCGGGCGACGTTGATTCGGCGGCTATCAATCGATTTGGTGGGATTGCCTCCGTCCCCAGCGGAGGTCGATGCGTTTGTTTCCGACGCGGATCCGAGAGCCTACGAGAAACTTGTTGATCGGTTGCTTTCAAGCCCTCATTATGGCGAGCGCATGGCGCTGCCGTGGTTGGACGCCGCACGATATGCCGACAGTAACGGCTTTCAACAAGACGGAGATACTTGGCAATGGATCTGGCGGGACTGGGTTGTCAAGGCTTTGAATGATGACTTGCCGTTCGATCAGTTCACAATCTGGCAGCTTGCGGGCGACCTACTCCCGAACGCGACGATTGAACAGAAAGTCGCGAGCGGTTTCAATCGCAATCATCTTCTCAATGGCGAGGGCGGCGCTATCCCGGAGGAGCAGCGGTGGGTTAATCTGTTTGATCGCATGGAAACGACGTTTACAACTTGGCTCGGGCTTACGATGACATGTGCCCAGTGCCACGATCACAAGTACGACCCCATCACAATGCGGGACTACTACAGCTTGCTCGATGCGTTCAATCGCGTGCCCGAGTCGGGAACGCCTCAGCGATTCTCTAGCCGCATTCGTGTTGCGGCTCCGTTTGTCGAATTGCCGACCGCCGAGAACTCGAAGACTATCAAGAAACTCGAAGGAGAAATCGCCAAGTTGGAATCGGAGGTTAAGGCATTCATTGAATCAGCTTTCATCGGATGGCGAGACAAGATACTCAAGGCTCGAAAGGCTGAAGGGATTCAGATTCCAAAGAAGCTTGCTCAAATTCTCGACCAAGATGACTCGGCCCGATCGGAGAGTGACCAAAAAGAATTAACATCCGGCTTGCGAAAGTTGTTTGACGACAAGGTGCGGCCTGGGTTGAAATCGCCCAAATCCGGCGCCTTGGATGCGTTGAAAAAGAAACTCGCCGACTATAGGGGCGACCAGATTCCGCGAGCTATGATCATGAGCGACACGCAACCGCGTCCGACACATATTCTCGATCGCGGCGAGTACCTCAAGCCCCGTGAAAAGGTCTCTTTCGATACTCCCCAATTCCTGCCGCCCCTGCGGAAAGATGCTCCCAGGAATCGACTCGGTCTGGCTCGGTGGCTCGTTTCCGCGGAGAACCCGCTAACGTCTCGCGTACAAGTCAATCGGATGTGGCAGCATTTTTTTGGCGTGGGATTGGTCAAGACGACGGAGGATCTTGGCGTTCAAGGTGAGTTTCCGATCCATGGTCCTCTGCTCGATTGGTTGGCGGTTGAGTTTCGCGAAAGCGGTTGGAGCATGAAATCGATGCACCGATTGATCGTGACCAGCGCTGTATATCGCCAGTCGAGTAAGGTGACGCCTGTTCTGAAGAGTCGCGATATTGAGAATCGCCTAATTGCTCGAGCGAGCCGATTCCGAATGCCGTCGATGTTGCTTCGTGACTGGGCCTTGGCGGCATCGGGCTTGCTCGATCTTCGCATCGGCGGCTCACCGGTATATCCGTATCAGCCCGATGACGTATGGGAGTCACTCGCGATCACGAAGGAACGCGATTTCACTTATCCTGCGTCCAAAGGGGCCGACCTTTATCGGCGAAGCCTCTATACGTTCTGGCGCCGGACCGTGGCGCCTGCCAATATGTTTGATGCCTCGAATCGGCAGACATGTCGCGTGCGGCTTGCGACTACCAGCACGCCGTTGCATGCGTTGACGACCCTCAATGACCCGACATGGGTTGAGGCGGCCCGCGTGCTTG
Source organism: uncultured Alcaligenaceae bacterium (assembly GCA_964515185.1). Lineage (GTDB taxonomy): Bacteria > Planctomycetota > Planctomycetia > Gemmatales > Gemmataceae > CAZESP01. The sequence goes on from CAZESP010000004.1 coordinate 129,238, forward strand.
CGGAACGAACAATGAAGGCGAACCGCGACCTCGATGGCCGCGTTCGTGAGGCGTTTCAGCGCGTCGTTGGCCGGCGCCCGCGTGACAACGAGGTAACGATTCTCCACAGTGCTTTTCAAAAGCAGCTTGCCATGTTCACGAATGACCGCGAAAGAGCCTCTTCGTTCGTCGGTGTCGGGGCATCTCCGCGCGATACGACTTTGGATGTCGCGGAACACGCGGCCTTGTCCGTGGTGTGCTTGATGATTCTGAATTTGGATGAGTCCTTAACACGCGAATAGCGAGTCGTGAGATGATCGACCTTATTCACGAAAACACTTCCCGTGTGACTCGGCGGCAGTTTTTCGGGCGTTCCGCGTCGGGTCTGGGCTTGGCGGCATTGGCAACCTTGCTCGGGCCAAAGACTGGCGGCGCAGCGAGTCGGGGCGATGCCGGCGTCATTCGCTTGCCTCACTTCACTCCAAAGGCGAGACGAGTGATTATGTTCTGGCAGGGAGGAGGCCCCTCGCACGTTGATCTTTTCGACGACAAGCCGATGATGCGGAAGTGGGCCGGTCGCGACATCCCGGAGTCGATTCGAGGCTCCACGCGCCTGTCGACGATGTCGTCCAGCTATACCAAGTGGCCGTGCGTGCCGAGCATTAAGCCGTTTCGCCGCTACGGCCGGTGTGGCTTGTCGCTTAGCGAAATGTTGCCCAATGTCGGTGCCCTCGCGGACGAAATCTGCGTCGTTCGCAGCATGTATACCGAGGCCGTCAATCATGCCCCCGGCGTGACCTTGTTCATGACCGGGTCACAAGTTCCTGGCCGACCGAGCATGGGGGCGTGGCTCTCGTATGGTCTGGGTAGCGAGTCGGATAATTTGCCGGCATTTGTGGTCATGACCTCGAGCGATCGGGGCAAGACCTGCGGACAACTTTTCTTCGACTACTATTGGGGCAGTGGCTTCCTGCCGAGCCGATTTCAGGGAGTTCGATTCCGCAACACAGGCGATCCGGTTCCGTATCTGGCGAACCCGCCGGGCGTGTCGCGCGACGGGCGCCGGCAGATGCTCGATGATCTTGCCGCACTTAATGCCGCCCATCTGGATGACTACGGCGATCCCGAGATTGACACGCGCATCGCTCAATATGAAATGGCATTCCGAATGCAGGCGAGCGTACCCGATCTCGTCGACTTTACGACGGAGTCCGCGAGGGTCATCGAGCGCTACGGCCCCGATGCCTTGGTGAAAGGAACCTATGCCAACAATTGCCTCATCGCGCGGCGACTCCTCGAACGTGGTGTTCGATTCGTGCAACTGATGCATTCCGGGTGGGATCAGCACAGTAACTTGTTCACGCAACTCGAGAATCAATGCAGAGACACCGAAGGCCCGTCGGCGGCGCTCGTTCGTGATTTGATGGAGCGAGGGATGCTTGAGGATACTCTGGTAGTTTGGGGCGGCGAATTTGGGCGCACCCCATTTGGACAAGGCGACCCGGCCAGTCCGCGTGGGCGCGACCATTTCGGCCGAGCCTACAGTTGGTGGCTGGCCGGTGGCGGAATCAAGCCTGGCATTGTGTATGGCGCGACGGACGACTTTGCTTGGAACATTGTCGAGAACCCCGTCCACGTTCACGACATGCAAGCGACGATTCTGCATTTGTGCGGCATTGACCATACACGCCTGACGTTTCGATACCAAGGGCGTCAGTATCGCCTCACGGACGTCCACGGCAAAATCGTCAACGGCATACTCGCCTAACTCTGAAATTGTTGTCGATAGCGTCGCGAAACCGAATCTTATTTTGCCTTGAGCGAGTCCAACAGTTCCTTTGCGCTACTTGCCGACGCGGCCTTGATCTGTTGCGTACTAGCCGCACCGCTTTCAAGAAACCGAGTCCATTCATTCGTCGCCAACGTGGTGAGTTCGTTGGGAACGTCGAATTCCGCGATTGGCTTGGCGAGAGTCCAAAAGAAGTCCTGTCCCCAGGGCGTCAGTCCATTGGTGAGCAGCTCCAACTCCTGACCGTAGGGGCATCCCGCCATCGCGCCCATTCGCAGCTTCATCGCAATCTCTTCATCCTCGCGGCTCGTCTTCGCCATGATGACGGAATGCCAAGGCTTCATCGGCACGTCGGTATGAAGCGAGGAAGGATCGAAGACGTGCCACGAACCGTCGCGGTAATACTCAACGACTCGGTGCATTTCCAGCCTCTGTGAGATGGGCGGAATCACCGCCAACGATCGCGACGCGATTCCCTTGGCACGCAACAACGCCGACGCGAGGTTTGAATTGGCGGTGCAAATCGTATTGTTCCCACTGTCGAGGATTCCCAGGGCGTCGAGCGACGTCGGTTGCTTGACCTGCTTGCTCTCCCGAATGAACCGCTGAATACTTGCCGCGTAATCGCTGACCTTTTCACTGGTCGGCCAGAGCTGCTCGGCGAGTTTTTTCACCTTCTCCGAGTCCGACTGAACACAGGCCGTGGCAGTGCCAAACGAATCGGGCGACGTCGTGTTTGGCAGAATACTCTTTGGCGTGAAGAGTATCATCGAACTCCAACTAATCTTGATTTCCTGATTCTGTTTCCCCTGCAACTTCACGAAAAATACATGATTCTCGCGAGATCGCTGACGGATTCGGCACTCGACGATGGCATCCGAAGGCGACCCATTGACGAAGAGGCAGATAGGCACTTGAGAATCAATCATCTGCGGGATCGGTAGGATCACTTCGTGCGCCCCCGCCTTGAGCAATTTGAGTTGAAGGCCACCGGTTGCCGCGACGAGTCCGGGGCCATTCAACGCTTTCGCGGGCGCGGCATTGATCCTCGCTACGAGCGCTTCATGATGGGGAATCAGATTCGCGTGTGGGAGCGGAGCGCCCTCCGTCAATTCGGGAACGAATGGTCCTTTCGGGGTGCATGCGGCGAGAGCCAGAATCATCGGGCAAAGAATGACGCGGAGTGGTTTCATCGTTGAGTTCTCCATGATTCGGTGACGATGTCGGAAACAAATCACTGTCCCCCGTTGACGCTTTTCGGCGCCTTTGGCAGCCGCACTTTCGCAAGGTAGATCGCCGATTTCTTGTTCTCGTGAGATGAATAGTAGCTCACCCAGAGTAATCCGTCGTGATCGACAAGCCCGGCGTAACTGGTGTCGCCGCCACTGGGGAGTGTCAGAATCGGGTCGTAGCTGTTGCGATCCATTCGAGCAATCACGGTCTTGGCGCCACCGGGGTAGCTTCGGCTCGAACCGTAGAGACGGCCATCGGCGAGCGCAATGAAGTTTGGACCACCGAAACGGTGCTTCGTTTCGTGCCACGTCCAATCCTTGTAAGGTGGTTTGCTCGTACCGATCCAACCAAATGTGTTACCACCTTCGCGACGAACCATCGCCATCAGTCGATCATCATTCAAAAACCGCAATGTTGTCTCGTTCGGATGTCCGGGCACGCCCAGATGCGTGATCGTCTCATAGGTCATGCCGTCGCGACTCGCCACGAGTTTTAGTTTCCACTCGGCGGGATCGTTGGATACCGGTTCCTTGCCTTTGGCCGCGTCGATCGCTTCCTTCGACTTGCGCGCGGCGGCATTATAGGACGCTCCATAGGCGCTGCCCTTGTGCCATGTGACTCGCCACAGCCATTCGCCTTCGCTGAGGACCCGTTGCGGTGGTGTCCAATCACGAGCATTCTTGGAAAAGGAAACTCGCGGCTGACGGCCCAAAAGGGTCTTCCCTTGATAGACCGAGCCACCCGCTACAATCATCAAGCGATCATCGGGTGTCACGGAGAGTTTTGGATCACGCAAGTCGATGCCCTTTTCGGTGACCAGCGCTACGGAATCCCACTTGTCGCCGTCGGGGGACTCGAGCACCCGCAATTTGCCGTCGCCTCCGACATGGGCTTCCGCCTCCCGAAACGTGCAATACCACTTGTCGTGCCAACGAATCAGGTCGGTGAATGCGTTGTGCTGGCCCGCATCCCAGATCTTTCGCACCGAGACCAATTCTGGATTCTCAGCGCGAGTATGGCATGTGAGAATCATCAATTCGAGCATTGCCACGGCAATTTCTCGCCAGGAGATGGGCAAGGCACTTCGTTCGTTGGTGGTCGTCGTGTTCATGATGATTCGTCTCGTTTGGAATGTCCAAAGCGTTCAAGGTGTCTTGGCGACTGATGACGGCGCCGACGATAGGCCAACACTGTTCAACGCAATCACTCGATAGACGGCATCCGGGACCGGTGACGAGTCTACGAAACGCATCTCGGGAACCGGGTTGTCGGGCGTATCGTGATATGACAATCCTTGAAACAGCGGTCTGACAATTCGCGCGACCGCCTTTGCCGGAAGTTGCGCCAAGGTCTTGCCATCGCGTTCGACCACGAACCCCCGGATGCCGCTTTCGAAATCAGCATCGCAATCCCAGGAAAGTAGAACGCCGTCTTTCGTTCTCGCCGCCTTGAGATTGACCGGCGACGGGGGTGGCGTCGTGTCTGAAACCGAGCCTGTTTTGTTGTATTCGGCCCACGCCTTGGCGTAGGTCTCGTTGGGCAGCCAAATGACACCTGGATCGCTCGCGTCTTTCGCACCAGAGCTGGGACGTGGTGCGTCGCCATGCACCGGGGCAAACCATGCCGCCGACATGTCAACAGGGCGAAGGCGTTGGTTTCGGGAGCCTTGGAGCGGTAGCCTCATTTCCAAACAGGAGTCGAAGAAACGAATGGCGAGATAGCGACAATCGCCGCATTCATGAGATGTGCGCGGGTCGGGCACAAAGCCGATCGGCGCTCCCTGGGCGCGGTAGGACTGAAACATGGCCAACGAGCCGGTCCATGCCCCATTGAAGCGCTTGTCGCCCTTTTCCTTTGCGCCGGGGTTGCACATCATCGGAATTCGGTAAGCGGCTTCGGGTATCGTTGGTTTGGCGATTTCTCCTTTTTCCCACGCGGAAAATGCTGTCCCGGAACGAAACCAAATGGCGACAATCCTCTCGGGATACATCGTTTGCATCAGACTCGACCAGAAGCCTCCGCCGGAATGCCCCCAAAGGCACCAGGGAACTGTCGCCAATTCGGTGTGCTTCGACTTGGTTCCGAGATCGGTCAAACATCGCAGAAACGTCTTCGCGGAACCGTTTCGAGGATCGCACCAGAGGCGACAGTTTTGGCCGTCTTCTTGATGATAGGATGGCCCAAGTAGCGCACAGTCCCATTTCTTCGCGAGGGCCTGCCAATGAAGGTCATAGGCAGCCGTAGCCCCACCTTTGCAAGCGCCGCTGCCGCATCCGTGCTGATGGACGATAACCCCGCGAAGCCGATCGACTCCATCGGGTATCCATACGGTGTAGGTAACTCCGAAAACGAGTTCCCCTTTTTCAGACGATGGCGGATATGTGACTTCAAGATACTGGCCACCCGCAAACAATCGGGGCGTGGCGAAGAGGAGTAGGATCAACGCGAATCTCATCGGGTTTGCCTCATATCATTTGTTTGGCGTGGCTGGAATCCAAGATTGCATTCGGTTCGTTGTCCATTAAATCTGCCGCGGATTATCGTGACAACTTCCCAGGCTTTTTTTAGAATTCAGGCGATTCGAGGCGAGTATTCCTTGCAGCTTCCCATGACCGCAAGGCGCATTGTGCGCGGGCATTGCGGTCGTTGGCTGCCGGCATTCCATGGTTGATACGACCTTCAGCCAGAACGCTGTTTCGCGACGATTACGGGGACAATGCTCTTGCACGGTATGTTACGCGAACAAAGGCCGTCGACTCGGAGCGTGAGGTTCAACCATGACCATCGATGTGACATCGCCAAAGCTGACCTGTTCCCGCCGATCCGCAATGCTCGCCGGTTCCTTCGGTGTGCTCGGCGCGGCGGCCGCGATGAGGTTAACGGCAGCGGAAACGCCGCCGCGTCATCGTATCAAGTTAGGCCAGATTGGAGTTGGCCATGCCCATGCGTCCAAGTTGACGGTCTATCGCAACTCGCCGGATTACGATGTCGTGGGCATCGTCGAGCCTGATGATTCCCTTCGCAAGAAAGCCGAGGCGACACCGGCCTTTCGCGGTCTGAACTGGCTGACCCGCGACCAACTTCTTCGGACGCCAGGCCTGCAAGCTGTCTTGGTGGAAACTCGCGTTCGTGACTTGCTGGACAACGCCGAGGCGTGTGTCACCGCCGGCATGCACGTTCACATCGACAAGCCTGCCGGAGAGTCTCTTTCGCAGTTGCGACGCATCTTCGACATTGCTGCCAAGAAGCGGTTGCTGGTGCAGATGGGGTACATGTATCGCTACAGTCCCGCCGTCGTGTTGTTGCGAGAGTTTCTGAAAAAGGGATGGCTTGGCGACGTGTTTGAAGTTCATGCGGTGATGAGCAAAGTCGTCGATCCGGCGGCGCGAAAACAGCTCGCCGTATATCGAGGCGGCATCATGTTCGAGTTGGGATGCCATATCCTCGACTTGGTGATCGCCATTCTGGGTAAGCCGGCGGAAGTCACGCCCTTCCATCGGCGATCAACCGCGTCGAGCGATACCTTGCTCGACAACATGCTCGCGGTTCTGAGTTTTCCACGGGCCATTGCCACGGTGAAATCGAGTGCGATCGAGGTCGAGGGCGGCGACCGCCGGCATCTGGTCGTCTGCGGAACCGAGGGAACCTTCCATATCCAGCCGTTGGATAATCCCGCTGCGCGCGTGGCACTGACGAAGCCGCGGGATGGATACACGAAGGGCACACAAGACTTGAAATTCCCTAAGTACACACGCTACGTGGATGACGCGGTCGATATGGCACGCATCATCCGTGGCGAGAAACCGACCGATTTTTCCCCTGAACACGATCTCGCTGTGCAAGAGACCCTCCTCAAGGCGTGTGGTATTCAATAATAGACCTCCCTGTTTCGTGTCGAGCTAAGCGATTGAGTGAATCTCGGTCTTTGACATGGGAATTACACTGAACCCGATCGAACGTCGCCCAACAACGTTTTCCCTTTGGCCGACTGACCAGGGGAACCGCCGTGTTGAACTTCAGAACGGCTTCGATGAATGGCACTCGAAATGACTCTTGTTTTTGCAAAGGAGATCGCGTGAAGAGTTACCGCATCATGGCGACGCTTCTCGCCCTGTGGCACGGCGTGGCGAATGCTGATGATTCTCCGAAGACCGTGAAAGTGTTCATTCTTGCGGGCCAGTCGAACATGGAAGGTCATGGTTTCGTAAAGGCCGATCCCAAACGCAACGGCGGGAAAGGGAGCCTGGAATTCCTGGTCAAGAACGAGATGACCTCGACTCGATTCAAGCATCTTTGCGGCAAAGGAGATTCCTGGTCGGTCCGTGATGACGTTTGGATTCATTACCTCAACCGCAAAGGGAAGTTGACCGCGGGTTTTGGAGTGAATGCGGACAAGATCGGACCCGAACTCGGTTTCGGTCACGTTGTCGGTGATGCGATTGACTCGCCGGTGTTGCTCATCAAGTTGGCCTGGGGCGGCAAGAGTCTGGCCAAGGACTTTCGCCCGCCAAGCTCCGGAGGCGAGGTTGGGCCGTTCTACAAAGAGATCGTGAAACGGACGAAGGACGTTCTCGGCAATCTGAAGAGCGAATTCCCGGACCTTGCCCCGTACAAGCCGGTGGTCGCGGGTTTCGGTTGGCATCAGGGATGGAACGATCGAATCAACCAAGCCTTCAACGATGAATACGAGAAAAACCTTGCTAACCTTATACGCGACCTTCGCAAGGAATTAGACGTTAAGGACCTTCCATTCGTGATCGCCGAGACCGGCATGACAGGCCCCGACGAAAAGAACCCGCGAGCGCTCACACTGATGAAGGCGCAAGCGGCCGTCGCGGGTTACCCCGAATTTCAAGGCAAGGTCGCATTCGTGGGGACTCGCAGTTTCTGGCGCGACAAAGAGATCTCGCCGACAGGCCAAGGTTATCACTGGAACACCAACGCCGAGACGTACTATTTGATCGGCGAGGCGATGGGGAAAGCCATGCTGAAGGTGTGTGGAAGCGGGCAGTCGCCCTGAGTGGGACCCGATTTCCGGCGTTGGTCGTCGAATCGGAGCAGCTCGAAAGCGCGTCGTGGAAGTATCGCGTTGCCCTCGATTCGTCGCTCGGACGAAGTCCTGGCGGCGCGTCGTAGGCAACGGACGGGCTGGTAGCGCACCCTTTACCGGGGCAGCATTCCGCGAAGGGCCGCGGCCACCGGTTGCGGTTCATCGGCTTGACAAAGCGCCGAACTTACGGCGACGCGGTTCGCGCCCGCAGCAACCAATTGTGGGAGATTCTCGAGCGTAATGCCACCGATGGCGAACGCCGGTACGGTCGTTTCCGCCATCGCGTCGCGGACGAATTGCAGTCCAGCCAAGTCGGCAAACGCCTTGGTCTCGGAAGGGAAAACCGGTCCGATGCCGACGTAAGACGCTCCGTCGCGAATCGCCTGATGCAGTTGGTTGACGTTATGGGTGCTGACTCCGATGAGAGCATCATTCCCGACGATTCGCCTCGCGGCGTGAATCGTAAGATCATCTTGCCCGAGATGAACGCCGTCGGCACCCGCGAGTCGGGCGATGTCAGGTCGATCGTTGACGATGAAAATGGTTCTAGTTCGGTCGGTCAGGCGTCGAATCCGAAGGGCGAATTCCATTAGTTCGCGGTCGGGCTTATCCTTCTCACGCATCTGAATCATGTCAACGCCGCCGGTGATGGCTTCCTGAATTGCCCATTCGAGATCGGTCACGCACCGAGCAGCAGTCACGAGAAAACAGAGCCGAACGGAGGCGAGGCGTTGGCGGGAGCTGGTCCCCAACAGCGTAGCTTGCTCCAACGTGTAACTGCGGTATCGCAATGTCTCGAACGCCCGACCGAGATCAGCGTTGATAACTTTGCCGAATTCTTCGAGGCTTCTCAAAGCCTCCTGGAGCCTCTTCGCGTTGGCTTCGGCCACATGGCGTGGCGAGACGCGGTTTCGCTCCTGGTCCGTGGTTATGGCCGTGCCAACATCGCCTCGGGTGTCGCGGGCTGCCAACCATGACGACGATCCGTGAGCGTCAAATACCGACGCCAAATCGTGGCGCAGTACCTTCCATTCGCGACATAGAAAGGTGTCGTTCAAATGGAATCGGCAATAATCCTCGATAGCGCGCAGAGCTTCTCGCGACCGGTTGGCGTTGGCATCCAAGGCTCGATGAGTCGTCACGTACTCAATCGGATCGGCAAACTCCAGCGGCTCATCCAATTGGATTGCCACGCCGTCAATGGCTGCCGTAGTGGGGCCGGCCGACCCATCGCAATAACCCGCGTCCGTCAACGTGGCGCGAATGGCGGGCGAAGTTTCCAAGACGACGTGCAATACATGTTCACTACTAATGGTCCCCGGCGAGCCAGTATTTCGCGCGATGACCCGAGCCTCGGCGATGATGGTCGCAATGGCTGGCCCGTGTTCGTCGATGGCAACCAACTGTTCGCGAACGCTTGCGATCTCCACGCCGCCGCGGGTGAGGAGTTGCGCGGCGCGGCCTTCTTCCTCGTCGATGAGTCCCAAGAGCAGGTGCAAGGCTCGAGCTTCGGTTGAGGTCAGTCTCTCTGCCCAAGCCCTTGCCGCTTCAATTGCCCGCAATACTGCCGGGGTGCATTCGTCAATCATGGGAAACCTTGAATAATCGGACTTATCATCATTGTCTCGAAACTTGGCCGTGGTACAACCGGCATGTTTCTTCCCATCCGACGTGTCCGGTGACGGAACGCCCAGATAAGCGCCGTCTCGGAGAAATCCGTCGCTGGCGTCGGCCGATCATCTTCTTATCGGATCGTCCCTTCGGCGACGGTGCGCTTGAAGCAGGTATCGGCGGAGAGTGAGTTCATCATGATGGTGGGCGAGAAGAACAAACGGTTTGTGTTGGCGACCATGCTCTCATCGCTGATCGGTGGTATGCTTGGCTTGTTTCCGGTGAGTGGGGTTGCCCAATCGCCGCCGCCCGTCGCCATCGAAGCTCCCCAGGTCATCGCGTCGAAGCCGATCTACTGCCTTGAGGATTGCTTGCGGATCGCCCATGAGCGTCAACCGGCAATCCATGCGGCACGAGCCAGTTTGGCTGCGGCTCAAACCGCGCAACGTGGGTTATCCGAAATCAAGTTCGGGCAGATCTTCGCCCGTGACCTGCCGATTCGCAAACAACAGTCGTGCTTGGGGGTCTCCGTAGCGGCGGCCAATCTGGCCCAAGTCGAATTCGAGACGACCGCGGCGGTCACGCGACTCTATTTCGGCGCCATCCATGCGCGCGAGCAACGCCAAGTGGCGGATCGAGTCGTTCAGCAACTCATGCTCGCCGTGAAGACGGGGCAGACCCTCATGGGTACCGATGCCGCGCCGCCGGATCTCAACCAGATCGGTCTTGAGAAAGCTCGCGCGTTCGCCGCCATCGCCGAGACGCAGCAGGCGACCGCGGATCGTGGACTGAATCGGGCATTGGCGGCGCTTCGAGAAGCGATGGGTGTCGGCCCCGATTGTGCGTTTGATATACAGACCGTCCCGATGCCGAAGCCCGTTGTCGGCGTGGTCAAGGAACAGGTCATCGAGTTGGCCGTCAGCCGTCGCGGAGAGGTGAGCCAAGCTAGCCTCGCGGCGTCGATCTCATGCCTCGAGATTGAAGCTCAATCGCGATCGCCTCGAGTCAAAGTGCCGACGTTCGCGTCAGGGGCCGACATTCACGCCAAGGCGATACCGTATGGCACGTTCGGTGACGACTATCGACCCGGCGCGTTGGGCTTGGAATTCCCGACGATGTTCGCGGGTCTGCCGGGACCACGCTCAGCGCGAGTCGAGCGTGCGAAGGACTTGGCGGCTCGCGCCGGCTCCGTCGTCGAAAAAACCCGCAACCTCGTTGCGCTCGAGGCCGAGGATGCCTTTCTGAAGTGGGAAGAGAGTTCGACCCATATCGAAAAGCTGAAGGCGGTCGTCGAAAAGGCCGAATCGGCGGCCCAAAAAACATTACAAGGATTGTTGGGTGGTGTAGTATCGAGCTATCGCGACGTGATTGAATTGCAAGTGATCACTGCCCAGGCCCAGGCCCAGTTGAACAAAGCCTATTACGATCATTTGATCGCCCTGACGGAAATAGAGCGAGTAACCGCGGGCGGAATTCGGGTCATCCTTGTCCCGGAGTCCGCGAAGGACCAACCGCAATCGAAGTGACGGACATTCGTAGAATTACCAGTGCTTCCGTTCGAGGAGGACGGACCATGCGATTGCCACGCGGTCTCATCATGGGTTCGGTGCTGGCAAGTCTTATCGGGCTTGTCTTGGTCGGCGCGCCGGCGCCGGCCGGTGACCCGGTCCACGTTCGAATTGGTTTCCCAGCGACTCTGTTCCGCGACATCCCGCGAAATACGATCGAGTCGTTGATGCCGACTTACACCCAACTGATTCAGAATCAAACGGGCTTGCGAGGGCAACCGGTGCTGCTCAATGGCGCCGTGGAGGTGACACAGCAACTTGCCGACAACAAGATTCAGCTCGGTGTGTTCCATGGGTTCGAGTTTGCCTGGGCCAAGCAGAAGCACGAAGATTTGAAGCCCCTGGTGATGGCCGTCTATCAACAACCGAAACTGACAGCCCAGGTGATCGTGGCCAAAGACAATCCCGCGCGGAACCTTGAAGACCTTAAAGGGCAGGCAATGGCCGTTCCCCGTGGGACACGGGAGCATTGTCGGCTCTTCCTGAATCGAACATGCCGGCGGATCGGCCATCGACAAGAGAAATTCTTCGGCAGCCTGACAAGTCCCCCGACGGTTGCGGCGGCTCTCGATGATGTGGCGGCTGGCCGTTCAACCGCCGTCGTGGTCGATGGATCGGCGTGGGAAAGCTACAAGTGGGTGAATCCGGGGCGAGCTGCTCGGCTTCGCCCGCTCGTTCAATCCGAGGCCTTCCCTTCGGGCGTCATTGCTTACAAGAACGGGATCCTTCCCGCGAGCGAGTTGAAGCGATACGAAGATGGTCTCACATCCGCTCATCAGCGACCCGACGGGATGCAGCTGATGCTACTCTGGCGCATGAGCCGGTTCGAGCCGGTTCCTGCTGACTACGATCAAATGTTGGCCAACATCGCAAAAGCCTACCCGCCGCCGATCGGCGAAGAACCGTAAGCGGGCCTCGGTGATTTTCCCTCAATCGTTGTCGTTCGCGGCAATCTCTGGTAGGTTGCCGACGAAGAACCTTTGAGGGAAAAACCATGAAACGTCTGTTGATCCTCGGTGTGGCCATCTCTTGCCTTGGCGTGGCCGTCGTCTTGGGCGGCGACGGGCAGGCACCTTCCGACGGATCGGATCAGAAGGCGTGTGCGGCGGCTATCAGGCTCTTCGCGAGTCTGGATGATGAACAAAAAAAACTCGCGCTGAAGCCACTTAATGACAAGGAACGATTCGCCGAACAATTCCCAGCGGTCGAACGTCCCGGCCTGCCGTTCGCGAAACTGAACGCTGCTCAAAAAGCCATGGTCGACGAAGTCGTGCGCGGTATGACGACGGCGTATGGAGCCGAGCGTTGCCTGACCGTGGGCAAGCAGACGCCCGACAATCGCCGCTATCTGTTCTTTTTTGGCGAACCCGTCGAAGGAAAGCCGTTCGCGTGGCGCATCGCCCAACACCATCTGACGCTGATTTATGCCGAATTCTCGCCGTCACCAGCCGAGGAATTCGGCCCGGTCTTGTTGGGAGGCAATCCCGTCAATCAACTCTGGGAGGCTGAAGAAACGATCGCCCGTGCCCTCTTCGACGCTCTGGGTCCCGATGAGAAAAAGAAGGTCGCGGCTCGCGGTGGTACAGCTTCGACGATTGGCGAGTTGAATGAGAAAGCTCGCGATTTGGCCCGAAACCTCGTGAAGAAGCGAATCGAAGTTTTCTCGGCCGATCAGCAGAAGACGCTAGTGAGACTCATGGAACGCGATGGCGGAGTGGACGCGTTGCGCATCAACCTGTCGGGTGATTTCAGCAAGTCGCATCGCGATGGCGGATCGCCCAATTGGCGGATCAGTTCGGCCCGCGTTTTCCTGGATTGGCAGACCGCCGGCCGCAACCATTTGCATCTGACGGTGAGGGTCAAGAGCAGGGCATGAGTCGCTATAATAAAGCCGCGTGAATTGGTGAATAGAGTGAAAACGAACCGCCTTGCCGTAGGAACAAATCGTCATGAGTGACCCGAGCAAGCCAGATCCTGTGCCCACGCCGCCGGCGGAGACTGCCCCTCCCGGCGAGCCACGTCGAGAGCGAATCGGAAAGATGCGCCGCGATCGGCCGGCGACTCGAACGGAGCCATTGCCGCCCGTCGAGGACATTACCGCTCGCGCGCCGAATCTGCAAGACCTGAATCGCGAGATCGAAGCCGACCTCGAAGCGGCGCTCGCCGATTTTAGCGGGGTTGACTTGTTGGGAGCCAAACCTGCCAAGCGACCGGCCGGAGCGCCACAACCCGAGGTGAACCGCAAGGTAGGACGAGTCTTGGCGATCCACGGCGCCGACGTATTCATCGACGTTCCCGGCGGGCGAGGGCAGGGCGTGCTTCCTTTGGAGCAATTCGATGGCCAAACGCCGGCCATTGGCACCGAGGTCGAATTTGAGATCAAGGGATATGACGGCGCCAACGGCTTACTGATTCTCACGCGACGTGGCGCGGCGCAGCATGCTGACTGGTCGACCTTGACCGTGGGGATGGTCGTGGAGGCCCGCGTGACGGAGTCCAATCGCGGTGGTTTGGCCGTCGAGGTCAATGGCATTCGCGGCTTCATGCCGATCAGCCAAATCGATCTTTATCGGGTCGAGGATACTCAGCAGTTCATCAACCAACGTCTGAAGTGCGAGGTGACCGAAGTTAATCCTCGCGAGCGGAATCTCGTCGTCAGCCGCCGCAATGTTCTCGAACGCGAACGCGAGGAGCAGAAAGCCAAGTTCTGGGACGAGATAGCCGAGGGCCAAACCCGTTCGGGTATGGTGAAGTCGATTCATGACTTTGGCGTGTTCGTGAACCTCGGAGCCGCCGATGGAATGATCCCAATCTCGGAATTGGCTTGGGCGCGGGTCCGCCATCCGAGTGACCTCGTGACTGTTGGCCAAAACGTGCAGGTCAAAGTTGTCCGGCTCGACCGTGAAACTCGCAAGATCGGTTTGAGCCTTAAACAAATGTCAGCCAGCCCTTGGAGTACGGTCGAAACTGAGGTCGCAGTGGGCGACGTTGTCAACGGAAAGGTCACTCGAACCGCCGATTTCGGCGCCTTTCTCGAGATTGCTCCCGGAGTCGAGGGTCTCGCGCACATTTCCGAGTTGGCGACGCATCGAGTCCGTCGCGTCTCCGAGGTGCTTCAAGTGGGCCAGGTCGTCCCCGTGAAGGTGCTGAGTATCGATCCGGTCAATCGAAAGATCTCGTTGTCGGTCAAAGCCGCGATGGCACCTCCGCCCGACGAGCCGAAACCTGCGGACGGTCCGGTCGAGACCGAGGAAGCTCCGGAACCGGACTGTCCGGCCAAGCCACGCAACATCGCGCTTCGTGGGGGTGTTGGAAACGAGTGGAAGTTGCCCGAAGGTTGAGTCTTTTTTGGTTCGCCGGGCCGTACCCGCGTGCAACGGATCAATGGCCGGCGCAAAACTGAATTGATGCCCGCATGCCTATGCAATTGCTTTGTCCCCATTGCCGGCATCCGATTGAGTACAGCGGTCAGCGCCCGCGTTTCTGTGGTTTCTGCGGTCAATCGTTGTCAACCTCGTCAGAGGGATTGGACATCGATCAAGCGGAGACCGTCGCGGCTCCACCGGCAAACCCGAATGACATCGCCGATGCCCCGACCGAGACGCGATTCCTCGCTGGAGCCGGCGTCAATCAGCCGTTTCCGGAACGGGTGGGCAGCTATCGCATCGGCAAGCGGCTCGGCGGTGGGGGCATGGGGAGCGTTTACGAAGGGCAGCACACCGCGTCGGGACAACGGGTCGCGGTCAAACTTATCTCTCCCGAATACGCGATGTCCACCCGGGCCGTCGAGCGGTTCCGGCTCGAAGGGCGATTGGCCAGTACGATTTCACATCCGCGATGCGTGTTTGTTTTGGCCGCCGATGAAGATGCGGGCCAACCATACATCGTCATGGAGCTAATGCCCGGCTCGACGTTGTCGGACTTGGTCTCCGAAAATGGGCCGCTTCCCATTGGTGAGGCGGTTGCCAAGATTCTCGACGTCATCGAAGGGTTGGAAGAGGCTCATCGGCTCGGAGTCATTCACCGCGACGTCAAGCCGTCCAACTGCTTTTTGGATGCCGACGGACGGGTCAAGGTCGGAGACTTTGGGTTGGCCAAGTCGGTCGATGATGACGGCAATCTCACACGAACCGGAACGTTTCTCGGCACTCCCCTGTATGCGTCGCCGGAACAGATTAAGCGCCAGCCATTGACGACGCAAGCCGACGTCTATTCCGTGACCGCGACCCTGTTTTATCTCCTCACGGGAAAACCGCCATTCTCCGATGGTGACGCGATGGCGGTCGCGGCGCAAAAAGTCTCCGAGGACGCCCCCTCCATCCGTTCGGTGCGCCCAGAACTGCCCAAGGCTCTCGATACGGTTGTCGGCCGCGGGTTGGCGCGAGACCTATCCGAACGATGGAGCGATCTCAGCGCCCTTCGCGATGCACTCTTGCCTTTCTTGCCGGGACAACTCTCGGCAAGTGGTATGGGCGTCCGGTTGGTGGCCTATGCCGTAGACCGGACATTCCTCGCTCTTGTCGTATTTGCGTTGGCGGCACTTCTAGGTTGGACCAGCACCGGCGTGGCCACTCGTGGCGTTCGCGGACTGGATGTCGCCGCCGATCAGACCATTCGAGGCTTATTCTTAGCGGCATTTGTCTGGTTGTTGTACTTCGGATGCCTCGAAGGCTTCTTGGGTTGGACGTTTGGAAAGAGGCTGTTTCGGCTCCGCGTCTACACGGCCGCCGGGTTGGACCCACCCGGCTTCCTGATGGCCGCTTTGCGTATGCTGGTACTCTTCTCTTTGCTTAATTTCGGGAGTGTTATATCGGTCATTCTGATTTGGTCGCTGCGCCCCACAATCCGAATCAACGATGGCATTTCGGGTGTTGAAGCGACGAGCATGTTGCTCATCGGTATTTCTCCTATCGCCGGACTTATTGTCGGCATCGGCTGCATGATATTCCCGATGCGCCGGCACAACGGGTTTCGCGGACTTCATGAATTCCTAAGTCGGACTCGAACCGTTCAGCTACCTCCGCCGTGCAAGCGTCGCACCATTCCGCCGACGGTCGGGAGTCCCCCGCGAATCGATATGAGAGACTTGCCCGAACGACTCGGGCCTTACAACATTCAAGGCGCCATCAGATGGTCGGAGACAACCAAGACACTTGTCGGCGTCGATCCAACGCTGGGACGAGAGGTTTGGGTTTGGCTTCGATCGTTGGCGGATCCGCGACTCAGCGACAAACGCCGCGGCATCGGTCGAGCGGCTCGGCTACGTTGGGTTGCTGGAGGTGCCGAACGTGGATGGCAATGGGAGGCCTTTCTGGCCCCTGCGGGGAATCCGTTACGGGCGGTCATCGAAGAAAACGGTCCGATGCCTTGGGCCGATGCTGCCCCAATCCTGCTCGAACTCGCCGACGAGTTATCGGTTGCTTACAGTGATGAAACGTTACCCTCGGCGCTCACAATCGACCAAGTTTGGATCACGGCGACGGGACGCGTCGTCTTGATGGGTTCCCTCTTGGCCCAGTCCGCAAACAATCAGAACGCAGATGGATCGGATCCCTGCCGAGCGTCTCGCTTCCTGTATGAAGTGGCGGCGTTCATGTTGGAAGGCCGCGCTCGAGACCTCGGCTCCCACCCGGGACCGGTCCGAGCGCCATTACCCTGCGATACCGCGGATGTCCTCGAGAAACTGGGAAGGCCAAACGCCGGCGGAATGCAGATTGAACAGTTTCGGCACGTGGTTCGTGAAGAGCGGACCTATCCTCGCGAGGTGACACGCCTCCCGCGAATCGTTCATCTGGCATTGGCAACGATTTTCCCGTTGGCGGGGTTTGCGGTTACCATCTCATTCATCACGCTGATTCCGCTCTTCGTGGCCGCGGGCCTGATCGCATGTCGCGATGTTGGACACCAACGGCTTGAGCTGGACAGTCAACGCGACTTGGCCATTTCGCTCGTTCAACCCAACGTGACCGCGCAACTTGCCGGGGCCGCCCGCTATGCCGATGACTTGGAGTTGCTGGCTGAGAATGATCGTGAACGTTCCGCGATGCAGGATCTACTCGAATCGCGTTTGCAATGGTCCAGCGGTGTTTTGCGTGACGCGATCCATCAACAGCTCCAACAATCGCGCACGGTCTATCGCATTGTGATTCCCGATACTGATATTCGCAACTTTCTACGGAACGAGTTGGGGACGGTCACAGTCGCGGCGGATCCGACGCAGTTGTTTGAGCCAAGCGTGCTGCTGGTGCCTCCGTTGTTCTGGGTCCTTTGGTCGTTTCTGACACGAGGTGGATTGAGTTATCGGCTGGCGGGGATTGGTGTTGTCCTTCAAACCGGCCGACCGGCCCCACGTTGGATCTGTGCGTTGCGCACCTTCTTGTTCTGGTTGCCGCTCATCGTCGTTTTCGGCCTATCCATGTCGTTCGAATCGTCCTACTGGTCGAATTGGGCTGATCCGGCGAAGCGAAGCAGTGAGCGGTGGATGCCCTATGCGTCTTGGGTGTTGTGGTGGTTCGGCGTTGTCGTCTTGGTCATCTATGCCGTTTCCGCTCTGTGGAAACCCACGCGGGGACTGCACGATCGTCTGGTCGGGACGTGGCTCGTTCCGAGAGAACCGAAGCTGCTGAAGTATTAGCAAGAGCCTCGTCACGCCCGGCAACCTCGGACGGGTGTCGCCGGTATTCTGCGCCGGCGACACCCGTTCGCTCAGGTCACAGTCATTTCAGTTCTTTGATGTAGATATTCTTGAACCAAAGCTTGTCCCCGTGGTGCTGCAATTCGATGGGGCCGGTTTTCGGCAAAGGCTTGCCCTTCTCCCAGTAGTTTGCCAAGGGAGCGTCATCAACAACGAGTTCGCCGTTGAGGTAGACCGTGACGTGATCACCCTTCATGATGATGCGGAAAGTATTCCACTGACCGGGTTCCTTGTCGGCCTTCTTCAACGGTTTCTTGCCCTTGCTTCCCGGTGGGTTGTTCCACAGACCGCCGGAGCCGGAGTTTTTGTCCTCGCCGCGAGCGCCTGGGGAACGCTCAGAGTCCCAAATCTGAATTTGCGGTTGCCCACGAACGTAGATGCCGCTGTCTCCCTTTTCTTCGATCATCCAGTCGATCCACAGTTCGAAGTCACCGTAGTCTTTAGACGTCTGAAGGCTGTCACCTTTGCCGTCGTAATAAAGCACGCCGTCTTCTACGTGCCAATGCGGAAGAGCCTTGGCGTCCGATTTCTTCTGGCGATCGGCCATCTGATCCGGCGTGAGCTTGGCCCGCTGATTGAGCGGAATGACGCCCTTCCAGTTTTCGAGGTTCTTGCCGTTGAAGAGTGCGATAAACCCCTCGGGCGGCTTGTTGTCGTTGGGGCCGGCCTTAGGGGTATCGGCGGCCCGCAACGGATTGGTCAGTCCGGCAGCGGCCAAGAGGGCGGGCAGAATCCAGCGCGTCATTCTCATCCTCGTTGCTAAACTAGGGGGGAGTGGGGCGACGCTAGTCATGGTGCAAAGCGGACGCCTCGATTGCAAGGCGTTTTTTTTCGAGGATCGCATGCGGCCGATTCGATTCATCATGGTGGGCGGATTTCTAGGAGCCGGCAAAACAACAACTATGGCGCGACTCGCTCGACATTATCAGATCCAGGGCAAGCGAGTCGGCGTGGTGACCAATGACCAGGCCGATAACCTGGTTGATACTGCCAACCTGCGTGCTCGAGGCCTTCCCGTCGTCGAGGTGCCGGGAGCCTGTTTCTGTTGCAAGTTTGATGAACTCGTCACCAAGGTCGGAACACTCGCAGCCGATGAACGACCCGACATCATTTTGGCCGAGCCAGTCGGGAGCTGCACCGACTTGGTCGCAACGGTGATTCAGCCCCTGCGAGACCTTTATTCTGCCAAGGTATCAGTCGCGCCTTACGTCGTATTGTTCAAACCCAGCCACGGAACGAGAATCCTCAGGGGCGACACCGACGCGGGATTCTCCCCCAAAGCCGCGTATATATTCCTCAAGCAATTGGAAGAAGCCGACGCCATTGTCCTCAACCGCATCGATGAATTGAACGCTGCCGAGGTTGAGGAACTCACGGAGTTGGTTTCACGTCAAAACCCGGGGACCCCGCTCTTGAGGGTCTCGGCAAAGACGGGCGCCGGTTTCGACACGCTCGTCGAATGGCTCGAGCAGGACGGCGCCTTCGGCCAGCGCATTCTGGATATCGACTATGACACCTATGCCGAAGGCGAGGCAGAACTCGGTTGGCTCAACTGTACGGTTCGGGTAACCGCAGCGGTGGCCTTCGACCTTGACGCGATGATGCTTGCGGTCATTCGCGGTGTCAGCGGGTCCGTTTGGGAAAGTGGGGGAGAAATTGCCCACTTGAAGGTGATTGGTATGGCTGTTGGTTGTTACAGCGTGGCCAATGTGGTCAGTCGAATAACCGGCGCCGAAGTATCGCTTCCGGCGTGCAAGTTGGTGGATGCCGCCGATGTTATTGTGAATGCCCGCGCTTCGGTTGATCCGGCCGTTCTCCAATCGGCCGTGGAGCGTCAGGTTCAAGAGTTGCGTGCCGACTTGGGAATCATGGCGGACATGTTGCAGGTTCAAGCTCTGAAACCGGGTCGCCCGACGCCGACGCATCGGTATCGGAATGCGCCCGCGTGAGATCATCGCAGGCCGTAGCGGAACCTGTTGGGACCGAGTATGTTGAATACGGGTAGGGGATTATTTCAACGTTCTTTCGCGGGGAAACAAAACATGAAACGCTGCGTCGCAATCGCCTTGGGCCTGTGCCTTGTGGGAACCATGTCTCTTCATGCCAAGAGTAAAGAAGAGGATGCTGCCCGGTACACGAAGACACTGAAGAGTTCCGCGAGTGCTCGCGAGAAGATTGAGGCCGCCGAGGAGATTGGGAAGCTCGGCGCCATCAAGAAGTCATACGCCACCGAAGCCGTTCCATACCTGATCAAGGAACTGGAAAGCCGGGACGCTAAGCTTCGAGCGGCTTGTGCAGTAGCTCTCGGTAAGGTCGATCCGGAACCCGCGGACAAAGCTGTCGAGGCTCTCGAGAAGATTCTCAAGAACTCCAAGGAGGAAGTTCCGGTGAAGGCTGCGGCACTTCAAGGCCTGATGCACATGGGGCCAACCGCGCGAAGCGCCGTTCCGACGATTCGCGAATTCGCCAAGAAGGATGCTGACAAACGACTCTTGCAGGCCGCTCGCGCCGCGTTGAAGAGCATCGCCGCCAAGAATTGATTGAACTGGCGATGGCGACCTATTACAGTGACGGGCCGGAAGAACGCCGGCCCGTTTCTGTTTGATGAGTAGGTCAGCCATGAGTCTTTCGTTGTCACGTCGTCGATTCCTTCAAGCGACCGGGGTGTCGCTGCTTGGTTCCACGCTCGTAAGCGGGCAGCCGAGGCCGTTCACCCGCCCTCCGAAACGCACCAAACCGCCGGCCAAGAAACTCGCTGTCGTCGCGACCACCTATTACTATCTGTCCCACGCCTATCACATTTGTGGCCGATTCCTCAATGGCTATTCCCGCGGTGGCCAATATCACTTTCCCGATATCGGCATCGCCGCGATGTACGTCGAACAACAAAAGGCGAACGACCTCAGTCGCGATTTGGCGAAGGAACATCGATTCGACCTGTCCAAGGACATTGCCAAAGCGTTGACGTTGGGGACGGGGAAATTAGCCGTCGATGGCGTCTTACTCATCGGGGAACACGGCGACTATCCGACAAACGAACGACTGCAGAAGCTCTATCCACGTTATGAAATGTTTCAGACGATCGTCGAGGTCTTCCGGAATTCGGGTCGCGTCGTACCCGTGTTTTGCGATAAACACCTGTCGTATGACCGTCGCAAGGCCCAAGATATGGTTGCGACCGCCAAGTCATTGGGAATCCCGCTCATGGCGGGTTCAAGCTTACCGGTAACGTGGAGGCGCCCGGAGCTGGAGTTGCCGATACCGTCGCCGATACGTCAGGCCGTCGTCGTCACTCGAGGCGAGATCGAGGTATTCGGGTTTCACGGCATCGAGGCGCTTCAGTGCATGATGGAACGCCGCCGGTCGCAAGAGCTAGGCGTCCGCGTGGTTCGTTGTGTATCGGGCGACGACGTGTGGGAGTTGCTTGATAGACGCGACGGCATGTGGGACCTTGTTGAGGCCGCCGTTGCCCGAAGCCCGTCACGGAACAATGGCGACATTATTCAGAATTGCCGCCATTTCGAGCCGCCGCCTGGCCGTCCAACCTTCTTGAGAGGCCCGATTGCATTTGACATTGAATATCGTGAAGGAACGCGAGCCGTCGTGCTGATCGCCAACGGCCATGTAGACGATACTACCTTCGCTGCCGATATCAGGGCAAAGCCGCGGGTCTCGTGTTTGTTTCACCTTCCGCCGCCTCCGGGTGCCGCGTTCCTTGAAGCATTGACGATGCGAGTCGAAGATTTCATGACGACGGGGAAACCGCCATTTCCGATTCAACGAACTCTGTTGACGAGCGCTATTCTAGATGGGGCACTGGAGTCCCGTTTCAACGGCGGCAAGCAGGTGTCGCTGTTAGACCCCGACGCGACGTACGAGCCGCCGGCTGATTCAGGCTTTTTGCGCGGCGACTACGTTCCAGCGGAAAAATGAGATTAGTGACCCGATCTAGCCGGAGGCTTCGCACTGGCGAGCCGAAGCTTGGCTCGGGCACGGCGGAGCGCTTTTTCCTTGGCGTCGAGGTCGGCGTCCGTGACGGCGGCGCCGGCTCGAGCTGTATTGAGGTCTTCACGAATGGCGTCGGGCTTGATGTCTTCGGTGGCTAGGCAACTGGCCGTCAGCACGGTGACGGTCGAACCGCGGATCTGAGCAAAACCGCCATCGACGAAGAATCGTCTTACCGTGGCGCCTTTGCGGACTCGCAATTCGCCGATACCAAGACGGCCGATCAACGGCTGACGGCCGGGCAACACGCCAAGTTCGCCGTCGAACATCGGAAGCGCCACGAAGTCTGCGGCCTCATCGAGCACAGCACGTTCGGGCGTGACCACGACGCAATGAAGCCCCTGGTCTCCGGTGCGAGTTGGTGTGTCGGCCATCGGATCAACCTCACGGAATCGCCGTTGTTTCGATGTTCGGTCTGAGCCTACGTGCCGGCCTTCATTCGCTCGGCTTGTTCAACAGCCTCGTCGATACCGCCCACATACATGAAGGCCTGTTCGGGGAGGTTATCCCACTTGCCGTCGCAGATTTCCTTGAAGCTTCGGATCGTTTCCTTCAGTGGCGTCACCTTGCCGGGCTTGTTGGTGAATGCTTCGGCAACGATAAACGGCTGGGAAAGGAATCGCTCGATGCGGCGTGCGCGGTTCACGACTTGCTTGTCTTCCTCGCTTAGTTCTTCGATGCCGAGGATCGCAATGATGTCCTGCAGTTCGCGATTACGCTGCAAAATCTGCTGCACCCGGCGAGCGACGTTGAAATGCTCGACGCCGAGAATCTGCGGGTCAAGCAAACGGCTATTCGACGCCAACGGGTCAATTGCCGGATAGATGCCCTTGGCTGCAATCGATCGTTCGAGGTAGATGAAGGCATCGAGGTGCTGGAACGTGTTTGCCGGGGCAGGGTCGGTTGGGTCGTCGGCAGGAACATAGACAGCTTGCACCGATGTGATGGCCCCGCGCGCCGTCGAAGCGATGCGTTCTTGCAATTCACCCATTTCCGTCGCCAATGTCGGCTGATAGCCTACGGCGCTGGGCATTCGGCCCAGAAGCGCGGACACTTCGGAGCCAGCCTGCGAAAATCGGAAGATGTTGTCGATGAACAACAGCGTATCGGCACCCGTGCTGTCGCGGAACCACTCGGCCATGGTCAGGGCCGAAAGGGCGACCCGAAGACGCGACCCGGGCGGTTCGTTCATCTGGCCGAAGACCATCGCGGTCTGCGTTATGACCGAGCGATCGGTTTTGCCGATCTTGGTTTCTTGCATTTCCAGCCAGAGATCATTACCCTCGCGGGTCCGCTCGCCAACACCCGCGAACACGGAGTAGCCGCCGTGTTGGCTGGCGATTCGGGCGATCAGCTCGGTAAGGATAACCGTCTTGCCCAAACCAGCACCGCCGAACAAACCGGCTTTGCCGCCGCGTACCAGCGGCGTGAGTAGGTCGATAACCTTGATGCCCGTTTCAAAGATCTCCGTTGTTGAAGAAAGATCTTGGAACGGCGGCGGTTCACGGTGGATCGGCCGGGTTTCTTTGGCGTTGACCGGGCCTCGACCGTCGATCGGTTCGCCGAGCAAATTGAACACACGCCCGAGTGTCTCCGGGCCGACCGGCACGCTCACCGGGGAACCGGTGTCGCGGACTTCCATCCCGCGAATCAAACCATCGGTCGAACCGAGTGCGACGCAACGGACGCGGCTGCCGCCCAGGTGCTGCTGCACTTCGCCGGTCAAGTTGAGATCGACGCCCTTATTGCTGGCCTCGATGCGAACGGCGTTGTAAATGTCGGGCAGTGAGCCTTCCGGGAACTCAACGTCGAACGTCGAGCCGATGACCTGAACAATACGACCCGTGCGGGTGGCGGTTGCGGTTGTCATAGTGGCGTTCCGATTACTCCAAAGCTGCCGCGCCGCCGATCACCTCGGCGATATCCTTGGTGATCTGCGCCTGACGGGCACGGTTATATTTGATGGACAAATCGCGAATCATATCTTCGGCATTGTCGGTCGCGTTTTTCATGGCGACACGACGGGCAATCTGCTCGCTGACCGCAGAGTCGAGGAAACACTTGAACAGCCGAGCCTTGAACGAAACTGGCAACAACTCCTCAAGGATGTTGGCGGCATTCGGCATGTACTCATACTCGATTGCCGGGCCTGAGCGCGGTGCAGCTTGCGTGGCGAGAGCCGATAATGGCAGCAGCGTCTCGACGATCGGTACCTGCCTGGCTGCGTTCAAGAACTTCATGTAAGCCACGTCAAGCCGATCGATCTTGCCTTCCGTGTACGCTCGGATGTAACGCTCCGCGAGCAGGAGGTCAACTTCTTCGAATCGCGGTTTATCCTCGAATTGCGTGTAGGTCTGATCGGCCTTCTCTCGCTGATAGCGGAAGTAGGCCATGGCCCGCTTGCCCGACAGTTCCAGACTCAGGTTGATGCCCTCGCCGCGCACTTGGCGCAGGCGGGCGGTCGCTTCACGGAGAATGCTGGCGTTGTACCCGCCGCACAATCCGCGGTTCGAGCAAAGCACCAAAAGGACGGAATTCTTGACCGGCCGAGTCTCGAGCAACGGATGCTTGACATCGCCGGCGTTGGCGCTGAGGTCCGCAGCCAACTCAGCGATCTTGCGGGTATAGGCCGCGGCCTCTGTTGCTCGGTCCATCGCCTTCTTGAACCGAGCCGTGGCGATCAACTCCATCGTCCGCGTAATCTTGCGGATGTTTCCGAGCGCCTTGCGACGCTGAACGAGTTCTCGTGTCTTTGCCATGGCTCGTTTTCAACACCTCGCCGGTGAGACCTTATTGTCACCCTTCCATCACGCTTTGAACTGCGGCTGGAACTCGTTGATGGCCGCCGCCAATTTCTTCTCGATGTCCGCGGTTAGCTCCTTCTTCGTGGCCAACTCATTCCAGATTTCCGGCTTCTGTTCTCGCATGAACTTCAGGAACTGTTCTTCCCAAGCACTGACCTGCTTGATCGGAATCTGATCGAGAAAGCCCTTGGTTCCTGCGTAGATGATCAGTACCTGGTCGATAACATGCATCGGCTTGAACTGGGGCTGCTTCAAAATCTCGATCATTCGATAGCCGCGGTCGAGTTGGCGTTGCGAGACGGCGTCGAGTTCGGTGCCGAGCTGTGCGAACGCTTCGAGGGAGCGAAAGTTCGCCAAGTCCAGGCGCAGGCTCCCGGCAATCTGCTTCATCGCCTTGATCTGAGCATTGCCACCGACGCGCGACACGCTGATACCCACGTCAACGGCCGGCCGGATACCGGCGAAAAAGAGGTTCGGCTGCAAGTAAATCTGGCCGTCGGTAATCGAGATGACGTTCGTTGGAATATACGCGGACACTTCTCCTTCGAGGGTTTCAATGAAGGGTAGGGCCGTTAGCGAACCACCCGACCCAACGACCTTGAAGACCTTATGGTCGGGGAGTTCCTTGACCCGATGTTCCGCGTCATGCTTACCGCGAGGGCCGACGTAGATGACCGGTGTGTTATCGGTGTTGCGCAACACGGACCAGTTATCGATCACTTTCGCGGGGTCGGCGTCTTTGTGACAAATCACCCATCGCTCTGCGAGCTTCGCCGACCGTTCGAGCAAACGGCTGTGGCAATAGAAAATGTCACCGGGGTACGCCTCGCGGCCTGGCGGACGCCGCATCAGCAGCGACAATTGCCGATAGGCTGCCGCTTGCTTCGACAGATCGTCGTAGATGCACAGGGTGTCTCGCCCTTGCTCGTACATGAAGTACTCGGCCATCGAGCAGCCGGCGTACGGCGCGATGTACTGAAGCGGGGCGGGGTCCGACGACGAGGCGACAACGACGATTGTGTAATCCATCGCGCCATACTTGCGGAGGTTTTCGACGACACCCGCGACCGTGGCTTCCTTTTGGCCCACGGCGACATAGACGCAAATGACGTTTTCTTGCCTCTGATTGATGATGGTGTCGAGGGCAATGGCGGTCTTGCCGGTCTTGCGGTCGCCGATGATCAGCTCGCGTTGCCCGCGCCCGATCGGGGTCATGGAGTCGATGGCCTTGATACCGGTTTGGAGCGGCTGATTCACCGGCTGGCGGCCAGCGACACCCGGCGCGACCGTCTCGAGCGGCCGGCGATGGGTCGTCACGATCGGGCCTTTGCCATCGAGCGGGTTACCCAGCGGATCGACGACTCGACCGATCAAGGCATCGCCGACTGGAACGTCGAGCAATTGACCCGTCGTGCGGACCTCGTCACCCTCGGTGATTTCCAGGTAGTTGCCGAGGATGATGATACCGACGGAATTCTCTTCGAGATTGAAGGCCAGTCCGCGGACGCCCGTCCGGGTGAACTCAACCATCTCGCCGGACATGACGCCGCTGAGTCCGTAGACCCGCGCGATGCCGTCGCCGACCTCCAACACCCGGCCGGTTTCACGGGCGTCGAGGACGGTTCGGTAGTTTTGAATCTCCGCTTCAAGAACTGAAGCGATCTCGCCGGGATTGAATCTCATGACTGCTTCTCGTCAGGAGTTGATTTCGTATACGTTCGAGTTGGGTACGGACCGATCCATCATAGAGCCAATCGCCCACTTGGATCACCAGACCGCCCAACAACTCCGCGTCCACCAACACCTGGAGGACCGGTTCACGTTTCAAGATAATTCGTAGCTGTTCGAGAATATGGTGCCGTTGCCCGTCGTCGAGCGGCGTCGCGGAGCGTACCGTCACGCGGACTCGATTCATCCGTTGATCGCGCATCTCGTGATAGACAATCCAGAGCGATCGCAGGAGATCGAGCCGGTCATGGCGATTGAGCACCATTAGAAAATCGAGGAACAATTCATTGGCTTGCCGGCCGAGAGCCGAGCGAAGAATGCGCTCTTTTTCATCCCGGCGGACGGCCGCGCTCGATAATAAGGTCTCCAACCGTGGCTGCAACTTGAACACATCCTGAACCAGGGAATCGAGCTGCTCGGTCACAACTCCGTCGATGCCTCGCTTCTCCGCGGAGTTCAAGAGAGCTTCGGCGTAGACGCGCGCGATCCGGCGGCTGCTCGGTTCAAGAACGGTTTCGTGATGTGTATCCAAAGCCATACTTCGCCTCTGTTCACGCGCGCCGAGTGCTTTGCGAACGCCTCATTTCCGCCAGCGTTTCATCGAGCAAACGCCGATGATCTTCCGGCTTCAGCTCGCGCCGCAATGCCTTGGTGGACATCAATGCCGCCAACTGAACGGATTGCTGCCAAATCTCTTCCAAGGCCGTGTCCTTGGCCAATTCGATTTCGCGGCGCAGCCGATCCCGTTCCGTCGCGATCTCAGTCTTGGCGTCTTCGATCATTTTGGCCTTGAGCACGTCACCGTCGCGTCGCGCTTCGTCGATCATCTCCCGAACCCGACCGGCAGCTTGATTCATCTCCGCTTGCAATCGCAAGTGAAGTTCATCGGCCTCGCGACGCGTCTTTTCGGCCTGTTCAATGGCGCCCCGGATTCGCTCTTCGCGTTCGTGCATGGAACTGAGGATCGGCTTCCATGCAAACTTGGTCAAAACGAACATGAGAACGGCAAAGATGCCGATCGACCACAGACCCAGGTCCCAGCGCTTCGGTGCAAACAAGTCGGGCGGTTCATCGACCTTGAGTTCATGGACGTGACCATCCTTCAAGGCATGGATCAACTCGTCAGCTTGTTTTTTATCCGAGAGATCAAATTTCTTTTCGACCTCTTTGCCATCGTCGCCGTGAACGTGCGCGATGTACTTCGCGGGGCCGTGTTTGTGGTCCTTGTGCCCGGCCATGTCCTTGTTCGGCTCAGCGTGATCGTCGGCCCGAGAATCAATCGGGGAGCCGGTGAACACAATGGCTGCGCACAGACAACCGAAAATCGTCATCAACCGGCGCATAATGACCCTCGGCGCGCGGGTTAGGGAAACGGAAACCCGACGATTAGCCCAAGAACAACGTAAGCAAGCAGATTAGCAGGCCGAAGAAGGTCGCACCTTCCAAAAGGGCCGCGATGACGATCATAGCGCCACGGACGTCCTTGGCGACTTCCGGCTGACGGGCCATGCTTTCGAGTGCCGACGCGCCGATTTTGCCGAAGCCATAGCCAGCGCCGATAATCGTCAGAGCCACGCCCAGACCGATACCGTATTTCGTCGAGCCGATGAGCGACGCGCCGTTCCCCGCCGCCGGGGTCTGGGCCATTGCCGGGGCGGCCAGCAAGAGCATTACCACAACAACCACCGCCAGCAGTCGAATCGCTTTCACGCTTTCTCCAAGGTTAGAGGTAACTCCCGTTCGGCCAGACGCCCCTTTAGTGCTCGGGGTGCAAGGTCGATCCCAGGAACAACGAAGTCAAATACGTGAACACATAAGCTTGAAGGAACGCCACGAGCAGTTCCAGGAAACTCAACGCCACAATAAACAGAGCGCTACCGATGCCGATCGGCCAAAACAAAAACGACGGCGTATTTTTCGCCATCACGATGAACGACAGAATTACGGCCAGCACCGTGTGACCGGCGAAGATGTTTGCATAAAGACGGACGGCCAACACAAAAGTCTTGATACCGTGGCCGACGATTTCCATGAATGCGATGAACAACCCGATGAACACCCCCCCGGGTGCATCGATGTGCGGGTAGTATGAAACCAGGTAATGGACCGGGCCGTGTCTCACGATGGCCGCGCCGTGTATGACTGCGAAGCTGCAGAGAGCTAACCCCGCCGTTACCCAAAGGCTTCCCGTCGCAGATCCCAAAAACGGCACGAGGCCGAAGAGATTGTTGAAGAGGATGTACAGGAAGATAGTCCAAAGAAACGGCACGAACTTGTCGGCGTCGTGCTCTCCAATGGCGGGCTTCGCGACTTCGTCTCGAATAAACGTCAGGACCGCCTCGAACATATTCCAAAACGGCCCGCGAACCGGCTGGCCACCTCGGGCTCGCCGTGCCAATGGGATGTAAATGGCGCAAATCGTGGCGGCTACCAAGAGCTGTAGAACGATGAACTTGCTCAAACCGAGCGGAACGGTAAAACCGAGATCGATCGATTCGAATAGGTGCCAGTGCTTGGTATCCAGCACATGGTCGAAGGCACTGTTCGCGAAGATCATCGTTGCCCCTTACCTGACGGCCGGCTCGGTGTCGGCGGCTCGGTTGTTCCGGGAAACCAACACTGTTTCCCACGCCAACGCGAACAAATAGCAAAGTAGCAAACTTCCCCAAAACGCATATTCGCGGCTCGGCTCAGCACGGAAAAACGGCACGCTCAAGAATAGCGCGACGCTCACCGCCAGCACGACCATCATTTTCAAACCCATCCCACCCATCACGGCGAGGAGCTGTTCCTGACTCGACCGACCAGCGGCCCACAGGTTCGCGATCAACGCGATCGTTGTGGGGATAAGACAAACCAAGCCCGTCGTCAACGCACAGATCAGACCGCCAACGTCCCAACGAACAAAGGCGAAGGCGGCGACGGCGAGCCATCCCACCAAGGCTCCGGCCAAGAATCGAATGACGGTCTTGGTCATGGTCGATCCCGCGGCTTTTCAGCGTCGGTTCGATCAATCCGTTGAAGGATAGCCATCAAGTGCGCGAATCCGCCTACGAATCCCAGGACTACGCCGCCGACCATCAGCCAGGGCGTCGTGCCGAGCCAGCGGTCCATGAGCAGGCCAACCACAATTGGAACAACCATCTCCATCCCGACTTGGCTGAGGCTCAAGTAGAGACCCTGCTCCCGAGGGGTAGGGATTTTTCCGGAGATATCATTCCTTTGCGAACTTGGGAAACCCTCGCCTAATCTCCCCAAGGCGACAGCAAGGAAGTATTGTCGGAAGGGGAAAAGTAAAGTCAACCGTAGATTGTGATTTTTTTCACGAAGTCGCTTTGTCAAGAGCCATCAGCCCGCAACGCATGACATACCAGAAGGTTACTTAGATAGACATCGGTTGGAATATCTTGCGGGTGCTCAAAGAATCGACGTTAGACTTTCCCTGATTTGCCGAGAAAAAACCACGAACTCCAACCGTTTTGAGTTGACATACTTAGTCGCTTTTTTTAATATAAGTGCGTCGATGGATGGCTGGAGTTTCGAGCCGACGATCAATCGCGAGGCACCGCGAAGGTGTTGCCTGAGGGTTGCAGCGAAACGTCATCTCGGTGAGTTTCCCTGTAATCGGTGGAAGAAGTATGGGCATCCCTGACCTTTTGCGGGCAGGTGTGCCTTTTTTTGTTCTTTCACGCATCATCGTCGATTCCCTCCTCCCTTCCAATTGCCTACCGCCTTCTGTCACTTCCCGGAATGGATTTCGGGCCTGGCTTTCGCAGGATGCTCCACTGGCTTTGACGTGACGGCCCCGCTCTCCCGGGGTGCAGTCGGAGACGCTCCGCATGAACCGTGATCAGTTGCATGCTCGCAGCAAGCAGCAGTTGGCCAGTTTGGCTCGCAAACGCGGCATCTCCGGGTGGGAGCAAATGAAAAAGGACGAACTGGTCACGGCGTTGGTCGCCAAGCACGCCGACAAGCGTCAGCGACCGAAGGCGCCTGTCGTTCGAGCCGCCACCGCCGTCGCGGAACCGCCAGCCCGCGTTGCCAAAGATAACTCAAAGAAAACCGGCAAACCCGATGCCGATAACGCTTCCAAACCCGCCAAGGCCATCAAACCGGTTCGATCGGCCGCCCGCGACACCTCGGGCGGCATTTCTTCCGGCGAAGAGCAAATCGAACGGGCCAAGTTTGACGTGGGAATCCCGACCAAGGACCTCTCCTTGAAGGTCCCTAAGAACTTGCCGACCGGTTACGGCAAGG
Source organism: uncultured Alcaligenaceae bacterium (assembly GCA_964515185.1). Lineage (GTDB taxonomy): Bacteria > Planctomycetota > Planctomycetia > Gemmatales > Gemmataceae > CAZESP01. Next base: position 159,956 of record CAZESP010000004.1, read on the forward strand.
ATCGCGTGGTTCTCATGGTCCGTGACCCGTTTTGGCTCCACTGCTACTGGGAAATCACGCATCACTCCATTCAGCGAGCCGAAGCCGCACTCGGCCAAGATTGGCATGGCTCGAAACCGATTCTCCGAGTCGTGGACGTGACCTCGCAAGACACCACCAGTACATCCGAGTCGGTTGTCCGAGAAATCGAGATCCACGGCGGGTGCAACAACTGGTATATCGAAGTGAATCAACCGCCGCGGACGTTCCGAGTCGACGTTGGCTACATCTCGCGACGCGGGCAATTTTATGTGCTGGCCCGTTCGAATACGGTTTCAACGCCACGGGCGAATATCAGTGATACCGTAGATGAGAATTGGGCCGACTTCGATCCTCAACAGGCCGATCGCATTTTCGCGATGTCCAGCGGTTTCGACCCGGCCGCAACTTCAAGTAGCATCGAATTGAAACAAATGCTCGAGGAACGCCTGCGACGCCCGTTGGGGTCGCCTTCGTTGAGCAGTTTCGGCTCTGGCGCACTCGGGTCGGGCAAGGGACGCAAGTTCTGGTTCCAACTCGACGCGGAGTTGATCGTCTTTGGAGCGACCGAGCCGAACGCGCGGGTTACGCTTCAGGGAGAGCCCGTCAAGCTACGTCCTGATGGGACATTCACGATGCGGTTTAGCCTCCCAGATAGCCGGCAGATCATCCCGGCGGTTGCGGTGTCGGTCGACGGCGTCGAAGAACGCACCATTGTCCTTGCCGTGGAGCGGAATACCAAGCAATTGGAACCGTTGGTCCACGAAATCGCAGAAGCACCCTGACGTTTCTCGCTCTCGAGTCGCGGTTCGCGTGGGCAGAGTTTGCCCGCGTTGACCGCGACCTGAGTTTGCACTCATGAATCGCCGTCAGTTTCTCGAGCCAGTTCTTAGTGTGAAGGGCGCGTTGCCGCGACCCGACGAAGTTTTTCAAACAGCGATTCAAGTTCCCCTACTTTCCGTCGCTCGGCGAGCGATGGCCACTACCTTTGAACTGCTGCTACCATTTGGGACACATCGCGGGCGCGCTGCCGCGGAAGCGGCGCTCGACGTGATCGATCGTATCGAGGAACGGCTGACGGTGTATCGCGATGACAGCGAGGTTTCGGCAGTCAATCGAAACGCCGGCGCCGGGTTCGTGACGGTGCGGCGCGAACTCTTTGAGTTGCTGCAACTCTCGGCTCAGATATCGTCGAGCACGCAGGGGGCATTCGACATCACTTCGGGGCCGCTCGTTCGAGCTTGGGGTTTCTACCGCAGGCAGGGCCGAATTCCAAAACCCGCCGAACGGGAGTCGGCACGCCGTTGCGTCGGAATGCGCTTCGTGGAACTCGACTCATCGGCGAGATCCTTGCGCTTTACGCGCGATGGGATGGAGATCAACCTCGGAAGCATCGGGAAGGGGTTCGCGTTGGATCGAGCCGCGAATGTTATCCGACGCCGTTTCGGAATCGAATCTGCGTTGCTTCATGGTGGCGGGAGCAGCGTTCTTGCCCGTGGCTGTCAACCAGGCGAAGCTCGGGGCTGGCCCATTGGACTGAAACATCCTTGGGACGGCACTCGCCGCCTGGGTGTCGTGTACTTGCGGAATCGGGGGCTGGGAACCTCAGCAGCCAGCTACCAACATCTTGAATACAACAATCGAAAACTGGGTCATATCATCGACCCCCGAACAGGTTGGCCCGCTGTAGGCATCGCGAGCGCGACGGCCATTGCCCCGACGGCCGCGGAAGCCGATGCCCTTGCGACTGCGTTTTTCATCCTGGGGGTCGAGAAGACCCGATTGTATTGTCAAGCCCACCCTAACGTCGGTGCGATCTTGTTGCCCGATGGCGACAACGCCGAGACGATTGTCTTCGGTTTGTCCTCCGATGAATACGATCGAACCGAAACGACGATAGCGCCCGCAGACCGAGATGAATCATGAATCGTTCCGCCTCCGTGATGCTCGTGGTGCTTCGATTGGCCATCGGATGGCATTTCCTGTTTGAAGCCGTCGAGAAGATAAACTCCGTCTATGTCGGCGCTGCCGAAACGAACAAGGTCTGGACGAGCGAAGGTTATTTTCGCGAAGGCACAGGCCCGATGGGGCGATGGGTGCGCGGCTACTTGGGCGATACCGATGAGCTGCTTTTATCACGATTGACGCCATTGCCGATTCCCGAGAGCGAAACCCACGACAACTTCGCGGCCCATCGTTACATGCCCGTTGTCATGGAGCGTGAGTGGAACGATTACTTGGATCGATTTGCCACGCATTACGGCCTCGACCCAACTCAACGAGAACTCGCGGCCAAGCGATTAGAACAACAGAAAGACCTCTTCGTTCGTTGGTTGACCAACAGGCCATCTCACAGTGAGTTAGCAGACGTTCTCGAAGTAAAGCGCAGTTATCCGTCGGGAACCGTCGAAATGAAAATCACTGTCCCTAAACAGGTCGAGTATTATCGTTCGAAGGTTGCCGAGCTTCGCACGATTAAGGGGCCGAAATTAGCGGTTTTCGGCAAAGACGTCGAGAAACAACGCCGATTGTCTGTCATGGCCGACGTTGCCGCAATCCGGGCGGAGTTCGTCGCGGCGCTGGACAAGAAGACCGCCGACATGAGGAAGGCGCTTGAAGATACACTCCCTCGGGAATCGGAAAAGTCCGACGGGAAAAAGCCTCCACCTCTCGCGAAAGCCTATCAGGACAAAGGACCGGTGCCCGAGCCGACTGCTCCAGCAAAGCGGATTTGGATCATTGATTGGTCCACGCGTTGGGGGTTGTTACTGATCGGCATCAGCTTGATGCTGGGGCTTTTCACGCGGCTTGGTTGCATCGGCGGGGCCGGTTTTCTGTTTATGACCTTGCTGACAATCCCGCCGCTACCATGGCTGCCCAGCCCGCCCAACACCGAGGGGCATTATTTGTTCGTCAACAAGAACATGATCGAGATGCTTGCATTATTGGTGCTGGCCTGTCTGCCCACGGGCCGTTGGTTCGGCGTTGACGCCATCGTCCACATGTTGAATCCGTTCCGAAAATCAAGACGCTTGACTTCCCCAGTCGATCTGGGAAAGTAAAGCGATTGGTTCAACGTTTGAGGATACTCTCATGGCCATCGATCTGACCCCCGATCAACGGGAACTGGGACAAGCGAATTTCGCGCGAGCGATGGAAGGTCTCGACCGCCGGCGCTTTCTGAAGGGCGTGGCTGTCGCGGCCGGCGCGGCAGCCGTTGTGTCGCCCGCCATTTACTTTGGTTACCAATCATTGCACGGAAATCCCGTCAAGGCGGCCCTCATCGGATGCGGCGACGAGGGAGGCGTCCTGCTTGGCGAGCACAACCCTGACTACATCCAATTCACGGCACTCTGCGACATTCGCCCGTACAACCAAGAGCGAATCATCACCGGTGACCCGAAGGTCGCTCTTCGCAAAGGCTATAAGAAGATCTACGGCGAATCGGCTGCCAACAAGATCAAGGCCAACCATCTCTACACCGACTACATGGAAATGCTTCGCAAGCAGAAGGACCTCGAAGCCGTCGTCATCGCCGTCCCGCTCCATCAGCATGCTCAAGTTGCCATCGATTGCATGCGCTTCGGCGCCGAACGAGGCCGGCCGATTCATGTGCTCTGCGAAAAACTCATGGCTCGGACCATTACCCAGTGCAAGGAAATGATCCGCGTTGCCAAGGAAACCGGAAGCGTGCTATCGATCGGCCACCAGCGCCATTACAGCATGTTGTATGCCCATGCCCGTGACGTGGTGGATTCAGGCGTCCTCGGTGACGTGAAGCATATTCGCGCCCTTTGGCATCGCAATTTCACGTGGCCGTTTGAATTGGACAAGGCCGGCCCGGCCATCGCGCCCGAGGTGCCCCTGCCGAAGTTCCGCGACGGGTGGTGCCCGGCCGTTCTGAAGATGGATTACGACGCACTCAAGGATCGCGTGAAGGAATACGGTTACGACAGCGTCGAACAGTTGGTTCGCTGGCGGCTCTATGACAAGACCGGCGGCGGGTTGATGGCCGAACTCGGCAGCCATCAGCTCGACGCATGTAGTATCTTCCTTGGTAAGGTTCAGCCTCTGAGCGTCATGGGTGTCGGAGGAAAATACTTCTTCGGCCCAGGGCGCAACGATCGCCAGTCCGACGATCACGTTTTCGTCACGTACGAGTTTCCCGGCAAGAATCACCCACTCGGCCCGAACAAGGGTAATGACCCCAGCGATGTCGTGGTCGTCACCTATTCGTCGGTGAACACCAATGGCTTCGAGCAATATGGCGAGTGTCTGATGGGATCGCGAGGCACGATGATCGTTGAGGCCGAGCAGAAGGTCTTCCTCTATGCCGAGCGCCAGCCGGGCAAGCCGTCATCGGGCGACCCGAAAGCGACGGCAGTAGGTGTGACGACGGCCGGTGCTGGCAAGCCAGCCCTCGATTCCGGCTCGACTTGGGGACCAGCCGGACCTGCCGCCGGTGGCGCCAGTCCGGTCGCCGGCGCCGGCTCGGGCCCGATCAGCCGAGGTTACCGAGAAGAGATGGAAGACTTCGCCTATTGCGTCCGGCTCTGGGACAAGAAGCTCGGATACGAGACCGATTCCACCGGCCATTTCCGTCAACGGCTGCCGCGATGTCACGGCAAAGTCGCCATGGCCGATGCCATCATTGCCTTGACCTCGAACCTGACGATGCGATCGCGCCAGCGAATTGTTTTCAAGCCTGAGTGGTTCGACCCTGATTCGCCCGCAGTTCCCGACGCCGACCCGAAATCGACGAGTTGAACCGTTAGGCGGCGCTTCGAAGAAGCGTATTTTATCACGCTTCTTCGAAGCGCCGCTGAGCGATTTGTCATCCTTCCAACGACCACGGCTTGCGTGGCTCACGCAACAAGTAGGCGTTGGCGTCGCCATCCTCGATCGAATAAACGCCCGTCTGAGCGTCGAATGCACGGTAGCATCGCTCCGATTTCGCGTCCCAATAGACCTTGCGTTTCACCTTGAACGAGATGTTCGCGAGGTGCGCCGTCACGGTGGCGTGGTGCATGTCTTCAATGTCGGACGCCGTCTTCTGTTTGCGATTGCGAACGCAGCGCAAGAAATCCTGCACATGGGCGAAGTGCTGCTCCGATCCGCCATGCGATTCGCTGGGCTTTTTCTCGCCCGCCGGCGTCACGAACCAACCTCCGCGGTCGAGGGTCAGCGTCGCCTTGGTGCCAACGAACTCCATGCCGTGACCCTTGCCATGGAAACCCGTCAGCGATTGCCCGCGCCGGATGGTGTAGATGTGGGTGAAACCGGGATATTCGTAATAGACGTCGAGCGAATCGGGCGTGTCGCTGTTGTCCTTCATGTCGTGCTTGCCGCCCTGTGCTGTGACGGCGATGGGTGACGACACATTCATCCCCCACAAAATGACGTCGTTCAGATGGACGCCCCAGTCATTGCAGAGGCCGTTGCCGTAATCCCAGAACCAGCGAAAATCGTGGTGGAAACGGGCACGGTTGAACGGCCGCTTCGGAGCTGGGCCGAGCCAAAGATCGTAGTCGACACCTGGCGGAGGGCTGGCTTCATCCGGCGGGTTACCGTGACCTTGCGGCGGGGTCCGGTTCGTGATCCAGGTGCGGCAGAGATAGACCTGTCCGAGTTTACCGGAGCGGACGTAGTTGGCGGCATCGATGAAATGCTTGCCACTTCGCTGCTGCGTGCCGATTTGCACGACACGTTTGTTCTTGCGGGCCGCCTCGACCATTTTTCGGCCTTCGACAATGTTGTGCGACAAAGGCTTCTCGCAGTACACGTCCTTACCCGACGCACACGCGGCGATGAGAACGTAGGCGTGCCAATGATCAGGCGTGCCAACGATGACCGCGTCGAGGTCTTTGCGCTCGAGGAGTCGGCGAAAGTCCTTCTCGACTTGTACCTTCTCAATCGGGCGGCCGGCGCTCTTGATCTGGTCGAGGGCGCCTTTGGTGTGGCTCGGGTCCGGATCGCAAACGCCGACGACATCGAAATCGGGCAGCCGCATAAAGTCGCCGAGGTTGTAGCGCCCCATACCACCGCAACCGATCAGGGCAACAGTGAGCTTGTCCATCGGCTTGACGGGCTTGTCATCGGCACGGAGCAGGGATGCGGCGGCTAGCGTGGCCGATCCAGCAAAGAATTCACGGCGATTCATGTGGGTCCTTGTTAATGGCAGGTAGCAATCGCGACATTCGAATATGTCGTGGGTAGGTCATCGGCGACGGCTCACTATGACCGCCAGCGGACGCCGACGCAAGCGAAAAAAACGAACATCCAGAAGTCGTTGATTGAACCGGCCGAGTCGGCGATCGTCCGTGGGGTGTTCTCGCCCTCGCTATGATGACCACAGGCACGACGGGGCGAGGGAAGCACATGTTCGTCATCGGCATTTGTGGCGGCAGCGGGGCGGGGAAGACGTCGCTGGTGCATCGAGTGCTGGCGAGCGATCTTGGCCGGCACATCGCTTGTCTGCATCACGATGCCTATTACCGCAATCGCGAATTGATGCCGCCGGCGGTCGCGGCCTTGCCGAATTTCGACCATCCCGAGTCGCTCGACAACGACCTTTATTTGAAACACATCGAGGAGCTTCGCGGCGGACATTCGGTCGAGGAACCGTTCTACGATTTCGCTCTCCATCGCCGGACCGGGCCTTCGCGCCGAGTCGAGGCGCGGCCGGTGTTGCTGCTTGACGGCATTCTGTTGTTCGCAATTGATGCAATAAGGGATCGCATTGACCTGCGAGTCTATGTTGAAACGCCAGATGATTTGAGGGTGGTGCGACGGATGATCCGCGACGTGTCCGAGCGCGGCCGACACTTGGAGGCAGTGCGACAACAATACGAAACGACCGTTCGGCCCATGCACCGGCAATTGGTCGAGCCGAGCCGGCAACATGCCCATGTCATTATCCCCTGGCACGACTACAACGATGAAGCCGTTCGAGTCATATTGAGCCGCGTTCGGGACGAGGTCGCTCGCCGGTAACGGCGACGGGCAAGGCATGCCAATCCGGGCGATACTCCGCAGTTTCGAGTCCCGCAACTTCCGATTGTTCTTCGCCGGCCAAGTTTTGTCGCTCGTCGGCACCTGGCTGCAATCGGCGGCGCTGCCGTGGTTGGTTCATGAGCGAACCGGGTCACCGTTCTGGGTCGGCCTCGTGGCGTTTTGCAGCCAGTTTCCCACCTGCGTTTTCTCGCCCTTGGCAGGTGTCGTCGCGGATCGAGTCAACAAACGCTCATTGTTGCTGTGGACACAATGGATGCAGATGGTACAGGCGTTTGCTCTGGCGGCGCTCACCCTTGGCGGCGTCGTTGATGTCATTCAGATTCTGGGACTGAGTATCTTCGTCGGCGTCGTAAATTCGTTCGACCTCGTCGGCCGGCAGTCGTTTTTGCACGAAATGCTCGAACGCCGGGAAGATCTGGGCAACGCCATCGCGCTCAACTCGATGATGTTCAACGTTGCTCGGGTCATTGGTCCGTCGCTGGCGGGGATCGTGATCGCGACGGCAGGGGAGGGGGCGTGTTTCGTACTCAACGGATTTAGTTTCGTGGCGGTGCTGATCGCCCTTACGCGAATGCGGCAATTGCGGAGTACCCACTCATCGGAGCCGATGGCGATCGTGGCGGGACTCAAACAAGGACTTGACTATATCGCGGATTCGCCCCCCATTCGGATCCTCTTGCTGTTGGTGGCAATCATCAGCTTGCTCGGTGTGCCTTACGCTGTCTTGCTTCCGGTCTATGCTCGCGATGTTCTCGATGCCGACGCGCGGCTCTATGGGCTGATCGTGGCAAGCCCGGGACTAGGGGCCTTGTCAGGGGGCATAGCTTTGGCGGCACGACGTAATGTCGCCAATCTCGTGCCAGGGTTATTCGTTACGCCGATAACGGCCGGGGCGGCCATTTTTGCAATGTCGTTCGTAACAACCGTGGGATGGGCCATTGTCTTGCTGTTCCTGGTGGGCTTCAGTATGGTCGTACTCTTGGCATCCTGCAACACGATCCTCCAAACCATTGTCGATGACAGCATGCGCGGCAGGGTGATGAGTTTCTATGCGATGATTTTCATGGGGTTGGGGCCTTTGGGGAGTCTAATCGGAGGCAACTTCGCGGCTTCGTTCGGCATCATGCCGACGCTTCGATTCGGTGGTGCCCTCGGGACGATTCTCATGGGGATCGTTGCTGTCGTGTTTGGGTGGAAGTTGAACCGAAGCGTGCGCGCTTGCATCGCCAAGGTTCATTTGCCGCCACCGGTGCCTATGGAAGGAGAGGAGGCTTGAAAGAACAGGCATGGGACCTCTGCAAGAATCCCGTCGCCATGGTGCGGTTTCTGCAAGAGGCGACGACTTCACGCCGCAGCCGGTGGCAGGGTTGGATTGCGTCAAAGCGTTTTCCAATTCATCGGCGAAAATGGCTGCTGTTCGGCTGCGCGGTTTGTGACCATTTCCCGTCAATCCTGCCCGTCGCGGAGACAGAAGAGTTGTTGTTGACGCTGTCCCGATTCGCTGATGGTGAGGCCGACCCGGCGACCATCACCGAGGTAGGCGTGCGATTTCGCAACGCTGTTAACGAAATGATCCTAAACCTAACCGACTACATCGATGAGGTTGACCGCAATCGGTGGCTAACGGCGTCGCGGGCGCTTCTGGATTTGTTCGAACGATGCGAGGGCTATTCGACCGATCCCATCCTCTTCCTGAACTCGGTGAATCGGACGCACGCCTTACTTCCTCACGACTTTGTGCGCAAGAAAAGCTCCGAAATCGCGGATCTACTGCGTGAGGTGATCGGTAACCCGATGCGGTCGGCCATCATTGAGCCGGCTTGGCGTGAATGGAATGATGGCGTGATTGTCAAACTCGCGTTAACCGCTTACGAAGACCGTCGTTTTGACCTGTTGCCGATCTTGAGTGACGCCCTGCAAGAGGCGGGTTGCAGCGATGAGGCAATCCTGGCACATTGTGTGAGCGACAAACGCCACGTGCGCGGATGTTGGGTTCTGGATGCCATTCTCGATCGAAATTAGCGCGGTCGTGCGACCGGCAAAATCCACCCATTTGGCAATTTCGTTGGTGGCTGAATGCAAGGCGCTTCTTGATTCGGCGGACGAAACGGGTTAGCCTACGGGGGAAGAAAAATCCCGGACTTTAGGGGGTGCTGAATTCATGAGCCGGATCTCAGTCGAAAATCAGTCCTTTCAGATTCACCGGCATGGTGACGTGGTTGTCGTCGTGCCGTCGCCGGAAGTCGAGAACATGCCGGACGGCCTAATCGATCAGGCGGCCCAGCTTGTGTTGGCTCCGTTGAAGGAGAATCCGCCCACGGGGGTCATCATCGACCTAACGAAAATCAACTACGTTGGTTCGGTGTTCATTTCGTTCCTTCTTCGTTGCCATGTGTTGGTGAAAAAGCACACGCCCGACGGTGAGTTGGTGCTGGCAGGCGTTTCCGATCGGGTTCGCGAGTTGTTGCGGATCACGAGCTTGGATACGCTTTGGGCACTTTACGACACGTTGGACGAAGCCCTCGAGGCGCTCAGCGGTGATTGAACCAAGCTCGTGCAAGCCATGAGGACCCGCCGCGTAGTTCGGCGGGTCCATCTTTTCGGTATTAAGCCATGAACGACGACAAACGCGGCCGAAATCCTGACACGTTTCATCCGATCCACGACAACGAGGTCCATTATGAAGCTGCCAGGCCGGCGATCAGCATCGAGCAACTGATTCAACAGATCAAGGAAACCGCGGACAAGTTGGTGAAAGACAAAGCCAGTCGAGGCGACGTGAAGTTAATTTCGACGGCACTTCGCGAGCTGCGCTACTGTTTTAAGGTCTTTTCGGGTTATCAACGTCATCGCAAGGTCACCGTGTTCGGATCGGCCCGAACCAAAGAGGATCATCCGGTCTACAGGGCGGCTGTTGAATTCGGCCAACAAATGGCCGCCGCGGGCTTCATGGTCATTACCGGCGCCGCGAGCGGCATCATGGAGGCCGGCCACGTTGGCGCCGGCCGCGACAAGAGTTTTGGCATCAACATCCTGCTACCGTTTGAGCAGTCTGCGAACGCGGTCATTCACGGTGACCCAAAACTGATGCACTTGCGTTACTTTTTCACCCGAAAGCTGATGTTCGTCAAGGAAGCCGATGGCATCGTCTTGTTCCCAGGCGGGTTTGGGACACTCGACGAAGGTTTCGAAGTGTTGACGCTGATTCAGACCGGCAAGAGCCATATCTTCCCGGTGGTGATGGTGGATGAGCCTGGAGGCGATTATTGGAAACGCTGGTGGGACTTCATCGACAAAGCACTGCTCAAGAACGAACTGATTTCGCCGGCAGACCCCGCGCTTTTTCGGATAACCGACTCCGTCGAGGAAGCCGTCGAGGAAATCGTGCGATTCTATCGCAACTACCACAGCATGCGTTATGTCAAGGAGGAGTTGGTGTTACGCCTGCTACGGCCTCTCGGCGAAGGTGTTCTCCGGGAGCTAAACCGCGACTTCGCTGACATTTTGGAGCGGGGGGAAATCACAGCCAGCGACGCGCTCCCCGAAGAGCTTAATGAACCGGAGGTCGCCCAAATGCCCCGACTGCGTATGTTTTTTGATCGTAAGAATTTGGGGAGACTTCGGCAGTTGATCGATCGCATCAATCAAAGCTAAAAAAAAACCGGGCTTCCCGAAGGAAGCCCGGTTACCAAGCAGACTTTTGGGTCCCGTCCATCCCTTGAGTAGCTTGGCTGCCCTATCCGTTCCCCCCTCGGAACGGTTAAGACCCACATTTAATGTCTGGAAGCCGTTTGACGATCCCCCAGACGCTCAAACTTAGAATAATATACAAGGAATGCAACTCGATCGCCAATTTTTTTTGAATTCGCCTAAAGTTTTGGCTTCAAGTTACTTACCTTCGGCTCCCAGAAAGTCTGCTGGAGTTACTGTCGGCCCAATTCGGTGGAATCGGCTGACGATTCGAATCACCGTCGAAATGCCAGAAGAGCACGTTTTCTTCGCCCGGCTCCCACGAAAACCAAGCGGGCTGGCCGTTGACCTCGGTTGGGAAGCCAACGCTGCCCGTTGCCGGATTCACAAGAACCGCCCCCAGCAGGACAAGTTCTTCTTGTTCTTCTCGGAGTCGCGACTCGAGTTGGGCAACTTCGCGATGGAGAAAATAGCGACGCTGACGTTCGGGCCAAGAGAGATTCCGTTTGTCCCGGTCGAGACCCTCTTGTTCGAAACTAAACCTCTCGAGATCTTGTCGGTCCTTGACGATGTCGGCAACAATTCGCCGCACAAGCGGCAACATTCGCCGGGCGGTGGACAAATCAATGATGTTCCCCGCACGGTGGGTGTTATCAGGTGGTCGAGCCGTCCGATTGGGCTTGCTTGACATTTGGCACCTCCGAAAGTCGGGGCGGTTGCTGCTCCCTTCCCGTCCCCACTATCATCATAAGCCGACGATCAAGTACTTGCGCCCTCAGTTGAGGGACTCCTACTAAATTTATTAGGTTCGGCCGAGAAACCGAAACAATCGGCTAAACCCTGCGGCGGAAAATTTTGCTCGGCGTCAAGTCCTTTCACGTCGCCGACTCATCGCGCCACTTTACAAAAGCCTCCAGTGCGAAAAACTCGGGAAGCCCTAATCCATCATACGTCCGAGCCGTGTCTCGGTTGCGATCTTCGGCTCGTTGCCAGAATTCGCGGTGATCGGTGCCGCCGGGAAACATCGCTCGGTCCTTCTGCGATTGGTGACGAAAAATGGCCATTCGCTTCCGTTCCACGTCAGTCGGACTCAACGGAACCGCCATGTCGATGTCGTGCGGCTCCCATTCTTCCCATGCGCCCCGATAAAGCCATACGTCGAACTGCTGATGTTTCTGGCGAACTTGTCGAACCGCGTCGAAAATCGCCTCCGCACAGACGCGGTGAGTCCCGTGCGGATCGGACATTTCCCCGGCGACGTAGATTTGGGCCGGTTTTAGGCGCTCCAAGAGGGCCACAATATCCGCAATGTCCAGCGGATGGATCGGGGCCTTCGTGATGGTTCCCGTTCGGTAGAAGCGCAGATCCATGAATTCCAATTGCTTGCGAGGGATGTTGATGGCCGCCGCCGCCGCACGGGCTTCGGTTTCTCGAATCAGTTGCTTGATGCCCAACAAGTCGGGCGAATCTTGCTGGCCTGGCACTCGCTCGGCCAGAAACGCTTGAACGCGACCAAAGACCTCATCGGTTCGCTCGGTATCGATCTTAAAACTCTTATTGAACTCCCGAACGAAATCGATGAAACGCCAAGCGTCATGGTCGAAGACCGCGATGTTTCCGCTCGTCATGTAGGCGATGTGAACCTTGTGCCCTTGCTCGACCAAGCGAATGAGTGTCCCACCCATGCTGATGACATCGTCGTCCGGGTGCGGGCTGAACACGAGGATCGTCTTTGGTTCCGTTCCTGCTGGGTGCGTATGCAAGGTTCGAAGACGATCTTCGAATACTTGCTGCCCCAATCGCGGAGCAGGTCCGTGTTCGCGAAGGAGTTCGAACAGATGGTGGCTGCGGAAGTCGTTGTCGTCGAGTTTCAGCAGCGCCTTCTTGACTTCGAGGCTGAGCCAAATGACTGCCTGGCGAATGCGTTCCGGCGTCCACTTAATTGGGCCGAGTTCCCAAGGGCGGCGCAATGCCGTCAGTTCGCCCGCCGCTGCCTGATCAAGGATGAACGTCCGATTCTTGTGTTTCTGCAAGAAGCTTGCAGTCACGGCATCGGTTATTTCGCCTTCAACGGCTTTCTTGACGATCTTTGCCTTGAGTTCGCCGAACGCCATAATGATGACGCGGCGAGCTTCCAGGATTGTGCCGACGCCCATCGTAATCGCTTGCTGCGGGACATTTTCTTCGCCAAAGAAACTGCTGGCAGCATCCCTGCGCGTCACCGGGTCGAGCGTTACCAATCGGGTCCGGCTCTCGCGGGTCGATCCCGGCTCATTGAATCCGATGTGCCCGGTGCGGCCGATGCCCAATATTTGAACGTCGATGCCGCCTCGATCACGGATCAACTGCTCATAGTCCTCACAGTATTTCTGGACCTTATCCGGCGGCGTTGTTCCGTCGGGGATATGGATGTTCTTCCGAGCAATGTTCACGTGCCTGAAGAAAGTCTCCCACATCCACTGGTTGTAGCTGTGCGAGTCATCGTTGGGCATCGGGTAGTATTCGTCCAGGTTAAACGTCTCGACCAGCGACAGATCGAGACGCTCATCTTTGTGGAGCCGAATCAACTCCCGATACAAACCCACAGGAGTGGAACCGGTTGCCAGACCGAGAATCGTCGGGCGATTCGCGGCGTTGTTTTTCCGGATCAGGGCATCAAGTTCCAGCGCAACGTAACGGGAAGCCTGAGCGCTATCCGCAAACACCCGAGTCGGAATCCGCGAGTTCGGCACATCGTGGAATTTCATCGAGACAACCTTTGCCCTTGGTTTCGACGGACGGGATAACGGATTCGTTTCCCGAACACAAGCCGTACTCAGTTATGTATCATGAAGAGATGATCGACCGGCAATCGGCTCACTGAAAGTTGCGCTCCCACCGCACGAAAGACACACATGACGATTCATTTTACCTTGAACGGCGAAACGCACACGGAGCCACGGACGCTCACCATTGCGGAACTGATCCGGCGAACCAAGAACGACCCGAGACGAATCGCCGTCGAGTTGAATGGCGAAGTTGTGCCCATGGCACGGCATGGAGAGGTCGAACTGCGAAGCGGTGATTCGCTGGAAATTGTCACGCTCGTGGGCGGCGGTGCTCACGAGTTACCCGCCGACAAACCGCTGGTTATCGGCAGTTTCCGCTTTCAGAGCCGGCTGTTCACGGGGACGGGGAAGTACGCGAACTACGACCTCATGCGCGATTGTCTGCATGCCAGCGGCTGCGAGGTGACCACCGTCGCAATCCGACGGGAACGCCTCATCGATGCTCACGGCCGGAACCTGCTCGACTTCCTTGATTTGTCACGTTACACGATCCTGCCCAACACCGCAGGCTGTTTCAGCGCCGACGAGGCGATACGCACGGCACGGTTGGCGCGCGAGCTGCTTACCAATCTGGGCAACCCAGGCGCCCAGTGGGTCAAGTTGGAGTGTTTGGGTGACCGAAAGACCCTTCTACCGGATCCCATTGATACGCTTCGGGCTACCGAGCAACTGGTCCGCGAAGGGTTCCAGGTACTCGTGTATACCACCGACGATCCGATCTTAGCTCGAAGGCTCAAGGCGGCCGGCGCCGCCAGCGTCATGCCGGCGGGAAGCCCTATCGGTTCCGGCCAGGGCGTCTTGAACCCGAACAACATTCGCATCATTCTCGAATATCTTAAGGACGGCGACCCTGATTACCCGGTTGTCATTGACGCCGGCGTCGGTACCGCGAGCGATGTTTCGGTCGCCATGGAACTGGGCTGTGATGGGGTCTTGCTCAATACGGCGATTGCCTCGGCTGCTGACCCGTTGCGGATGGCCTGGGCAATGCGCTATGCTTGTGATGCGGGACGGCTCGCGTTCCTCGCTGGCCGCATCCCCCGGAAACTCTATGCCAGTGCCAGCAGCCCCATGGACGGGCGTATCGCGCCGGCGGCCCCCTAGAGTGCCCGCTATTCGGCGATTGGAAGTGTGACGCGGAAACAGGTGGTGTCACCCTCACGGGACCAGTTCAGCGTTCCGCCGTGACTCGCTGTCACTTGTTTCGCGACGGCAAGACCCAAACCAATTCCCCCGGCTTTTCCCGTCACGAATGGCTCAAAGAGAAGCGACTGAATGTCGTCGGATGGTCCCGGCCCGGAATCGACAATCTCGACGATGGCCCGACGCGAGCCATCGTCTTCACCGACTGCCAGGCGAATCTCGACCCACCCCGACGGCCCCGCGGCCTCGACGGCGTTGGTGAGCAAGTTCACGAATAAATGTCCCAGTTGACTTGGATTACCGAGGACGGCCGCGTCGAACTCGGGGCGACTCCAACGGAGCGAGACTTGATGATGCCGGCATTGTGGCCCGAGCAATGCGACGGCTTCGTCGATCCGTTCCCGCAACGAGCATCGTTCGTGGGGCAGGGGGTCGGGTCGCCCGAGATCGAGGAACCTCTGCAAGTCGGCGCGAAGGCGCCCGAGTTGCCGCAAGGCAACATCAAGCGCGTCGCGGTCACCAACGGTACACGATTGCGCGTGAAGCTGAATGGCCAACGCGGCACCAGTGACTTCGTTGCGCAACTGGTGAGCGAGACCACCGGAAACTTGGCCCAGGAGCCGAAGTCGCTCCGATCGTTCGATCGTGTCTTTCATTCGCGCGAGTTGATTGGCCATGTCGTTGATCGACTGTGCGAGGTCGCGAAGTTCGTCATGGCGTTTCGGAATCGGCATGGGGCTGAAGTCGCCCGCGGCGATCAGTCGTGTTCGTCGATCCAATGTTTGGATGCGAACGATCAGCTCTCGTGCCACACCCAACGTGATCAGGAGCGAGACGGCGAAGCCCGAGATGCCGAGGATTATCGACGGCCGCACGGCTTGGGCTATTTCATCGCGAAGCAACGACTCGGGATAGAAGACATGTACTGTCGCGCCCGCGTTCGGGTGGGGTGTGGCGAGTCGAATCGTGCGACAAAGAAACGGGCGCCCCGCAATCATGGCCCTGGAGCCAATCGGCGGGTCGATCGAACTCACGCGTGGCACCGAAGCCAGATCGGCATCGGAGACCTCGATGGTCCCAATGGTCCGGCCGTTGGCTTCAACCAACAGATATTCGGCGCCCGATAGACCCTTGACTTGAGCTAGGACCGCTTCGGTGAGTGGAAACCGCGCTTGGGTAAGGGTGACGACAACGCTTTGCATTTGTTCAGCCACGCGCCGGCGAGCGTGATTGGCTGCCGACACCGCCGTCCAGGCTCCGATGCCGACCAAGCCGGCCATCAGCATCGCCAGCGGAACGAGCAATTGGTAGCGGATGCCCCAGCGCATTTCATCAGCCTATTCAGAAGCGAGGGGGCTGTTAGTCCCGAAGAGGCGAACTAGAATGCTTCGCAATGCCAGTGTCACGCAAGAATCTGTGGCGAATCATGAAGATCGTCGTGGCGTTACTCGTCGTCGCCGCGGTCGGCTGGCAATTCGCCAAGATACTGAAGCGCCCCGAGCTTTGGGAACGCCCGGTCCGGCCAAACGGCCTCGGGCTGGCTTTGGCTGCCGCGGCGTATATGCTCTGTTTCATTTGCTGGGGTGCGTTTTGGCGGCGTCTGATCGAGTCATGTGGCGGGACGGTCTCTTGGTTGGCGGCGGGTCGCGCGTACTTCATCAGCCAATTGGGCAAATACGTTCCGGGAAAGGCTCTGGCCATACTCATTCGAGTCACGCTAGCCCGTGCCGCCGGGGTGCGAACCGATATCGGCGCCATTACCGCGACCTATGAGACGTTGACGTCAATGGCGGCCGGTGCGATGGTCGCAGCGCTCCTAACGCCGCTGCTGATTGACGACGACGGCACGATGCAATGGCGGGCTTTGGGCCTGCTCGTCATCGCCGGTATTCCGAT
This sequence comes from uncultured Alcaligenaceae bacterium, assembly GCA_964515185.1. GTDB lineage: Bacteria > Planctomycetota > Planctomycetia > Gemmatales > Gemmataceae > CAZESP01. The sequence continues at coordinate 176,545 of CAZESP010000004.1, forward strand.
ACTGCCGGGCGTTTTCAATCGGATTGCCGCTCGACTCGCCAAGCCGTTCTTAAGACATGACGCGCCTGCGGTTCCCCAGTTACGTTTCGCGCTCCTGATTCGCGGGTTGGGGCAGAGTGCCATCGGCTGGGGGCTACTGGGTGCTAGTCTCTTGGCAGTTTCCGAGTCGCTGTATCCGGGCGCAATTCCCATCACCTTCCGAAGCTGGGGCATTTGCACGGCCAGCGTCTCGATGGGCTATGTGGCAGGATTCATTGCATTGTTTGTTCCGGGGGGGCTTGGTGTCCGCGAGGTGGTCATACAACAACTCTTATCGAGCCTCCTCGCGGAGTCGATGCCAACCGAAGCACAGGGCGCCGCTGTGTTCATCGTCTTAGTGTTGCGATTAGTATGGACATCGGTCGAGGTCGTCGCCGCTGGTAGTTTCTTCGGACATAACAGGCTTTCCCAACGTTTGACCCCCGCACCCGCATGATTTCGGTCGTCATTCCGGTCTTCAATGAACAAGAGAGCCTTCCCGCGTTGCATGCGGAGATCGATCAAGTTGCGGCCGCCCACGGACTCGACATGGAGTTGATCTTCGTCGATGATGGCAGCAGTGACAGGTCGTGGTCGGTGATTCAGGAATTGGCGGCTAAGGATCGTCGAGTTCGGGGCATTCGGTTTCGCCGGAACTTTGGAAAGGCCGCCGCACTTTCTGCCGGCTTCCGAGCTGTTCGCGGCGAACTAACGATGACCCTCGACGCCGACCTGCAAGACGACCCGAATGAGATCCCGAAATTCCTTGCCTCCATCGCCGCCGGCACCGAGATTGTCAGCGGTTGGAAGCAGATTCGTTACGACCCGTGGCACAAGGTTCTGCCCAGTCGCGTTTTCAACTTCATGGTCAGTTGGCTAACCGGCGTGAAGCTCCACGACCATAATTGCGGCATGAAATGCTATCGGTCGGAGGTTTTTCGCGAAGTGCGTTTATACGGCGAATTGCATCGGTTCATCCCCGTCCTGGCGGCTGCCCGTGGATTCAAAGTGGGCGAGGTCGTCATCAATCATCGGCGGCGCAAGTTTGGCACTTCAAAATACGGGGTGCGACGATTCATCAAGGGGTTCCTCGACCTGCTTACGGTCAAGTTCGTGACGGACTTCAGCCATCGACCGCAACACGCCTTGGGTAGTGTCGGATTGGTAGCATTTCTTTTTGGCGTCGCCGGTATGGCCTGGCTGGCCGGTACTTGGCTTTATCGGCTGCATGATCCCAACGCCTTTCTCCCGTTGCATCAGAGGCCGCTGCTTCAATACTCATTGGCCGGCCTGATCCTTGGCGTGCAATTGATGACGATGGGTTTCCTCGCGGAATTGATGACGGCTCATAACGCCCGTCATGTGGACGAATACAGCATCGCCGAGCGGACGCCCGCGGAGACGCGACCATGACCGGCGATTCGTCGCAGCTGCGCCGGGCCATTTACTGGGTCATGGCGATCATTACCCTTTCCGCAACGACGGGCCGAATCCTCAACGCCGAACTCGTCTATGAGCCCAGCGCCCATCGCGCCGAGGATGGTTCATCGCCGCCGGCAACGACTCGCGAATGGCCAAGATCGCGCCCCAAGCCGATGCCGACCTTTTCCTCCAACGATCGCTCGCGTTGGGCGGCCGTTCGCGCCTTGGTTGACGACCACACTTTTGTCATCGGGCAAGGGACGTTCGATCCGGGATTAGCCAGGTATCGCGGCGGCAAGGGCTACGAGACCGGGATCATTGACGAGGACGGGTGGAAGACGATCGACAAAGTCATGCACCCGGAAACGGGAGCGTTCTATTCGACAAAGCCGCCCTTGTTGACCGTTGTCGCTGCGGGTGAGTACTGGTTCCTAAAACAACTATTTGGCTGGTCGATTCAGCAACACACCGATCGCGTCGTCAAGACGATTCTGTTTACGATCAACGTGATTCCTCTGGCGATATTCTTGGCGTTGTTTGCCAGTCTTCTGGAGCGATTTGCAGTCAGCGATTATGGAAAGCTATTCGTCTTTGCGACGGCTTGTTTTGGAACGTTCTTGCCGACCTTTGCGGTGACGCTCAACAACCACACGCCGGCGGCATTCACTGCCTTGCTGGCCGTTTACGCATTGCTGCGCACGAATCAGGAGCCATCGTCGCTGTGGGCGGCGGTATCGGGATTCGCGGCCGGGCTGACCGCGTCGTTGGAGTTGCCGGCGTTTTCGTTGGCGGCGATGGTGGGCATGGTATTCCTCGTTCGATGGTGGCGGCGCTTGTTCATCTTCGTCCCGTTGATGGTCACCCCCATCGCCGTGCAGTTGATCCTGAACTATGTCGCCATCGGGGAGTGGACTCCGGTTTATAGTCGTTTTGGAACACCCTGGTACGAGTATCCGGGAAGCCATTGGGTTAAACCCGACGTCGGTGTCGTGAAGCATGGAATCGACTGGGCGCGGATGCACGAGTCACGCCTGGCGTACGCATTTCATGTCCTGATCGGCCACCATGGGTTGTTCAGCCTGACACCTGTTTGGTTTCTGTCGCTGGCGGGTGTCGTTGGGCGTGGTCGCGGATGGTATCGACAGAGCGGCCCGATTTGGCTTTATCTGGTGACCGCGCTGGTGTCGGTTGCTGTGATCGGGTTCTATTTGGTGAAATCGGATAACTATGGCGGTTGGACGTCTGGGCTACGGTGGCTTTTTTGGCTCACGCCCCTCAACTTGCTGGTAATGATACCGGCAGCGGATGCGTGGATGGCCCGTCATTGGGGCCGAATCGTTGCCCTGACCTTTCTTGCGGTGTCCGTACTCTCGGCGGCATATCCGTCCGCGAACCCGTGGCGACATCCATGGATTTATCGCTGGCTCGAATCACAGGGAATCGTTCAGTATTGAATTGCGCCTTCGCGATTCGGGGCGGATTCCTTATCATTCGACTCTGGCTCTCCCAAGAGAATCGGTTCGTGGATAGAATGATTGTCAACCCTGACCCGTCGCTCGCGCGGGCTTGAGTTTGCCACCATGCCCACCGGAACAAATGCCTATCTGGTCATGCGTCTCGACGATGGCTTCGGCGAAGTGTTCGCGCTGCGCCCGGGCCAACGATGCACGGTCGGTCGGGCCACAAGCAATCGCATTGTTCTCAAGGACGAAATGTGCAGTCGCGAACATGCGGAGGTGTTTCATTCCGACTCGCGCTGGATCGTTCGCGATTTGGGAAGTCTCAACGGCACACGCGTCAACGCCAAGCCGGTCAAAGAAGACCATCCCTTGGAGTCCGGCGATAATGTTGAGTTTGGCCACACCCAATTGGTCTTTGTCAATGACCTCAGCCAACTCCCGGCCGCACCGGTAAAACGCGCGCCGATGGCGGAAGATAAACTCGAGATTCGGCGGCGGCTCAGCGAGACGCAGATTCTTCCGGCATTCCCGATACCGGCTCCTCAACCGACTCCCGGAAAGACGCTTCCTCCCGGCATCCGACCGTCGAAGCTGACCGATCATCTCGCCAGGCTCTATCGATTGGCCCTCGAGATGGGCAGCGCGGAGACCGAAGCCGACTTGGTCCAGGCTGTACTCGACGGTCTTCTCGATCTCGTGCCCGCCGAGGTGGGCGCCATTCTCGATGTCAAGGATGGAATCGAACCCGAGTTGCAGGCGTATCGACATCGTGATCCGAGCGTTCGCACCTATCACAAAGTTTCGCGATTTGTCAGCGGCGAAGTGTTGTCGAGCCGGCAGGCGATACTCGCCGAAGACATTGCACAGGATCGTCACCTGAGGATTCGCGAGAGCCTTAGCGACCTGCAAGTCAACAGTCTGATCTGCGCTCCGGTATTGTTTCGCGACAACCTGTTCGGGCTGATTCATCTATACAGCACCGAGAAGTCGGGGCGGCTTGACTCGGAGCATCTGGAATTGGCATTGGTCGTTGCCAACCAATTCGGCTTGTCATTGTTTCAGATGCGTCGTCGCGAACGGTTGTCGGCGGCCAATCGCTCCTTGCTCGATCAGTTGCGAGTCGAGAGTGAGTTAGTCGGGAAGAGTGAGTCGCTGCAGCGAATCGAAAACCAGATTGGACGTGTCGCCTCGACGAATGCCACGGTGTTGATCCGCGGGGAGAGCGGGGTCGGCAAAGAACTGGTGGCTCGGGCCATCCACAATAGCAGCCCGCGGCGCGACGGCCCGTTTATCACTCTCAACTGCGCGGCACTCACCGAAACGCTCTTGGAAAGCGAGTTGTTCGGTCACGAAAAGGGCGCGTTCACAGGCGCCACCGAAAGGATGATTGGAAAGTTCGAGGCTGCCCATCAGGGTACGATATTTCTCGATGAAATCGGGGAAATGGCTGCCGGGACACAGGCGAAGTTCCTGCGAGTTCTCGAAGGCCATCCGTTCGAGCGCGTGGGCGGAAACGTGCCGATTCGCGTTGACGTGCGGGTGGTGTCCGCGACGAATCGCCCGCTCGAAGAGGCCGTTCGAGGCGGCCAGTTCCGTCGCGATCTGTTCTTCCGGCTTCAGGTCATCGAGATTCAGGTGCCGCCGCTCCGGGAACGCCGCGATGACATTCCCGTCCTCGCCGAGCATTTTCTCGCTCGTTTTGTCCGCGAGACGGGTCGCAAGATCAAAGGGTTTTCGCCGGAAGCCTTGCACAAACTCAACGGCTATCATTGGCCTGGAAATGTCCGCGAGCTTCGCAACGTGATCGAACGTGCCGTCGCCTTGGGAACCGGGCCGATTCTCGACACGGCCGATATTTGGTTATCGTCTCTGGAAACCGGAGGCCCCAACACGACGGAGACCGTTGCGTACGAGCCTCTCTCCTTGGCCGACATCGAAAAGCGGCACATCGAGCAAACACTTCGACATACGCAATGGAACAAGAGTCAGACGGCTCTCATCCTCGGAATCGAGCGATCGACACTCGACCGCAAGATTAAGAGCTATGACATCAAGCGCGCCTGAGACTCAATTCGGGCGACGCGTTGGGTTCTTTCGGCCCGTCGTCAATTTGCATTCCACCTCACGGATGACTCGAGCAGCGAGGTGTGGGCCTTGCTGGGTCATGAAGTCACGCACGGTGTCGGGGTGACGCTTCGCGAGTTCTCGCAATGCCCATGACAGTGCCTTCACAACCATGTCGTCGCGATCGTAAACGAGGCGATCGCAGACGGCGATGGTTCGAGCCGAGTCGCCGCGACCACCGCGCGTCTTGTTGTTCAGCGGAACCGTTGCCACTACGGCCGCGCGGCGCCACCACCGGTCAGGAGATAAGCCCCACCCGTGAACAATTTGATCTTCGATCTGCCCCTCACGCCAAGCCGGTCCGGCCAAGAAACACGAAAACGCATCGACGGCATCCCAGCTGGCCATACCGTTTCCGAGTTTTTCCAGCGTTTCCCCGTCGAGGCTCCGTAGTGCGGCCCGATGGAAGTGAATCAACTCATAGGCAACAAATCGGCTCGTGGGGATCAGTTGCCGGGCGACGCTGACGACCGTTGCCGGCGAGCTTTCGGAAAGGCGTCTGGTGTAGGTTCGGCGCACCGCCCGAAGGTCAGCGGTTCGAGCGACCGCCAACGATCTGATTTTCGATTGAATCTCATCGGCAACGATCGTCGCTTCGGATTCTCGGGAACGGCTCATGGCTGCCCACCGTGAAAAACCTCGGGCAAACTGTCGGCGAGGCGATCGATTTCGGTGGGCGTGTTGTAGAAATGTGAACTGACGCGGAGGAGCAATCGGTCGGGACGCTCAACGATGGGGATCTCGATGCCTCGTTCCCAGAATCGCTGCCGGATCTCCCACCAAGGTATCTGCACGTCGTTGGGGATGCGAAATGCGGTTAAGGCCCCGCGAAGCCCCTCCAAGGATGGTGTCGCCGGCTCAAGCCCGCAATGTCCCGAAAGCCGCTCCCGTGCGTGGGCGGCGAGTTGAGCCATGCGTCGGCGAATTTGTTCAAGGCCAAGTCGCTCGACAAAATCAATCGCCGTCGGAACGACCAGCCACGGACACGGGTCTCGCGTTCCCTCAAATTCAAGGGCGCGCAGTCGCGGCGTCGAACCGAAGTCATCGCGATCGTCGGGCCGTCGCCGATCATGGTGCCAGCCCCAACTCACTTGCATCGGCTGCAATCGATCCTCCGAGCCGTGACCCAGATAAAGAAAACCTGTGCCCGTCGGCGCCAACAGCCACTTGTGGCCGTTGCCGCCGTAGAAGTCGGCGTTGATTTGGTCCAGAGCCAGCGGAATCATCACCGGCGCATGGGCACCGTCCACGACCGAGATAATTCCGCGGCGCCGTGCCTCATCGCAAATGGCTTTCGCCGGTAGAACCAAGCCCGTTGGCGAAAGAACATGGCTCAAGAAAACAAGGCGAGTCCGAGGCGTCATGGCATCGACAAACGCCTGCACGATCTCGCCGGCGTCGCGCGGCATCGTGGGCAACGCGAAAGTTCGCAGCGTGAGTCCCTGCCGGATCGCGGCCCGTTCCCAGCACCAGTGCATGGCGCCATATTCGTGATCGGTCAGCAGTATCTCGCCCGGCGCGCTCAATCGGAGGCCGGCAGCGACGAGATTGATCGCGACGCTCACGTTGGCCGTGAAGATGAGCCGGAATGGATCGCCTCCGAGAAATCGAGCAAATCGCTCCCGAGCCTCCCACAGCAGGGGCGGCACGCGACGCACGAAAAAGTCGGTGGGTTCGGCCGCAAGTTGGTGTCTCAACTCCGTGACACGATCGAAGACAATTCGAGGCAGTGGGCCGAACGATCCCGTATTGAGATTGATGACTGCGGGATCGAGGATCATCCGTGCCCGTGCATCAATCCAGAATTCAGCGTCTGTCATTGCCACGGTGCTTGATAAAGTTCCTTGAGCGCCTGTTCGAGAGTCCGCGGCGCGCCGTTGTCGCGATGAGTCAGCTTGGCCATCGTGGTGATCTGCGCCAGTCGCCCTTCGCGAAGGACCGCGACTCGATCGCAGAGCTGCTCAACCTCCGGCAGCACGTGTGACACGAGGATGACCGTGCCGCCCTTTCGCTTTTGCTCCTGAACAACTTCAGCCACCAGTTGGCGTCCACTGAGATCGAGGCCTTCGTTCGGTTCATCCAGAACCAAAAGCTCCGGGTCGTTGAGCAAGGCCTGCGCCAATCCAAGCCGTTGAATCATCCCCTTGCTGAATGTCGCCACGGCGTCGCGTCGCCGATCAGCCAGCCCCACACGTTGCAGCAACTCCGGTACTCGCTTCTTGACATAGAGGTACGGCAGCAACGTCAAGGCACCGTAATACTCTAAGAGTCCCTCGGCGGAAAGGTACCGCGGAAAGGCCGCATTTTCGTGGACATAGCCGACGCGAGCCAGCGTCGATCGGTCGCTTGCCGGCTTGCCCAGGCGTGTGACTTGGCCGCGATCGGGACGACAGAGCGAAAGCAACACCTTGACCAGTGTCGTTTTCCCAGCCCGATTTGGACCCAGGAGTGCGCAGGTTTCTCCGCGTTCGATGCGAAACGACACGCCGTTGATCGCTTGGACCCTACGTCGCTTCAGCCCGACACGGTATTCCTTGGAGACGTTTTCGAATTCGACGGCTATGTTCGTCACGGTTTGAACCTACACAAGCGAAAATGCTATGGTCCCATCTGAACGGTAGCTCGGAAACGGCCGCGGGTCCATTATTGGATCGAATCATGCCCCGTGCCCCAATTTGGCAACCTTTGACGAGCCTGCGGATCGAGTCGGATTTGCGGGTTCTATGGCAGGAACTCCCACCCGGGAACCTCTCATACATGTGAAGATTCCACGAAGGGTGACAGAATCGTTAGAATGAATACGCTAATCCTCGGGACAGAATCGAGAGCCGCCACGAAGCGAGGCCATGATGGACGAGCTGCACGACGAGTGTGGGATCGCCGCAATCTATCACCTCGCGGGAGACGGCACCTCGCCGATGTGTCCACCCGGCGGAGCGGAACAAGTCTCGCGATTGATGCCTCGGTTGTTGCTGGACCTTCAGAACCGCGGGCAGTTGGCGGCCGGCTTTAGTTCGTACAACCCTCGTCGCGGACAGTTGCTCGACACATTCAAGGAAATCGGTACCGTCATCGAAGCCTTTCGTTTGAACCATCAAGCGAAGCATGAAACGATCATGAGCGACTTCGCGGGTCGGGCGGCGATAGGTCACGTTCGGTACGCTACCAGTGGTCCGATTTCGCGGTCGTATGCACAACCTTTTGAACGTCGTCACGGCCGGCGCTGGAAGTGGTTTAGTTTCGCCTTCAATGGACAATTGGCAAACTATCCCACGCTTCGAGCCGAACTGCTTTCCAAGACCGGGTATCATCTCACGCGCGAGAATGATACCGAAGTGATGATGCATTGCATCGCCCATGAGCTTCGCGGGTACGAACCACCTGATCTGGTGCAGGTTTTCTCGCGGCTGGCTGACAAATTCGACGGAGCGTACAATCTGGTCTTCCTGAATGCTCAGGGCGATATGGTTGTCCTGCGTGACCCGTTGGGAATACGGCCGCTTTGCGTCGCCCAGCAGGGGCCATTGTTTGCCGCGGCCAGCGAGAGCGTGGCACTGACCAACCTTGGATTTGAGTCGGTGGAGTCGCTTGAGCCCGGAGAGATGATCGTCATCCAAGATAATCAGGTCCGGCGAATTCGCTACACGCCCAAGCGTTCGCCGGCTCATTGCTTCTTTGAGTGGATCTATTTCGCGAACGTGGCGAGTACCCTCGACGATCGCAGCGTGTATTTGTCCCGCTCCGCGCTCGGCAAGGAACTGGCCGCCCTCGAACGAAACCTGGGCCGGGTTCCATTTGACGATGACACCATCATTGTTCCCGTGCCGGATACCGGCAAGGCCGCCGCCGACGCCATGGCTTATGAGCTGAAGCTGCGATCCGTCGAGGGATTGATGCGGAATCGCTACATCGGCCGTACTTTCATCGAGGGTGCCAATCGGGCCGATCGTGTTCGACTCAAGTTCACGCCGCTTCGCGAAGTCCTTGAAGGCAAACGCGTATTGTTGATCGAAGATTCGATCGTTCGCAGCACCACACTAAAGACTCTGTTGCGGCATCTCCGCGAACGAGGCGGCGCCAAAGAAATTCACGTTCGCGTGGCTTGCCCGCCGATCATTGCGCCCTGCTTTTACGGGATCGACATGACCTCGGTGCGCGAGCTATTCGCTCCGCGGCACATGAAGGGCATGATTCCCACGGATGCCGAACAAGATCAGATGGCCCATGCACTCGAGGCGGATAGCCTGCGATACTTGCCGTTGGCCGCCGTCGCTCGCTCGATCGGTTTGCCGGCTGACCACCTTTGCCGCGCGTGCCTGACAGGGGATTATCCCACGCCGACCGGCCAACAGTTGTATCAAATTGACGTGTTAGAGCGTGAATCGCCCCGAGCCGAAGGGCGCCTTTTCGAGTTGGTTCCCGTCAATCGCGATGCCCCAATCACGCCGGGCGACTCGAGTACCTAACTCCTACGCAACCCGGCGAATGGTCGAACTCAAATCCTCAAGCCAACTGCGTCGCACGTCGTCACTCAAGGGGGCGCTCTCGTACTGATACTCAGTGTGCTGAACCACAAACCTCGCTGGTCGATGGAAGTCGGCCAAGGCTCGGTGGAGGGAATTGGAAATGGGGAACTCCACCCAAAGAGTGTCGCCAACCATTCGATCCGCAGCACGGTCAGTGACAAGAATTGCCGAACACTCCGCAGCATCGACGACTAGCCGCATGGCATCGGCGACGGCCGCCGGTTGAACCCGAACGGCGTCTGCTTTTCGCGAACCGGCAACCTGGTCGAACACCATCGCCGCTTGCAAATGCTCTGGCCTCGGAAGCAGCGGGTTGTACCATTGCAGGATTTGCCGAATGACGTCCGAACTCGTGACTCTGCCGACGCGAATAATCTCTTGAACGTGATGCAGAAGCGTCCGACGATTCTCGAAATACAGAGTCAGCTTCGGCCCGATACGGACCCTTCGGGATTGATCTCGGTATCGTGCGTGGGCGGCCACAATCTCGGGTCGGCGGGCGACATATTCATGAAGCGGAACAAGGTCGTCGAACGTCAGCGGCTTCATAAGCAGACCCTCCGCGGAAACTTGCCGGGCTTCTACCGTCCCCAGTTGAGTCTGTCAATCTGGGGTTTTGGCAAGGGATTTGTCGGTTCCATCGGCCGTACTTCTCGATGGTCAATCGTCGCGGAACCCGAAACAACGACGGAAACAAATGGTACGCGTCTTGACAACAAGCTGGAAGTAAGAATTGTTCAGATATGGAGATATGTCATTACACCCGGCTGGATTCGAACCAGCAACCTTCGGTTCCGTAG
>CAZESP010000005.1:0-95557 GCA_964515185.1 uncultured Alcaligenaceae bacterium
TTCGGCCACGTTCGCGAACGGCCCGAATGATGTCCCAAAGTTGTCTGCGAGCTTGTGGGTCCAGCCCTGTCGTTGGCTCGTCGAGGCAGAGCAATTCGGGGTCGCCCACCAGGGCACAGGCAACGGCGAGGCGTTGCTTTTGCCCGCCGGAGAGTTTCCCGACCCAGACGCGGGCCTTTTCTTCAAGAGCCACCATGGCAATGGCCTCGTCGGGCTTGATGCCGCGATGGTAGAAACTGCGAAACAAGGTCAGGGTCTCGCGCACCGAAAGCTTGTCGGAAAGCTGGGTTTCTTGCAATGAGATCCCCAGTCGCTGGCGAATGTCGGCTTCGTCTCGTTTCCAATTTCGGCCCAGCACCACGACCTCGCCCGAGGTCGGCGCCAACAGTCCCTCGATAATCTCAATTGTGGTAGTCTTGCCGGCGCCGTTTGGCCCCAACAAGCCGAAGCACTCACCCTGGCGAACTTCGAGATCGAGTCCACGGACGGCCTCGACGGGCGGCTTTGCGGGGTAGGTCTTGACGAGGTTCGTGCATCGAATGGCAAGCGTCATGAAATCACTCACCCAAAGATTGATCGTCGCCGGCGATCCCGTGAAGTGGTTCCCGCCGCGGGGGAATCATATGCTATTGAATCGCGATAACGCAAGCGTAGCCGAATTCGAAGTGGGCTTGACGATTCACGGTGCGCCGATGATGGTAACGAGGAACCGTGGTATCACTCGGGCGAGGACAAGACCATGCCCGCGACGTCGCGCGAGGCCAAGTCGAGTTGGCTGATGTGGTTCGTAGTGGCGGCAGTCGTCACGTCGTTCATCTTCGCGTTGGCGGTATTCTGGCAGCCGCCGGCCGCGACCGAGACGACACAGCCTTCGGATGGAACCCGAACGGGCGGCCCCGGGATCATGATGTCATCGCCGTTCATGTCGCCGGGTTTGGAACGGCCACCCACTCTCCCCGCCGCGCAAGCCAAGCTCGACGATGCGGAACAGGTCATCGGCGTGTTGGCCAATGGTCGCCCGCGGGCGTATCGCGTTCTCGCCATGTCGAATCCCACTTCGCACGTTATCAATGATGTGGTCAATCATGTGGCGGTCACGGCAACCTATTGCGATCGATGCAATTTCGCACAGGTCTTTACCAACGATACGCCTGATAAGCCCCTGGGGATTAACCTGGCCGGCGTTCACGGCAAGTTGGTATTGAAGTATGGGGACGCCTTCTTCTCCCAAGAGGATGGCAAGCCGATGCACCCGTGGACCGATCGAGTTCTTCCGTTCACGACGATGTCGTTTGTGCTCGTGCCTTGGAAGCAATGGCGGGAGGCTCATCCCGAGACCGATGTGTTTGTCGGCCGCGAGGTGCCGGCCCACGAGGCGAAGTGACCGCGGATTTCCACGCCCATCTGAAGTGTTGCACTGCAGCGCAAACCTACTTCTTCTCGCCGTAGATGTCTTTCCATTCCTCGTACCATGCCATCTGAATGGCCTCGAGGATCTTCTCATTTGAGGCGTTCGGCGCGCCTTCAAAACCATCGAGGTTTAGGACCCATTTGTGCAGATCCGTGAATCGGACTGTCAACGGATCGAGTGTGTCATACTGCTCAAAGAGCATCTCGCCGATCTCGCGGGAATCGTGCCAGGTCAGGCCCATGTATTCAGCTCCGTGTGGGGACGTCTCGTTCGCCGATTCCGGCCGGAAGTCGGGATTACATTAATCGCAATGATTTTGTATGAAAGGTAGCCCGCGACGGGGACGGAAGGGTCGCATTGCGACATTTGGCAAGAACGAGTATGAATGTGTCGCCCGGCGCCGACGGCCGGCGTTTGGGAGTTGATTCGTTCTCCGACAAGGATGCTCGGGAAAGAAAGCGGCAAAAGTCGATGGTCAGTTCGCGACCCGATCCGATGCACGGCCCCGATGGCCTGAACGATCGCCGGCTGGCCGTCGTGGCCGACGATTTCGGCATTGGCCCTGAAACAACGCGCGGCATCTTGGAGCTGGCGAAAAAGGGTGTCGTGACGGCGACCCTATTGATGTGCAACTCGCCGTACGCGCCCGAGGCGGTTCGCGCCCATCGAGCCGCCGGCAGGCCGTGCGAGTTGGGCTGGCATCCGTGCCTGACCCAAGATCCGCCCTGCGCCCCGCTTGACCAGGTTCGCAGCCTTGTCAACCCGGCGGGATGCCTTTGGCCCCTGCCGAAGTTTCTAACCAGACTCCACCTGGGATGCATTCGACATGACGAAATCGTTCGCGAACTCACGGCTCAGCTTGAGAGATTTCTTGCCCTTGTCGGCCAGCCGCCAGGGGTCATCGCGGCCCATCAGCATCTGACGGTATTTCCGCCGATTGCGACCATCTTCATCGACCTATTGCTCCGCTATCGCATTCGCCCGTATGTGCGGCGGGTGCAGGAGCCGATCAATACGCTACTCGACATTTCCGGTGCCCGGCCGAAGCGATTGTTGTTAACGTTGCTCGGGCGACTGCAAGCGAGACAACTCGACCTTCTGGAGTTTCCCGGCAACGAAGTTCTTGGCGGTATCACCGACCCTAAACACGTGGATGACCCGGAGTTCTTTGTTCGTTGGCTTAATCATTTGCCGGGTAATCGCGTCGAGTTGATGGTGCATCCCGGATACTACGACCACACGCTCTTCGGTCGCGACTGCTTTCACGGCGACGAACTGATTCGCCGCCGTGTCGCCGAGCTGGAACTGCTGAAAAACCCCAAATTCCTTGACGCCTGCCGCGACGCCGGTTTTCGACTCGTGTCCCCGTCACAATGGACTCATCCCGTTTCGGAAGGAGTCCGGCATGCGGCGTGATCGCTGGATCGTGGCGATTGCGATTTTCTGGATCGCCGTCCTAAATACGATGCTCGTGCGCAGCGCCATCTGGCCGCGTGTTCATTCGCTCTACCCGACTTACGCGGCCGCCGGCGAGGATTGGTATCACGGGCGAAGCACGTACTTTCACGACGAGCATGTCCCTTGGATCGACCAATACCGCTACAGTCCCATCGTCAGCGCGTCGTTTGTGCCTTACATCGTCGTGCCGGAACGTCTCGGCAACATTGTCTGGCGGCTGGTCAACGCGGCGGTCTTTTTCGGCGGCGTGTGGTGGTGGTTGCGTCGCGGCGTGCCGGTCGTGTTGTCGCCTCGTCAGATCGCATGGGTCTTTCTGTTGCTGATGCCATTGTCTGTCGAGAGTTTGAATAACGGCCAGCCGAACCCGATGCTCATTGGCCTGATGTTGATGTGCGTGACGGCGGCGGCCGGGCAGCGATGGTGGTTGTCGGCCGCGACCTGCACCCTCGCCGTCGTCCTGAAACTCTATCCGGTTTCGCTGGCTCTGTTGTTGGCGGGGCTGTACCCACGCAAGTTGCTCTGGCGGCTTGGGGTGACAGTGGCCGTCGCCTTTGTCCTGCCGTTTCTGGTTCAACGGCCGGCCTATGTCTGGAACCAATACGCCGAATGGTATCGGTTACTTGCTGGGGACGAACGGCGTTTCGGGCCGATCGTGATGATGTATCGCGATCTCTGGATGCTGTTACGGGTCTGGCATGTGCCGATGACGACCGGCCTCTATCAAGCGATTCAATTGGCCGGTGCCGCCGGTTGTGCCGCCCTGTGCTGGATGGGTCAACGACGCGGGTGGGATCGGCAACGACAGGCCACCACGACGTTGATTCTTTGCTGCTGTTGGATCATGTTGGTCGGCCCGGCGACCGAGGCCTGCACCTATGTCTTGATGTCCCCGCCGCTGGCCTATGTCCTCGTGGCTGGCCGCAGCGAAAATTGGCCCCCGGCGCTGCAAGCCCTGGCGTGGCTCTCGTTTCTTGTTAGTTGGATCACGGTCTCCGCGGGGACGTTTCCCGACGGCGCCGCTTTTCAGAGATTCGGCCTCTACCCGTTGTCGGCATTGCTGCTGACCATCGCCGCAGTCACGGCCGCGATCCGAGGCCTTCGGCGACCCGCGACCAGCGAGCCAATCGCACAGGGGCTACGCCATGCCGCCTAAGACAAGCGTGAGCATCGTCTGCCCCGCCTACAACGAAGACGAAGTATTGCCGCTGTTTCACGCGCAACTTGCTGCCGTCATCGATTCGTTGCCGGCGCAGTTCGAGGTCGAGATCATTTATGTGGACGACGGCTCGCAAGATGACACTCTGACGCGGTTGCGAGAATTGGCGGCCGGCGACCCGCGCGTGCGCTATCGGTCGCTCAGCCGAAATTTCGGACATCAAGCTGCCCTGACCGCGGGTTTGGAGTTGGCCCAAGGCGATGTGGTGATCTCGCTCGATTCGGATCTTCAGCATCCGCCGTCGCTGATCCCCGCGCTGCTTGACCAATGGCAACAAGGCTACGACATCGTTTTGACTTTGCGGAACGATGACCCCCGATTGGGTCGATTCAAACGTCTGACGTCACGGGTCTTCTATAAGATCCTGCGTTCACTGAGCGACATCGAGGTTCGTGCGGCAGCGGCCGATTTTCGCCTCATGTCGCGCAAGGCCGCCCAGGCCCTCTTGCAAATGCCCGAGAGCCATCGCTTCGTTCGCGGCATGGTCAGTTGGCTCGGGTTCGCAACGACGACGGTTTCATTCGCCCCGGCCGATCGCGGCGCGGGCGTGTCGAAATACACCCTGCGCAAAATGATGAGATTGGCCGGTGACGGGTTGGTCTCGTTCACGCGCGTGCCCTTGCGATTGGCCACGATCCTCGGCCTCTGTTGGCTCGCGATCGGGGCGATGGCGATCGTGGCCGCGATCATTCTGGCGTTCGCGAGTTCGCTTGGTGTGGTACTGACAACCTTGGCCATCGCGGTCGTCGGCCTGGCCTGCGGTTGCGTTCTGGTATGTCTGGGAATCGCGGGCGAATACTTCGGGCGCATCTATGAGGAAGTGAAGCGCCGGCCGTTGTACTTAATCAAAGAATCATCCGATGATGCCGATTCGCGACGACGCTCATTGTCGCGGGCGGCATAGATCGCAAACGGCGCGTCCAGAGCCGGAAGCGTCGGCGACGAATTCTGATTCGGTCGCGGAAGGGCATCGGATGCGCGAGCCGACGTTGTGTTCCGAATCGCAGTGACGCAATGGCGCGCGGTTTCATCGCGGCCGATGCGTGCGGGTAAGACAAAGTAGGCTCGGGGGCAGTGGGGCGCCACTTGCCTCAATTTGGCACCGGCCGAGAACGCCTGCCGGAACGATCCTGCCGAAAATTCCACAGATTAGCGGCGACTTCCGATTCTCTGAGTCCTACGCTCGACCCGAGCCTATACCCGCGTATTGTTCGATCGCACCACATCAGATCACAGGCGCGATCAGGAACTGCGCCGAGCATTGACGTGGGTGCGTCTATCATCCCCAAGTATCGTTTTGGTCTCGGCCTCCCGCATGCGTGGCGTTAAGGCGGGTCGAGGAAGCCAAGAGTCAATTCGATCACTCTCGATTGTCCGCGGAGTTATTAACGGCGAGAACGGAGTTAAGAACCGCGAAGATTTGATGAAGTCACGAGTTGGCGTCTGTCCGGCGCCGAGTGCAATTGTATCTCACCATAGAGTATGTTCGACTCTTTCTAGAATAAAGGGAAAATCCGATGTCTTTTCGAAAGCGCACCGGGTTCACGCTGATCGAATTGTTGGTTGTCATCGCGATTATTGCAATTCTAATCGGCCTGTTGTTGCCCGCGGTTCAAAAGGTCCGGGAGTCCGCCGCCCGGATGAAGTGCCAGAATAACCTGAAGCAATTTGGTTTAGCACTTCACAACTACGAGAGCACTTATGGCAAACTGCCGCAGTCCAGGCCACGCGACTTGGCCGGCAATCGCATGAGTTGGACAGTTGTAGTTCTTGACTACGTCGAACAGGGGAACCTGGAACGGTTATACAACAAGAACATCCGTTGGAATACCGGATCGAACGTAGTTACCGGGCGCCAGGCAATCCCGATTTTCATTTGCCCTTCGGTCCCCGACGGCAACTCCCGACGTGCCGCCGCGGGAACCGGGACGGCTGTCGATGGCAACATCATGGGACCGCTGGACTACATCGTTATGCACCGGCTTCGGCATCGATTCTATACCGCTAACGGAATCCCAAATCCGTCCGGTACTTCCGACCACGATGGCGCGCTGGCCCAGGACACGGAAACTCCTTTGCTCGGCATCACCGACGGGACGAGCAATACCATCATGGTGATGGAGGACGGTGCCCGCCCGAACTGGTATGTCTTGGGGAAACCCCAGGGTAGTCTACTTCCCCGCCCGGAGGGCTTCGGTTGGACTGATCCTGACGGCGGGGCTGGATCCATGGACGGAACGAACGGGACGACCGGTGCCATCAACGGCAGTAGTGGAACCGGGCGCTGCATCATGAACTGCAACAATGACAGCGAGCCTTATAGTTTTCACACGGGCGGCATGAACGCCGGATTGGCCGATGGGTCCGTGCGATTCTTTCGGTCGAGTATCAACCCTGCGACATTTGCGGCGCTTCTCACGGCAAAGGCCGGTGATATTGCCCGTGACGAATAAGTTGGAACCCTCAATTCGTCAGCGAGAGACTTGACAGTGGCGCCAACTCGCTCCCGCGGCTCCTCACGGCGGCGGGTTGGTGTGTTCCTTTTTCTGACGAATTATCTCCCGACGACTCCTCCTGTTCAGGACCCTGGCATGAATTCAGGAACGATGTTCCGAATCAGTCTGACCGCGGTGCTCGCTACTCTGGTCGCGGCGGGTTGCGATTCAGGCCCACGCGCCAAGCCCGATGGTATCGAGGTCAAGGGCAGAGTTCTTTTGTCGAGTGGCTCTCCGTTGACCGGCGGGACCATTGTCTTGCGGCCGGCTGACGGTATCCATGGCGCATCGGCTCAAGTCCAGAATGACGGTTCGTTCCAATTGCTCGATCCCTCGGGTAACAAGTCTGTGGTGCCTGGCAAATATCAGGTCTACGTACTCTTTAATAACCCCGATCACAAAACCCTCCGTGAAAAAGTGAACCCGCGATATCAGAGTACCGAAGACGGCGACTCCGATATTGTTGTGCACATCCAGCCAGGACAGAATGACTTGGTCATCCGGCTGAATCGGTAACCGATGCTCGCCGCGCGATTGGAGTACGCCGCGCGAGCAAGTGAAGTGATTGTTACTTGCTTGCGCTGCGTGTTCAGCTTGCGCTGCGTGCCATCTTAACCCACGTCCCTTCGTGGGCGCTGCGCAAGATGGCCTCACACAGCACGATTTCCTTGTGCCCGTCGGCGAAGGTCGGGAAGGGCCTCTCGGCCGAATAATCATCGGCAGCAATATAGTCGTATACCGATTTGAATAATTGCTTGAACGTGTCGGGGAATCCCTCGTTGTGCCCGCCGGGATAATCGGCAAAGCGACGGGCGTCGGCGCTCAGCAGCGAAGGGTCCCGCAACAACATTTCGTTGGAATTGTCGCGCGAGCCGAGATGCAATTCGTTGGGGCGTTCGCCGTCCCAGGTCAGTGACCCGTTGCCGGCGGCGATTTCGTAGCGGATGGCGTTCTTGCGTCCGGCGACCATTTGCGACACGGTGAGGTTGCCTCGTGCCCCACCGTGGAAACGGATTAACACCGAGCCATAGTCTTCGGTGTCGATGGCGACTGGCTCGACAACGCGACAGGTGTTGAGCTTGCCCGAAAAAGTCTCAACCCCACCCGCAGGCCTCATTCGCGTCGGCAAGAACGTCGCCAGATCGGCGCAGACGGCTTCGACCTCCAGCCCCGTGATCCACGTCACGAGGTCGAGCCAGTGGGTGCCGATGTCGGCAACGGCACGCAACGCGCCGCCCTGACCGGCCAAAACCCGCCAGTTGAAGTCGGTCTCTTTGAGAAGCCAATCTTGGAAGTAGCTGCCCGTGACGTGACGCACCGGGCCGAGGTTGGCGAGGCGCCCTTTCGCTTCACGGTTGAGCGGGTAGTAGCGGATGTTGTAACAGACGGCCGCCGCCACGGGTAACGGCGCCGCCAGCCGCACCAACTCCGCGGACTCAGCCGCGGTCATCGCCAGCGGCTTCTCGCAAACGACGTGCTTGCCGGCTTCGAGAACCCGTTTTGCGTGCTCAAAATGGTGCTGGTTGGGCGACGTGATATGCACAACGGCGACAGCCGGATCGGCAAGCAACTCGTCGAGCGATTCGTAGCCGCGAGGCAGTCCGAGGCGGGCGGCAGCGGCCTGGCTCTTGTCCGGGGTCGAACCGAGAATGCCCGCGACCGGCACGCCCAGTCGCCGCAACGCTTCGACATGCACCGGGCCGATAAAGCCCGTGCCAATAACCGCCGTGGTCGGACGACTCATGCCAACTCCTCAGCAATCGACTGTCTGGCGTGGATCAGAAGGATGACGTACTTGATGAAGACGACAACGCTGTAAATGGCAATCACCGCCATGATGATGCAGCCAAACGCGGCGAACAACATGGCTCCGCCAACGGCGCCGGACATATCGGGAGGTTGAGCGCTCTTGGATGATCCCGCCATCGACGCGGCCATGCCCGCTCCGGCGATGAGAGTCATGATGAAACCGCAGCCACACGACAAGAGAATGGCGAGGATTAGCCCGGCATAGAGCTTGATGACCAGATAAGCTTCTTCAGCGAGATGGCGGTCGCGAAGCGCCTCGCCGACCGACTTCAGGAAGAACAGGAAGCCAAAAAACTTGCACAATTCCAGGCCGTTGGCGATCAACGCGACGACGGGATGGCTGATGGCGAAGTTGACGCCGAACAGAGATATCGAAAGCAGGCCGAGCACTAAGGTGATGATGGCCCAAGTCTGAGCGTTATTCTTGGCGGGGGCCGTCACACACAAGCCATTGCCGATGAGTGCGAGGACGCCTTGAAGTGCGATCAGGCCCAAGCCGATCACCACGACCCCGCCGCCACCGATGGCTCCGCTCATCGATTGCATCGACGCCGCACCGCCGGCGAACATGCCCCCGAGGATGATTAGAGCGCCACCGAGAATGGCAACCAAAACCCCGATCAGTACCATCGTCACGCCCCAGAGCACCATTCCCCATCGTTTGCGGGCGGCTTCACGGCGTGAATACCGATCGTCGTAATCGTCTTCGTAGGGTTCTTCGTCATCGGGTTCAAATGCGCGGTCACGCCGGCGCCGGCGTGGGCGGTCAGCCTCTTCGTCGTCCGCCCGGCGCGAGGCGGGGTGTTTGCGGCCGGGTTCAACGACCTCGAATTTCGGCTCAGCGGGCGGGCGGGTTTTGGGTGTCGCGCGAATGGAACCGGCGGGGGGGCGGGCCGCAGGGGTTCGGGGCGGGGCGGCCGATGGCTTGGGAGGGGGGGCCGGCGGCGCCACAAACTCAAAGTCGGCGTCAGCGCTCTCATCCGGAGCGGGGCCGTGGGACGGAGGATCATCCTGCAAGCGGATTTCATCAAAGCCGCCCGATGCCGGAGGGGGCTTGGGTGGCGACTTCGGCGGCGCAGGCGGGGGGATCGATTTGACGGCGGGCGTCGGTTTGATCGGAACCGCACGAGGCTTCGGCGGCGGGACCGATGCGGGCGTCCGAAACTCCAAATTCAGGTCAGGCCCCGCAATCGCGCCTAGGTCATCGACCTCGAAGCCCTCTTCGATGATGTCGTCGCCCGATCCGGTGTTCGGCCCGTCGTCAACAATCTCGAACCCGACCAGATGACCATCAGGGCCGATTCCGATCGTAAATGGAGTCTGGCATTTCGGACAGCGCAGTCGGCGGCCCGCCTCCGGATTCGCCACCCCCAGCTTCCGCGAGCAATTCGGGCATCGCATCATTCGCGCCATGATTATCCTCGGTCCTGCCACGGCAAGCGACGCTTCGACGAAGCGCGGAGTTCGTTGCGCTGCTGCGAAGCGTCGCTTATCGGTTATGGTGCGTCGCTTATCGGTTTCGTCGTGTCGTTAACCTCGACGTAATATCTTCGTCAGGGCACCGTGTAATATTTCTTCACTTTCGGGCGCCGACAAGGCAACTGTTGGCTCGTAGCCGCCTTCCCAATACCCAATCTTGGTCGGCAGGTATCCCGGTCCGTCATCGCCATAACCCGCGACACATACGAAATCGTCCTTGCGCAACCCCTGGGCTTTCAGTTGATACTCGATAAATGGTTCGCCCGGAAGGTGCAGCACACAGGCAGGTCCAAAATCGAGACAGGTCAGGTCGATCGGTATGTGGTTACGTTGAAGCCACGCAACGTGGAGGGCGGAGTTGATCCGTTTGGCCTTGGTTGCCTTAATATCGGCCATGGCCTTGCGACTTTCGGGTTCGCCAAAAACAGCCTCGGTCCGCGGCGGCAACCGGACCGGTAGGATCCGCCACTGAAACTCCTCGACGGCGTGTCGTTTTGTCGCCTGCCATGCCGACGTCATCCCAGCATAAATGCGGTCACGCAAAATACCCCGGTTTTCCTTCGATCCATCGTTGTATTTGCCTGCGGTCACATTGCCTGCACAGCCGGTGAAATAGACCTGGAACACCTTCGGGTCATCCTGATGGCGTTTCTCACGGGCCAAGCCGCAGAAATCCGCCGACACGCGACCATCGCCATAGTAACTCATCGGGTGCGTGGCGTAGTAGTGAAGCGCGGCCAGGGGCGCTTCGCCGTTCCAAAAGCTGAGGGTCCGCAAAATCGGATCAATCAACCCTTCCGGTTCATTCCTCACCTTCGGATCTTTGGTGGCGCTCGTTCGGGTGAATTTGACCTTTCCGTCCGGCCCAAGAATCCGGCGGTTCGAGGCGACTTGGTCGATTTTCGCTTGGCCAAGGCCGATGTGGGTAAAGCGATGGGTTCGGGCGAGGCTCCGGCGCAATGCCTCAGCGGTGGTTTGGACGGTTTTTTCGAAGAACTTGAGGTCGAGATGTAGCGGCGCACCCGGTATGGTATCCAATAGCTTTTGGGCGCCCACATCGACAAACGGGGCGTTGTGGGGATGGATACACTGAAGGGCGACGTTGGCGGGCACGGTATGAGCGGCCTCGGCCAACGCCTTGCGCCAAATGAGGTAGGCTTCATTGCGAAGCCCGCACCAATCGACCGACGCCAGCACCACCGGGGCGCCCATGCCCAGTAACACGACGCCCTTGATGAATAAGGGGTCGTCGTAACCGCGGACCGGCTCGATCCACCCGCCGCACAGGGGATGACCCAACGGCGGCGAAACGTCGGCAGAAAAGCTGGCCAAGTGTAACGCGGGCATGCGACCTCCCGTCGGTGTCGGGGTTAACTTGAAGCAGGGAGCGCCGCTCCCAACTTACTGGCGAGGAACCGTACTATGCCCCATCTTATCCGATCGTCGAGCTTTTTGGCTCTCGCGGGGCTTTTCGCGTTGGCCACCGCGGTACACGCTCAGACCGGAGCGTTTGGGGCCGGCGGCGGAGGTGGCGGCGGAGGGTCGGGGTTTGGCGGAGGAGGATCGGGCTTCGGCGGCGGTGGGTCGGGAGCTACCGGCGGATCGGGTAGTGGCGGCACGGGGTTTGCCGGTTCGCCGTTGACTGGCGACACGCCCCTGACTTCGGGCGGCAATCTCACGACTGGAAGCGGAAACAGCTCGCTCAATCAGACCAATCTCTTCCGAGGTTACTACTCCAACCCGATGTCAGCGGGCTTGGCGAGCATATCCAGTTCCGGCAATCGCGGCGGCACGAGTTCCGGCGGCGGCTTCGGACAACCGACCTTCGGCACCAGCGCGGGAGGCACTTCCGGTGGCGGATTCGGCTTCGGCGGCGGAAGCAGCTTTGGAGGCGGAACGTCGCGAACGACGGGATTTGGCGGCACCAATACAGGAACTCGCACCGGGGGGATGACCGGCGGCGCGAGTTTCGGCGGCGGCCGGACGACCACCGGCGGCACTTTTGGCGGGGGCGGCGGCACCTTTGGCGGAGGAGGCGGCACTTTTGGCGGGGGCGGCGGCACCTTTGGCGGAGGAGGCGGCACCTTTGGCGGCGGGCGCACAGGTGGCGGTACGTTCGGTGGTGGCGGCGGCACGTTCGGCGGGGGTGGGTTTACGGGAACCGCATCGGTCACCGGAGGGCGTGGTACGGGTTTCGGCGGCGGCGGGGCGTTCGGCGGTGCCGGCGGCAGCAACAGTGGCGCTGCCGGGTCGCGAATGGCCATGGTGGCCTTGTCCGTCAAGTCGCCCGTCCCGAGGACGATCACCGCTCCTGAGCTTCAGGCCGATCTGCGCGGGATGATTGCCCAGTCGGATCGCTTGGTTTCACGCGACAAGATTCAGCTCAGTGTCAAGGGTCGCGATGTCGTCTTAACCGGCATGGTTCGCGACGATGATGAGCGGCGACTCGTGGAGGCGATGCTGAGGCTGACGCCCGGCATTGGGCAGATTTCAAACAACCTTCAGGTCGAGCCGCCTCCCAAGCCGTGATCCGTTCGCGAGATCATTGTTAGTCCCCCCCGTGCCCAGGTCGTTAAGACCGCCGAGCGGCCGAACTCCAATTCGTGCCGCGCGGTCTATTTTGGTGATGGACTCCTGCCGCCGAACTCCTTATTCTCACTATCGACGATTCTTCGCCCCGTTCCCCTTCAACCTTCGATCACTAAACGCATATGAAACTTGGATTCGTCAGCGCGATATTGGGCGACTTGACACTGGAAGAAGTGCTTGCCTATGCGGGCGACGAGGGCTTTGAGTGCGTCGAGTTGATGTGTTGGCCGCCCGGGACTTCCGACCGGCGTTACGCGGGCGTTTGTCACGTCGATGTGACGCAGTTCGACGACGGTCAAGCCCATCGGGTGAAGGAATTGACGCATATCCACGGTGTTTCGATATCGGGGTTGGGCTATTATCCGAATCCGCTCGATAGCGATCCGGCTCATCGTGCGATGGTTGTCGGGCACCTTCGCAAGGTGATGGCCGCCGCCGCCAAACTTGGTGTTGGGGTTGTGAACACCTTCATCGGCCGCGACTCCACGAAGAGTGTGGATGCCAATTGGCCATTGTTCCAGCAGGTTTGGCCGCCGTTGGTTCGCGAGGCTGAGTCCCTGGGAATCAAGATCGGGCTAGAGAATTGCCCGATGCTCTTCACTGAAGACGAGTGGCCTGGCGGAAAGAACCTTGCCACAACGCCGGCCCTCTGGCAACGCATCTTCGCCGACTTGAAAAGCTCAAGCGTCGGCTTGAATTTTGACCCCTCGCACTTGATCTGGCAACGGATTGACCCAGCTCGTTGCATCCGCGACTTCGGCTCGCGCATTGTCCACGTCCACGCCAAGGACACCCGCATCGACGCCGACAAACTCTACGCGGTCGGCGGTCAGGGACTGGGATGGCACACCGCCAAGATTCCGGGATTGGGCGATGTCAACTGGGGGGCGTTCTTCAGTGCCCTGACAGATGCCCAATACACTGGCCCTGTTTGCATCGAGGTCGAGGACCGAGCCTTTGAAGGTTCGCTGGCCGATCGCAAGCGGTCGCTCAGGCAGAGCAAGCGATTTCTCGAGCAATACATCGTCTAGTCATGGTCAATTGACGTTATGCCGATCCCTACACGGTTACTGAAAAATCGATGTTGAAGTCGGCGCGCTTCTGCGAGAATGGTCGCGACACCGAGTTGTCGGACGATACCTAGAGGTACGCATGTCGTTCATTAATGATCTCATCAAATTGAAGCGAACCACGAAGAAAGCAAGCACCGCGATCAAGGGGTTTGCCTTCAACAACGCGCCGTTCAATCCGAACATTCATGTCAATGGGCATGACTATGACATCGTGAGTTATGCCAACGATTGCCTGGGGACATACACCGAGGAAAGCGGCAAGGAAGCGAAGATTACGGGCACGAAAACGATTGTGAAACCGACGGCCTATCTCCTGCCATGGAAGAGCGATCACATTTGCATTTGCACCATTGGCCAGGGACCGACCGTGTTTTTGACCTATCGCATGAATAGCTGCGCGGTGTTCATTTCCGGTGACGACCAAGGTCCAACAGTGGTTCACGCCAACACGGGCAACATTGTCCCGACCTTGGACAAGAACAACTTGATCAATCAGTTCAGTACGATTTACAACGCCATGGCTCAGGAGTTGGTGAACCAGAACTTGATCGACGACGACAATCTCACCATCTTTCAGCCGGGGGACTACGAAGGGTTCGGCGGCGTGTTTGGCATTTGCCGCGGCACGGCATGGAAGTTTTATGGCCATTCGCACATCAATTCGACTCAGGCACGAACCTGGCAAATCTGGCCCGATGAAGCCGAGATTCCCAAGAGCGGTTGTTGCTATATCACGACGGCCGTTTGCAAAGGGATGGGCCTTGCTGACGACTGCGACGAGCTTCAGACGCTGCGATGGTTCCGCGACGAAGTCATGAGCCGAACCGCTCAAGGCCGCGCTGAGGTCGCCGAGTATTACAAGACCGCACCGGCGATCGTCGCCGCTCTCGCTGTCAACGCGGACGCCGGCAGAATCTACCGCGAGCTTTATTCACGTTTCATCCGCCCCGCAGTGATGAGCATCAAACAAGGACGCCTGCGCGAGGCTCACGCTCAATACCGCGAAATGGTGCGCGCGTTGGCGGCATTCGTGGAGCGCGGTCACTAGAAAACCGTGCCATCAGCTGAGGACCGTCAAGATTCGCCTTGGATGCGCCACTTTCACGTCTGCGGGCGGTTGACTCGCACGATTTGGCCGCGCAAGTCAGCGCAGGCGTCGATTGCTTGATGGATGCGCGACGCCTGACCGATGAAGTCAACGTCAACCGTGCAAACAATGATCCCAGCATGTTTGGGCTGTTGGCGATGCAATCGAATAAAATCTTTTCAATTCAGCGTCAACACGGCACGATCTTCCGAAGTTGCTAGAGCAAGGACATCAGCGTCGGAGATCGCTTCATTGGCCTTACTGCGTTCGTGAATGGTCGTGACATCATGGCCGAGTCGCCGCAGTTCTTCGACAACGGGAAAGGGAAAATTCTCGTTGGAATAGAGGCGGGCCACATCTACTCCTTTTCGTTCTCCATGATCGCTTTTTCGATCTCTTCATGATGGTCACGGGCATAGGCCCAAGCCTCAACGAGATCGATCGCGAGTAACGTCGGGAAACTGCGAAGAATGTCGATCTCCGACGCGCCCTGCTGCCGCATCCGCTCGAGAACCCACACCGGGATCCGCGTTCGAACCAACCTGGCCTCCCCACCGCAAACGCCAGGGGTGGTGACAATCGAGGGGTAGCCCGATCTTGCGCGCGAATCCGGCGAGATAGGTGCCGCTAGGACAGAACGCCAAATACCAACGGATGCGAAAAACCACGGTCTTTCGGCTTCAGACCCGACGACAAACTCGTGGAACGGACTTGCCGGATGTTCCATATCACGTTCACCTCGCGCCCTGCCAACGATACTCTCCGATGGCTGGGAGAGTCGGCTCATTTTGCCGATCCGCCAACACTGGAGCTACCTATGACGGCACAGTACATTCTAACCAAAAATGGTTGTGAATTGCATTCGAGCCGCCGACAATGTTGGAGAGATCGCGTTTTCTCTGATTGGGTGAGCCATGTACTCGATGGCTCAGCCTTTTTCATGACTTGAGTCGGGAGAGACGAAGAATGGCGATGTCGACGACAGATGTCAGCGATTTAGTGCTTGCCGCCTTGGAAACGGCGATCCGCCAAGGTGGCGAACATCGCCTGGTGACAAGCGGCAAGAAGAAAGGGCTGTTGCCGAGAGGTGCCCGATCGGCGGCGAACAAACTCGCCCAGGACCAATGTACCGATCCCAACTTGGCGTTGTTCACGGTTCGACAGGTCGTCGAGGGGAAAAGCAAAACCGCAAAACCCGTCGCGTTTGTTACAATCACGTCGCGCGGAATTGATGTTCTATTCGAGCGAAAGACGTCGACCGAACATCGCGAGTTGTTGGATCGGACAGCCGACGCCCACAAGGAGGCCGCCCAGGAAGCTGTACGACGACTGAGCGCAATCGAACTGAAACGGATCGACGAACAACGACGGACACTCGACAGCCAGGCAAACGAACTGCAAGAGTTCATCGTAGATTTTGTCAAGCAACGTCTCGCGGAGCTGGAACGCCAACGACGTGAACTTGATGAACAAGCAAAGCGCTTGACGCGATCAACGGCCGAGCCGCCGAAGCCTTCGACGGAACGACCGGGGCGTGTTCCAGTGCCAACGACCGACGAGGATCTCGATTATCGGCGCGATGTGTGCCGCGAGCTTGTATTTGCATGGCAGGATAATCCCGCACCGGGAACCCGCGCCGCACTTGAGGTCGTCATGCTTAACGCCGGTTTGGATCAAGTTGGGCAACCTGGCAGTCAGGTGGTCTACACCGGGATTGAACACGAAACGACAGATGCTGTTGATGACGGTGATTTGGTAACAGTCGTGGAACCCGGATGGAAACTTCGGTCGCCACGCGGCACATTACTCATTTCCCGAGCGAAAGTAGTTTCTGCCAAACCATGAGGATCAAACATGCGCCCAATGCTGTGTATCGATTTTGGCAATACATACACCAAAGTCGCGCTGCGCAAGACGGTTAACGATCGAAGCGAACTGTTAAAAGATGATTCTTTGGTATGGGACGAGTTCAATTTCTGTGTTCCCACTGTCGCAGCGAGATTCACAGAAAAAAGTAAGACTGTTTGGCGTTTCGGCGAGGAAATCCATCGTCTGAAAGGTAATGAACGCGATCTTAAAGTCTTCCGCAATTGGAAGCCGTTCTTTTTCGACGGCGACCATGCCAGCCTAGTCAATCAGGCTCTACCAGTCCTATCAGGGCAAGCCTCTGGCGCTGAAGAACCTCCTCCAGGCATCACACAAGTTGCGTGGAATGTAATGAAGAGTACGCTGCCAAAGGCAGATCTCGAGAAAATCGAGCAAAAGCTCAGGGGAAACGAACTGTCCGAGGGCCCGGCGGCAGGCATTCCCGATACGACCGATATGGATTACAAGGAATTAGCTCTTGGTTTCTTTCGTTGGTTGCACCAGTTCTTCGATCCAATTTGTCGTAAGCGCTTCAATCAATGTGTCCGCGACATACCGGTCAGGATTTCTCTGCCAAGTTTCGGATCCGTCGCGGGCGCCGAATCACTCCTTGACGAACTCCTAAGTGAAACAGGTTGGAAACCAGATGAGACGATGCCAGTGATCGCAGAACCGCGGGCCAACGCAATCGGGATTTTCACGGAAGGCCAGAATCGAGTTAACAAGAAAGGGACTTCGCCTCTGTATCCCCCCATGTTTGGACAAACCGGCTTGTATGACAGAATGCGCAACGCTGTAGTGGCCAATGGTCCGCCGACCGCATGGGCACTTGTCGCGGACATTGGTGGCTATTCGACCGATTTCGCAATGATTGGCTTTGATTTGACCGAACTTGACGCTTCACTTGACGGAGTGATAGATGGCCGCCCGCGGCTCGCTCATAATTCTTGGCCGCTTGGGATCACCGATCTTGATAGGATGGTCGGCGAACGGCTACGGGAAGAAAAGCGTCTTCGCCTCAATCGAATTATTGAAGACCATAATCAGCAGCGACTCGAAACGTTTCACAGTCGTCTTTATGGCGGCGAAGGGCGATTTGCCACAAGAGAAGCGATTTTTGGTGATTCGGAACGCGAAAGAGCTGATATCGACATTGCGATACAAGACTTTGGAAAAACGGTTGCAGACCATGCCACACAATTCCTTGAGATCCATCAGTACGACCGAATCGACGACCTTATATTAACTGGTGGCGGAATGATGATTCCGGCTGTCCGCGAGGCTATTTGCCATCGATTGAAGTTGTTCGGAGTACGATTTGTGCATCTGTACAATCCCGCCGGAGCGAAATCCATTTCTTCAATTCGAACGCATGGCGTCGATCCGAAATTAACTCGGGGCGCCACAGCCATCGGTGGGGCAAGTGTCTTTTTCGACTTCGCCGAATCAACTTGATTCAACTGTTCCCCAGGACGACGTCCTGGGCTGATCGAATGAGCCTTGCAGGCTCAAGAGAGCGGCGCATATGCCCCAATAATCGCCCTTGCCGTGCGTAGGCCATCGACGGCGGCGCTGATGATGCCGCCCGCGTAACCGGCGCCTTCGCCGACTGGGTAGAGGCCCGCTAGGCCGGGGGAGCTTCGACTCCGTTCATCGCGCACGATCCTCACCGGCGCGCTGCCGCGAGCCTCGGGGCCGGCCAACACCGCCTCCGCCAAGAATCTCCCGCGCCAGCGGCGGTCCATTTGCGGCAGGCCGTGGCGCACGGCGCCGGCGACGAGCGGCGGTAACAACTGCGTCAAATCGACACTGACCCCGCCGCGCGGATAGCTCGACTTCGGCACCCCCGGCGACACCCGGCCCTTCATGAAATCCGTCGCCCGTTGCAATGGGCAGCGATACTCACCATGACCCATAGCAAATGCCAAGGCCTCATACTTCTGTTGCAGCCGCACCCCCGCGAGTACGTCGCTTCCCTCAAACGCCTCGGCCGGCACCGTGACGACCAACCCGCTGTTGGCGTAGTACGAGTCGCGGCGCGATAGGCTCATGCCGTTGGTGCAGAAATAGCCTTCCTCCGACACGCTCGGGATGATGTAACCGCCCGCGCACATGCAAAACGTGAAAAGATCGTTAGGCCCATGAGCCACAAGGGAATAGTCGGCGGCGCCGAGTTGATCCTCCAACGGCGTCGGCCCGTACTGCACACGGTTGACGGTCTCCTGTTGATGCTCGATGCGAACGCCGAATTGAAACGGCTTCTGCAGCATCGCCACGCCGCGACGAGCGAGCATCGCGTAGGTATCGCGGGCACTGTGGCCGATGGCAAGAACGACGACGTTCGCGCGCATGTAGCCCGACGAAGTTTGCAACCCTCGCAGTTGGCCGTCGGCAATGTCGAGATCCTCGACGCGGCATCGGAATCGCACTTTGCCGCCAAGGGACTCAACCTTCTGCCGGATCGCCTTGACCACGGCGGGTAGGCGGTTGCTGCCAAGGTGCGGGCGATATTCGTAACGGATCGACGGCTTGCCCTTGCATTCGGCAAACAGATCGAGGACTCGCCCCACATCCGGGCCGGACATTCGGCAGGTCAGCTTCCCGTCACTGAAGGTGCCGGCTCCGCCCTCGCCGAAGAGGTAGTTGCTCTCGGGATCAAATGTCCCGCCGTTGTCGAAGGCTCTGACATCGCGAATCCGGTCGCTGACCGCCGGCCCGCGTTCGAGCAACAGTGGCTTATAACCATGAAGAGCGAGGAAATATGCCGCCACCAACCCGCCTGGCCCGCTGCCGACGACAACCGGTCGATGCGGCATCGGCAGATTTCCCGTCGGCGGCATCTCGAACGGAGTTTCGACGAAACGCTCAACCTGGGCACGACCATGCCGATGACTCAAGAGCTTTTCTTCGTCGGCGACGGCGACCTCGGCGGCATAGACGAATCGAATCGCCCGCTTGTCGCGCATGTCGAGGCTTTTTCGCAGAATTCGCCAATGACGGATGTCGCCGGGAGCGAGGCGAAAAACCTTCGCCAAGTGCTCCGGCAGCGCTGTTTCGGGTTCGTCAAGACTCAAACGGAGATTAGAAACTCGAAGAGACATGGCAATGCCGGCTCGGGGCCGCGACTACTTTCGAACATCAGCCGGCATGAAGCGAACGCCGACAACGGCACAGACGGAAATCTCGCGCTTCTGAAACGGCACCAATCCACGGCGGACCAACACCCGCCACACCAACGGGTCTTTGCCTTTGTAGCCTTGCATCGCCTCGACGGCCCGATCCGCGGGATGCGTGGCGATGATGGTATCCCGCGACGCGCCCGGCGCCAGAGGTTTGTCGTCGTTTTCCTGGCCCTGCAGGTAAATCCGCCGGTTCAACTTCGTCTCGCTGAATGATCCATACTCGATCACCCCGCCATAGACTTTGAGCTTTCCGATTTCCAACAGGGTGTACGGCTTCACATGCAGCAGGGGGCGACCCTCTTCGGCCTCGGGTTTGAAACGCCGGTCGAAGACGGGATCCGTCGGATAAAACGGCAAGTTGTCCGATACGTTCTTCAGGCGCAGATGAAGGACAAGGGACTCGCGCTCGAATCGGGTCTCACGAGGTTCATCCTCACCGCGGCGAATGGTGTAGGCAACCAGCGGTCGTTGCTCGATGCGCAACGGCGTTAATTCGAGTGAGCCGATGGTTAGAGACTGACCAAGATCGACTTTCAAGTTGTCGGGGAGCTTCTGGTCGGCCGGCGGCATCTTGACGCTGCGCGAGACCGTATCGTTTTTCGGGCGATCGTAGTAATAGAGCAAATCCGGAATCATCTCCAGGGGATGGACCTGCTTGGCCCGTTGATGTGAGACGTAGAAATAGACGGCAAGGATCCACCCGGTGATGGCAAAGGGGATGAGGAACGTCAGCAAGAGGTTGCCACGCCCGCCGGAAACGGGTTGGCGAGCGGCTCCGGTCGCATTACTCGGAGCGACCCATCCCGCATTGGCGACAGGCTCGGCGGCCCATGCGGCGTCGGCGGCTGGCTCGATTGCCTCAGGCGGTGTGGTTCCGGCATCGGCCGTGGGTTCCGGCGGTGCCGCGGTCGGGTCGGGCGCGATTTCGAGCGTCATGGTCGGAACGACGGGGGCACCGGCGTCGGGCGGGGGCGATTCGATCGGCGGCACGGCAGATGGATCGGGATTTGACGGCGCCGGATGCGGCAGATCACCCGGTGGCGGATAGTTGGCAAAGCCCGTTCCAACCGGTGTCGCCGGCGGTGCGGTTTCGGCCAAGTGCATGGGAATGACCAATTCCAATTCCGGCCGATTCTTGCGGCTGGAGCCGAAAAGGTCTTCGTCATGATCGCTGAAGATGCTTTCGACGCCTTCGGTCGGCACACGAAACTCGGGGACGTTATCGGGCGGGGGTTCGGCTGCGGGAACCGGCACCGGTTCGGGGCTGGCGGCCGGCGCTTGCAGGACCTGCGAACACGACGGGCATCGGACGAGTTGGCCCAGCAGTTCCGGGCCAACGGCCATGAGGTTGTTGCAATGCGGGCATGAGAACTGAACGGTTTGCATGGGAGCGAGGAATCCCGCAGGTAGGGTGAGCGATACGATAAAATTATTGTATGACACGCGAGCGTAAAGCGTGGGCTGGAAAGGCGTCGAAGCCGCACGTCGTTGGCGGCTTCGGGTTGCCCCTGTTAGAACCGAATGACCCGCTCGTCGGATTGGTAGCGACGGGCGGGAACCGGGTACCCTCGGAAATCAAAGGTTCGTTCGCCGATGCGCAATGGCCCGCCACCGGCTGAGTCCCGCCGACTCGCCTTCGAGGCGCTTTATCAGCGTCATCATCGCGAAGTCTGGGCGGTTGCTTACGCGCGACGACTCGATGCCGACCTGGCCCTCGAAGTCACGCAGGAGGTATTCCTGCGATTGTGGAAACAATGGCAATCCGGCGAAGTCATCGAGAATCCGCGTGCCTGGCTGATGCGGGTCGCCCGCAACTTTGCCGAAGATCATGCCAAGAGTGCCTTTCGCCGCCACGGGACGCAGTCGCCCGATGCTTTCGCCGCCGTGCGATCCGCGACGGCGTCGCCGAGTGAATTGCTCGAGCACGCGGAATTGCTGGGCCAGGTTCGAGACGCCCTCAATGAACTGCAGGAAGCGGATCGCGCGGTCTTGACCCTACGCTACGCGTTGGATTATGAAGTCGATCAGATTGCCGAGGTCCTAGACATCAACGTGGCCGCCGTTCACATGCGCCTTAGTCGCGCTCGCAAACGGGTGGCGGAACGCTTGGCCGACCGAGGAGTGAAATCACCGCCATGAATACGAATCCGATGTCGGATGATGCTGTCGATGAACTGCTGCGCCAGCATTTTCGCAGTGTCATGCCGGCTGAGTTCTTCCCTCCCGTGGATCGCCCCAACGAACCTGTCGATCGGGCGCTTCGGGCCTATTTCACGCAGGTGATGCCCGATCGGTTTCCGGCGCCCTCGGGCATGATTTCCAAGACTCCGCGAGTTCCAGATCGGACCATGGTTCATGGTCGCCTGGCCATGCTGGCGTCGGTGGCGGCGGTCGCCTTGCTTGGGTGGCTCGTGCTAGGTCGTCTACCCGTGGTTGAGCGTTTTCGGCCTGAGGCAAGGCCCGATAATGGCTCGGCAACCAAACAACCGCTGCCGCGAGCGCCTCTTCGTTAGAATCGGTGGAATCGCGCCGATCGAACCAAACCGGCCCGCGCATCGAGGCCGATTGTTCACGCCCGATAGTTCCCGTCGCATTTTTCCGACATTCGTCTCGGATGTTGGCTATCCTATCTTTATGACGGATGAGGGCGCTATGACCTTTTCCGCAAACGATCCCCGATCGACCACGAGACGGACTTGGTGATGTCGGACCCGGCGATGACATTGGCGAATCTGACCGCGGATGAGAGGCGCCTTGCCGACGATTGGCTGAAACGCTTCGACACCGATTGGAGCGAAGACCGGCTGGCCGAACTGCTGAAGGCACTTCCGGCCGACTCGGCATTGCGGCGGCCGTTGCTCGTCGCCATGATTGAGCGCGATTTGGCCTACCATTGGAAGCATGGCCGGCCCGCTTTGCTATCCGGCTACTTCGATGCCTACCCCGAGTTGGGCGGCGCCGATCATGTCCCGCTAGATCTGATTGTCGCCGAGTATCACCTCCGGAAAGAGCATGGCCAAGCGGACCTTGCCGACTTCGCGGAGATGTATCCGTCGCGAATCGACGACCTCTATTTGCTCGTCAAGCCCGAACTCGATGACGTTGCGAACCCCGCTTCACCCAATGCCGATAAGACCATTCTCCGGGCGCGACGGCTGGAGTTGTTGAAGGCGCCCGCACCGGACGATTCGGAATCGGACGCGGGGGCGGCGGAGCGTCGCCGGCAGTTGCTGTTGCAGGGGATGGAAGCTCCGCCGAGCGCGGACGTGTCACCGGAGCCGGCGACCGCAGAACCTCCCCAAACTTCGCCAATCGGAGCGGCACCCCCACCGGTCGCGGGACCTCCCCCGCCGGATGAAATTGCAGCCGCCCCGAGACTTGGCCCATACACGCTGCAACGAGCGTTGGGCGACGCCACACATCCCACGGTGTTTCTCGCGACGGATTCGCAGTTAAACCGGGAAGTTGTCTTGAAACTGCCGCATTTGCCCGACGAGAATCGCGAGGCGATTGAGGCCTACTTCTTCAAGGAGGCCCGAGCGGCGGCCACCATTTCGCATCCGAGCCTTTGTCCGGTCCTCGACGCCGGCGCCATTGACGGCGTCAGTTTCCTTGTCATGCCGTATGTAACCGGCACGCCGCTCAGCCAGGAGATCGAGACTCGGCCGGTGTGGCCCCCCAGCGAAGCCCTCGGCCTGATTGCCCGCTTGGCATCGGCGATGGATGTGGCTCACCGCCACGGAGTATTACACCGCGACTTGAGGCCGGCCAATGTTCTCATTACCGCCGGCAACATTCCGGTCATCGTTGATCTGGGCTATTCGTTGCAAGCCGAAGAGACGGCTAATCCCAACGACGAGGTCTACTTCGCGCCCGAATCGACCGAAGCCGAGATTGGACCGGCGGCTGATGTCTACAGCCTGGGCGTCATGCTTTATCGGTTGCTCTGCGGCAAACTGCCGAACGTGCAGTCAGAGAAGATCACGCCGCCGAGCGCCATTGTGCCGGAGGTGCCGGCGGAGTTGGACGCGGTTTGCTTGAAGGCGATTGCACGCGACCCGACCAAGCGATACGGGACGATGAAAGAACTGAGCATGGCGATCACGCCGTTGATCGCTCCGAGTCGGCAATTAGCCAAGTCGGATCGCATTTCGGCGCCCGCCATCGTGCGACCGGGCGCGAGTCTCGCGGAGTTGCGCCGGCTCTCGGCGATAATCCCGAAGCCGCCAGATCCTCCGATGAATCGCGTGTTCAAACAGGCCAATCGCATTTGGCTCGTCGTCGGCGGTTTGGGTGCTGCGGT
Organism: uncultured Alcaligenaceae bacterium; assembly: GCA_964515185.1. GTDB lineage: Bacteria > Planctomycetota > Planctomycetia > Gemmatales > Gemmataceae > CAZESP01. The sequence goes on from CAZESP010000005.1 coordinate 23,969, forward strand.
CGTGACCATAGTCGCCCTTGCCTACTTCATGGGCGGGAGCAGTCCGCCCACCTCCACGGCCGAGCGAAAGATTGAAGAGACGGATGAACAAGTCATCGCAGGTCTGAAGGCGAGCGATCTCGCGACGCGCCAGTTGGCCGCCGAGAAGATCAAGGCTCGTGGGCTTAAGTCGGCAGCCAACGCGTTGATTCATCGTATTGCCGACGACGACTGGGCCGATAGCACCCTCACCAAGGATGAAAGCAAGATCAAGGCCCTGGAAGCCCTCAACGCGGTCGCACCGGATAAAGTTCCCGATGCGTTGATTCAAGCCTTGCGATCGAAAACCGCCCAGGTCCGCGTTTGGGCGATGCTCGAAATCGTCCGGGGCAAAGACGACGAGTTGTTTGTGCCTCCGCTGATTCGCGCTCTCATCGACGAGTATCCGCGAATCCGAAAGCTCGCCGCGGACAAATTGGGGCGGCTGCATCGTGTCTACAAGTCGCCAGAAATCGTTAAGGCGCTAGCGGCCCGTGTCGCGGATGATCTTTGGGAACCCTCATCGAACGACCCTCGCGCGACCGAGAACCTGCATGACCCGGAATTCGGCGGCAAACAGGCCGCCCTCGAGGCGTTGACCGAGATCTCGCCCTCTGACGCGATGCGTGCCTTGGAAAACGCCGTCCTCAAATCGACTCATCGCGACGTGCGATCGTGGGCCAAGAGAGAACTACGCGACGTGCGGCGACCTAAGGAGTAGGCACTCGATGAGCGAGGAGACTTGGACCATTCACATCGACGGGGCCGCCCGAGGCAATCCGGGGCCGGCGGCTTTCGCCTATGTCATTCAGCCACCGAACGGGCCAGCCATCGAAGAAGCCGATTGCCTGGGCCACCGGACTAACAACGTCGCCGAGTATACCGCTCTCGTTGAAGCGCTCGCGCGGGCTGCCGACATGGGCGCTCGCCGGCTTCTCGTTTACACCGACAGCGAATTGCTCGTCAAGCAATTGGCGGGCGAGTACAAGGTCAAGAACGATAGTTTACGCGAGCTGCTCGACGAAGCTCGAACCTTGATGCGACAATTCGACTTCTTCGGCATCCGCCATGTGCGGCGCGAGCAAAACAAGCGAGCCGACCAGCTTTGCAACGAGGCACTGGACGGGCGCTGCGGGAAGGCGGCCATAGCGGCGAAGCCGGCCCCCGTCGAGCGACCGGCTGCCTCCGATGCTCGCGTTCGGGCCGATGCGATTGCGTGCCTTCAAGGGGCCGCCGCGGCATGGAAGGCCGGCGACAACACACTGACGCCCGAGGCGCTCTGGGAACAACTCTGGAGCATCCTCGAAGAGGGCGCCGTTTTGCGCAAACCCAAGAAACGGTAACCCCGACTATCGGCTGAAGAACTCGCGCCGAATGTCGTTGAAGATCGTAAAGCCCATTAACGACAACACGATGCCCAAGCCCGCGATCGTCAGCCAGAGTCGAATTCGGTCCGTCGGCGGTTTCCCGCGCAACCATTCGTAGATCAGAAAGACCATATGGCCGCCGTCCAGAACGGGGATGGGCAAGAAATTCACCACGGCCAGGTTTGCACTAATCATGGCGATGAACAGGATGAAGTAATAGGTATCCTGGTCGGCAAGTTGATAAGCGGTCTTGGAAATGTTGATCGGTCCGCTCATCGCTTTCACGGATATTCGTCGAGTCAGCAAACTGTGTAGGGTGCGATAGATCTTGCTGACCGTCTCCACCGTTTCGCGAAACCCCAAGGTCACGGCGTCGCCTAGGCTCGTGGCTCGTTGCAATTGCGTGTCGGCGTCGAAACGGAACCCGCGATCGACCATCGGCCACGTCGGGTCCTCGATCATCGTCACTTCGACGACGCGGTCCTTGTTCACGGTCAGCTTGACAGGCCCAACCAGATTCGCAAGTTGCAGTTCGTGGAAATAGAAGGCCCATTGGTCGTCTTTTACGGTTCGTTTGACCGTCCGCTGCTCGCCGTCGATGGTGAGAGTCACTTCGAGTTCATTGATAACGTCGTTGGCCTTGAGTCCCGCAGTCTCGGCGGGCGACCCGGGAATGACGGCGTCGATGACGGCCTGCACGCGATACCCCAGACCCAATCCACTGAGCGTGACCGGTGAATCCTGATTGCTGATCGGCGGGTCATCGGGAAGGTCGCGCGACGAATCCCAAGTCAGGTTGAGATCGACCGGCACTTGGCGCTGGTGACCCTCGGGGCGTAATACCGTGAGCTTCATCGAGCGATTCGCCGGCTTTGTGGCGGCCCACGCGGCCAATTCCATCGGTAATCGCAGCGGATCAAGCAGCCGGTCATTCGGCCCAGGTGCACTGGCGAATCGAACCGGCTTCCCCGAGGAGTCAGTTAGTTCAAGTGCGGTGAGGATGTCGCCCGGCTCTTTTTCCTTCACTTTGCGGGGGCGGACTCCCGCCGTGGCCGCCGGTGAGTTTTCGCGAACCGCCGTTACCTCGCCCATGCGCATGCGAACTCCAAACGTCGAGTAGAACGACGCCGGAACGTTCACGTCGAAGGTCGATGGATTCGGACCATCCCGTTGAACTCGCACGGTAATGGGCTTCCCGGCCAGCATCAACAATCGTCGCTGAAGGTCGAAGAAGTCGAGCCGATCCGTCTCGGGGCGTCGCGGGTCCTTTGCCAGTGGAGTGACGCGGCTGGGGTCGGCCGGATCGGTCGCCGCGATGATTTTGTCGTGAAACTCCAACGGCGGATTGGCACGGGCCGCCGCTGATCCGGCAGTGAACGGCGATTTGAGGTAGCGCCGATGCCTCACCATTTGAGGCAACCAGCCCGAGTACACGCCGATCAGAGGGGCTAACCCCTCTTCGCTGCGAACCGGCTGAATCTCGGTCTCGGTGCGTCGCGACGAGCCATCGGGGCCATATTCGTCGAAGGTAAATGGCAGCGGGCGATTCTCGCGTGAGGTGGCCACCTGGACCCGCAAGTCATCGAAGTGCGGGTTGGTTCGGCGTCCAACCACTCGCATGACCGAACCGCGCGTCAGGCCGGCCTGCCACGCGGGGCTGCCCGGTTCGACCCCGCCGACGACCGCCGGAATTCGCTCGACGCCGCGAGTCATGAACACGAATACGAACAAGGCCGCCGCCATGATGAGGTTCATCACCACGCCCGCGGAGATGATTATCATCCGTTGCCAGACGGGTTTGTTCTTGAAAGATCGCGGATCGTCCTCGGCCTCATCGCCGTCGCCAGGCTCTCCGCCCTCGGCTCCCTCGCCGACCATCTTGACGTACCCGCCCAAGGGAATGATCGCCAGTTTGTACGAGGTTTCGCCGTAGCGGAACCGGCATCCGGGAATGGCCGGGCCGAACCCGATACTAAACGTTTGAACGTGGACGTCACACCATTTGGCCGCCAGGAAGTGCCCGAGTTCGTGAATGAATATGACTGCCGTCAGACCCACGACCACCAGCCCGCCCGCGATGAGATTTCCCACCGGGTCCGACGATCGCGTGAACAGCATCACCAAGCCGGCGACGATGAGCAAAACAAACGGTGCGTTCCGCAAGAACCAAGCCGAAAGCGTTACGGCTTCGTCGGCATCGTTCGGGGTCGCCGGGCTTATTGAGGGGCCGGGCTGGGCACCGGCCGCGGGGTTCGTCGAGTCCAACGCGCTACCTCCTGCCGGGCCCATCGATCGGCGGCCAGCAACTCCTCCAGCGCCGGATGAGGGCTGAAATGATGCTGATCGAGAACCGCTCGGCAGACCTCGGGAATCTCCAAGAAAGACAGACTTCCATTCAAGAATCGGCCAACTGCCGCCTCGTTGGCGGCATTCAGGACCGCGCCGCAGGTCCCGCCCTGCTGCGCCACTTCATAACCCAAGTCGAGCGCCGGAAAGGCCGATCGATCCGGCGGCTCGAAGTGAATCGCCCGCAACTCGTTCCAATCGAGCCGGCGGGCCGGACCACGCACGCGATCCGGATAGGTCAATGCATATTGAATCGGCAACCGCATGTCGGGCGGAGATAACTGCGCCAGGATCGAGCCATCCGTGAACTCGACGAAGGAATGAATCAATGACTCCGGGTGAATAATCACGTCGATCTTGTCGGGCGGCAACCCGAACAACCAGCGAGCTTCAATGACCTCGAGCGACTTGTTCATCAGCGTCGCGGAATCAACCGTGATCTTCTGCCCCATCCGCCACGTCGGATGGTTTAATGCCTCGTCGACCGTGACCGTCGTCAATTCGTCGCGCGTTCGTCCCCGAAACGGCCCACCGCTGGCTGTCAACACAAGGCGTTCAACCTCATCCGGGCGGCTGCCCGACATCGCCTGAAATATGGCGCTATGTTCGCTATCGACCGGCAACAATTTTCCGCCACGATCTCGGGCCAATTGCGTGACCAGTGCGCCGGCGACCACCAGCGTCTCTTTGTTTGCCAAGGCGACGGTCTTTCCTGCTCGAAGCGCCTCCCAGGTGCCTGCCAGTCCGGCGGCTCCCACGATGGCCGACACGACGACATCGACTGAAGGATCGCTCACCATCCGCGCGACCCCGGCATCACCCAAGAGGAGTTCCGTGCCCGACGGAAGCTGGGCCGGCGATGCGCGGCGTGCCGTCTCCGGATCGGTCACCACGACCCACCGAGGCCGATGCCGGTGGGCTTGATGAACCAATTCGTCCCAGTTGCGATGAGCGCTGATTCCTTCAAGTCTTAGCCGCTCGGGAAGGTGTGTGATGACATCGAGGCAATTCGTCCCGATCGAGCCGGTGGATCCGAGCACAACGACTCGGCGTTGTTTCGGCGTTCGATTTGTCGCGACAACATCAGTCACACAGCACCGGCAACGGATATCCGAAAAACCACGACGACTCCGCCCAGGCCATCGCCCCGAACACGGTGAGTCATTGTATTCCGTGATGGGAAAAAGCCGCAAGGCCGAGGCGCCCAGCGCGAGCCATTTGCATGGGGCGCCGCACAATAGGCTGCATGGCAGCGGATAGTTGACCGATACAAGCTCATTGTCGGGGGAAGACAGATGACCCTATTGATCCGCGATTATTGCGCCCTGGATTACGAACCCGTCGTGGCCCTTTGGTGCGAGTGCTTCCCCGAGATCATCGAGGGCGAGACGGCTTTCCAAAAGATGTTGGCGCGAAAACTCGCGTTCCAGCCCCACCCGTTTCTGGTTGCCGTCACGGGCGACCGTGTCGTGGGCACGGCTGTGGGCGGCATGGACGGTATCTGCGCCTGGGTCTACCTCGTCGCGGTCCACCCCAGTGCGCGGCGGCAATCGGTCGGTTCGCAATTGGTTCGTGGCGTCGTCGATCGGCTTCGCGACATGGGTGCCGACAAGGTCGCTTTGCAATACTTCGAGGCGAGGCCGGAGCTGCGACAATTCTACGAGTCGCTCGGTTTCAAGGTGGAACCACGAGTCACCATGGGACAACGAGTCGGGTAGGAAACTATGTGTCTTGACTGCAAAGACATTCGCGAAGAAAATCACGAATACGAGAAAACAAATGGCGACGATCGTATCGCAGACCTTAGCATGGTGAAGGTGGCGGTTTCATCGGCACCACTTCCTTACAATTGAGAATCCATTGAAAGGAGAAAACCGTGGCAAAGAAGGCTTTGATCGTTGTCGGCAGTTTCCGTTGGGAAAGTTCATATTATGTTGAGGCTGCCGCAGGGGTGGTTGCCCTCGGTGGAACGGCGATAGGCCATTACGGTTGGCCGGCAGTCGTTGCACCATACTGTCCGGCAATCATTGCATTTGCTGGATTCACCGTCGTCATGAAACATATAGTTGACTACGGGTATGACTCGCACGCGTCCAATGTAATGGAAAGTGAAATCAACTTCGCCGTGAGCCGTTTGTTCAACATCTATGGTTCCCGAAATGTCGACGTCCTTGTTGAACCCAAAAAGGAGAAGTTGTTGTATCCTGTGTTGAGAAAATCTGCCGCGGACCTTGAGACCGTGGTTTTTTTTGGTCACGGAGCTGAACTTGCAGCGGGAGTCGCCATCAACAAGACAGAAATGCTCGGTGCGGCCGACTTGAAACAGTTTTCGTTTCCGAGCATGACGTATTGCTATTTCTATTCATGCTATCAAGGCAATCATGAAGAAGCGTGGAAGTCAGCGTTCGGCGGGCAAGTAGAATCCGCCTACATTGGCGACGTCAAAGTGATGGGGTTTGACCAACCCAACATCGGCATCATTTTTGGTGGGTTTACGTGGGCCAAGGTTCCTTCGTCGCAGTGCGCTGAGTTCCATAAATTTCTTAACACAATAGCAGAGTCCAAGAAAGACACTCAAATGAGGAATGAACGTATAGATCCCAGAGTTCCTCGATAGGATGGAATCAAGACTATCGAAATGGCTGGCATTCTGTATCGTCCAGAGCATCGAGGAGTCGCACGAGAACCTCGATCCCACCAGTTGTCTTGGAATTAACGATTCAATGACCGTTTCCTTCTGACCGCGAGCCATCACATGAACCGGAATTTGTTGCAGTTTCTCCTCGTCGCATGGATTGCGGGTTATCCGTTGATGGTGTCGGCAGATGATGCCAAGATCGAACCGGGTTTCGCGGCCCTATTCAACGGCAATAACCTCGATGGCTGGAGAGAGGCGAGCGGCAAAAAAGCGCCGTTGGAAGGGAAGGCCGACGCCTTCGCCGGCCGGTTCAAGGTGACCGATGGCCGTCTCGTGATCGACCCAGCCGTCAAGGGCGACTTGCACATCGAGTCGGTCAGGGAGTTTGCCAAGGACGTCCATATCAAGTTCGAGTTTAAGCCCGGGCCAAAGTGCAACAACGACCTGTTTCTGCGTGGCACCAAGTTCGACATCGTCCCTGGAAACAAGGAGAACAAGGCCGTCAAGGAAGGCCAATGGTACGAGTTCGAGATCGTCGTTAGCGGCGACAAGATCGAGCACAGGGTAAACGGCGAGGTCGTTCGCACCGCGAAGGCCGGTCCCAAACCGACAGCGTTTCGCATTCGGGCCGAGTTTGGAGCCATTGAGTTTCGCAATCTCCGCGTAAAAGAATAACCACGGGGCTGGTCATCGGCTGCCCGAGTCCGCGCGCGAATTAGCCATGATACGCCTGGAAACCGTGTGGAATGACCGCTCATTCCCGATGAAATCGCGTTTCCTCGATCCGGCACGTTGATTGCTCTTCAGATGAGTCGAACGCCTGACGCGGAGTGTTGGGCGGGGTCATTTAGCGTGAGAGCCAATCGATGTGCTGTCCTGGTCGCCGTGCGTTCACCTTGATCGAGTTACTGGTCGTGATCGCCATCGTGGCCATTCTGATTGGGCTACTTTTGCCGGCGATTCAGCGCGTGCGAGAATCAGCCAATCGGATGAAGTGCTCCAACAACCTCAAGCAGATCGCATTGGCGATCCACAGTCACGAAAACGCCTATTCGGTCTTGCCGTATTCCAAGCGTGATGTGCTTCCGCAACGGAGCTGGGCGCCGGATTTGTTGCCGTTTCTCGATCAATCGAACATGGTGGCGAGCGCCTATTTCAATCTGAACGAAAACTGGTGGCGCACCGTCGGCCAGGTCCCGCCCAATGTCGGGCTTCCGATTCCGAATGGGCTGACGGCGCGGCTGCCCCTTGCGGTTTTCAATTGCCCGAGTACGCCGTCGTCGCCCCGGATGCAAAGCAAGAAAGAGAATCCGCCCGAGCAGGACAAAATCGGTTCGTGCGGCGATTATTTCGTGACCGAGGGGGTTCATCTTGCGATCAACAACGAGTTGGCACCGGCGGATCGGATTCCACCCGGTATTGATCTTCGCGGAGCCTTGCGCCGTCACTCCGAGGGTCCGAATACGTTTGCTCAGATCACCGATGGCACGTCCACCACGATCCTGCTTGCCGAATGCGCCGGTCGCGAGGATATTTGGCGTGGGCGTTCGATGACACCCGCGCAAACCAATACCGCATTGCCGAACGTGGCCCGTGCCCGTGGCGGAGCGTGGGCCACGAATGACAATCCCTACGAGATCGGACAACGCATCCAGTGGCCATCGGGAATCATCCCCGGTAGCGTCCCGATGACGATGAACTCATCCAATGAATGGGGCTTTCTGTTTTACAGCTTTCATCCGGGCGGCACGAATGCGGCCTTCTGTGACGGCTCAGTGCGATTCCTTCGTGAAGCGGTACCGCTGAAAACCATCGCGGCATTCGTCACCCGAGCCGGTGGCGAGGTCGTCAACGCCGATTAGCCGAGCCGTTCGTGAACTGAACAATGATTCCCCGGATGCGGGTTAGCGGTGCCACCGGCTCGCTCCTGGCGCAAGTCGTGGCATTGGCGAACCACAACGCCATGATCTAAACTGTCGTTGATGCGATCAACGACGATAGAGCAACTGTTTGAGCGACAGGTTATCACCACACCCGAGCGGATAGCAGTCGACTCGGGTACGCGCTCGTGGACTTATGGCGAGTTGAACGCATACTCCAATCGACTTGCACGCCACCTGCGCCGACTCGGAGTGGGACCGGATGTGGCGGTTGGCATTTGCGTGGATCGGTCGCCCGAGATGATGGCCGCCGTGGTCGCAGTCCTCAAGGCCGGCGGCGCCTATGTTCCCTTCGATCCGTATTATCCGGAGCGGCGTCTAAATGAGATGTTCGACGACGCCCAAATCGCGGTCATGTTGACATCATCGGGAATGCGCGATCGCTGGCGACGCCTTTCATGCAATCTGGTTTTTCTCGATGACGCCACGAGCGCGTGGCATGCCGAGTCGGCAAGCAACCCCGACCCGTCGTCGCGGGACGATCGCCTTGCCTACATCATTTACACGTCGGGATCGACAGGCCAGCCCAAGGGCGTGGCCATGGGGCAACCAGCCCTGGTGAACTTGATCCGCTGGCAACTTGGCGCGTCGACTGCACCCAAGGGCGCTCGCACTTTGCAATACTCGTCACTCGGTTTCGACGTGTCATTCCAAGAGATGTTCGCGACATGGTGTTCGGGCGGCGAACTCGTTCTTATTCAGGAATCTCTGCGACATGAACCTTCGGCGATGGTCGATTACATGACGCGTCATCGCGTCCAGCGGTTGTTTGTCCCGTTCATTGCGTTGCAACGGATAGCCGATGCAGCCGAGGGACGCTCCGAGGTGCTGCCCGATCTTTGCGAAGTGATTACTGCCGGCGAGCAGTTGCGAATCACGCCGCGAATCGCCGGGTTCTTCCAACAGCGGCCCCGATGCGTTCTTCAAAATCATTACGGCCCAACCGAAAGCCATGTGGTGACGGCGTATGTCATGGATGGCCCCGCGACGCAATGGCCGGCCCTTCCGCCAATCGGCCAACCGATCGAAAACACCTACGTCCGCATTCTCGATGAGCAACTGCAACCGGTAGCCGTCGGCGACGTGGGCGAGCTGTTCATCGGTGGCTCCGGTTTGGCTCGCGGTTACATCAATCGCCCGGAACTTACCGCTCAGAGGTTCATTGCCGATCCGTGGGGCAATCCCGGCAGCAGACTCTATCGCACCGGCGACCTCGCCAAACAGATGCCCGATGGCAACTACGAATTCCTGGGTCGTGCCGATTATCAAGTGAAGATCAGCGGATACCGGGTCGAATTGGGTGAAATCGAAGCCCACCTCAGCCAGGCGCCCGGAGTGCGCGAGGTGGTCGTAACATGTCCCACGATTCAAGGTGAACGCCGGCTCGTCGCCTATTTGGTTTTCGAAGGCGACGCGCGGCCGGCCAATCCCGCGCTTCGGGCCTTCTTGCTCGATCGACTACCCGCTTACATGATTCCATCGGCGTTCGTGATCCTGGACGCGCTTCCTTTGTCGCCCAACGGCAAAGTGGATCGGCAGGCGTTGCCCGCGCCGCCGACGGATCGGCCTGATCTGGGATTTGCCGCCGTTGCCCCACGATCGAATCTGGAACGCGAGATCGCCGAGGTTTGGGGCGAGGTTCTCGGCATCAGCCGCGTTGGCACCACCGACACCTTCGGCGACTTGGGTGGCAATTCTCTCCAGGCGGCTGACATGTTCGTCGCGGTTCGTCGCCGCCTCGGTCGTCAACCGCCGACATCAGCCCTGACACGCGAATTGACCGTTGCCAAGTTGGCTGCGATTCTCGACTCGGGTCACTCGTCGGTGGAGTCATCCGCGCTGGTGCCGCTTCGTCCCAAAGGAAATCGTTTTCCGCTGTATCTCGTGCATGGCATCGGCGGGCAGGTTCTCAACTTTGCCCCATTGGTGAATCACCTTGGCGACAATCAACCCGTCTTCGGGTTACAGGTTCCCGTCACGGGTGCCGCCGGCATCCGGTTCTCGACCATCGAGGAGATGGCGGCTCGGTACATGCGCGAGGTACTCCAACTCGGAATGGCCGGCCCGTTTCAACTGGGCGGCTTCTCGCTCGGTGGGACCGTCGCCTTTGAAATGGCGCAACAGCTCACTGCCGCCGGTCACCGTGTCTCGAAACTGATTATCATCGACGAACCCGCGACGGGACTCGGTCCGCCGCCGCCGCAGTTTCAATCGGTCGCCCGGTTCTTGCGGAATTTGGGCCCGTGGTTCTCCGAGGAAATGCGCCATAATACGGCGAAGCAAATGGTCACCCGATTCCGAAGAAAGATCCTCAATCGGTTGCGGCGCTCCATACCGGCAGCCCCATCGCAACAAATCGATCAAGCTCACCGGGACGTTTCGGCCTGGATCGACCCACGACTCCCGGCCGAATTTCGCTCCTTCTGCGAGCACAACTACCGGATTCTGATGAACTATCGGCCGAAGCGTTACCGTGGCTCCATCGTGGTCATTCGCGCTTCGGCCCAGCCCTTGTTTTCAACATCTGAAACCGATCTCGGTTGGGGCCGACTGGCGGAGGGCGGCGTTGTGACTCATGTGATAAGAGGCTCTCACGACTCAATTCTGCGAGAGCCAGACGTTGGTCGAATGGCCGATGCCTTGCGTTCGGTGCTGGCCGCGGGGCCGATTTGACACGGGCTTCGCCGATCACGACAATCAACGGCGGTCGTTCATCGCGGCGTGTGGCAAGAATCTTGACCAAGCCCCAGGGAGCGTCGATGATTTCGTTTGTGGTTCCCGCTCACAATGAGGAACGCCACCTGGGGGCGACCCTCGTTGCGCTTCAGTCAGCGGCGCGGGACGTGGGTGAGCCATACGAGATTATTGTTGTCGATGACGCGTCCACGGATGGCACTGCGACGATCGCTCGGGAGCATGGGGCCCGCGTCATTTCGGTGCAACACCGGCACATCGCTGCGACGCGGAACGCCGGCGCCAAAGCGGCTCGCGGCGACGTTTTCTTTTTTGTCGATGCCGATACCCAAGCGAATGCCGCCGCCATTCGTGCGGGCCTGCGTGCCATCAAGTCGGGCGCGGCCGGTGGCGGTTGTGCCTTTCGCTATGATGGGCACTTGCCATGGTGGGGCCGGCTTCTGTATCCGGTGGGCATCGCGGTTGGCCGAATCCGAAGAATCGTCGGGGGGGCCTTTCTTTTTTGTCCGCGATCCCATTTCGAAGCTGTGGGCGGCTTCAATATCCGCTATTTTGCCGCCGAGGACCTTGCCCTCATCAAGGCGCTCAAGAAACGTGGGCGATTTGTCATCCCGCGTGAAACGGTGCTGACCTCGAGCCGAAAGATCGACAAGGTTTCGCTCGGTCGAGTGCTACGAATGCTGCTGAAACTGATCATTCATGGCGAAGAGGCCTACCGGAGTCGAGAAGGCCTCGAGTTGTGGTACGGACCGGAAGCCAGGCAATAACGCGGGGGCGGTAGGCGAACGGCGATTCTGCCAAGGAGTTCGTGGCATGTTCGAACTTTTTCATGACTGGTTGGTGAACGCGGCGTCTTGGTGGCGAATCGGTTTCATGTTTGCGGGGTGCGTGGCCTGCGTCGTCGGTTTCACGTTTCGCGAACATCTGATTCGGCTCCATGCCGCATGTGACCCCGGCCCATCACCCGATTCCTGGCGGCGATTCTACACGCCAAAGGAGGTTCGAGAATACTTCGACAAGATCGGGTCGAACGGCCGCGACCTTTATGCTCGGACGCAGTTGACGCTCGACCTGTTGTTTCCTCTTTTCTATGCGGGCTTTCTCGCCGCGCTCACGGCCCGTTTGGGACCGCCGGGTGTGGCTCGCTTCCTGATTTGGCTGCCTGTCGCCGCCGCGTTGATGGACGTCGGCGAAAACGTGATGCTGGCCCATCTCGCGCGGCGTTACAACGGCGCCGAGTCGGGCCTCGCCACGATGACTGCGGTCTTCACTGTCGCCAAGTGGATCTTGATCGGCGTCGCGTTGATCGGGTTGCTGATTTGTGGTCTCCGAGCGGGTTGGCACGGCCTACCATGGCTCGTCACTCGGGTTCGCGGAAGCTAGACGCTAATTGCCACGAAGTTATTCTTCTGACAGGCTTCCCGCACATGCGACAGTAGAAGATTGTTAGTTCATCGTTCTCGACCCCCCTAAGTCAAACAGCCTGCGGAGGATTCAGGTGGGTCGCGGCGACGACTCGACTATCGCTGAGCCGTCTCGTTATTTGGTATCGCCACCACGAGAAACACGACGAACGGGATTCTGAATCTCACTTGAATGGCGTTTCAGTATTGCCCCACGTGCGTGCGACAGCCGTGAATGGTTGGGTGAGTTACCGAATGAATCGGTAACTCGCCCCGGGTGAAAGTGGTTATTTCGCAGCCCCATTCGGGGGTGGGGTCGTGTCGGCGGCAACGGCGTCTTGCACCGAGGCCATCGCGTCGCGGGAAATCTTGTCGGCGAACTCACTCAAGAGAGCCGTGCCTTCGCCGTCAGCGGTGTGGAACCCGCTCTTCTCGGCCACTAACAAGTTCACGAGCATAGCCAGCATGCCGGCGGCTGTGCCGTTTTCGTTGCCTTCGCCGTTGCCGCCAGCCACGAAAACGCGCTCGGGCACCAGCGGTTGGTTGCTCTTGGACAAATGCTCCGCAACCAAGTTCAAGGCATACAGCCGAGGGTCGCCATAAGAGTGGATCTTTCGCAGTAACACCGCCGCTTCGGAGAGACCAATCTGCATGAGTCGAGCGCCCTCGGAGCGGCCGGCGAGGACTCGCTGTTTGGCGTCGGCTTCGGCCAAAAGGACCGTTTGCTCGGCGGCCCGTCGTGCTCGTTCCAAGTCGGCCTCGGCGGCCAGCACCCGTTGGCGGTTCTCGGCCTGGGCCGTCACAATCAACTGCTCGGCTGCTTTGCGAGAACGGGCCAGGTCGGCCTCGCCCTGATTCTCGATAATGCGAATTTGCACGTGCGAGTTGGTCAGGTCGGCTTGCTTGGCGGCCAAGGCGTTCGCCTCGTTTAGCGCTCGCTGGCGTTCCGCCGCCACCCGTTGTCGTTCGAGCGTCTCCAACTGTTCGATCGACAGTTGCCGCAATCGCAACTGCTCCAAAAGCGTCTCGATCTTATTATCGGTCGGCAGACCCGCGGGCTTGCCAATCAGGACGTCCACGCACTCGATGTCGAACTCACGGAACTTGCGTCGCAGCTCGTCGCGAGCCTCTTTCTGAATGGCGTCGCGATCCTGTAACAGTTCGAGCATCGTCTTCTTATGAGCCGTGTCGCGGAAGTAAGCCGACAACATCGGATCAATTGTTTGAGTGATGAGTTTTTTCACATCGCCGAACCGCTGAATCACGCTCGGCGCCTTTTGGTAGTCGATGTGGACGACGACTGAAAGTGGCAACAACGGCTCATACGCGTCTCGGGTCACGAGATCGATGCTCTTCAAACTCTCGTCATATCGATGAGTTTCTGAACGTCCGGTGATCCAGTGGAGGACGAAGTTCGTGGTCGGCACGAGGACGATGTTGCCGGCATAAGTGTTGAACGGGTACTTACCCGGGCCGAGTGGCCTTTCCCAGACACCGCGTTCGCCTTCGGCCACTCGCTCGCCGTGCCGGAAGGCATCGCCGGACAGGTCGCGCCCTTGCCGGCCGTAGTAGCTGACGACCACGCCGACGTAACCGATCGGCACGACGGTCTTGGGTGTCTGTTCAATCGTGGCGAACCAGCGATTGATGAAATAGGTGCCGTCGGTGATGGGCACATATTGGCGACCGCGCCGGCCGCCGGCTCGCAGAAACGCTTCGGGGTCCTGGTAGTTGTTGTGATAGTTCGCGTCGGCGCGATCGGTGCCGACAGGCGGTGCAATAATCTCGCCGGGGGGCAAGGCCGGCCCGTCGTGGATCGTCACAATTCCAATCGAGTCCACTTGGATCGTCTGTTCGGGGTGCAATGGGTCCGGAAGTTCGATCGGGGCGCCGATCACCACCGGGCTGAAGCCGTCTTGATCGATCAGCTCCTGCTGCCACGCCAACAGGTTTTGAAGCTCCTGGCCACCCGACATCGGTAGCCGATAGACGCATTTCGCCGTAATGACGACGAAGAGCGCCTGGTTGATCGCGTAGACGCCTTCACGCAAGATGGCGCGTTGGCGCCCACGCTGCCCAACGATCACTTCCCCGTTATCGCCGGCAAGGCCGACCAAGAAACCTTTCGCGTCTTGAAACTGATTGGAAGGGACAACGCGGGCAAGCGTTTGGCTTGGGGCCAACGCCTCACCGTCGCGGGCATAAACGTAGCCGATTTGTCCCTGTGGGACAGTGACGAGGTTGAGTTTGTGAATACGGAACTGCCATCGCCAGAGCCCCAAGTGGAAACCACCGCGAAGCAACTCGGCCTGATAGCCGGCCTCGCCGTTGACGGCGATGATGCGACCTTCGCCGACTGATCCTTTGGGCGACCAGAGCTTTTCGACGATGCCGACGCGATCGTTGGGGATATATCGCAACCCCATCGCTTCGACGACGGCGACCAAGCCGACGATCGCCATCAGTAGCCAGACGAGCGGGTTAGACATCAGATCGGGCAGGGCGAACGAGATACCATCCGCAAAGAACGGCAACATGGCCGCACTCCAAATGGGGCGCCTCACCCTTGGGCGGAAGCCCTCCGCGTATGCCCATACGGGCTGCGGTTTCGGGCCAAGGCGCCGGTTAGGACATTCTAGTATTCGTATGAGTACGCCGGTTATTCGGAGCTAATTGCGTCGCTCACCCGATCTCCAGCGTTGTCATGGAGTTACATTTCACGCTATGGAGTGTACTGATGGATGATTTCGCAGAGTCGCCCAATCATCTTGCCTTCGCGCGTGGGGCCGACGCCGGCCGGTAACGGGACATCGTTGACAAAGATCGTGAAGGCCAACTCGCGCCCGTTTGCCGTGGTCAACGTTCCCGCAAGAGCCTTGCTTCGCAAGAGCGTGCGGCCATTCATCGCGTCGTTCCAGTACAGCGTTCCGGTTTTCGCTTGGACCTTTCCTTTCGCCGGACTATCAGCGGCAACGACGTCGGCCAGCGTTCCATCGACGCCCAGGACAGGAAAGCCCGCGTGCCAGACCTTATACTCCGGGTGTTTTTTCATGGCCAGAATCAGCTGCACGGTGGCCCGCGGCGTCGTGGCGTCGGCGTTATTGCCGCCGGCACCTCCCCCGAACGAAATTGTCCCGACGGGGACGCCCAACTCTTGCATCAGGCGTCGCTGACCGCGCAGCCCGTCGGCAATCGTCCCCTTGCCATCCTTGGCGGCGACGAGCAGCGGAATGGTGCTGGCGTAGAGATTATGGCTGACCTTGAGCGTGACCTTGATGGCCTCGGAAAGCGGCGGTGAATCGAACTGGGCGGCCTTGGTGAGTTTTGCATAGGCGTCCGACGCGGGTAGTTCAGCCGACGGCGAACGCAGAGCGCTGGCGTCCACCGTGACGCCGGCCCGTCGCAATGCCTCGATGAAGAACGCCCGCGCAAATCGCTTCGGTTCGTCCATCGGCCAGATGCGAACCACGGGTTTTCCTCCCGCCGGCACGCGACCTCGAACGGTGAATCTCTGATCGCCGGCGTGACTGACTTCGACGAACGGCGCCGCCTTGGCTTCGACGGTTTGCACGTCGATGTCGGCCTGAATCAACGCTGTCGCCGGGCGAAGGCTGACGGTCGCGGGTTTCCCGGTTTCGGCGGCCGGTGTGATCAACACATCGACGACGTTGTCGTTGACGATAATCGGCGTGAGGAAACTCGGTCCGCTGCCGCTGCCCGTCGCCGACGGAAACAGTCGATCGTCGATGAGAATATCACCCGTGACTCGCTTGATGCCGGATGCCGCCACTTGCGCCGCCAAGGCCTCGATTCCTGCCAGGGGGTTGGTGTCGGTGACCGCGTGGGTGGTCGATCGGGCGTCGGCGTACGTGTGGTCGCTATTGGCAAAGGCCATGGTTCCGTCTTTGGTGGTGCGCCCGCCGAGGGTGAAATCGCCGCTGGCCACCAGAATCAGGTCCCCGCGAAGCGTCCCGCCGGCGCGCTCACCCCGCGCGTAGACCGGTGTGCGGAATTGGTGGGAGGCGCCGAAGGTGGCTAACGCCGTCGCGCATGTGTACAGTTTCGTCACCGATGCCGGAGCGAAAAGCTTGTCGGCGTTTTGTTCATAGATCACGTTTCCGGATGCCGCATCCACGATCAGAATACCCCATCGTCCTTGGCGATAGTCGCCATGATTGGTCACGGCCTGGATGCGTGCGGCAAGCGACCCTTGCGCGGCAACGGGTGAAGCGACGGCCAGAAACAACAGCGCGAGCACGCGGACGTTTGGCATGGCAATACCTCGCAACGGAACGGGTGATGGGGCTATTGATAGCGGTCACGGCTTCGAAGCCGAGTACAATAATGGGTATCATGTCGAATCGCATCCTACGTCTGGGGTTGTACGACCGCGCGCTAAGCCCGATGGGGGCCGAGCTGTGGGTCGTCGTTGAAACGGAGCAGGTGACAGACACCACGGAGGTACGCGGGCGTCTGGCCGGCCCTCAGTCGGCCCATGCGGCCACCATTGAAGTCGCCTATCCGCTTCGACCCTTTCCGAAGCATCCCGACGGCCTGCCGCCGATGACTCGTCGCGTGGTCATTCCCGACCCGGGCCTTTGGTCGCCGCAGACGCCGTTTCTCTATCAGGGGACCGTCGAACTCTGGGAAGACGGCCAGATGTGCGATCGCGCGCCCGTTCGCTATGGCGTGCGCGTGGCTCAACTCGCGCGCGACGGGCTGCGTTGGAACGGCAAACTCATTGATTTGCGAATGGTGGAACGGGTGCTGGCCACGGAGCTGGAATTGCGGCGACTTCACAGCGAAGGCATCAACGGGTTGCTCATTCCCGCCGAAGCTGATTCGCTCTGGGAAATGGCGGAGCGATTAGGTTTTATCACCCTGGGTCAGCTCGGCGATGCACACGCCGACATCGAGCGATGGTCGTCATCGCCCTGTTGCTTGGGTTGGGTCGTGCCGGCCGAGGCTTGTCGCGACTGGCCGGCGTGGCAGGCCCGGGTCGCTCCGGCCATTCGGCGCCGGCGCGTCATGGGAATGGTTGGGGACGGTGACATGCCTCCACCGGAAATCGATTTCGTGATCGGCTCCGCAGCCATGGCCCGAGACCGCCGCCCGTGTCTGCTGCGGCCTGCCAATCCCAGCGATCCGCTGCGTTTCGGCGACGGATGATCCCTGGGTTGGTCGCGGCGCCGTAAGATATTGACCGATCACTCCAGGGGAATGGGGCTTGATCGAGGAACCCCGCCTATGACCGCCCCCCACAGGCAGAATCCACCTCAATCCGACACGATCTCGAATCCTCGGGGTTTGTTGAGTCTTATTCCAACCGATCAGCGCCGCCGTTGGCTCCGAGGCGAACGGGTTACGATCGAAGACTATCTCGATCGGTTTCCGCATTTGCGTGAGTCGCCCGATATTCTCTTGGATCTCATCTACAGTGAGGCGTGCCTGCGTGAGGAAATGGGCGCGGCCGCGGATTGGAACGACTACTACGCTAGGTTTCCCGGATTGGCCGATGCCCTGAAGCGCCAGCACGAGGTTCATCGGGCGATGGCCGACGCGACGTTGAAGGATCTCGATCGACTTTGCTCGTTGGCGCCTTCCGCGGACAGCCAACCGATGCGAGGCGTCGGCGACACGGCTCACGATCTACCCCTCGTGCCGGGTTACGATATTGACTCGGAAGTCGGGCGCGGCGGCATGGGTATCGTGTACCGCGCTCGCCATCTGAAATTGAATCGCATCGTGGCCTTGAAAATGGTTCGCGGCGGCGCCCATGCCGACGCGGAGCAACTGGTTCGCTTTCTCAAAGAGGCCGAGGTGCTGGCCCAGATTCAGCACCCCGGCGTCGTGCAGGTGTTCGAGACGGGGACCATTGACGGGCGGCCATATTTGGCGATTGAATTCTGCCCGGGCGGCAGCCTCGCGCAAAAGTTGCGGGACGCTCCGCTCGGCGCCCGCAACGCCGCAATGCTGGTTCAGGGGTTAGCGCGTGCCATTCAGGTGATTCACGACAAGGGGATCATTCACCGCGACCTGAAACCCGCCAACGTCCTCTTCGCCGAAGACGGTACACCGAAGATCACCGACTTCGGATTGGCAAAGGTGGTCGGGTCGGACATGACAATGACCGGTTCCATCCTCGGCTCGCCGGCGTATATGGCGCCCGAGCAAGCCGACGAAAAATGCCAGGACATCGATGGCCGCGTGGATCTGTATTCGTTAGGAGTGATTCTGTACGAATGCCTGACCGGCCGGCCGCCGTTTCGCGGAGCGACGATTCTCGAGACGCTCGATCAAGTGCGCCATCAGACGCCGGTTGCTCCTTCACGACTGACGCCGAAGGTGCCTCGCAATCTCGAGACAATCTGCTTGAAATGCTTGCAAAAGTCGCCTCGAAAGCGATACGATTCGGCAAAAGACCTCAGCGATGATCTTGGGCGTTTCTTGGGCGGAGAGCCGATCCGAGCGCGGCCGGTGGGCAGCATCGAACGCGCCTGGCGTTGGTGCCGTCGCAAGCCGTTGGCCGCCACATTGCTCGTAGCGCTGGCGATTGTTCTCACCGGTTCGATGGTGGGGCTGACGCTCATGTGGCAACAAGCCACGACGGGTTGGCGGCACGCGGTCGCTAACGAGGCCCAGGCTCGCGCGCAAAAGCACCTGGCCGACGATCAACGGGCCGAAGCCGAGGCTGCCGCCGATAAAGCGAACCGGCTTTCCGAAATTCTCATCGGCATGTTTGAAGCCAATGACCCGTTGGGCGTGAGCGGATCGGGAGCCTACTCCGTCGGTGCCGGCAGTGACCTGAAAGCCCAAGAGTTGCTCGAACGTGGTGCGGCCAAGCTCGCTCGGACCGAGTTGCCGCCACTGACACGCGCGCTGATTCAGGATCGCATCGGCACCGTCTTCATCAGTCTCGGCCGGCTCGATGAGGCGGCGCCGTTGTTGTTATCGGCTCTTCGTATCCGCCAGGAACAGCATGGACCGCTACATCAGGAAGTGGCCGACAGCTTGCATCAAATGGGGCGACTCGAACATCTCAGCGGAGACTATGCCCGGGCGGAGCATTATTATCGAGCCGCCCTCGATATGCGTTGGAAACTTGGCTCGGATGAACTGGATTCCGACCCGACCGAGTTCAGCCTCGCCTGGACGATTGCCGAGGATCTGCGCGTCGATGAAGCTGAGAAGCTGTTTCGGACGGTTCTCGATCGACGCATTCGCTTACGGGGCCCCGATCACCGCGACGTTGCGGTGGTGCGATTAGCTGTGGCCGCGGTTCTCCTCGAAAAACGGCACTATGTGGCGGCGCTCGAACAAGCACGCCTCGCACGCGACATCGTCGCCCGCAACCCCGACGCGGGACCCATCGTTCAAGCCACCGGCCTGTTTCAGGAAGCCGTCGTCGCAAGTTTCTTGCTCAAACGGCCCGCGGAAGCCGAACGCAAGTTGGCTGAATGCCTCAGTGTTGCTCGAAAGGCTCTTGGTGATCGGCATATCTATCTCGTCCCCATCTACATTCAGTTGGCGATTTCTAACGTGCAGCTCAAACATTGGGACGACGCAGAGAAGAATTACCGAGCGGCCTTCGACATCATCCGCTCGACGGGAAGCCCCAGTCACCCGCAGCTGGGGCGTTTTCTCGAAGGGTATGGCTCTGTCCTCATCAAGAACGGCAAGCTCACGGAGGTGGATCGGCTTTGGGAAGAGTTTGTCCGAGCCACCCAGAAGCGCTTCGGGCAAAAACATCGCGCCACTGCCGACGCCCTGACGCGATATGCCGACTACTTATTCCAGCGCGGCCGTCGCGACGATGAAGCGAATACCCTGCTCAAGGCGGTGGATGCCTTTCGAGCGGACCCCGAGCCGCAACGCCGGCCTCTCTACCTTTTTTGCTTGCGTGACCTGTCGTCGAGTCACATGAATCGAAATCGCCCCGAAGCCGCGGTCCCGTTGCTGCGCGAGGCCGTCGCGATTGCCCAGGCGCGTCACGGTTCCAACGACATGGTCACGGGGGAAATGCAAACTCAACTGGCGACCGCCTTGCTCGACCTCGGCCGGTTCGATCAGGAAGTCGAGGAACTGCTCTCAGCCGCGAAAAAATCATTACCATCACCTTCGCTGATTGGTTCTGGTTCGCCCATGATCCCGGATGTGTATCACAACCTATCGCGACTTCACCGCCTGCGAAAGGAACCCCAACCGGCAGCGGCCGCTGCGAGACGTTTCCGTTCGTTAGCCAGTCAACCCGGAGAGTTCGTCACGGCGGCTCGCGATCTCGCGTTGACAGCAAAGCTCCTTGGCGATGGCAGCGACGACCGGCGAGCGTTGCTCGATGATGCCATGCGCGCACTCAACCAGGCAAAGGCAAAGGGCCACCGCAATCTGGCTGCGCTTCGCGATGACACCGACTTCGCATTGCTTCGTGATCGCCCGGAGTTTCTCAAGCTCGTGGGCGGCAAGTGACACTGCCGCGATATTTGAACGATTCTCTGAGCGACCCGCGATTGTCACGTTCCGCGAACGAGTCGTGGAAAACCCCGTTGGTAACCACGGTGCGAACCGGTCGTGCGATAACCTCTTAAAAGCACGATCCAGTCAACACGATGTCGGCGTGCTTCCAAGCGTCACGGAAACGAGTCTCGGTCTCCGCCGACGCCTTGCCTTGCATCCGTTGCGACTGTAACAAGCCGAAAAGCGACCAACCATTTTCGGGGTTTCGTTTCAGATCTTCGCGATAGACTCGCTCGGCGTCATCGGGTTGGCCGGCGTCGAGGTAGGCCATTCCAAGAAGTTGGCGGATGGGGAAGTACCAAAACGGCGGCTCCATGTACGGCAGCTTATCCTGCCTGGCAATGGCCTCCTGCAAGCCGCGCCGGCGAGCGTTGGCGTCGCCGCGAGCCCCGGCCAATTCGGCCGCCAGCACGACACGGGCCAGTCGGGTCGAGGTCGCGCCGGGGAAGTCGGGTAGTTCGAGCTTCTCCAAATCGGGGTTGCCGACGATTTTCTCCAAGGCGTCATCTTCGCGAGCGGCGTCATTCAGTTTTCTCTGCCGGATCAACGCCAAGCCTCGAGCGTAGTGCCAAGCCGCACGGACATAAAGCCAACCCGCATCCGGCGCCGGCTCGCGCAATATCTGGTCCCATCGCCCAAACCTCGCCAGGACCAGCAACGGCGTTGCCTTGATCCATTGAGTCATCGGCATGTGATCGATGACCTCCTTGGTAACTCGATCGGCCACGGCGCGAGCTTCACGAATCGAATCGGCGCTGCGACCCTCCATGCTCGTCGAGTACGACAGGAAATGAATGTTGTGAGCAAGGTACATCATCGGGTAGATGCCGGTCACTTGGTTTCGCGAGACATACTCGGCATCAACGGCGATGGCGCGTTCATTGCAGACCGAGGCATCGTGGTACATTCCAACTCGCAAGTAGATGTGTGACGGCATGTGGACCAAGTGCCCGGCGCCCGGTACGAGATTACGAAGGCGATGCGCTGCCGCCAATCCTCGCTCGGGAAATGGTGATGCCTCGACGGCATGGATGTAATAGTGGTTCGCCCCTGGGTGATTCGGGTTTCGCTTCAACACGGACTCAAGCGTTTGAATGACCTCGTCGGTTCCCGGTCGCGGCTGACCGTCGGCCGCCCAGTAGTTCCACGGCATGGTGTTCATCATCGCTTCGGCGAAAAGAGTGGCCGCGTCAAGGTCGTCGGGGAAGTTCTTCGCCACGTCGCGCATCGCCGCGGCGAACGCCCTGTCGAGCGGAGCGCGATCCTTCACGGCTTTCTCGGTGTATCGCGTGGAAAGGGCGGCAATGTAAGCCTGTTCGTTCTTGGCGACCTTCGTTGCCAGACTTTGGGCCTTTTTCAAGGCGGCATTGGCCGGCGGAATTGACTCATCGGACATCGGCATGTTGATGTTCGCCCCGTGCGCGAAGGCAATGCCCCAATAGGCCATGGCACAATTCGGATCGAGTCGCGTTGCCTCCTCGAACGATCGAATCGCTTCGGGGTGATTGAAGGCGTAGCAAAGAGTCAGTCCCTGATCGAAGAAACGTTGCGCCTCTTTGGAAGAGGTCGTGACAGCGTGATGATGGCTGCCGAGGTTGTTGAATAGGGTCGCCTTGCCTCGCGGTTTCATATCGTGATCACGTGCGTAACCACTGGCGGCGACGATCAGACATAGGCAGAAATAGCCAACGAGTCGAATCATGATGCAACCTCGCGAGACGAACGACTGCCGAAGGGGTGGCGGCACATCGTCATGACTATTCTCGCTACCAAGAGCTAATTGGAATGCGAAACCAATGGTGGCCCAAGGTGCCCCGCGGTGGAGCCGGCAACGACACGGAGCCTTGGTTTCGTTATACTGTTCTGCGTCGCTGGCAAGACTTAACCTGGATCGACCCCAGCCTCGTAATACATGGAAACCAACGACCAAACGAACGCATATCGCCCTCGTCGCGCGGAACCGATACCCGATTCCGATATGGGCGAGGAGATTCCCGCTCGGATCGGTCGCTATCGCGTCGAGCGTTTGCTCGGCCGAGGAGGATTCGGGCAGGTTTTCCTGGCCATGGATGAAGCCTTGAATCGTTACGTGGCGATCAAGGTGCCGTATCGATCGCTGGTTCCCGACAGTAAGAATGCCGAAGCATATCTCCGTGAGGCTCGTGTTGTTGCCGGCTTCGATCACGCTCATATTGTGCCGGTTTTTGATGTCGGCAGCACGGCAGAGTATCCGTGTTTCATCGTCTCCAAATATATCGAGGGCAGCACACTCGGAGCGAAGATGCGATCGGGGGCAATCGGGTTTCGCGAGTCGGCGGAACTGGTCGCCATTGTCGCGGACGCGCTCCACTACGCCCACGTCAAAGGTTTCGTCCATCGCGATGTTAAGCCGGGGAATATCCTCGTCGAGGTGAACGGCAAACCTTATGTCGCGGATTTCGGGCTGGCATTGAGCGAGGCGGATCTCGGTCTTGGGCCAACCTATGCCGGGACTCCAGCCTACATGAGCCCTGAGCAGGCTCGCGGCGAAGGTCATCGCGTGGATGGGCGCTCGGATGTGTTCAGTTTGGGCGTCGTCCTTTATGAACTGCTCGCGGGCCGTCAGCCGTTTCGCGCCGACACCCGCGATGAGCTTTTCGACCTGATCACGACCTACGAACCACGCCCGATCCGCCAGATTGACGCTCAGGTTCCCAAAGAACTGGAGCGCATCTGCTTCAAGGCGATTTCCAAGAGGGCATCGGATCGATACTCGACCGGCCATGATTTCGCCGAGGACCTGCGAGCATTCCTGCGTGAAAACTCGACGTCATCGGGTTTGGGGCCAGGATTGGCAGTTCCGCCGTCCCATGCCGCGGCCGGTGTCCATGCCGGGATACCGCCGTCGTCGAACGTCATGGCTCCAATTACACCAACGAGCCCGGTTCTGAGTGCGGAAGGCTCGGCAATCAAGATTGTCCCCAAGGGCCTGCGTTCGTTCGATGCGCGCGATGCCGAGTTTTTTCTGGAGTTGTTACCTGGTCCGCGCGATCGAACCGGTTTGCCCGACAGCTTGCGGTTTTGGAAGTCGCGCATCGAGGAAATGGACGCGGACAATTCCTTCGCAGTGGGCCTCATCTATGGTCCATCCGGCTGCGGAAAATCGTCACTGGTCAAGGCAGGGCTGATTCCGTCCCTGGCGGATCATGTGATCGTGGTTTATGTCGAAGCGACGGCGGCAGAGACGGAAACGCGGCTTCTCAACGGGCTTCGCAAGCAGTGTCCCTCGCTGCCGGCGGGGTTGGAGTTGAAGGAGACACTGGCGGCTCTACGGCGCGGAACAGGGCTACCGGCCGGAAAATCTGTTCTCATAGTTCTCGATCAGTTTGAGCAGTGGCTTCATGCCAACCGGCAAGACAGCGAGCTGGAATTGGTGCAAGCGTTGCGGCAGTGCGATGGCGGGCGGTTGAAATGCCTCGCCATGATCCGCGACGATTTCTGGATGGCCGCCACTCGATTCATGCGTGACATCGAAATCGACTTGGTCAGCGGCCACAACGTTGCGGCGGTCGATCTGTTTGACTTGCGTCATGCTCGCCGTGTGCTGACGGCCTTTGGTCGCGCCTTTGGCGCCTTACCTGAATCCACCGATGATCTCTCAAAGGAACAACACGCATTCTTGAACGAATCCATCGATGGCTTGAGCCGCGAGGGTAAGGTCATCTGTGTCCGGTTGGCATTGTTTGCCGAGATGATGAAAGGCCGGCCGTGGACGCCCGCGTCGCTGAAGGCTGTCGGCGGAACCGAGGGCGTCGGCGCCACGTTCTTGGAGGAGATTTTCGCGTCGTCATCGGCGAATCCGAAATACCGCCTGCACCAAAAGGCGGCGCGAGCGGTTCTGAAAGCGCTGTTGCCCGAGGCCGGGACCGACATCAAGGGCCACATGCGATCGACGTCCGAACTGATGCAGTTGTCCAGCTACGCGAATCAGCCACGCGACTTCAAGGAACTCGTACAGATTCTCGATAGCGAGATTCGCCTCATCACGCCCACCGATCCGGAGGGAATTGAAACCACCGACGAGTCGATCAACGCTCTCGACGCCGGTGAGAAATACTATCAGCTCACCCATGACTACTTGGTTCACTCGCTACGGGAGTGGCTGACGACCAAACAAAAAGAGACCCGACGCGGTCGTGCGGAATTGTTGCTGTCGGACCTAACGGCCGGCTGGCACGCGCGCCAAGTGAATCGACAACTCCCGACTTGGTTGCAATGGCTCCAGGTACAATTCCTAACACGCCGCCGATCGTGGTCGGAACCGCAACGGGCCATGATGCGCGCGGCGACCCGCTACCATGCGAGCCGAGGGTTGGTCTTGGCGGTTGTGGGCTTGCTGGCTGCCATTGGCGGCATTGTCATTTTCGGAATGATCAAGGCGAACACGCTGAGCGAACGTCTGCTCGTGGCCCAAACCGAAGACGCTCCCAAGATCATCGAGCAAATGCACCGCTATCGATACTGGGTGACGCCGTTAATGCGCCAAGCCCTTGCGGCGGCTGAGGAAGAAGGCGACCTTCGCAAGCAACTGCATGCCAGCATGGCATTGTTGCCGGTTGATCGTGTGCAAATCGATTACCTTTTCATGCGAATGCTCGATGCCCGCCCCGACGAGTTGCCGATCATTCGCGAGGCGATGTTGCCCTACAAGGATGAACTGCAGCCGAAACTGTGGGCCGCGATGGAACGAACCGACCGTGAACATGCCCATCAACGGTTGCGGGCCGCCGGCGCCTTGGCTTTGTATGACTTGGGTGAAGAAAAATGGAGTCGCGTCAGCGATCAAGTCGCCGCCGATCTCGTGGCGGTGCCTGCCGTCTATTTGGCGACCTGGGTCGATTCTCTGCGACCGGCGCGAGAAATGATTCTGCCGTCGCTGGCCGCGATCTACCGCGACAGCAAACGTCGTGAACATGAACGCACCATGGCGACGGATGTGTTGAGCGACCTGGCTGCGGATAAGCCGATTCTGCTCGCCGAGTTGCTGATGGACGCCGATGAGAAGCAGTTCAATGTCTTGTATCCAAAACTAGCCGCTCACGGCATCATGGTGTTGCCGTCGCTCGATGCTGAAATGACAAAACGGTTGCCGGATTCGGCGTCGAATGACAGCCGGGAGTTGTTGGCACGGCGACAGGCGAATGCGGCGGTCGCCTTGATGCGGCTGGGCTATTCGACCAAGGTCTGGCCGGCGTTTGAGCATCGCCCCGATCCCCGTCTACGAACCTACTTGATTCATCGCCTCTCGGCCTGTGGTGTTGATCCTCGGCAATTGGTCAAACGAGCATTGGACGAATCGGTGCTCTCGATTCGGCGCGCACTCGTGCTGGCCCTCGGCGAATACTCAAAAACGGACCTGCCGGTGGTCGAGCGCGAATTGTGGCTGGATCATTTGCGACATGCCTTTCAGAACGAATCGGACGCGGGACTTCGATCGGCTGCCGAGTGGCACCTGCGCCAGTGGAATGAGGGTGCCTGGCTTAATCAGGCAATGAGTGTTTTTTCCAGAGACGCGGGATTCCGCGACAAAAAAACCGAGCAGGTTCGGCGAACCGTCGCGGCAGGGCAGACCGGTACACAGCCGCAATGGTACGTCAACAAAGTGGGCGACACCATGATCGTATTCGCCGGGCCAATCGAATTTCGCATGGGGTCACCCGGCGATGAAGCCGGTCGCGAACCGGGTGAGGCGCTTCATGGCCGGCGCGTCGAGCGATCGTTTGCATTGGCGTCGAAACCTGTCTCGTTGGCGCAGTTCACGCGATTCCAAGCGAAACATGACTTCCCGCCTCACTACGCTCCGACTCACGACTGCCCAGCCTTGCGCGTGTCGTGGTATCTGGCAGCGGAATATTGCAATTGGTTGAGCAAGCAAGAGGGCCTGCCCGAATCGGAGTGGTGTTATCTGTCGAACGCGAGCGGCAAATACGCGGAGGGCATGAAACTCGCGCCGAATTATCTGCAACGCACGGGCTATCGGTTGCCAACGGACGCTGAATGGGAATATGCATGCCGCGCTGGAGCCATCACCTCGCGCCATTATGGTTGTTGCGAGGAGTTGCTCGGAAAGTATGCGTGGTACATGAACGTCTCGGATCATCGCAGCCATCCGGTCGGTAATCTCAAGCCCAATGACTCGGGGTTGTTTGACATCCTCGGCAATGTCTACACTTGGTGCCAGGACCGGCAGAAGGACTTCGTCGTCTCGGACAAGCCAATCGTCGATGTTGAGGAGCCTGTCGAGGTGTTGGACAAAGACGCGCGGATCCTTCGAGGCGGGTCGTTTGCCGATGCGCCGGCCGTCGAGCTGCGTTGCGCGTTTCGCGTCGCCGCCAATCCGACGTTACTGAATCCTTATGCCGGTTTTCGTGTCGCCAGGACGTTTCCCACTCGTTAGCGCCGGTCGCGTGTCTCTTGGGACGCGTGGATGCGGGGAGGAGCTTCCAAATGCCTCGACGACATTCGCGTGTCCCGCTCGAATCCAGCCACGTGACGCACCATCCCGGAGCGCGCACGGCCCGCCTCAAACCGGATGGGTCTAGCATCCACGTAACGGTCGTCTTGAAATCGTCCCCGTTGCCCGTGGGCCGCCCTGCCGCGGCCAAAGTCGAGGATATCGTCGCGGATCACGCCCGTCTTCGCCCGCGTCTCACGTCGCGCGAAATGGTTGAGCATCAGTGCGCGGATGATGCCCATATCGCCGCTGTTCGGCGATTCGCAAAAGCCCATGGTCTGCGAGTCGTGGACGTTTCGCATTTGCGTCATGACGTGGTTCTCGAAGGGGCGCCGGAGGTCATCAATGCGGCATTCGGTGTCGAGTTGCGTCATTATGCGCATCGTCACGGTGTTTATCGCGCTCACCCCGGACCGATTCACGTTCCCGAGGAACTGGCTGATGCGGTAGAGTGCGTCTTGGGATTGGACAACATCCCGCTTCTCGATCCGAAACCGGCGCCGGCGGCGGCTCACGATCCGGCGATCAAGACACTGATGACTCCTCATGACGTGGCGGAGTACTACCGCTTCCCCTCGGCGACAACCGGCAAAGGCCAGCGAATCACGCTCATCGAGTTTGGCGGCGGATATCATGCCCGCGATATTCAAGCCTTCTTCAAGTCGATGGGCATCGCCATGCCGGCCATCAAGGATCGATGCCTGCCCGGTGCCAAGAATGACCCTCTGGATCATCGACTGCTCCGCGAGATAATCACGGCCAGCAAGACAGATCCCGCGGCGGCGGCTCAACGCTACGGCGAGCATTTGAACGATTTCATCTCGACTCTCGAAGTGACGATGGATCTCGAAATCGCGGGAAGCCTCGCGCCCGATGCCGAAATTGATGTCCTATTTGCGCCGCCGACGGGGAAGGCATGGCGGGACGCGATTTATGCGGCCCTTCATGAGCCGGCAGCCACAGTCATCTCCATCAGTTGGGGAAACGCCGAATACCGATTCAGCGAATCCCATGTTCACGGGATCAACGATGCCTTGAAGGCGGCTCGATTAGCCCACGTCACCGTTTGCTGCTCTTCCGGCGACTTCGGGTCGCGAGCCACATCGACGGCAATCGAGTCCAATGGCGTCGCCAACGTCGCCTTTCCGGCTTCAAGTCCGCTGGTGCTGGCCTGTGGAGGAACGGCCCTGAAGCGGGTCGGCCCCAACATCGTCGACGAAGTTGCCTGGAATAGCCCGATGATGGGCATACGCTATGCGACCGGAGGCGGCATCAGCGGACGGTTTCGCTTGCCGAAATATCAAACGAATGTCCGAACGATGGCTTCAAAACGGTCGGCGGACGCGAGAATCTGGAAGACCCCAAGCCATGCAAAAACTCGCGGGTATCGGGGCCGGGGCGTGCCTGACGTGGCCGGTCACGCCGATACCGTGGACGGCTATCGGCTGATCGTTGGGGGGCAGGAGTTCCCCGGCGGCGGAACGAGCGCCGTTGCCCCGCTTTGGGCAGCGCTCATCGCGAGGTTGAACGAGGCGATCGGTTTTCAACTCGGGTGGATCAATCCGATCCTCTATCATCCCGAGGTGGCTCAGGCGTTTCGTGCGGTTCGTGGCGGGACGAACGACGTTGCCGATCGGCAGATTCCGTACTTTCGGGCCCGGCCTGCATGGAATGGCTGCACAGGCCTGGGCGTACCCGACGGCACGCGCCTGTTGAAGGCCATCCAATCGATGTTTCGCAAGGCAAAGCACGCAAAGTAGTGGCTGACTCGAAAGCGACACGAAACCTCGCAGTCAGTGGCTCGCCCGCGGCGGGATGCACAGTGTTGCCATCGGCGATATTTGGACCTTTGTCAGATTCTCAAGCCGGTGGCGCTCGACGAGTGGCTCGTCATCCAATCGGATGGACGCCTGATAGACGATTGCCTCATGGTCCGTGCCGTAAATCTTGATCAGGCGTGTCACCAGTTGCGCCAGGCGGCTTGAATCGTAACCGCCCCGGCGATAACTGAGGTCGCCAATGACGCCGACTTGCCAGAGGATGAGGAGACTGCCAGGGTCAAAGGCTCGGTCGCTGTTGAGAAAGTCCATCGCTTCATGACACTGGCAACCGCTCGTACCTGGATCGATGCCGAGATCGGCGAAGAGGCAATCGATCGCGGAAATAGCCGGGAGCATTTTCGCCCGGAAACCCGCGGCCCGCGCCTGCCTTACCGCCTCATGTCCCAACCACGAAAAGACGCCGGGATGACCGAGCAGGGCGAGACAGGTTGGCGACTTCGATTGGACGAGCGTTAAAATGTGCCGGACCATGGCCTCAAGGCATTGACGACGCGGCTTGCCCTCGACGTAGAATTGCGAGAGTGAACGCGCCTTCGGATTCATCCCTTCGATAATCCCACCCGCCAACGGGTCGTAAACGAGATACGGTACGGCATGAGCCTGCTTGATCCAGGCGATGCTCTCCGTGGTCAGTTGACCGATAATGCGAATGCCCGTGCCCACGACGATGAGGTTCGGTTGATCCAAAGGTCACCGCCGATCCACGAGCCGCACTCGTGTTTGTTGCTCGAACAAGAAAGCCGGCCTCGCGACTTCGAGGAATTCGGCGTAACGCACAAAGCCTCGCTCCCGCATCGCCCGGTCGCGATCCCGAAGCGGGCGCTTCCAACGCCGCATCGCCCAGCGTTCCAAGGCATCGTGTGCATGGCCGGCAAGTGCGTCGTATGTCAGTTTCAGTTGGGGCTTGCCGTCGAAATAGCGGGCGGAAAAATCGAGGACCCTCGCCGCTGTTTCGAGCGCGGGCGCGAATCGCCCTTGGAATTTCATCTCTCGAATCAATGGCTCTTCCCAGAGAATTCCCGGGCGCATGAAGAGTGGCCCGTCGATCGTCGCGGCTTCCATGCCCATGCGTGCGGCCACATCCTGCGTCACCATTTCCAAGAACTCCTGGTGCTCATGGCGCGGGGGCGTCCTTTTGTACTCGATCGATAAAACCGCCACGAGGGCTTGATCGCGCAGGCCTGCCAATAATTCACTTTCCGTCAGAAAATGGCGACGAAGCCAAGCTAGATAATCGGGCGATCGCTCAAGTCCTTGTTTGCGGCGAAAGGACGAAAGGCGGTAGGCATCACTGGTGATTGCCAGTTGCCGGTGAATGGCTTCGTCAACGGCCAAACAGCAACGCGATACCTGACGAAGGAACTCGGGGAATGTCGGCGACAACAATCGATGAAACGCCAGCACGATGCGGTCGGGAATGTGGCGATCATTCACGAATTGGCCCGTGTAGTCGCGTTCGAGGATTCGGAGATACTTGGTGCGATGATTCGGAACCGCGACGGGTGCCGGCGACGCTTCACCGTTGATGCGGCGAATAATGAGGGCGAGTAATTCGCGGGCGTCGTCGCGTTTCAAATCGCATGGCTCGGCACGAACGAATTCGCGGAACGCATTCAGGCCGGAGGTGCCGGTTCGGGTCGCCTCGCGAAGCATCACTGAATAGGTGCGCTCGGTGTAGTGGAGGCGTTTGGCGATTCGCAACAGCGTCATCGCCGCGGCACGCGAGATGACTCCATTCATTCGCGCGATTTTCAGAATGTGGCGGATGTTGACGAGTGGTTGGGTGAGCGATCGATACCCCTGATCGGAATAGGCATGCCGTACCGCGACTTCGTCGTCGCTGTCGAGGTCGCCATTCTTGAACAGGCGATAGATGGTGCCAACACCTTCCATCCCCAAGGTGTCGAGTTCGGCAGCCCGCAACGCTCCGATGCTGGAAGCACCTAAAACGCGGACGCCGTGTGCCATCGCGAACAAAATCTCCTTGTGGGGGATCGCGGGAACTTGGTGAAAGTAGCCGTCGATGATCGCCAGAATGTCAGGCAGTTGATATGTCGCGCGAAGAATGTCACCCTGTTGAATCGGCGGACAGATGCGGACGTCGGCTGGTTGACTCGCGAACGCCTCTTCGATTTCCGAGGCGGGGATTGTCGGCCCAACAAAGATCCAGACGCGACGAGGTTGCAATGGCGTCTCCGAATCGACAGCATGTAACGATGTTATCCTATGGGCTTCTAAATTGAAAAATGTCGTCGCGAATAGGGCGCGACAGGTCATAGGATGGGAATGTTACCCAGCGACTGCTGGTAGAACTCGTAGCGAGAAAGCGACCATTTCCGTGCCCGATGTCACGCAGATTCTGAACGCGATCGAAGCCGGCGACCCGCACGCGGTATCGCAACTGTTGCCGCTGGTTTATGACGAACTTCGGCGTCTCGCGGCGGCGCACATGGCTCGCGAGAAGCCGGGGCAGACCCTCGATGCCACGGCCTTGGTGCACGAGGCGTATTTGCGATTGGTCAGCGGGCCGGGGGCGTCAGCCCTCGGAAGAAATGGAGGAATTGCCGAACTCGCAGCATTTCCTCCGAGGGCTGACGCCCCCGGCTCGCCGAATTTCGCGAATCGGCGCCATTTCTTCGCGGCCGCCGCTGAAGCGATGCGACGCATCCTTGTTGAACAAGCGCGACGCAAGCGACGGATCAAGCATGCCGGCGGCTGGCAACGTACCGACCATCTCACCGGACTTCTTGGCGCCGCGGAACCCGATGACGACCTGATCGCGCTTGATGCCGCCCTGAGCGAATTTAGGCAACGCTACCCCGTGCATGCTCGCCTCGTGGATCTGCGTTTCTTCGCGGGGCTGACCGGCGACGAAGCTGCGGCACTGCTGGGGATTTCCGCCCGCACCGCTGATCGCCATTGGGTGTTCGCCCGTGCTTGGTTGCGCCGCAAGATTCAATGTGGCGAAGCCCCAAAAAATTCTTGACGCCAAACGCCGGTTTCTGTCGCATTACTCAAGGTGACCGATTCCCAACGTCGTGAGGCTGGCAATGAACGAGGAAAGCCTATTCCACGAGGCATTGGCACGACCCAATCGCGAGGACCGCGACCGCTTCCTCGCCGAGGCTTGTGCGGGGAAACCCGATATGCGAGCGGCCGTCGAGGCCCTTTTGGCTGCCCACGAGCAATCGGGCGAATTCCTGGCCCGACCCGCGACGATGGATCCGGCTGTTTCACCGTTTGATGAAACGGCCGGCCGCAATGCCTCGACCGACCCGGAGAGTCTCCCGCCGGTTCCTTCGGGTCCGATTCCGGCGAAGATTGGCCGCTACGAGGTCCGGGAACTTCTCGGACGCGGTGGCATGGGCGAGGTCTATCTGGCACACGACCCTGAATTGGATCGACTCGTCGCCCTGAAAGTCCCGAAACTCGATAGCCCCGACTCCGAGGATCGCTTCCTTCGCGAGGCCCGCGCGGCGGCGGCCGTGACGCATCCGAATCTTTGCACCGTCCACGACGCCGGTCGCGCCGATGGCGTCCTCTACCTCGCCATGGCCTACATCCCCGGAAAGACACTGACGCGACTCATTAAGAAGGGCGGGCCGTTGCCGATACCACGGGCGGCGGAAATGACGATCAAGATTGCGCGCGGCATGGCTGAGGCTCATCGCCACGGCATCGTGCATCGCGACCTCAAACCGGGCAATATTCTTCTGGATCGGCAGGGCGAGCCGGTCGTCACCGATTTCGGGTTGGCGATGCGGGCCGACGTTTCCGAAGCCACCGTCGATCCGGACGCGACCTTGGACCCGAACCCACGTCTGACTCAGGCCGGCGCTCTAATGGGAACGCCGTCCTACATGCCGCCGGAGCAAGCTCGCGGTGACCTCGACAAGATCGGCCCGGCCAGCGATGTCTACTCGCTCGGTGCGATCTTTTTTCAATTGGTCACGGGGCGAACGCCGTTTATTGCCGATTCAGTGCCGTCGCTCCTCGAAAAGATCAAAGTCGAACCCGCGCCGTTGCCCTCGCAGGTCAAGCCCGGAGTCTCGCCGAAAGTCGATGCCATTTGCTGCAAGGCGTTAGCCAAGGATCCCGCCGAGCGGTTCCCATCCATGGAGGCATTTGCCGACGCGCTCCTGCCCCTGGCGACCAGCGGCGGCAACCCATGGCGGGTCCGCATGGCCATTGCGGCTGCCGCTTTCTTCCTCGCCATTGTCGCCGGCGTCATTTTTTACGTGAAGACCGATCACGGCACCGTTGAGGTTCGGCTCAGCGACACATCGGCCGATGTCCAAGTTACGGTCGATGGCGACGAGATTCAGGTCAACGACAAGGGCCGTGTCACCCGCCTTCGCACCGGGCCGCACGCCCTGCAAGTGTCGGGGCCGAACTATCAAACCGAAACGAAACTGTTCAAGGTCACGCGCGGCCAGACAACCTTGGTCGAGATCGAGTTGAAACCGAAGACGGTCGTGGCCGAAGTCCCCAAGAATTCACCTTTCGTGGTGCCTGCCAAGCTTGAGCGACTTGCGGCGTTATTGCGGACCGGGAGTGAATTCATCGAGCGTGGACTTTTCATGGAGGTGGGACGAGTCGCTGACGAATCGCTGGTCATCGACCCGGAATCGCCAACCGCCTTGGCCTATCGCGCCACGTTCCGATATGGCAAGCGTGACGCCGAAGGTGCTCGTGCCGACGTGACGGCGGCTCTCAAGCTCAACCCCAACACGTTTCAAGCGCTCATCGTTCGCGGCTTGCTCAACATCGATGACGGAGTGCTGCTGAGCAAGCCGGAAATGGTGGATGAGGCGATCGCTGACAATACCGAAGCCATCCGAATCAGACCCTCAGCCATGATCCCTTGGGCGAATCGCGGATATGCCTATCTGCTCCGCGGCGAGTTCCATCAGGCGATCGCCGATTCGACCGAGGCGATCCGGCTTGGCGATAAGCGCCCCAACGCGTGGCAAACACGCGGCGGCGCCTATGCCATTCTCGGCGACTATCCCAAGTCCCTCGCGGATTATCAGAATGCGGCGCAGGTCGATCCCAGCTTGGCAAAAATCCAGCTTCAATTGTCGGCTGTTTACGCCAAGATGAAGGATTTCGCTAAATCGACCGAACACTGGAACCTCGCGCGGAAACTCGATTCCACGATCAACGACTCTCATCGCATCGTGTTCGATGATCCCCCCAAGCCGATCGAGCGCAAGAAACTGACGCCCGAACAAGCCAAAGACTTGGAACAAGCCTTGGCCAGGTTCGAGCAAGCATGGTCAAAGAAGGACTTGAAAGCCTGCGAACAGGCCGCCGAAGATGCCTGCCGAATTGACCTGACCTGCGCCGGCGCCCGCTCAGCACGTGCCCGAATCTGGGCGCCGCAGGGGCGACTAAAGGAGGCGATCGCCGAGGCTACCGAGGCCATTCGACTCGATCCCAACGACGCATGGGCATATTCCATACGCGGGTATGCGAGGAACGAATCGAAAAACCATGCCGGGGCGATCGCCGATCAGACGATTGCATTGCGGCTCGATCCGAAAAAAACCAATACGTGGAACGATCGCGGATTTGCTTACCTCCAGCGTGGTCAACGACTGCAGGCGATCGCGGATTTCAATGAGGCGCTTCGACTCAATCCCAACTTTGACTTGGCGCTCGCCAATCGGGGGCGGTGTTATCTCGAGTTGGGTGAGACCCAGAAGGCATTGGACGATCATGAACGTCTCGCAGCGATGAAGCCCGCAAGTGCCCTATTGCGACTCTTGATCGCCGCGATTCGGGCGAGGCTCGGCGATTTCCAAGGAGCACAAAAGGATCGTGAGACGGCCATCGCGATGGACGCGAATTTGAAGGACGCCCCTGAGATCACGCTGCCCCCGCCGTTGCCGGCCATCAAACGAGATCCCGAACCAGCCGACCCCAAGGCTACAGTTACCCCGGCAGTGAATCGCGACCGACTGGCGCAACTGCTGGCCCAGGGTCGCAAGCTCATCAACAACGAACGTTACGACACCCTCGGCGCCATTGCCGACGAAGCGCTGAAAATCGATCTCGAATCACCGACGGCATTGGCGTATCGAGCCACCTTTCGGCTTGTCGTTCAGGCCGATCGAGCCGGCGCTTTGACCGACGCTGAGGCAGCACTGAAGCTCAATCCCGAGACCCATCAGGCTTTTACGGTGCGGAGCGTCCTTCGGGGATTCGAGGGGAACGTCGATGGGGCGATCGCTGATCTCACCATCGTCACGCGACTCAATTCGGCGCACCCCGGGCCTTATTCCAATCGCGCCCATGCCTACTTCCTGAAAAAGGAATATCGCCAAGCAGTGGCCGACGCCACGAAGGCAATCGAGTTGGGTTTTCGCGGCCCCTCGCCGTGGGGAACGCGAGGTAGTTGTCACGTCTATCTGGGGGAGTACGAAAAAGCCCTGGCCGACCACGATCAGTTCATCAAGTTACAACCCGGCGATCCTCAGGTTTTCGTCCAGCGTTCCGCAATCCATGCCAAACTCGGCAATGTGGTCAAATCAGCGGCCGACTGGGACATGGCGAAGAAGCTCAATCCGAGACTCACGGAGGATGATCGCCTCCCAATTCCGCCGCCGCCAAAGCCGCCCGAGCGCAAGAAACTGACTCCCGCCGAAGTCGATGCTTTCGCGACAGCGATCAACGAAGCTCAGACCGCGCTGCCGCAGTTCCGGATCGAAGATTGCCGAAAGGCGACGGCAGAAGCGTTGCGCATCGACCCGACGTCGGCGCTGGCGCATTCCATTCAGGCTCGGTTGCACGCGACCACTGGACAGTTCGAGCAAGCCCGGATGGAGGCCGACGAGGCGATCCGGCTCGATCCGAACGACGCTTGGGCCTATGTTGTTCGAGGCGGCTGCAAGGCGAATCGCAAGGATCTCATGGGGGCCATCGCCGACTACTGCATCGCGATTCGACTCGATCCCAACAATTCCTCCGCATGGTCGAATCGGGGAGATGATTATCTTCGATTGGGACAGGTTCACCAGGCCCTCAGCGATGCGAACAAAGCGATTCGATTGCGACCGGATCTCGGGCAGGCCTTTGCCAATCGCGGCGCCTGCTTCATGCGCTTCGGAGAATATGACAAGGCCCTCGCCGAATATGTGAAGGCTGCCGAGTTCCAGCCGAAGAGTGCTCAAATGCGTCGTATCTGTGCGACACTGTTCGCGAAGCTGGGTCGGAACGAGGAGTCAAAGAAATATCGTGATGCCGCCATCGCCATCGACCCGCGCTACAAAGACGCCAAGGACATGACGATCCCCGCTCCGTTGCCGCCGTTGAAGATCGACCCGTAGACCGCGCGTGGTCACGAGCACGCAGCGCAAGCAAGTGATGGCTCGAACACTTGATGGCGCGTCGTGCTCGAACACCGGCTCAAACCACCGCCGGCAACACATCGCGCTCGTCGAGGTTCCAGACTGATGGCGTCGCCAATTCCAAGAGATTCCCGGCAGGGTCGCGGAAATAGATCGAGTGGCCACCGCCCGGCCAAGCGACCTCCGACTCGATGGCCACGTCCGCTTCGTGCAATCGCTTCCGCCACGGGTCGATCTCGCTTGCGCCGACCGCGAAGGCCATGTGACTCGGTCCGGTGGCCCCATGTCGTGACATGGACCGGCCGTCGACTTCCACAATCTCCGTTAATGTCGAAATCGGGTTGAAGACGAGGAACATCCCGCGGCCGCATCGGAAAAAAACATGACGGCCGGGTTGCTTCGCGAAGACGGTGAGGCCCATCACTTCCGAATAGAATCGCTCGGCGGCGTCGAGGTCGTGAGCGTACAAACACGTTTCAAGGATACCGCCCGGAGTCATTGCCGGCCCCTGCGGGAATTCGAGAATGCTTGCGTAAACGATTCGACCATCGTCGTCGCTCCGGGCGTGAGGAAGTCCAAGCCAAATCCAACAATGGCGAAGGTCACCGAAATTGCAAACGCGACCTTCCACGTTCGACCGATGGCGCTGCTCAGCCATTCTTGCGTCGAGGGCGGCCGAAACCTGGCGGCGACGCCCGCGACCAGCACGCCATCGACGATCAACTCAGCCATGAGCATTGGTGCTTCAACCAAGATAAACAAACTACCGATAAGGGCGACCAGGATGCCAATTCCGACAAGCACGCCGATGGCGACCAACACGCCATCGGCATCAATGTCGATACCGCCCAGCGACACGCCATCCGATTTTCCTCCGCCCTCACCGGCTGTGGGAACAGACAGGCTGACCCCGGGAGTCACTGTGTTTTCGCGACGATTCTGCATGACCATGCGGAGATCGAAAAGCGGATCATGGGTCGGATCAACGACAGGCGTGGCGGCGACCGTGGTGTCGGCAGCGTCCACAAGCTCTTCGGGAACGGTCGGCAGATCGACATGGGTTCGGGCTCGCCGCCGAATCGTTGAAAGCCAAATGCCCAGCACGCCGACGAAGACGCCGTAGCCAAGAATGACTGAGATGGGGTAGCGAATACCCATCGAGTTCGAGCCCAGAACGTGAAGCCCTTTGGATGTCAGAAAGGCCGACATCCCGGCGGCGATCAGCACGAGCAGCATGAATCCGCGCGAATCACCCTTGCGATGTAGCAGCGACTGAACCCGTCGAATGGCTCTATTGCGACGACTTATCTGGCTCATGCCACACCTCGCTAGCAAATGGGCGTCGGGCGCTTCACCAGTGCCCCTGATGGCTTGGCAGAACGGACACCGGTAACCGAGATTACCGTTGTGCTTGTCAAGATTCTATGCTTGAGAGTCGACGTATACTCAGATAGGCGATCGAATCTCTTTGGAGCGAGCGATGGTTGACACGATCCTGCCGGCGAACCTGGACCCTTCGTCGTCGCATTGGGGAATCAATGGCGGGCGCGCCGCGCCGGACGTCATTCGCTTCCTCCAAGGTCCCCAGCGGCGCGGGTTCGAGTTTGTACGCGCCATTCGCGTCTTTGGAGAGTTGATTAAAGGCTTCCGATCGCTCCATTTCGTTGGGCCCTGTGTCACGGTGTTTGGATCGGCGCGGTTTAGTGAAACTCACCCCTACTATCATTTGTCGCGTTCGGTGGGAAACAGATTCGCCAAAGCCGGCTTTACCGTGATGACCGGGGGCGGGCCCGGCGTCATGGAAGGGGCCAATCGCGGCGCCCGAGAGGCCGGCGGCAAGTCTATCGGTTGCAATATCCAGCTACCCAAAGAGCAGAAACCCAACCCGTACCTCGATCAGTGGATCACCTTTCGATACTTCTTCGTTCGCAAGCTCATGTTGGTCAAATACAGTTATGCGTTTATCGTCTTGCCCGGCGGCTACGGCACGATGGATGAGTTGTTTGAAGTGGCGACGCTGATTCAAACGGGAAAAGTCCATGATTTCCCCGTGGCGCTCATGGGCGTCGAGTATTGGCGCCCGATGCTCGACTTTCTTCGCGATACCATGGTCCGTGTGGGGACGATTGACCCGATGGACGTGGACCGCTTCATCGTCAGCGACAACCCCGACGAAGTCGTCGAAGCCATAACGAATATCGGCATGAAGCGATTTGGCTTGACCTACGGGCCAAAGCTGAAGCGACGTTGGTATTTCGGGGAGTAACGCGTCACCGTCGCCTGATTTTGGGAGTTTCGCACAGCGGCGTACTCTCCGAGGGTTCGGCGATAACCTCGGCGAGTGTGGTGTTGCGGAAGGCATTTTCAAACGATGCCAAGGCGTCGTCGAGCCGGCGATGCAGCGGGCAAAGTCGCACTCCATGCGATGCCAACCCCAGGGGACAGGTGCGGATTCGGGCAATCGGATCGACCGCGTTCACCACCTCAAGGATCGTCAATTCATCCGGCTTTTTCGTCAGTGTCATGCCGCCACCGGCACCGCGTTGCGAATGAACGATCCCCGCCCGACACAGACTTTGCAAAACCTTCGACAAATAGGCTCGGGGCACCCGTGTCGCTTCGGCGATTTGATCCGTGGTCCTGCCTTCGGGTGTCTGATCGGCGAGAAAGACGACGGCTCGCAAGGCATACTCAACCGTCTGGGATATCATGGGCCACCTCGGCCGGGCAAAAATAGGATCTTGACATCCATTATAGACGCGGTATCCTCTTCTGAAGTGGATAATCTTATCCAATATCGGCGCGGCTCGGCGGTAACCTACGCTCGGCGCGCGTCCCACCTGTTGACCCCATTGTGAGGTAAGGCATGTCACCATTGCGTCGCTTGCTTCTGTCTATCGTTGTTGTCGCCGCTGGATTCGCGCTGATTCCCGTTCAAGGCGCCGATCCAAAACGACCGGATAATGCCGCCATCGAACGGGCGCGGACCACGGTCAAGATTCTCGACGATGCCTACAAGGCCGCGGTGATCAGTGTGACGGAGCATTACGTCGAACAGCAGCAAGACACGCCCGCCGCCGTCGTTGCCAAGGATGTGTTCAAGCACATGAAGGCGAAGGGCTGGCACGGCGGGCGACTCATTGACGCTACCGGCAAGCCGAAGAACAAAGAGAACCTTCCCAAGTCCGACTTCGAGAAAACCGCCGTGGAGAAGATGAAGGCTGGTGCCCAATACTACGACGAAGTTGCCGAGGTTGAGGGCAAGCCCGTGTTGCAAGCCGCAACCATCGTCCCGGTCGTCTTGAAGCAGTGCGCGACCTGTCACGGGAAAAAAGAAGGGACGCTTTTGGGGGCGATCATCTACGAGTTGCCGATCAAGTGACCTGAGTGAGCGTGTCGCGCTCGCCGGTAACCGAGGCGAGCGCGACAGGCCGGCCTCTTACGCCTTTGGCGCCGTCGTGTACTTGCCGTTCAATTCTCCAAGAAGAATCTCCGGCAAAGGCTCCCGATTCGGCGTCGGCGGCAGTTCTTCCGGCACCGGGGCGGCGACCAATTCCGCATTGGCGCCAGCCGCGTGCTTGTCTTTCCAGAAGCATGCCAAGGCCACTTGAGCGCATCGCTCCTGAAACTGTGCCGGCGTTTCTTGCAGGTCCGGGAACCGATCGACGAACGCCAGCATCTCGACATAGGCTTCGGGGTAGTCACCCAGAATTCGTTTGGCCATCAGTTTCTTGTCGGGCGCTTCCATGAAGGTCAACTCGACAGCTTTATCGACACGGCCGGGACGGGTCGAGATGAACTCCACGGTTCCATCGGGCAACCGGCGTGGCTGACCCAGAGCCGGATCGACTTTGGCAATGTCGTTGGTCGTAATGATTGTGAAAATCCCATCCGAACGTTCCACGCCATCGAGACAGTTCAACAGGCAGTCGAAGGTCAAAGGCGTCAGCGATGGCATGCGGCGATCATCGTCGTTGTTGTCGTCTTTCTTGCGGTGACCGAGCATGAACGGCATCAAACCGTTCTTGCGCGAGACATTTTCACGCCCATGGAACACGTTGTCGATGTCTTCGATAAGGGCGATGCACGGCACGTTCACCTGCATGTCCACCCAAGCCTTGATGAGTTCGTGGTTGCTCATCTCGGCGAGATTGAAGACATAGATCGGCATGTTGAGGTCTTCGGCAAATGCTCGGGCGAGGGCGGTCTTCCCCGTGCCCGGGGGGCCATAGAGCATCCAGCCGCGTTTCCACGGAATGCCACGGTCGCGATACCAGTCTCGGCTCGAACGCCAAAGCTCAATCTCGCGGATGAGGGCCTTGACGCGCTCGGGGAAGATGAGGTTTTCCAGGGCCTTGCCGCGATACAGTTTCGCCTTGCCGAGTTGATCGGGCGAATGGGCGAGGAGCCGGTACATGGTCTGTTGATACCACGGCAGGCCGTTGCTGTCCGATCCATAGTCGCCGTCGTTGTCCTCGCGGGCCGGAACATAGCGGATGACGAATCGGTTCTTGGCCTGCTCTTCCGCAGAATTGGCCGCCCAGGTTAGGTTGTTCAGACGGGCGCACGCCTCGCGAAGGATCGCCTCAACATTCACGGTGCCGCGGATGAAGGTGATGGTGGAGTACACTTTGGTCGCGTCCGAGCTATGGCCATCGGTGCGATTGCTTGTCTTGCTCTTCTGTTCCAAGGCGTTGGTAAAAAAGAACGGAACCCAGCCGCGCCAGAAAATGACGCTGCGATTGCCGAATTGTTCGTAAGGGATCAAGCCGTAGCGGCCGTCACGCTGATATTCGTAACTGGCCCCGTAGAGCCGGTCGTAGAACCGCGACTTTCGATGAGTGGCAACAAGATAGGCGATGACGGCCTGATGAGCGTTGTCGCTGGTGATTTCGACTTGTTGAACAAACAGGTTTACGACACGCCAAAGGAATTCCTTGATCTTCCCCCAGAATCCCGCGATGACGCCCAGGGCGGCACCGCCGGCTAGGAACTTGCCGAACTCGTCCATTGATGCCTCGCTTTCGTCGTGCCAACCGGTCCCCCAAGACCGACACCCGCACAATTGACGGGGTTCGGGCAAAGGATTTTACGCACCCAAGCAAGCAGAAGCAAAGCCCGCAGCGACTCAGCGAAGATTTTGCCACTATCATCTTCTTCAGATTCTCATCGAGCGTTACCAGGAGTCATTAACGTGGCCCGAATTCGTCTGACTGAGCGTGAAACGCGCCCGAATCGCCTGCCGATGGTCTGTGTCGTCTGCGGAGAACCCGCCGAATTCGCGCCTCATCGCAAATTCTCTTGGGCGCCTCCCTGGGTTCACATTCTCATCCTTGCTGGATTGTTGCCGTATGTCATCGTCGTTGCGATTCTGACCAAGCGGAAAAGCACCGACATGCCGGTCTGCCGGTGCCATCGCCACAACAACGCTTATCGGTTGCTGCTGGTTCTCGGATCGTTCTTCGTCATGACCGGGTTGGCCGTTGGAATTGGCTTTTTGATCGACTCGTTTCAGAAGCGGGACGAGTTGGGCGGATTGATTTGTCTCAGTATCGGCCTGATCATCTTGGCGTGGTTTCTACTGATTGTCATCGTCCAACTGATGTCGATTCGGCCCACCGAGATCACGGACTCCTCGATCACGCTGACAAACGTGAATATCGCGTTTGTCGATGCCGTTCGAGAGCAACGTGACCAGCGGCGCGTTGACATCGACGACGACGAAGACGATGAATACGACGACCGGCGCCGGCGAAGGCGCTATGACGACGATGATGACGAATACGACGACGATGATCGCCCCCGACGCCGCCGGCCACGCTACGAAGACGAAGACGACCACGACGATCGACGCCGATCGTAGCCCATGCCTTCATGACGATAAGCCATGCGATCGTCGCGATAACTGCCAAATCCGCGTCGCGATGCCGGGACATCGAACCGCCACAGTCAGCCGCCAAGGGCGACGGGACAATGCCAGCCGCAACGCCGGCCCTCGCCGCGGAATCAGACCCGTTCGCGTCGACTTGTATTGAACGTCGATCCAAAGTGCGGCGGCGCGGGTCTCATCCGAAATCGCTTGCCGTGCCGCCAACCAGCGAACGAAGGCCCTCCCATCGGCAAGCGGCCCACCGAAACGCGGTATGGGGTGTTGCCGGGAATAGTCACTGAAACAGTCTCGGAATCGCTCGCCCAATTCTCGCCCCAGCATCGGCCAGGCTTGAGCCACTGTCCTGAGCCGTTTACGGAACAAGGCAACCGACGCCATTCGCAGTCGCTCGTTGTCGAAACCCGCGGGAGCGGCCGCGCCTGTCATGATCGCCTCGACCAGCGCTGCCTGTCGCGATGCTAAATCATGCCGAGGCTCAGTCGCCGATGACATGGTGAACCTCGGGCCCGGTTTCAATTCGGCGTCGGTTGCCCCTCGCCATGGCTGCCGCGATGGCGTCTAACTCCGCGGCGACGGTCGAGTCCGGCGGAAAATTGGCGTCGCGTTCCAGCATCACGCCCGGAACGTTGACGCGACTGCAAAGGTATTCGAGCAACTCCAGGACCATCGCCGGAACGGCGTGTGCGTGCGTATCGTGATACGCTCCATCGCGCTCGACACCACCGGCGACATGGACATAGGCGGTTCGTTCCAACGGAATTCGAGACAGAAACTCAATCGGGTCTTTGTTGAAGTTGCGAGCGTTGGCGTAGACGTTTTCGATATCCAGCAAAAATTGGACGTTCGCTCGCTCCAGTATCTCCGTGAGGAACGTTGCCTCGTCCATCTCGTCGTCGGGCCATTCAAAGAGTGTCGCGATGTTCTCCAGCGCCAACGGAACGGGCAGCATCGACTGAAGCATTTTCGCATTCTTGACGATGAGGGTCACGGCCTCGCGTGTTCGCGGCATGGGGAGCAGGTGACCCGTTTCGAATCCGCCGCCACGCACGAAGGCAATATGTTCGCTGACCAATGGTGCCTTGAGGTGGCGGGCAAGGCGAGCCAACGCTCTCATTTGTGTGTGATCGACAGGATCGGGTCCACCCAAAGAGAGTGAAACACCGTGAAGAACGGGTTGGACGCCGCGATGGATCAGTTGAGAAATCGGCGCGGGCAACGGCGTGTGAGGGTCGAGATCCTCGGCCATGAATTCAACAAACCCAAGGTCGCGGCGACGGTCAATAAAAAGGGCCAACTCCGGCCGCCATCCGATGCCGAGTCCAAGCGGGGTCATCCGCCGCACCCCCCACAACCGCCGCCGCATCCTCCTCCGCAACTACTGCCGCAACTGCTGCCACCGCCGCAACTGCTCGACACAGTTGGCGGCGGTCGCATCATCGGCTGAAGCGGCGACAGCGGGCTACCCGCGAGAATGCCAACTCCGAAGAGCGCGAGAGCCATCGCCATGTCATCGCCCGAGACCTGATCGGCCAGTTTAAGTACCTGGGTCTTCATGGCGGCATTCGTGGTTTTGAGCCGTTCCAGTGTGCCGTCGCCGCGGCGGCTCCGAGTGACTTTTCGCCCGAATCCGACAAAGGCGATAATCACCGAAGCGATGCACAGTATCACGAGGAATCCCACGGGCTTGCCCCGTGATACTCCGACGAGGATTTTAATGACGCCCAACGCCGGCACGGCGAGGACGACCAGCAACGGCGCAATCGTCGCGATCGAGGCTTGACTGGGCGATACCAGCAACCCGAGGTCTTGGAGGCGTTCGCGGATCGGGGTAAGTTCGGTTTTCGCGGCTCGCTGAACCGTGGCGAGCGATGATCCGGCACTAGGCTCAACCGCATCGAATACCTTTTTCTCTAGCGCGTGTGCGTCTGCCGGCAGGACATCGCTTTCCCGCACCAGCTTGTTTTCTTTGACACTCAGAATCTCGTCTTGGACCAGGTGAACGACGGCAGCGTTGACGGCAAGATCCTCGCCGCCTTCGAGGTAGGCCGCCTCGTATGCCGACAACGGCGCCGTGTCGGGGAATAACTCATCAATGGGCTGTCTTAGATACGATCGCCAGGCGATCGCCACAACGACCGCGCTCACGATCAGCATGATGTAAAAGGCGAGGAATTGCGGCCCGGTGAGATTGAGAGGATTCATGGTCGCGCCTCCCCCATGGCGTGAACCGCGCCGGCGACTTTGGCGATCGCATCGAGGGTCTCGCGGAATAGTTCCACCATGTCGCCGGCCGGTCGCGGATTCTGACGGAGGACCGCGAGCCGGGCCAACGGTTCGG
Source organism: uncultured Alcaligenaceae bacterium (assembly GCA_964515185.1). Classification (GTDB taxonomy): domain Bacteria; phylum Planctomycetota; class Planctomycetia; order Gemmatales; family Gemmataceae; genus CAZESP01. The sequence goes on from CAZESP010000005.1 coordinate 68,803, forward strand.
GCTTCAATCCAAAGGCCGCTGATGCCGATTCAAAAATCGCCGCGGTCCGATCTTCGGCAGGCGATGGTTTCCCGGCAAAGCTGAGCAACGCCGCCAACTCCAGCGCGAACGGTCTTGCGAATTTCGACAAGATGCGTGCCATACCCACCGAGTCGCGGCCCGACAAAATCAACGCATGCCTTAGCCTCAAGAGATGATTGCGAAGTTCCTGTTCAATTCGCAATCGGATCATCTCGCGCGGCACCACAAGTTGAGAAAGATCGTTCTCACCGGCCAGGACGATGTGGTGGTTTTTGATGTCGAGGAATTTGATCGGAAACGCTCGTGCCGCGTCGGGGAGTTCGGCGGGCGTGAGGATCAATGGCTCCACGGCGACGGCTCGCCACGCGGTGCGCAACGCCGGCGCGATGGTTGCCAGGGAGTTTGCCGATGCGTCGCGGAGCAGGACAAGGACGTTGACATCGCTCTTGCCCGGGCGATAGCGACCCCGGGCCACGCCGCCATAGAGGATTAGCCCGGCGAAGTTGTCGCCGGCGGCATTTGTCAGATCGGCCTTCAAGCGTTCGAGGGCAGACACGACGTTCGCAGGCACGCCAGAAATGGTTATGGGCATCGGAGGCTCGCTTCCAAACGGGGAACCGAATCGGTCACGACAGTGTCGCATTCGCCGGCGATTGTCGAGGATCACCGGGCAATTGTCAATGATGCCGGCGTCGCGTGGCATCATTTCCCGGCCGAGCGACCGGACGATTAACCAATCATGTTCGACGAGATGAGGTCCAGGACAGAACGAGGATTCAGTTCTTCGAGTGAGTGAACCACGTGATCGGCGCCAGCGTCGAGGAGTGCCCCGGCCGGATTATGGCCCACGAAGCCGACGGCGACGCATCGCATACCCGCGGCCTTGGCCGCGCGAACCCCGGCAACGGCATCCTCAAAGACGACGCATCGCCGCGGGTCGGTCCCGACACGTCGAGCCGCCGTCAGGAATACCTCGGGGTCCGGCTTTCCGCGGCGAGTGTCTTCGGCCGACACGACTGCCTGAATGAAGCGAGCAATGCCTGTTAGATCGAGAATCAGATCGACATTCGCCCGTGGGGCGCTGCTGCCGATGGCTTGAATCACGCCATGAGCGTGCAAGCCATTCATCAATGTCCAAACGCCCGGGAGCAACGCGACCCCAGCTCGGGCGGCGTCGCGGTAAAAGGTTTCCTTGCGATCGCCGATCGTGATGATGTCGCTTTCGCTGAGTGGACTACTGAAAATCTCGTGGAGAATCTCGGCGTTGCGCCGGCCGAAGGTTCGGGCGAATTCGTCGCGGGTGAAAGCCCGTCCCCGTTCGCGGCAGAGTCGAACCCACGCCTGGTAGTGCATCTCGGCGGTATCAACCAGCGTGCCATCGACGTCCCAGATCACTGCCTGTGCCGGCTCGGCCATGCTGTCTCCACACTATCACCGGGGCCATCATTCCTAGTCCCAATCACTCGTATGCGACGGCGGCGGCAATCTCCAGCCGCGAAGCCCGCACCGCCGGCATCAATCCGGCGAGGGTCGCCGCCACGACCGCCACCACACCAATTACCAAAACCTCGCGCCACGGCACGAGCAAGGGGAACAGAAAGCCCGATTCCTCGAGGATCAGCACACGAAGGACGTACCATTCGAGTGGAATGCCCGCGGCGATGCCCAGAATCGTACCGAAGATACCCATCAAGGCGGCCTCGGCGAGTACCGAGTAGAGGACCTGCCCCGAGGTGGCCCCGACGGCTCGAAGCAAACCCAGTTCGCGCCGCCGTTGCAGTACCGAGATGAGCAGCGCCATGACGACCCCAAGGGCAGCCACGATGGCGACAACGACCTGTTGCAGATACGCCAGCTGATAAACCCGCCTGATAACATCATTCAAATAGCTGTCTAATTCTGAGCGGCTGAACGGAAACAGGGCTCGCCGACCGCAGAATTCCTCGACTTGTCGGCGCACTTCATCTTCGCGGCCCGGGGCGGCGAAGACGTGGCAGAGATCCAGCAACGGGTCATCGTATTCGCGGGCGTACCAGGCGCGATCCACAAGAATCGAGCCGCGACTCCAAGAATACTCGGGGATGATGCCGGCGACCTGAAGCTGGACGGGACCCTTCGGCCCGCGAAGCGAGAGAGTGTCGTTCACCTTGAGCCGATTCAATGCGGCGAAATTCTCGGAGATCAATGCCATGCCGGGACGGCTCAGGTATTGGAACTTGCCGATGTGAGGAGCCGCGTCGCGGGCACGATGACTCTTGAGGTAGACCTCTGCATCGCAAGCGATCAGATAGGCGATTCGACCGTTGTATTCGGGCTGAGTGAATCGCATGCCGACGACATGTTCGACGCCGGGCATCGCTCGAATTTCATCAGCCGTCGTCGGTGCCATGGGCAAGACAAGGCTGGTGAGATTCTCTTTACCGCCGGCCAAAACAAAGATGTCGGCGGTGAGCGACCGTCGTAGCCAATCGACGATGGGGCGCTCGCTACTGGTGCAAACGCCGGCGGTCAGAGTCATGAGGGCGACGCCGGCAGCCAAAGCCCCGACCACAACGCCTGTTCGACCCGGAGCGCGGAGAAGATTATCAGCCGCGAGTCTTGCTTCGACACCGAAGACTCGCCTCGCGATGGGGAGCAAGATGCGAGCGATCCACCCGACAAGTACGGGAACGGCTAACAACAACCCAATGAACATCGCGAACATGCCGCCGTATCCGCCGACCCGAGTGGGGAGATAGTCGCGAGTAAACACCAACACCAACCCGCAACCGACCAAGGTCAGGCTCGCCCCCGCCTGGAAGAATTGGAACAATCGGCGCCCGCCGGAGGGGCCTCGACGCACGGCGTCGGCGGGTTCGTCGGCAGCCGCTTGCAAAGCCGGCACCAGCGACGCCAAGACCGCCGTGGCCACCCCCGAGCCGACCGCGAGTAGAACCAACCCAGCCGACAGATAGAGCGGCTGATTCGGTGACTCGTACAACTCGGCCAGCTCACCGCGGACTTGTTCGAGAGTCAGCCGGGCGAGGCCCATACCCAACGGCAAGCCGAGCAACGAACCGAAGGCACCGAGTAGCGCGGCCTCACCGGAGAACAGAGTAGCAATCTGAATACGAGTGGCCCCAAGCGAGCGCAGAACGCCAATGTCATGACGGCGTTCGGCAACGCTGACGGCCAAGGCGTTATAGACCAGGAACAGGCCGACAATGATCGCGCCGAGGCCACAAAGCGTGAAGCCGATGCGGACGCCGCCGACAACTTCCTCGGTCGATTGCCCGTGGGCTTCGGGCGAGCGAACCAGGGCGGCGTCACCGGCGCGGCGTTGCAGTTCAGCCGCGACGGCAACGGCATCGGCACCGGGCGCCAAATAGACATCAATGCGCCCGATGCGACCCTCATTTCCCACCAGCCGAGCCGCCTGTGAGATTTCCATAACGAGGAGATTGCCGCCGAGCTTGGCGGCTAACCCGTCGAAATCGAGGATTCCCGCCGGCTGCAACTGATGCACCCGCCCACCGGCTCGGACGGCCAAGGACGACTTTGATGTCTTGTCGGCGAGCGAGCGCCCCACCAAAACTCCTCGACCGGACAATAGCGCCAATGGGTTTGTCAGCGACCATTTCACGCGGCTGCGATCGTCGGCGGTGAGGTCGGCCTGCCGCGCCGCGTTCAGGTCAATCCCCATGAGCAGCGTGGCCCGATTGTCATCGTCGGGAAGTTGCACACGTTCGATGAGAATCGGCATCACGGCGCGGACACCGGGCACTTCACGCAGCGGCGCCGCCAGGTCGAGGCGAACGCCGTGGCTGCCCGTCACCAACAGATCAGCGCCGATATTGAGCCGAGATCCTGCCGCGTCCACGCAGCGATTCAAGACCCGCGTCGAAACGAGCATGGCGACGCCCAAGGCGATGCTGGCAACCACCAACACGGCTCGATCCCAACGCTTGGCCAGATATCGGCGGCTGATCGAATGAAATAGCGATAACAAGGAACGCATGCAACGCTCGGATAGACTTCAGAGAGTGTAGATGAATCAGACCGCGGCCACTCGTCTTGCCACAGCGAGGACGTCGTCGGTCAGCCGGCCGTCGTGGACATGAAGTATCCGGTCGCCGATCGTTGCCGCGTCGGGGTCGTGCGTGACCATCACCACCGATCGCTTGCCTTCTTCGGGAAGCTGCCGCAATAATTCGAGCACATCGCGGGCGTTTGCCGAATCGAGGTTTCCCGTCGGCTCGTCGCATAAGACGGCTTCCGGCTCGGTGACCAGAGCGCGGGCGATGGCGACGCGCTGCATTTCGCCGCCCGACATTTCCTCGGGAAAATGGCATGACCGTTTGCGCATCGCGACACGATCGAGCGATGCCTCCGCCTGCCGACCCGCTTCACGGCGAGACATGCCGCCCAGAAGCAACGGCATCATGACGTTTTCGATGGCCGTCAGCGTCGGGAGCAAATTGAAGAATTGAAAGACAAAGCCGACACGTGTTCGGCGAAGATGCGAGCGTTGTCGATCGGACATTTGTCGCAGATCGCAACCGTGAAACAAGGCACGGCCCGACGATGGCGTGTCGAGGGCGCCCAGCAGGTGCAGGAGCGTCGACTTGCCTGAGCCGGACGGCCCCATGAGGACGACGAACTCGCCCGAATCGATGGTCAGGCTGACGCCGCGGACCGCTTCCACGGTGCGCCGGCCTTGTTGATAGACTTTGGTGACGTTGTCCAATTCCAGCATGGCGCCTCCGGGCGGTTGGTCTCCATACCGTTCGATCGGCCGCGAGAATCTCTCCGCACGGCGACCCGCCTAACTATTTCGTTACGACCTGAAGCCATCGAATTCCAGGGCGCTTGTGGGAAACGCCGCTACCCCGACCTCTAGGTTATTATTCGTCGTAGTGATCGGTCATTTCAACAAATCTACCCGTTTTCCCCAAGGCGAGTTTCGGCGCGCTAGAAGATCAGGCCGGCCCGGTCGGCAACGGGTAACCAACACCGGTGATAATGAATGGTGCCCAATAGAAGGGCAGAGCGAACGGCATCATATCGGGATTGCGCCGCCAATGATCCATCGCACTCGACCAAAACCCGCTCGATGCTTGGGCAGTGTCCAAACTGTTGCGAAACGGCGGCGTCTGGAGATGTTCCAACACATCGCAGGCTCTGAGCTGCCGCAACCATCGTTGGGCGATCCCAAGTGACGCAGCCATGCTCTTCCCATCCAAGAGCCAGGCCCGGTAAAACTGGTCCATGACCAAGGCGGCTGCTAGGTCGTTGGCCTTCCAGAGCGTGCTTAAGACGCTGGATGCCCCGGCGAACAGGAATCCCGTGGTCAAGCCGATCAATTCGTCGAGCGAGTCGGGTCGGTGTCGCCCGCTGTCGCAACTACTCAGCACGACGAGTTGTGCATTAGGCACGCGAAAGTCCAAAAAGACATCGCGGAGCGTTAAATTCCCACCAGGCCCGAGAAGTAGCGCCGACGACATGGAATCATCCGCGTCAAAGGTGCTGTGGCCGGCATAGTGAAATACCTGTACGTGGGGCCATTCACGCAACAATTGGTCGCGCAGATTGTCAGCGGCCGGAATAATCTTCTGTTGGTCGCCGAAATAATGGCGGATGCTCTCGACTTCGGCATTAGCGAAAGGGAGGTCATTAGTCGGATTCGTGACGGCCAGCAGGTTGCGAGTTGCCGTTCGCGTTTGTTGGCTACAGCGATTGAGCAGAGATAAGCTTGGGGCGTAAACGATTTCGAACTCGTCGAGCAGATAGGCGTCATTGTTGAGTCGGCCCGCGTGGATCGGGAAATGATGGAGCGCTTGATGCGGGACGAGAATCAATCGCCGTTTGCGATCTCCGCTTCGGGTCGTCGTATCCGGGGGCAACAACTGGTTGAGGCGATCGGTAATCGGCCAGAGCAACTCGGCTGAAATGGGACGAAACAGATATTCGACGGAGTTGCTCCATGCGCTCGGCCGGTCATCGTAGCCGACTGTCGTTTCCTGAGCATAGCACGTCAGCCAGACCCGAAGTTGGTCGGCGACTCGGCGTGAGTTGAGGCCCGCCAGCGGAATGGCTTCCGCGGTCGATGTCGTTTGAATCAACGCCCAGGCACGGTCGGGCGTCAAGTGAAACTGCACGATCGCCGTTGGAATATCCGTCGGGATCAATTGGCGAATGGCCTCGCGCGAGATGGGCTTGAGCATGTTCTCGGGGTTGAAATTTGGCTCAAGCTCACGAACTCGGCGCAGGACCTCGTTGAACTCCGTTTCCAAATCGTCGGGCGTTCGCGGCGTGGTGGGGCGGGCGACACGCGGTGACGTGGGTTGGGCAATCGCGTTGCTTTGTTCTCGGACCGAATCCGGCGGGGAAGCCTGTCGTCCGCGCGATCCCGAGGCGCCCATTTCAATTGCCGGTGCCGGTGGTGTATCGTCGGTCGCTCCGCGGCGCAACCAAGCTGCCTGCCGGCGCCAACGAAGCTTCTTAAATTCGTCCCACAATTCGTCGGGTATCCGCTCCGGCTCCTCATCGACGTTGGGCATCAGATCGAGAATCGGTCTCAAGCGGTTCGCTTCGGCGACCTCAATCGCCTCGTCGAGAGCATCTTCGTGTTGCCCCGACTGGTAAAGCTCCAAGCAGACGCGAAGCAATACATCGTAGATCGACTGGTTTTCTCGCAAGACACGGCGGCGTTCGATAGGGTCGTCACATCGACCGCGAAGTAACTCGGCCGCATTCAGTGCCTCGCGAAATGATTGTCTTGCCCGATTCCAATCCGGCCAACCCAGTACCTCCTGATGCTCGAGCAGAAGCCGGCCTTGCTCGTCATGAGCACATAGCCGTTCATTGAGGTATTCAGTCGCATCCGTCGGGTTTGACGGTCCCAAGATTCGGATCGCATTCGCGAAGCTGGCATCGGCGCCGCCCGGGTCATTCAATTCACGCTGAATTCGACCCAACAAGATCAAGGCCCGAGCCTTTGATGGTGGATCGTGCCATTGCTGTTGTCGACCTAAGGCACTCCACAGATAATTGCGAGCCGTGTTTCGGTCGCCTCGTTCATAGTGCAGTTCCCCGAGTGCAATCTCCAGCCGATTGACGGTCGCGAGATAGGCGTCGGGGCGGCCCTGGCTGAGTTTTCGATAGAGCCTCGACGCCTCGCGATAGGCTTGACAGGCGCCCTCACGGTCAGCGAGACTCCGATGAATTCCCGCCAGCCTTTCCCACTCGGCCGCGACGAATGGCTGATAAACCGCCGGACGCTCCTCGGCAAGTTCCCGATATAGTGCCAAGGCCAATTGGCAATAATCTCGCGCTTCGGAGAAGGTATTTGCGAGGCGATGCAATCGGGAACATATTGAAACGCAACCAACACTGATCGGTCGGTCGTCCAGTTGAGCGGCGTAGAGTTGCATTTTGTCGCAAAGGACCAGCGCCTTGCGGATCGGTTCCGGGGCTAGCGGTAACCCTCGCTCGGCCTGGCTGATCATTGCCATGACCGGGCAGAGCTTCAGTAGCTCGACGGAATTCAGTTGGTGCGCGTCCCAATCGAGCGGAATGCTGCGAAAGAAAACCTCGCGACCGGTTTGAGGTTTGGTGAAAACCTCCGTGAGATACTCGTTGAGCCAATTCTCGTCCTCGTTGGCTCGCTGCGACAAGGCATCGATCGCGCGCCGGAGTGCGGGCCGGTAATCGTGGGCCAGCCAATATCGCAGCAAGGCTGCCCAGTCGGAACCGAGCGCCTCGACGAATGGCGAATGGGGATCAGCGACGGTCATCGGGGTTTCTCGGATCGCCGAAGTTGCCGGTACCAGAATCCCAGGCCAACGACCAGCATCAATATGCCAATGCCAAAAGGGCCAAAGGACCACCACATGACGCCCTGATTCAAGAACGGGCCTTTCTCGGCAGTGATTCCCGCGGTCCAAATCTGAACGATGCCGAATACGACTTGGATGAGCGCGATACTGGTTCCCAACAGCGTGATCTTTTTGTTAAACGCCTCTTGATGTTTTCGCTCTCGATCGGATGCCTTGTTTTCGCGAATGGCGGCGACGCTGAGCGAGGTTTGCACGTGGACCAAATGAGCGCCGCTTTGCCATCGGGCCTCATCGAGCGAGGGCTGGCAGTCCGCCACATCCACGCGAACTTGCTCGATCGCGTTGGCGGTCCATTGCCGGCGCTGATGAGCGAAGGCCGTGTCAGGCGGCAGATGCTCGAGCGCGGAGCGAAGGTTCGCTTGATTGGCTTCCAGGCTCACCTGCACTCGGCGTGCGATGCCGGACAACTCCGTCACCGACCGATAAGCCGTCGTAACCTTGTCATATTGCGTAAGGGCGGCCTGAAGTGCGGATTCGTCACTCCCAGCGCTGCGAGTGATGAGCGCGAGGCCGTTGACTGCCTCGTGCAAGGCGTGGCGGCCGGGATGAAGACGCTCACGCACCAAGACATATTCGCGGGATTGCCCCTGAATCTTGTGATATGCCGTCTCGGCGACCCGCATCGGGCCGAAGATTCTCCGCGCCGCTTCGCGTTCTGCCCCTTCATCGAGTTCCGTTAAGATCACCAAATATCCGGGGTGATCGCCGTGGAACAGTTGAGCCGTCTCCGTCCACGGATCACATCGAACGCTCTTCGTCGCTTTCCCGGCGAGCGTGCCGAGAACTTCCGCAGCGACTTCGGCGCGATTTTCCTTGGCGACTCGGGCCAACACCACAAGCGTTTCGCCGAGACGATCGGTCACCGGCAACAGATGCGCTCCACGGAGTTCGATCGCCGCCGCCAACACCTGCGCCACGGGGTATTGACTTTTGAAGTGATACTGTCGCTCGACGGCAAAGGTATCGTGAATCTTGTTGACGATCCAGAAGCCTGTGGCCTCGAGACCGCGACTGCTTGCCGAAAAAACGTGTTCATCTCGCAGGGATAAGTTCATGGCGACCTGCTCGAGCGCTGTCTTGGCCGATTCAACGAGATTGAATGAAGCCAATTCGATGAGGTGGAATTCCTCCACCATCAGCCGGTTGTCCGCCATGATGTGTCTCGCCTGAGAAGGGTTCGAAAAGGAGAATCACGAGTCGCGACGTTTGGATGGATCGCCGTCGCCGGCGCGAGGATCGGCCATTCCCCCACTGGCGCCGGCTCCCGCGGCGTCGCGGCGTTCCCGATCCAGGACGATCCAATGTTGCTTCACCCAATTGACCTTCTCTACGAACTCATCCAGCGGTTGAAACTGGCTCGGATTGGAGGCCCGGGCGACCCAGGCCATTGGGTCACCCACCAAGCTTTGCCACGGCTCGATATAGGTTATTTGAACAAAGCGGACTACCAGCGCCGAGACGATTTCACGGTCCGCGTCTCGGCCCGCGTGCATCATCGCGCCGGCTTCTTCAAGGAGTCGATCCAATTCGTGGATTGATCCGTCCAGGTCCACTGGCCTCCGCCGGTAACGACGGTACAACTCGTCGAGGTTGGCCTCCAGCAATTGGACAAAAGATGCAAGAGTCATCGCGGGGCACCATGGGAAATTGATGAGATTGAGCGCTTGAGATTATAACTGCCTGCGTGCGACGCTCCAACGAAAATACGCCACGGTTACGGGCCGGACGTGCCGGCCCGTTGAGGCTCTCAAGAAAATCGCCTTCGTTTGTGGGCCTATCGCTGCCAAGTCACCCTGGCGCATCCAAGCGTTTCGGCCTTGCCCAGAAGATGTAGTCGGTATCGACCGCCTTGCCGCCCAGGGAAGCCACGGCCGATGCGATCTGTCCCCGATGATACCACGCATGCCCGAAGGTCTGCGTCAGCACGCCTTCTACCGTCCAGCAGTAACGGCGCCCGTTGGGCATTTGCCATTCAAACTCCCGTTCCAGTGACGCATCGTCGAGCTTCGCGAGGTATTCAACCCAAGCGGCTTCCGTTTCGGCGACCAATCCCGGCAACGCGTCGAGACTCGATCCTTGCGGGAACAGGTCGGGGGCCACCGGCGAGACACCGAGCCAATACAGCCACGCGCGCCGCGCCGCCACCAGATGGGCCATGCGATCAACCGCCTTGCGAAATGCCGGGTCGTCGCGGCGATCGGCTGGCACCGACGCCAGCATCGCTAGTGATTTCGCGTTGCAATCGCGCTCATACTCGTACCATTGTCGAAACCGATCCGCGAGCGTCTTCATGATGCCATCCCTCAACCGAAATGCGTCACCCATGCAGCTTCTTGTATTTCAAACGATGCGGCGTGTCGGCAGCGGCGCCGAGACGCTGGCGACGCTGCTCCTCATAGGTCTGATAGTTCCCTTCGCACCAAACCGTCTTGCTTTCACCCTCAAACGCCAAGATGTGGGTGGCGACCCGATCGAGGAACCACCGATCGTGACTGATGACCACCGCGCATCCGCCAAAGCTCAACAGGGCTTCTTCCAATGCTCGGAGCGTATCAACGTCGAGATCGTTGGTCGGCTCGTCCAGCAATAGAAGATTGCCGCCGCTGCGAAGTAGCTTGGCCAGATGGACGCGATTCCGTTCGCCGCCGGAACATTCGCCGACGAGCCGCTGCTGATCGGGACCGCGGAAATTGAAACGCGACACATAGCCGCGTGCGGGCACCTTGCGTTTGCCGAGTAAGAGCGTGTCGTGTCCGCCGGTGATTTCCTCAAACACGGTCTTGTCCGGGTCGAGGGCGTCGCGATTCTGATCGACGTAGGCGACCTTCACCGTGTCGCCGATTTTGAGCGTGCCGGAATCCGGTGACTCTTGGCCGACAATCATTCGGAACAGGGTCGTCTTGCCGGCTCCGTTGGGGCCGATGATGCCGACGATGCCGCCGCGTGGAAGGTCGAAGTTGAGATCCTCCATGAGCAGGTTTTCGCCGTAACCCTTGCGGACATTGGTCGCCCTCACCACGAGGTCGCCCAGGTGCGGGCCGGGCGGAATCTGGAGCACTAGCTCGTCGTCGCGATCCTCGTACTCTTGAGACGCGAGCTTTTCGTAGGCATTCAATCGAGCCTTGTTCTTGGCCACCCGTGCTCGCGGGGCCATGCGCACCCAATCTAACTCGCGTTCGAGTGTCTTGCGCCGGGCGGATTCTTGCTTTTCCTCCACTTCGAGGCGTTTCTTCTTCTGCTCGAGCCAACTCGTGTAGTTTCCCTTCCATGGCAGGCCGCGCCCGCGATCGAGTTCGAGAATCCACTGGGCGACGTTGTCGAGAAAGTAGCGGTCGTGGGTGACGGCAACGACGGTGCCGGGGTACGCCTGCAAATGGTGCTCCAGCCATTGCACCGACTCGGCGTCGAGATGATTCGTCGGCTCATCGAGCAGCAACAGATCGGGGCGCTGCAACAGGGTCTTGCACAGGGCGACGCGGCGCCGCTCACCGCCGGAAAGCTGCTCGACGGGCGCATCGGGTGGCGGAAGGCGCATGGCGTCCATAGCCATTTCGAGTTGCCGATCAAGTTCCCAGGCGTTGACAGCGTCAATTTGATCCTGCACGCGGCCCATTTCGTCGGCGAGTTTTTCCATCTCGTCGGGGTCGGCCTCGGCCATGCGGTTGCCCAACTCTTCATGGCGCTTCAACAAATCACGGGTTTTGGCGACCGCCTCCTCGACGTTTTCAAGCACGGTCTTGTTTGGGGTCAATCGCGGTTCTTGGGGAACGAAACCGATCGTCGTTCCGGGTTCGGCCCGGGCCGTCCCGAGGAAATCCGTGTCTTGCAACGCCATGATGCGCAAAAGGGTGCTCTTGCCCGCTCCGTTGGAGCCGATCACGCCGATTTTCGCGCCGGGATAAAACGCCAGCCAAATATCCTTCAGCACCTCGCGCTTGTTATAAGCCTTGGTGAGTCGTTCTATCGTGAAAATATAACGTTCGCTCATTTCGCTGCCTCGTGAGATAATGCCTCCGATTCAGCGTAGCGGATCGAGCAAAGCCGGCCAACGTCGTGACCGCGATTCACCGGCGCTGCCGACCCAAAACCTATGATGACCGATGGTGTTGAATAGATGGATTTCGCCCCCTGTTTCCCACTTCGGAGGGTCGTGACGTGTGCTGGTTTTCTCCAACCATTGCCTGTTGCGTCTTCGCCGTTGCGTCAACGGTTGCCCAGCCCCTGAGCGAACGGGCCAGGCCGAACACGTTCGCACAAACCAAACCCTTGGTCGGCGACCTGGCGCCGGATTTCGTTCTCCATGACCTGAACGGAAAAGAAGCCCGGCTTAGCGAATGGCGAGGCCGGCGGCCCGTCGTCATCGAATTCGGCAGTTACACCTGACCTCCCTGCGTGGGTCAGTCTGACTCCATGGAAAAAGTCGCTCAGAAGTACAAGGGCAAGGCCGAGTTCATCTTCGTCTATTGCCGCGAGGCCCATCCCGAGGGGCAACGCCAGCCCGCGGGCCGAACCCAGACCGGAAAGGGCATCAAGCAAGCCGACACCATTCAGGATCGCAAAACGACCGCCGAGAAATTCTGCGACGACATGAAGATGTCTCGACGAATCCTCGTCGATGACTTCGGCGACCAGAGCGCTCAACGCAAGTACGGGAATTTGAATAACCCGACCGTGGTCATCGACGTCAACGGCAAGGTCGCGCTCAAGATGGCCTGGACCAACGGGCAAGCACTCGACAAGTTTCTTGAACCGTTCTTGAAGAACGGCGGCACGGTTAATGTCGAATTGGCGAATAGCGTGCCGCTGCAAGGCCCTGGCGGCCGCCCGGCTCCGAATCGACCGGCCGGGGTATCGGCTCCCGGACCTCAGATGACCACCCGAATGGTCGATCGAATCCTCGACGAACTCGAACTCACCGGCGATGAAGCCAAGCGTGCCCGGCCCTTGGTTCAAGCCAAAGTGGAGGCTCGCGGCCGGCTTCGAACCCGAGCGATGGCGCTGGATGAACTGATCCGCTCGAAAAAATTTACCGACGCCGAACTGGCCCACGCGGTCGCTGTATTCGAGGTTGAAATTTCCGACTATCGCAAGAGCGCCGAACAGATCGACAAGGAATTATCCGAAAAGCTCTCGCCGCGGATCAGGGCGCGACTGCTCACCCTCGGAGTCTTGGAAACCGGTATCGGTTTCAATTTCGGTGGTCCTGGCCCGGCGGGGCGGCCATGAAAGGAAGCTGAAGCATCTGAATCGCGCCTGTTGAGTTTCGCCACCTCCTGCGATAATTCAATTCTGAAGTCGCGGGCCATTGCCGCCCGTCGCTGTTGCGTCTGATGTGGAGGATTCGCCGATGTTGCGTCTGATGCTGCCGCTCGCCGTGCTCTCGCTGACTTGTCTCTCGGCTGGCAACGCACAGACGCGAACAATCGACTTTAACCGCGATGTGCGGCCGATCCTTTCCGAAAACTGCTTCCGGTGCCACGGTCCCGATGAGAAGGAACGCAAGGCAAAACTCCGGCTCGATACTCGCGACGCGGCACTGGGACATGGCGCCATTGTCGCCGGCCAGCCGCGCCAGAGTGAGTTGATCGCACGCATCGGCGCCGACGGCGACAAACGTATGCCGCCCCCGAAAGCCGGAAAGAGCCTGACGCCCGCTCAAATCGCGACGCTAACGCGGTGGGTCGCCGAAGGGGCGGTCTGGTCCGACCATTGGGCTTTTGTGCCTCCCAAGGCACCACCGCAACCCGAGGTGGTTTTCAAGCGCTGGCCCCGCAATCCCATTGATCGGTTCATCCTTGCGAGACTGGAACGAGACAGTTTGCAACCGTCGCCGGAAGCGGATCGAGCGACGCTGATACGCCGTGCAAGTTTCGACCTCACCGGCCTGCCGCCCACCCCCGCCGAGGTTGATGCCTTCCTCCATGACCCGGCACCCGATGCCCTCGAGAAGCTCGTCGATCGCTTGTTGGCGTCGCCGCGCTATGGCGAGCGCATGGCGCTGGACTGGCTCGATGCTGCCCGTTACGCCGACACGCACGGCTATCACATCGACTCCGGGCGGGACATGACCCGCTGGCGCGAGTGGGTCATCGATGCCTTCAACGCCAACATGCCGTTTGACCGCTTCACGATCGAGCAACTGGCCGGCGACCTTCTGCCGAACGCGACGACCTCGCAGCGAATCGCCAGCGGGTTCAATCGCAACCACATGATTAACTTCGAGGGTGGCGCCATTCCCGAGGAGTATCACACGGCATACATCGTCGATCGCGTCAACACGACGGCGACGGTCTGGCTTGGCCTGACGTTTAACTGTGCCCAATGTCATGACCACAAATACGACCCGTTCTCGCAACGCGACTACTACCGGATGTTCGCGTTCTTTCACAACGTCCCGGAAAAAGGTCTCGACGGCAACAAGGGCAACGCACCTCCGTTGGTGCGAGCACCGTCACCGGAACAAGAGCGGGAGCAAGCGCGACTGACCGAACGAGTTCGGTCGCTTCAGGCGAAACTCGACGGCGCGATCGCGGACGTTGATGCGGCGCAGGCTCAATGGGAGATCGGTGCCGGCAAGTCGAAACTCCCGGCTGACATTGCGGCGGCGCTCGCCATTCCCGCGGAAAAGCGATCCCCAACGCGGTTGAAGGCGATTCGTTCTTATTTTCGAGAGAACGTCTCCGATGTCGCCAAGGCGTTGGCCGCGACGCTCACCGCCGCCAAACGCGAATTGGCAGATCTGGAAAAGCAGATCCCTACGGCAATGGTCATGCTCGAGATGGAACGCCCAAGAGATACCTACATCTTGATGCGGGGGCAATACGACAAGAAGGGGGAAAAGGTGACCGCCGGCACACCCGCCGCGTTGCCGCCCTTGCCGGCCGGAGCACCGGCGAACCGATTGGGTCTTGCCCGATGGCTTGTCGCGCCGAACAACCCTTTGACAGCACGGGTCATTGTGAATCGCCTTTGGCAGTCGTTGTTTGGCATCGGCCTGGTCAAGACCTCCGAGGATTTCGGCAGTCAGGGCGAATGGCCGTCGCACCCGGAGTTGCTCGACTGGTTGGCCGTCGAATTCATGCGTACCGGATGGGACGTCAAGAAAATGATGCGAGTCATGGTCACGTCGGCGACTTACCGGCAATCATCAAACGTGACGCCGGATCGATTGGCCCGTGACCCGGAGAATCGACTGCTGGCGCGGATGTCGCGATTGCGGCTGCCCGCTGAGGCCATTCGCGATCAGGCCCTGGCCGTCAGTGGGTTGCTCAACGGTGAGATCGGCGGCAAAAGCGTCTCGCCCTATCAGCCGCCCGGCCTCTGGGAGGAGCTGATGTCGCGCGAGGACAGCAAGAACTGGACGGCCCAGACATACACGCAGAGCCACGGCAAGGACCTGTATCGGCGAACCATGTACACGTTTTGGAAACGGACCTGCCCTCCGCCGACGCTGGCCACTTTCGATGCGCCCGATCGCGAGGTGTGTACCGTGCGCCGCGCGCGAACCAATACTCCACTCCAAGCACTGATTCTTCAGAACGACCCTACGTATGTCGAGGCCTCGCGAAAATTAGCGGAGCGATTACTCCGCGAGGCAGACACCACAGATGCCCGGATCACGCTGGCGTATCGACTGGTGCTGTCTCGCACCCCAAACGCCGCCGAAACGCAGATACTTGCGCGATTATTTGATAAACAGCGAGCTAAGTATCAGGCGGATCCCGTCGCGGCCACCAGGCTATTGACCGTCGGTGAGATGCCGCGTGACCAGAAACTGGCGCCCGCCGACGTCGCCGCATGGACTACTGTCACCGGCGTGATTCTCAATCTTGACGAGGCCATCACGCGGAACTGATCCAGCAACGCGGTCCGATGGCCAGCGACCTGGCGCGACGAAAATAGGTCGCCTGTGTTCGTTGCCTGGGTGTCGGTTGACTTATGCGATGAACCCTGCCGCTCACCTGTCTACCTTGACCGAATTCCATGTCGGGCGCCAACGGGCTGATCGACTTAACGACAGCCGCGTTCGGCGTGGTTCGCGATTGGCATGAACGAGAAACTCCATGAATGAACCGACACAGAGCGTCGGCCATCAACGCCCGCCGGCTGACGAGGCACCCATCGTGACCGATCGTTACCGGATTCTGCGCCCCCATGCTCAAGGCGGACTCGGCCGGGTCTTGGTGGCCCTTGACGGCGAATTTGATCGCGAGGTCGCGTTCAAGACCTTGCACCCCGCGCACACCGCCGGTGCCGAGAGCCGAAGCCGATTCTTGCATGAGGCTGAAATCACCGGTCGCCTCGAGCACCCCGGCATTGTCCCGGTCTATAGCCTCGGCACCGATACCAACGGTCGCCCATTCTATGCCATGCGTTTCGTGCGCGGCGAGACGCTCAAAGAAGCGATTGAACGTCATCATGGGGAATCGTCGGCGCGGGCGCCGGCCGAGTTCCGCCAATTGTTGCGGCGACTCATCGACGTTTGCAATGCCGTGGCTTTCGCCCATAGCAAGGGGATTATCCATCGCGACCTCAAACCGGCGAACGTCATGCTTGGGCCGTTCGGGGAGACGCTCATTATTGACTGGGGACTGGCGAAGTCGATCATGCGGATCGAAGTGCATGTACCAGCCCCCGCGGTGACCCGTGATGCCGAGGCCACAGTACAGGGCGTTGTGGTCGGAACGCCGGCGTATATGTCGCCCGAGCAGGCTGCCGGCGACATCGGCCGGATCGGGCCGGCTGGCGACGTCTACAGCCTCGGTGTGATTCTCTACGAGATTCTGACGGGAGTTCGACCATTTCAAGGACAACCCGCGACTATTCTGGATCAAGTTCGCCGGGGCGAGTTTCTGCCTCCGCGTCAGGTCCGGGCGGACGTATCCCGTGCCCTCGAAGCTGTCTGCCTCAAGGCGATGGCAATCGAACCATCGCATCGTTATGCGTCGCCGTTGGACCTCGCCGCCGACCTGGAGCGGTGGCTTGCCGATGAGCCGGTCAGTTGCCTTCGCGAGCCGTTGCCGGCACGGGTGGCTCGCTGGAGTCGCCGGCATCGGGCCGCCGTGATGAGCGCGTTCCTGCTAATGGCGGTCGGTTTTCTGGCATTTGCCATCGGATTCGTCCTGGTACGTCGCGAACGCGATCAAACGGAACTCGCCCGAATGGAGGCCGTTCGCCAGCGTGAGGATGCCAAGGAAGCTCGCCGTCAAACCCGTCAGGCGCTCGACGACGTTTCCTCTGGGGCGATTCAGTCGTTACTGATGAAACAGGCTGAGTTGAGCGTGGACCAAAAGGCGTTTCTTGGTCGAACCTTGACTCACTACGGTCGCTTTGTGGATCAGCCCGGAGACGACGCGGACACCATATTCGAGGTGTCGGCGGCCCATGCGCAAATGGGTCACATACGCCAGTTGCTGGGTGAATTGAACGGCGCGGAAACGGCGTTTCAACGGGCGCTGATCCTCGATGAACAACTCGCGACAAACCACCCCGATACCGCTGAGTATCAGCACAACCTCGCGGAGTCGCTCACCAATCTCGGTTTGCTGCTCGCCGATACGGGCAGCGGCAAAAAAGGATCGAAGTATTTGGCCCGCTCGGCCGACCTTCTTCAGAAACTCGCGTCGCGTCATCCCAAGGATCACCGCCTTTTCGGTAGGCAATTGCCTCGCTGTCTCAACGGTTTGGCCTCGCAACAACGAGCCGACGGAGATTGGGACGGTGCGGAGAAGACGTATCGGCGCGCGTTGTTAATGCTCGACGACGCGACTCGCGGCGGTGTTCCCGGCCTGTTGCCCACTGCGGTCGCGATTCGCATCAACTTGGGGACGCTGCTTGTGAGGTTGAATCGTCCCGATGAGGCCGACGCCGAGTTGCTGACAGCCATCGAGGCGCTGAGACACCTGATCAAATCGGAAAGTGCGGACGCGGGGCATCGTCAAGACTTGGCAACGGCCCTGTTTTCGCGGGCGAGCCTGCACAGCAATCGGGGGAATGCAGGAATTGCCGTCGAGGCGATGGCCGAGGCTTTGGAGCTGTCGGAGCGGCTCGTGGCGGAATTTCCCGGCGTTCCCGAGCATCGGCACAACCTGGGGCGAGGCTATTATAACCGGTCTCTATTGCGCCAGCGAAGCGGCGACATCGATGGAGCATTCGCAGATCATCGCCGCGCGATTCCCGTATTCGAACGACTCGTGGCCGATCATCCAAGCGTTGTCGATTATCGGCAGGACTTTGCCAAGCTGCTTAACAATCATGCCACCGACTTGATGGAACAGAATCGGCACATCGAGGCGGAGCCAATTATGAAACGCGCGTTAGACCTTCGGGCGGGTCTCGTTAAAGCCGACCCCGGCCGGCCGGAGTATCGGCGTGACCTGGCTCGTGCCCGCAACAACCTGGGACGGATTTATGCGAATCAACGTCGCCTGCCCGAGGCGATGGCCGAGCTGCGTGAAGGCCTGGTGATCCGCGAGGAGCTGGCTCGCGAATTTCCACGGGTGGCGGCATATCGTCTCGACCTGGCGAGAAGCTACAACTCTCTGGGCGAGTACGCGCCGGCACCGGTGGATGCCGCGACCTGGTATGGCCGTGCTATTCAACTGTTGGAGCCGATGTTCGATTCCAAGGCGCCGATGGTCCGGGCCGACTTGTCGGTGGCGGCTTATGGGTTGGCGGATGCCTTGGACAGGCAGGAGCGATTCGCCGAGGCCATCGGCGCTTGGGACAAGTCGCTCGTCTATGCAGCGGAGGTGAATCGACCCCATCAACGAATGCGGCGGATTCGGTCTTTGGCGAAGGGCAATCGATTCAAGGAGGCCACTTCGGAACTCGACTCGCTGACGGCCTCGGCGGAGACCCCGGCTGAGTTGCTGTTTCACGCGGCGCGGACGGCGGCCATCATCGCAAGCCTCGATCAGTCGCTGGCCTTGCTCCGGCGCGCTCATGCCGCCGACTACTTCCAGGATGCCAAGGCCCGTGAATCGCTGGGTACCGATTCGGCGTTCGACGCCCTCTGGTTCCGCGCGGATGCTCGCAGACTATTCAGCGACTGGAACGTGCCCCAGGCGGAGGTTCTGCCGGCACCGCGTTTGATGCCGTGATGAGAAAATGCTGGACGCGCCGGCGCCAGGCTAACTATGGAGTTCGACAACATCTTTGTCGTGCAACGGGTGGTCGCGGCCGACGGTCTGACCATCAAACACGCCCGTGCCCCAGACGCGAGCGGATTTCAACGTCGTTTCAAACTCGCGATGGACCCGCGTGGCGAAATCGAGCACGGTGCCGCCGACGGGGATCGTGAACGGTGACAACATGTCCGGTGGCTTGCCCGGCATCTTGGTATACACGCGGATGACCTTCAGATCGCCGTACAAGTGTTGTTTTAGTTCCTCGATGCCCTGGCCATGCTCGGCTGAGAAGACGACAATTGGGAACCGTTCGGCGAACATTTCTCGGACGATCGCGAGCCGATCTTCCGCGCCGTCGGCATCAATCTTGTTGGCGCCCATGAGCGTCGGCGCGAAATGGATCGAGAGGTCTTCGGGCGCCGCGGGTGGTTGACCGGCGAGAACGGTCTTGACGCTGGCCAGTTTTTCGATGACCGCTTCTGCCGCGAACGGGCCATCGTCATCGGCGAGATCGACCATGAGCAACACGCGATCGGCGCCGCGAATGAGGCTGCCGATGTATGGTTCGAGGAAATCGGGCGTGATCGGCGGCGTGTCGATGAGTTGAACGCGAACGTCTTCAAATTCCATCATGCCCGCGTGGGGTTCGCGAGTTGTGAATGGATAGGCAGCCACCTCGGGAGTGGCCCTTGTCAATCGCGTCAGGAGGCGACTCTTGCCGGTGTTGGGAGCGCCAATCAGCACATATTGGCCGGCGCCTTGATGAGGAAATTTATAGCTGACGCCGGCGCCTTTTTTCGGGCTGCGTCGCTCGTGCTCGACCTCCTTCTTGGCCTCGCTGATTTTCGACTTCAACTCGGCTTGGAGCTTATCCGTGCCCTTGTGCTTGGGCAGCTCTCGCCACATCCGCTGAAGGCACTCGAGGCGTTCCTCGGCGGTCTGAGCGCGGCGGAAATCGGCTTCCGCTTCGAGATACTGTGGTGTCAGGTTCGCGGGCATGGATCAATCCTCAACTACCCTCCTTGGCCGGAGCCGGCGCCAGTTCCGCCGAGGCCAATCGGTCACGCGGCAGCAGCAAGATCGTGCCGTCGCTGAGCGGGGCATAGAGTCGATTCGGCCCAAAGGGCACGGGGGCGGCGGCAGGCGCTGCGGGCAGTCCACCCTCCGCGGGAAATCGAACGCCCGTTGCCTTGCCGTTCACGACTCCGACAGACTCGAATCGACCGGAAATATCCGCGAGAATCAGCCGATCGCCCACCGGAATCGGTCGTCCAGAGAATCCTTCGCCCGCGGATTGATAGACCATCGCGGCTTGGCGCTCGCCGGGCCGGAACAAGGCGAGCTTGACGCGATCCATGATGACGGCAATTTGTGCGGGCTTCCCGGGCAGTTCAAGGATGAACGGGCCGGCCGTGATTTCATTGCCCAGTTGCAGCGCCTTGATGGCCCACGTCTGCACCGGTGCGAGTTGAGTATCAAGGAGGGTGATACGCCCAATGGCTTCGGCAACGACGATGCGAGCGGTTTCTTTTTCACCGGGCAACATCAGAGGCCGGCCGACCATGCGATCGGGCAAGTTATAACTTTGCCGTTTTTGGAACTTGTTGTTCGCCGGCCATGACCAAGTGGAAAGCGCCCGCTGGCCGTCGCTGGTCAAGAATTCATCGCCGGGCAGAGCCAAGACAAATCCTTTCGTCTCGGGGCCGGCTGATTGGCCTTTCCAGTCAGGCCCGACCGCCGCGGCGCCGCCGCCGATGGGAACGCGATGCAGCGTCCCATCCGAGAGCGGAATAACCAACGAAGTTCCGGCCAAGGCTGGAGCGCCGGCAAGAGCAGCGGGCACCGTCAATGAACGCTCTTGTGGTGGCTTATCGGCGGAAACCTCGCGAACCAAGAGCTGCTTTCCGTCAGCGACGACGAGAATGGCAAACGCGGTGTTGCCATCGGCCGACGTCAAGATCGCCGGCTCACCGACCACGTCGGTCCGCGACGGAAAGAGCTGGGTTCCGCCCAAATACCATTCGACATCGGGTCGCACGTTGATTTGAGCTGGGTCCACCTGATAAAGCCCGCCCCCCTGATCCATTTGCACAATCTGTCCGCCGATGACGATGGGGTCGCCCTGTGCGGTCAGGCTCAACGGGCGTTGCCAGCGGATGGCCCCATTTTGGGCATCGACGGCGGTCGCCAGGCAGATCGGCGGGTTGGCTTGTTGCGTGACCAGGTACAACACGTCGCTGTCACCATTGGTCTGGGCCGGGTGGAGCGGCGTGCCGAGTTGCAGCGGGCGAGCCCAACCCGGCGAGTTTCTCAGTCCATCCTTGCGGTCGAAGCCGATTCGATAGAGGTTTAGATCGCCATTGGCGAGTACCCAAAAACTGTTTTCCACGGCGTGAGCCACCATGCCACGAGCCGGGGCGCCGGCGGCGGCAGCAGGCGGATCGACCGATAGGATCGGAAACAGCCCGGTATCGAGGTTGTTCTTTTGATTGACACCAAACAAGGTAAACGATCCGGCGTCGGTCACGACAGCAACCTTCTCCAGGTCGGACACGGGTGGGAACCACGACCAGCCATTGAGCTTGGTCTCGGCAACCTGTGTCAGCGTGGGGCTAGGCAATGCGAGGCGGAATACTCGCAATCGCATTTGACCAATGCCTTCGGTTTGGCCGAGCACCAGATACCCGGGATCGTCAGCGCCACCGAAGACCAACGGCTCGCCTCGCAGTGAGCCGACAGGGTGATCGGTTTTCAACACGGTCGTGCAAGCGGGTTCAATGTTGCCGTTGGGGTTGGCGTGTTCCGGTTCGATGACGAGTACGACATTGCCGTCGGCAGGGAGGAAGATGCGTTGGCCACCGGGTTGTCGCGCCGCTCCCGGCCCGAGTTTGCGCCCGGCTTCAAGCTTGCCGATGCGATGGCCGTCTACGATTTCGATCACCAAGACCGTGCCGCGATCGTCCGCCAGGGGCATGAACGCTCGGCGTCCGACGAGCACGGGTTGTCCCCGTAAAGGAGCCGGTAGGGCTTGATGCCAGCGAGGCTTGCCGGTTCGCGATTCGCGTGCGGTGATTCCGGCACCATCCGCGGCGGGAACCAACACCAACTCGGGCGTGGTGGCGCTGCCGGGCACCCGCAGCGGCAGCGATTGAACATCGATACCGACTCGCGTGGCCCACATGACTCGGCCGGTGATTTCACCCAACGCGTACAACACGCCGCGGGCGACCGCGAAGACCGGCCCTTCATTCTCGGCGCCCGGCACCATCGGCCCGCCGGCCGGCCCAATCAGCAGCGAGGGAAGCTCGGGCGTCGGCAACTTCAACGGGGGGGCTTCCTCGGCCACGAATCGAATTGACTTCTGGACGATTTGATCGGCTTGTTCGAGGCGCTTGAGCACTTCGGGATTGTCCGAATAACCCGCCTGTTTCGCGTCGGCCCTGACTTGTTCAATTGCCCCAAGCGAGGGCGTCGAGAGAATTTCGTCGACCTTTTTCAGAAACGCGATGAGCTTGCGTTCGGCGGCAATGGAATCTTTGATTTTCGCCAGTGTGTCGCGGACTTCGTCGCCCGATTTGGGCGACAACTTTTCCATCAGTTGCATGACCGGTTCAACAGCGGCGACGCCTTTTTCCGCCCCATCGACGTCCTTGGCGGCTCGCGCTTTGTCGGCCAAGTTGGCCAACTCGCGGGCGATGCTCAGCAGGGCCTCGCCGGCAATCGGCCCGTGCTCGTCTTTCTTGTATTCCTTGTCCTTTTGTGCCTCGGCGAAATAGGTGCGAAAGTCCTCGAAGCGTTTCAATGGATCAACGGAGAGCGACCCGGCGTCGGATCGAGCTTTGTAGAACGCGGCCAGGAAACGATAGCGATTGATGCTACTGCTTCCGGTGAAACGGTTGGCCAGTTGATCGAACTGCTTGGCGGCCTCATCGAAACGCTGTTCCTTGCCCGTCTTGTCCGCTTGTTCGGCGAGCAGTCGTTCTTCGGTGGCTTTGCGGGTTTGGTATAACTTGAAGAAGCCGAACCCGCCGGCGGCCGCGACCAGGACAATCGCCACCAGCACAAACTTCGCCTGTGATCGTTTCGGTTTGATGATGTGATAAACGGGCGACTCGTCGGGCGCGGGCCGCCGGTCCGCGGCGGCATCGTGAGGTCGGTCGTCGCCTCCTTCGACCACGGTCCATTCATCGAAGACCTCCTCGCCGGGGGCTTTCGCATCGCCGGCAGGCTCGGCCGGACCGTGCATCCAGGCGAGAACCTCGTCGGGCGACGCGCGATCGACGGGGGCAGCCTCGGGAGGTTCGACGGCGTCATCGGGACCTTTGCGTCGCACCGGTGGCGGTGGGGCCGCGGCCCAATCGACTTCGACGGGAAAGCCCGTCGCAGCTCGCGAAGGCGGAGGGGGCGACGCCGGTTTCTTGGCTCCCGCCGGCGGCGATTTCCCTTTGGAGCTTGGCGCTTCGGGCGGCGCCTCGTGAACCGTGAAAACCTTCTTGCAGTCCGGGTTCGGGCAACGCAGTTTCTTGCCAATCATCTCGGCGCCGAATTGATACCGAGCGCCGCAGCTCGGACAGACAGCATTTATTTGCACGACGCGATTCCGCTCTCGGGGTGACGGGGCGCAATTCAGGGTTTTTCCGAACCTTTATTGTACTACCGAACAGGGCAACGGCGAAACTTATGGGGCAGCCGGACTAGCGGTGAGAGCCAGGTCGTCCACGTCGCACCCATCCGGTGGCTGGCTCCGTTGGCCCCTCGCCACGACGTCCATGCCCGGATGGATCGGTGAGCGGCGCCCGGAGAGAATTCGCGGCGCG
Organism: uncultured Alcaligenaceae bacterium; assembly: GCA_964515185.1. GTDB lineage: Bacteria > Planctomycetota > Planctomycetia > Gemmatales > Gemmataceae > CAZESP01. The sequence goes on from CAZESP010000005.1 coordinate 92,647, forward strand.
GGCATCGCTCGACCGATATTCCGAAGCGAGCAGGCTATGTCCGCACGATGGCGATCGAAAGTCACCGGCACTCAGCGCAACGGCGTTTCGGGAAACGTGACACCGGCATAAATATCGGCCAGCGGGATCTTGGTTGGAACCGCAACCAAGGCAAGTTCGCTGGTCAATCCCGTCGACGTGGTCAACAACCATGTGCCGTCCGGTTGGCGAGTGAATCGTTCGCAGATCGGTTCCTCGGTGGTCACCAACACGATTTCCTTGAGCGAGGGAATCTGCTGATAGTGCCGAAACTTGGTCCCGCGGTCATATTTCTCGGTGGTGGGCGACAATATCTCGAAGATGACATCGGGATTGAGCAACGTATCACGGGCTTCGTCTTCGAATTGCAGTTTGCCGCAGACGATCAGGACATCCGGGTAGGTGTAGAGTTCGGTCGCCTCGATCTTGACCCGCATGTCGCTGGAAATCGCTTGGCACTTTCCGCCCTTGAATCGTTGGGTCAATTCGAAGACGAGGTTGTCGTTAATCCGGTTGTGTTCGTATCGCGCCCCTGCCATGGCGAACATTTCGCCGCGAAAAAACTCGCTCTTGTACTCCGCACGTCGTTCGATGGCAAGATACTCGACCGCGGTCAGCTTCGATTTTGGCACAGCACTCATGGTCACCCTCACACGAACCGGCGAGAATCCATGCATCAGTATAGCACCACCAAGCCATGCAAACCGCGAACGGTTCAGTCACCGGGTATGCATCGCGAGTCGAGGCTGCCCCTCGACGACGGCAAGTCGTGACCACTTGCGCGCAGAACATCAAAGCCCCTCACCGCGATGGCCCGTGGCCGATGCCTTTTTCGAGCCAGCCGAAAACCTCGCGGTGCCAGAGCAGGGAATTGGCGGGCTTTAGGATCCAATGGTTCTCGTCGGGGAAATAGACCAGGCGCGTCGTCACGCCTTTCTGACGCAGCGTGTTGTAGTACTCCAGGCCCTGCGTCACCGGCACGCGATAGTCGAGTTCGCCGTGGATCACCAGCGTCGGCGTCTTGAAGTTCGACGCGAACCGTTGTGGGCTTTGCTTGTCGATCTTCGTCAGGTCGCCCCATGGCGGCGCGCCCAGCGAGCGCTCGCGACCGCGGACAATATCGGACGCCAACATACTGTGCCAGTTGTAAACGCCTGCGTGGCAGACCATTGTCTTGAATCGGTCCGTGTGCCCGTTGAGCCAAGCCATCATGTATCCACCATAACTGGCACCCGCGGTGGCGATCCGATTCGGATCAATCCAAGGCTGAGCGGCGAGCCAATCCGTTGCTTTCATGATGTCTTCCATCGGCATGGTGCCGAGGTCGCCCGTGATGCTGTCCGTGAATTCCTGTCCGAAACCGCTCGAACCGTGAAAGTTCACGACGCCGACGACCCAACCCTGCGCCGCCCACAGTTGCGGATTCCATCGGAAGCTGAAGTCGCTGGTAATGGCGTTATGCGGCCCGCCATGGACGACTTGCACCAATGGCCATTTCTTCGACGGTTCGAAGTCGGGCGGGTAGAAGACCCACATCTGCACATCACGGTCACGCGCTCCTTTGAATGTCCGCGACTCGGCCTTGCCAAGCGTCCACGCCGACGTGATTGGGTCGTTGAATCGTTCAAGGCGCAACGGTTGCTTCATCCCTGGCCCGTGAGCGTAGACCGCCGGCGGGCCGTTGAAGCTCGTTTGCAAATAGACGCCCATTCGCGTCGTCTTCGCGAAGTCGATCGAACGCTCGGTGAACGCGGGCTTGTCCATCACGATCTTCGATTGTGCCGGGTTGACGAATCCGATGCGATGATAACCCGCGTCTTCGACCTCGACGCAGATGCGTTGACCGTCGGGCAGCCATTTCGGCGCCGCGCATGGCCGATCAAGGTTAGGCAACACCTCGCGGGCCGACCCCGAGGCGCAATCAAGCAGCATCAACCGCGTGCGGTCAGCGTAGAAGAACTTGATCGTCTGCCGCAGAAACGCGAGCCGTTTGCCGTCGGGACTATAGGTTGGGTCGGTGTCGTTGGCGGCGTTGTCGCCAGTGAGACATTCCGGCTTCGCTCCCTTCTGATCGAGCCGGAGCACGAACAGGTCGAGGTTCGCGTCCATACCGGGGTCGCGGACATTGTCGGTGACGTAGCAAAGCTCCTTGCCATCCGGTGAGACGTCGTAATGGCTCTCGGAGGGTTGTTGCGGCGGGAGATGATGACCCGTGCCGGCCATCAAATTGCGATGCCGGCCATCGGACAGGTTGATGGCGAAAACGAACGGGCGCTTGCCATCGGCGAGCCAACGATCCCAATATCGAAACGCGGCGCCGTCGATCACGTAGGCCTTCACCTTGGCGGATTTTTGCTCCTTATCCCGCTTGGCGTGGGCGGCATCATCTGCGGCATCCGGCCAAGTCGACGCGATGCAATAGATCGTCTGACTATCGCCCGACCATTTGAACGACGACGGCGCGAACGGCATCTTCGACACGCGCCGAGCCTCACCGCCGCCGGCGGGCAAGACGTAGATCTGCGGGCCGTCATCGCCGCCGCGTTTGCTGATGAAGGCGATCCATTTGCCGTCGGGTGACCATTTCGGGTTGCTGTTGCGGCCCTCGAATGTCGTCACCTGTTTCTGAGTCTTGCCGTCGGTCGAGAGCAACCAGAGTTGCGACGTGCTTTCGTTCGTCGTCATGTTGAACGATGTGACGTCAACGGCGGCCCACTTCCCATCGGGCGACGCGCTGGGCGTTCCGATCCGTTTGATGGCCCAAAGGTCCTCGACGGTCATGCGGCGTTTGGCCGGCTCCGCGGCGCCTGCCAGAGTCGGGATCAAGGACATTCCAACGAGTGCAAGAATAATGCGCATGATGAGTTTGTGGGTTGAGGGTGGCATTGAACCA
>CAZESP010000005.1:95657-112322 GCA_964515185.1 uncultured Alcaligenaceae bacterium
TCGAGGTCGGCTTTCTGCGATTCGGTCAACGGGAGGTCGTTTCCTTCGTCGGCAATGCTGTCCCAAATCTCTTCAACAAGCAACAATCGTTCCGCGACACTGAGTCGATCGATTCCCAACGCCTGAAGTATTGGTGACATAGATGCGGTCTCCGAGACTTGTGCGATCGTCCAACGTAATTCTATCTGAAATCGAACAATGGCGCCGATGCCGGCTACTTGCTCCGTTGCGACAGCAGGTACGCCATCACGTTGGAGAACTGCTCCGGCGGGATGCGTTCGCCCCAGTTGGCGGGCATCGGCGACAACGGGGAGATGCTGCGTTCCTCGATGTCGGCTATCGGCACTTGCACCTCTTTCCCCTGCAAGTCGGCAATGACGACGACGGCGCCGGCGTCGCGCAACAACAACCCGCTCACCTCGCGGCCATTTTTCAAGGCGAGCCGAGTCGTGCGGAATGCCGGGTCGAGGTTTCGATTGGGGTCCAAGGTATCTTCGAGGAGCCGATCGAGGCCGCGCACGCCGATGCCGTCGAGTTGCGGGCCAATCTTCGCTCCTTGCCCGCCGATCTGATGGCAGGCGGCACAATGTTCAGTGAACAACTTGGCGCCCATGGCCAAATCCGGTTTCGCTTTGAGGAACTCATCGCGACGCCGGCGAATGAGGTCGTTGATGCGCGTGTCTGCGGGAGGTAGGCCGGCGGTAAGTTTGGCACGCCGCGCGTCGAAATCGCGAAGTCGCGCTTCGCGGAGACGGATGTCAATTGGCCGTTCGAGTAGGAGTCGAGCGGAGGCCTTGCCGGTTGCGATGGCGTCCATGAGAGCCTCGCAACCCGCCGGCGTGCTCACCAGCGCCTGAGCGAGCATAAGCGCAGTGGGAGCCGGCGCATTCGCCAGCGCCTCAAGCAACTCGGCTCGCAACTTCGGTTGATTGACGCCGCCCATCGCTCGGGCAACCCGTTCCCGAAGCGCGTAGGACGTATCCGGTTCGCGTACCAATTTCCCTAAGAGATCGACATGGCGTTCGGCCCCAAGGGTCACGAGCGCCGCGGCTGCCGAACCTCGAGCGCCATCGGGTTTCTTGATATCGGACGCCACGGCACGAACGGCGTCTTGCATCCCCATCAGCCGGAGCGACCCTGCCAGGTCGGCCCCCATCTGATTCTGGCCGGCGTCACGAGATTCAAGCATTCGTTTGACGGTCGTTTCAGCCCAGGCCAGGGAATCGCCAGCCAGAGCCGATCCGCGCTCCTGACTGCCGCGTTGAAAAGCCTGAAGCATCACCACTTGCCGGCCAAGATCATCGCTCGCCGACGACCGCGCGAATTTCACGAATTCCGCCGCCTTTTCGCCGCTGCCGTAGCGGGCCAGATGATGCACGAACCGCGACAGCCGCCCATGATCGGTTTCGCCCTTGCAAATGACGTCGAGGAGAAACGCGGCCGATTCCTTGCTCGGCACGCCCGTCGCCACGTCGGCGATATGGTGGCGCTGGTTGCCATCAAGATCAGCGAGACTTCGCCACGCTTCGGGCAATCGCAGCTGATTGCGAAGAGCCAATCGAGTCGCATAGACCAGTTGCACGTCGGCGTCCGGGATTGTCTGACGGACGTTTAACAGTGGGGTGATATTCGTCGACGCCGGATGGGCTCCCAGGGCCTCAACGGCGCAGCGACGCACCATCGCGTCGGCGTCCTTGAGTCGTTCCATGAGTTGGGCATGCTGAGCCTCCGTGAGCGCCGGCCGATCGGTAAGCACTCGCATCGCGTGAATGCGCAATAGCTGGTGAGGACTGGCGGCCGCCTGAGCCAATTGGGCGTCGTCGAGCGCTCCATTGCGTTCCAAGACCCACATGGCGAGGGCAGCCTTGATCGGTTGCACATCGCGTTTGATGATGTCCCGCAGTGCGGGGAACGGAGCCTCGCCGCGACCGGCCAACTCGTGCATGGCCTGCATCATCACGGTCAGGCTTCGCGAGTTAAGAGCCGCGATCAAGTCGTCATTACTAGCCTTGGCGATGTCAGCGATCGGTCGCTTGGGCGGCGGGGCCTTGCCGTCGCGACCTTTGTAGACGATGCGCCATATTCGGCCGCTGGTGCGGTCGCGCCCCGGGTGTGTCAGAGGCACCTCATAATGGCCGATAATGCGGTTGTAAAAGTCCGCGACATAGAGTGCGCCGTCGGGGCCGAGCTTGATGTCCACCGGGCGGAACCAGCGGTCGTCGCTCGTCAGGAACGATTCGCGAATCGCTCGCACCGTCGAGCCATCGCGTTCGAGGCGATACGAGTTGATGCGCGTGTGAACGACGTCGCCCAGGAACAGCCGGCCACGGTAGTCCTTCGGAAAATGGTCGGCCGCGTAGTAAGTGACGCCGCACAGGCCTGTCGAATGCCCGTCGAAGTTGTTGATGTGCGGGGCGAAGCCGAGGCCGTCGTGAGGCTTAGCGAAGCTCTCGTACAACGCGCCGCGGAGCAACTGCGTCAACGGCCGGCTATGGCAATCCGCCGTGTAGATATTCCCCATCGGGTCGAAGCACATGCCGAAAGGATTCACTTGCCCGCGTGTGAAGGCCTCGACGTGCGATCCATCGGGCTTCATGCGAAACGTATTGCCCGAGTTCATGCGCAGCTCTTGGCCATCGCTGCCTTTCACGACGGAATCGTTGCGGAAGCCGTGGCAGAGATAGATCCAGCCGTCAAAGCCGAGGTTTAGGCTGCTGACCATGCCGTGCGTATCAACGTACCCAAACGGGCCAAGGACGACCTCGCGGCGATCGGCCTTGCCGTCACCGTCGGTGTCACGCATCCGGTAGAGATTCGGGATGCTGTAGACGAATGCGCCGTCGCCATAGGGCAGAATGCCGATGGGAATGTTCAATCCCTCGGCGAAAGTGGTCACCTTGTCAAAGGTACCGTCGCGATCGGTGTCTTCGAGAATCTTGACTGTGTCACGTCCAACTTTGCCTTCGGGAGCGGGGTAAGGATATTCGACGGTATCTGTCACCCAGAGCCGGCCGCGTGCGTCGAAGGCGATGTTCATCGGCTTCTGAATCTGCGGCTCGGCGGCGACCAACTCCGCCACGAACCCGGGCGGCAGGTGAAACTGCTTCAGCTCTTGATCGGGCGTCTGAAACGGGGTGACGGCGACCGTCGGCGGTTCAGGCTGCCCTTGAATCGCCAAGACGAGGACGAGAATGACCAAGGTAGAAAGTGCGAGGCGGCGCATCGGCATCTCCGGCAGGCATCAATTGCGGCGAGAGAGATTGTCGCCCATGATACACGCCCGCCGCGTCAATGCAATCGGCGATGGCTGACGCTGCGTGGTCAATGATTGGCGCGTAGTACCCCGAGCGACTTCCCGACCTCCGTGAACGCGGCGATGGTGCGATCGATCTGGTCCAGGGTGTGTGCGGCAGACGATTGCAGCCGGATACGCGCCTGACCCTGCGGTACGACGGGGAAACTGAAGCCGATCACATAGATGCCCTTCTCCAGCAGCCGGTCGGCCATTTGGCTGGCGAGGGCGGCGTCGCCAAGCATCACGGGAATAATCGGATGCTCGCCGGGGCGAAGGTTGAAGCCCGCTGCCGTCAGACCCGCCCGCAATCGCTTGGCGTTGGCATGCACCCGTTCGCGCAGGTCGCCGGCGCCCGCGATCAATTCCAGAGCCTTCATCGACGCCATCACCAACGGCGGCGGAAGCGAATTCGAGAACAAATACGGCCGTGACCGTTGCCGCAGCCATTCGATGATTTCGCGGCCCGCTACCGTGAACCCGCCCGCCCCACCGCCCAGGGCTTTCCCTAAAGTGCTCGTGATGATGTCGATGCGATCCAATACGCCCAAATGTTCCGCCGCCCCGCGACCGTGAGGCCCCATAAAGCCCGTCGCGTGGCTCTCGTCGATCATGACGATGGCGTCGTGACGGTCGGCGAGATCGCAAATCCTCGGCAGTTGTGCCAAGTCGCCATCCATCGAGAACACGCTGTCAGTCGCGATCATCCGCAGGCGGCAATTGCTTGCGTCCTTCAACATCTGCTCCAGTTCCGCCAAGTCGTTGTGCTTGTATCGGTATCGCTTCGCCTTGCACAGCCGGATGCCGTCAATGATGCTGGCGTGGTTCAACTCATCGCTGATGATGGCATCCGCATCGGATAACAATGTTTCAAAGAGGCCGCCATTGGCGTCGAAGCACGAGGTATACAGGATTGCATCGTCTTTCTGGTGGAACGCGGCGATTTTCGTTTCGAGTTCCTTGTGAATGTCCTGGGTGCCGCAAATGAAACGGACCGAGGCCATGCCGAACCCATATCGGTGCAAGCCATCCTCGGCGGCGGCGACGATGCTGGGATGATTCGCCAGCCCGAGGTAATTGTTGGCGCAAAAGTTGATCACGTCGCGTCCCGCCACGCGGATGCCGGAGCCTTGCGCGGTTTGCAATTGGCGTTCGCGTTTGTAGAGACCCTTGGCGGTCAGGTCGTCGAGATGGGATCGCAATAACTCTCGAAGGCGGCTATCACTCATGGTCGTGCTCCGGGGCGAACGCACGCGGACTATAATGCTTTCGATGGCGAGGTCATCGGGCCTCGCCGGAGGATCGAGTTCGCTATTCAGGACGTTGTATGAACCAGTCATCTACCCGCCGGGGTTCGTTTTGGTCGGTCACGTTTCCCATGATGATCGTGCTGGCCACCGTGGCGGCTGTCGTCGTCATCTGGCGGATTCCCTCGCCGAACTACGAGCGGATGCAACGCGTCATGCACACGCTTTTTGCGGTCTTTGGTGCGACGGTGCTGCTTGGCGTGTGGCTCGTGTTTCTGTCGGGGCTGAGGTTTTATGTGCGAATTGGTGGCGTGGTCCTGGCGGCGGGTGTCGCCTATTTCTTGCTTCGAGACGTGCGATTTGACGGAGACATGAGGCCGATTCCGCGGCTTCCTTGGGAGGCCAAGCCGGACGACCTGGTCGAGGCACATCGACGCGGGCAGGAGAAAGGCGCTCTTTTCGCCGCCGAGGAGCTTTCACAAATTCGCCCGACGGATTGGCCCGAATATCGCGGCCGGCTTCGCGACGGTGTCGTGACCAGCGGCCCGACCCTGGCCCGCGACTGGAAATCTCGCCCGCCGAAGCAACTTTGGAAACAACCCTGCGGCAGCGGCTGGGCTTCGTTTGCCGTCGTCGGCAAGGCTGTCTTTACCATCGAGCAGCGGCGCGACAACGAAGCCGTAGTCTGTTACCATGCCGACAACGGACGCGAGATTTGGATCTACGAATACCCGGCTCACTTCAAGGAACCGCTCGGCGGGCCGGGGCCACGGGCCACGCCGACGTTTTTCAACGGCGAGATATTCTCACTCGGCGCCCAAGGGCATCTATGTTGCCTTGATGCGGCAACCGGCCAAGAAAAGTGGGCAACGAACATCCTCGGTGACACGCCGAATCTCGCTTGGGCCATGAGCGGATCGCCGCTCGTCGATGACACCATGGTCATCGTTAATCCTGGTTGCCAGGATGATTTGAAACCGGGCCGCGCCCTGGTCGCCTACGACCGCAAGACCGGCAAGGAGCTTTGGGCATCGGGGAATACCAAGGCCGGCTACAGTTCACCCATGTTCGCCACCATTGGAGGTCAGCGGCAGATCGTCTTGCTCGACGGCAAACAACTCGGCGGTTACGATCCGGCCGGAGGCAAACTCCTGTGGAAATATGACTGGGACAAGACCATGCAGGACATCAACGTCGCCCAGCCGATAATCCTTGACGATGGACGGGTATTCATCTCGTCAGGCTACAACATCGGCTCGGCCATGGTTCGCGTCACGAAGTCGCCGGACAATTGGGAAGCGAAAGAACTATGGCGCCACGAAAACAAACCCTTGCGGTGCAAGTTCACCAGCCCCGTGGTATTCGGCGACAACCTCTACGGTCTCGATGAGGGCATTTTGGCGTGCATCGCCGTTGCGGACGGCAAGCTCCGGTGGAAGGGCGATCGTTTCGGTCACGGGCAACTGTTGCGTTACGCGGATTCGCTGTTGATCCTGGCGGAGAATGGCGACTTGGCGATCGTCGATGCCTCGCCCAAGGAATTTCGCCTGCTCGGTCGCGTGAAGGGCATCACCGGCGCGCGTACTTGGAACGTGCCCGCTTTGGCCGCCGGACGATTCTATGTCCGCAACGATCAGGAAATGGCCTGCTTCGATATCAGCCAGTAACCGTGGGGAGCGAGTACGCCGCGTGCGAGTGCCGCTATCCTTTGACCAAGATCGCCCCCTCGCCGTTGCGCAATGTCACACTTGTAACAGGCGCGCTTAGGGTGCCATCGGCTCGTAGAACGCGATAGGTTCCGTTGAGTTGATGCGTGGTCGCGGTGTTATCCGCCGTTGTGCCGGTGCCCACGGCTCGCGTGTAGGAGAGGGGCTTGTAAAGCACGAGCGCGTTTGCATACTCGCGCTGATAAATCGAGAACGACAATGCGGTGTTAGTCGGGTCCACGCCTTTGGCGAAAACCGACCACGCTCCTTTGGCGGCGCCCACATCAAACGCGGCGGCCTGTGTCCAATGACGAGTCCATGAGGATGCCGGCTCGTTTCCACCGTTGAACATCAAGAACGTGTTTTCGGCATCGCCGATGAGATAGTAATAGGCCAATGTTGAAAGCTGCCACCGCGGGTCGGTGGGAGAGAATCCACTCGGCGCGAGGCTGTCGAGAACCACATAAGTCGGAGGCGATGCCAAGGCGAGGCGATGTTGAATCATCTCCGCCAGGTCCTCGAACTGTTGCCAACTATGACTGACCGGCCTGAGTGCGAACTCCTCGACGGTGGCCGGCACGCTCTGCACGACGACGTCGGCATCGTATCCGCCGCCCGAAGTATTGGCCGCCACCCAACTCGGCGCGATCGCCCGATTGACCGACGTCAACAACGCCGCGTAATCGACTCCATAGGTATCGCTCGATTCGACCAGCGGCAAACCGGCGACGGGTGACCGGCCTCCGGAATTATCGACGAAAATCCCGTCGGCCAATGGGTTGGCAGCCATGAGTCGCTTGTGATAGTCCGCCGCCCACTCTTGCACGTCCGAATCAGACGGATTCGTCGCGAATCGCATCTGACCGTAGTACGGATAGAAAACCCGACTCTCGTGAATGAATCGTGCATCCTTTCGCGGCGCTCGGCGGGCATACTCCGCATCGTTCAAATAGCCATCGTTGTTGGTGTCGGCGGCCTTGTCGAATGCGGGGATGATGCCTTTCGTCGTGCCATTGGCCCCCACATAATCGCGGCCGAGCAAGGTCGTGGCGACCGGCGCGGTTCCACCGGTGAGCGTGCGAACGCGAAGGCAATACAAAGCCGGCGATCCATTCACAGCGGCGGGACGCCAATCGGGCGGGGGATCAAAGGTGATTTGCCCGGTCTGCTTGAACCCGTTCGTGCGATCGGATAACACGCTCAGTGACTTCCAACCCGTCGGCGCCCCCGCGGCGTCAACGGCGGTGGCGTACTCAATCAGACCGGTCCAACCGTTGGCCGCGGGCGTTGAAATTGTCAGATTCACCTCGCGGAAACGATCCAGGTGGCCGAAATACAACGACTCGCCGGCCCCGCCAAAGGCTACGTCGTTGACCGTGGAGTTTCGCGCCGCTGACGTCAGATTCGTGAATTTGCTCCCGCCACGCTGCACCGACCAGAACCAACTCACCGGCAGCGATGACGGGCTATCGCCGATAAACGCTGTTTGAGAACTCGCGTGATAGAACGCATCTTCGCGATCGGCTCCGGTACGGTCGGCGTATACAAGCCAATCGGTCAGAAGATCGAGATAGAGATTCGACACATTCGTATACAGCAACTGCGGAGTATCCGGCGCAATCGAGGCAATCGTCGACAGAAACTTCGAGTGCGGGATCACGAGGTCAACGCTTTCACGGAGCAACTGTTGCTCGAATGAGGTCATTGGCGTGCCGTAATAGGCAAGCTGAGCGATGCGGATGTGAGAATAGTGCCGCGGAATCTCGGGATGATCCGGTGCATCGGCGTTTCGTGTTTGAATCGTAATCGTCGCTTCGGCCACGTTTCCCGACGGGTCGTAGGCTTTCACGGTCAATAGATGCGATCCATTACGCAGGCCGGCCGTGTTTAATTGCCATTGATACGGAGCTGTTGAGGTCGAAAACCGAAGGATGCCGTCGGTATAAAACTCGACGCGCTCGACTCCAAACTGATCGGTCGCCGTCGCTTGAACAGGGACGACGCCCGACACGGCCGCGTTATTCGCCGGCAACGCAATAGTCACATTGGGGCTTGTCGTGTCGCCGGACGACGCCGTGACCGCGAAATCGTCGATTTCAACGCGACCCGCATAACGACTCGGGCGAACGACACCGACGAACCCGCCGCCAGTGATTGCCGAATCCGAGACTTCCAGAGCGCGGGCCGGTTTTGCCTGCCACTTTCCCTGATCGTTGAGGTACTCTCCAGTATCGGTGCGGACGACCGAAGCGCGCAAGACGCTTCCATCGACGGTCAGCGTCACGCGCACCCACTTCGCACTAAAGTAGTCGAGCGAGTTTGTGCGCGCCAACTCCGTGGTCTTCCCATCAACGACGCGCAACAGCCTTAACTCCAATCCACGGGTGACCGAAACCGCGTAATAGGTCGGAGTCGCCGTATCCAACTTCGATCCGCGAGCCATGAGCTGTGGTTGGAGCAGATCGTCCACGAGAATACAACCGCTCACCTGGATGTTCGCCGGAAGCGATGTCGTCAACCATGCCCGCGATGTGTTATTGCTCGTGGACGCGGATGAAACGAGGGAGCGACTTGGTGAAAACGCGATGGAATCGGACACGCCGAAGCCTGATGTATTATCGTTGGTCCATTTGGCCCAACCCGCGGGGAGCGCTCCAATTGCGGTGCGATCAAACTTTTCCGTAACCGCGCCGTACACAGTAAAAGTGTCCGCGACAACCGTCGAGCTGTATCCCAATGGGCGATTCAATCCGGCAAGGCCACCGTTGCCGATTGCCGTGTCTTGAACCCGCAATACTTCGACGGGCGACGCCTGCCATTGACCGTTCGGCGTGAGGTATTGTCCCGAATCGATCAGCGATAACTCAACGGAGACAGAGTCCCCTATGGGCTTGAGCATCACCTTCGCCCATTTGCCGCTCACGTATGACTTCGACTGGACGCTACCGAGCGACGTGGCGACGCCATCAACGACTTTGAGAAGCTCGACGTTCAGTCCTCGCGTGACCGAGACCGCATAATAGGTGGGCGTCGCGGAGTCGAGGTTACTGCCGCGCGCGAAGAGTTGCAATGGTTGCAAACTATCCAGAAAGACATTGACGGAAACTGCAAAATCGTTGGGAATCGGAGTCTGTAACCAAGTTCGCGCCGTGGTATTGCTTCTCCCGTTCGCGGCGATGCCATGAGGCCCCGCGTTAGATCGTGACGATGTCACGGCGAAGGACGGGCCGCCGTTATTGCTCCATTGACTCCAACCGATCGGTATTGTGTTGGGTGCCGTCTGATCGAAAGTCTCTTCGATCCACATTGACGCGGACGGGACCTCTCGCGGCTCGAGTCGTTCACAACTCAGTCGCGGAATATTCCGGTGGGAGCCATGTGTCATCGTCCCGCATCCTCCATGGTGCAAATCGAGTGTGACGGCGTATTTCCCAGGGCGCGAGTCACGCCCGGGAGGCTGCCCCAACGGGGTTCTTCACCCAACAGGGCGCGCGGCATCGGAGTGCGCGCGCGCCATATTGGCATACCCTCTCAACTCGGCTTACCGTTAAGCGGCAGGGCATGAAATTGCTGAAGGCTGAAGTGGTTCCCGCCGACTCAGACGTACACATTCCGTATGCGCTCCATCATCCCTGAGACCGATACTATCTCGCTGACATGATTGCACGGGGTTGGAGTTCCATCCCGTAGACGCGGTGAACGCGTTAATCGTGTGGGGATTTTACGGACCGGCGTTCTCCAAGGGCGTTTCGTGTCAACCGAAACACCCGAAAATGAGACACGCGATCCTTGCCCAGGTGGAATAATCGACAAAGTTGAATTGAGAATCGGTCTGAGAGCCTGAAATCCCTCACGGTAGTCGTGTCAAACTATCAGGGTTCGACGGATTGTCCCTGATCGCCGACGCGGACAAGGCGAATGGTTGGGAATCGCTCGCCGCCTTCACTGGGATGCCCCGCGAGAACCACGACGAGTTGCCCGGCTCGCAAGGCACCATGGCGGAAGGCCGAGCGGATGGCGGCTGCCAATCGATCGGCTCCATGCGGCAAAGGTGTTTCAAGCGGCACGGCTCGCACACCCCATACCAGCGCCAATTGATTGATAACGCTCCTGTCCGGCGCGGGGGCGATTATCGCGGGCGTCGGGCGGTGCCGCGCGACCAGTCGAGCCGTGCGCCCCGAATAGGTCGGCGTCACGATGGCATCGGCATGGACGGTGCGAGCCAACTCGAAGGTTTTTTCCGTGATGTGATCGTCGATCGGGCCGGGAGGCAGAATCAGATCGAATCGAGGGTCGTCGGCCAGGCCTGGTTCGGTGACGCGTGCGATTCGATCCATGCACGCAACCGATTCGATCGGAAAGTTGCCGACGGCCGTTTCCCCCGAGAGCATGATGGCGTCCGTTCCATCGTAAATTGCGTTGGCCACGTCGCTGGCCTCGGCCCGTGTCGGTCGCGGGTTGAGTCGCATGGAATCAAGCATGTCGGTCGCAGTGATGACCGGCTTCCCGGCTCGGCGAGCGAGCGAAATGAGCCGTTTCTGCACAATCGGCACCCGCTCCAACGGCATTTCAACTCCAAGGTCCCCGCGCGCCACCATGATACCATCGAAGGCTTCGACGATCGCCTCGGCATGCTCAACGGCTTCGGGCCGTTCAATCTTGGCGAGAATCGGAACATTGAGACCCAACACACGAGCGGCCTGACGTAATTCATCGGCAGCATGGGCATGTCGAACGAATGAAAGGGCCAGCCAATCGACACCAGCGCGGGCCGCCACTTCGAGGACCTGGCGATCGCGGGCCGTCAGCGCCGGGATGGACAGCGGTGTGTCCGGGAAATTGACGCCCTTGTTCGGTTGAAGCGTCCCCGCGACGGTCACGCGGGCCACGACATGCGTGGTGTTATTCGAAACGGTTACGAGTTGGAGTCGTCCGTCATCGAGAAGGATGCGATGGCCCGGTTTCAGTTCTTGGACGCATTCGGGTTCGGTAACAGAGATGTCCGCCGCGGTGCCCGAGTCACAGGCGATGGTAATCGACTGATTCAAAGCGAGTGAAATCGCGGCGGGCAGACGCGCTCGCAATTTTGGGCCGGGCAAGTCGGCCAGGATGGCGACAGGACGCTTGGCGTCATCAGCGGCAGAGCGTAACGCGGCGATGCGGCGGATGTGATCGCCGGAATCTCCATGAGAGAAGTTGATGCGGGCGACATCCAAGCCCGCGGCGATGATGGCATTGAGAACGGCCGGCGGGTCGGTTGCCGGGCCGAGAGTTGCCACAATCTTGGTGCGTCGTTCGTTCATGAAATCGCTCGAATAGAATAGGCACGCCGCGTTCGTTGAAGCCGCGAGATTTCATAGAGCATCTTGGTTTCGCGGCGTGCCGCGGGCGTTATCCTTCGAGGATGTAAATGACGCGATTCCGGGCGCGATGCAGCCCTTTGACGACATCGCCCAATTTGCTGTCGTTGATCTGGCGGGCAAGTACCAAGGCGTTATCGATGGACTCTTCGAGCAGCTCCATGGCCGACCGAGGTGACTGAGTTCTGACGATGATCTTCGATTCGGCGACGGCTTTCTTGCGGCCGACTCGGGAGGATGTCAACCCTTTGGCCTTCTTGATGGAGCTCTTTGCATTGGCAGCGCTCTGACGGACGCTGTTATCAAACGGAATGTTGGGATGATCGTCCTGGAATTTTTTGAACACAAGCTCATTCGATGCCGAAGCGACCCATTCGGGGTGCTCCTTGAAATACTCCATGAAAATGCTGCGGATGCTTGGCCCGCCCTTTCTGCCGCGCTTCTTCGCCATGTCATTAACTCCGGGTGGATAGATGGTCGTGATGGGCACGACCTAAATATATGGCTTCATACATAACACGCAAGATTACAACTGACACTAATTATCATCGATCAAAGAATCGGCGTGAACCGGCGACAGCGTCGGAGTACAAATCCATGAAAACGGCACCACCCCGCGAGGTTGGCTCGCGGGGTGGTGAAAGACCAGCCAGTTGTTAATGATGCCTTATCCCTCGGCGGGATCCTTTCCGTCCTTCCAAGGACCTTCGAGTTTCTGATAGGCGGGTGGCTCGAGCAAAGAGCCTTTGTCGCCGCCGCGCCAGCCGAGGGTCTGCGCCGGCTTGCCGCGTTTCTTGCTGCGCTCTTCCCACTTGGCCGCCCATGAGGCGTCGGCATCGACCGGCTCGCGCTTCTCCTTGTCCCAGAACAATGCCTTGCCCTCGCGGTAGCTCTTCACGCCCATGGCCACGGTCGTGAAGGCCGCGGCCCCCAACTCCGGAGTGCTGAACGTGTCACGCTTCCGTTCGCGGACGCATTCCAGGAAATTCGTCCAGAGCGCGTAGGTGTCGTCGCCTTTCAACCCACCCGGAACAAATTCGCCTTCCTTGCTCATGGCTCCCGACGGGCCACGCGGAGCCGAACTGATATTCTGCGGGATAATACTGTAACCGAAGCCTTTGTCCTTTTTGTTATCGAAGACCAGCGTCGCGGAATGGCCGCGGATGCACTCCTCGATGCGATGGTCATTGCACATGGTCGCGGTGATGAGAACCTGACAACCTTCGTCGTAATCGGCGACGATGGCGGCCACATCCGGCACGTCGCGGCCGTCATATTCGAGATAGATGCCGCCGCCGCCGACGACGCGCTTCGGATAACGCACTCCCATGGCGGCGATCAGGTGCGTCGTTTGATGGACGAATAGATCGGTGAACATGCCGCCGCCGAACGGCCAGTAGCAGCGCCATTGAGCGTACACGGCGCGATCGAACGGCATCTCTTCCGGGGTCGGGCCGAGCTTCGTCCCATTCAGGTCGAAGGCACAGCCGAGGAACATCTTCCAATCAATGGTCTTGGGATTCATGTCCTTGGTCAGAGGATAGTAGCGCCACTGGCCAACGGACGAGTTGCGGAAGTAGCTGGTTTGGCCCTGCATCACTTTGCCAATGTTGCCGGCGGCGATGTAGTCGGCGGCCATGCGCCACGTCGGGTCGGCCATCGACTGTACGCCGACGGACATGACGCGATTCGTCTCGCGCCAGGTATCGACGACCGCCTGAGCTTCGCCGATGGTTCGCGTCATTGGCTTTTCGCAATACACGTCTTTGCCCGCCTTCATGGCTTCGATGGCCATCTTGGCGTGCCAGTGATCGGGTGTGGCGACGGCGACGACGTCGACTTCTTTCAGTTCAAGGATGCGGCGGAAATCTTTGGTGACGTGCGTCTTGTCATCCTCTTTCAGGCCACAGCGAACGGCCGACGGATACAATCCACGACCTTTGCCGCGACCCAGTTTCGTATCACCGTCCCAGACGTCGCAAACGGCGACCGGTTCGACGCCTTTCTTTTCGCCTTGCATCTTCAAGATGACGTCGATGTGCTGTTGGCAACGGCCGCCGACACCGAGGAAGGCGACGCCAAGGCGTTCATTAGCGCCGTGAGCGCGCTCGTAAGTGGCGGCTGACAGGGCCAACGCGGTACCCGCGGCAGCCGTCGTTTTTAGAAAATCGCGTCGATGCTGGCCGGAACGTGGCATGGATTGCTCCTTGGTACGAGGTTAATCTGCGAACAGTGGGTGTGTCGTGAACAAGGGCGGTTCGATTCAACGCGCCTAACCTATCAAACTTTCGTCGCGATTACCACCGCATTGATGGCTTTTCCCGGATACCGGACGACTACCAGTATTGAGTATCGCCTGCTAGCTTGACGATCCACGCGACGGCCAACAGCACCGCCCAAGCGACAAACCACCGATTCGATAGCATCAGGGATCGGCGACGCACAGCGGAGACCGCCACGGTTGAGAGAGTCGCGCCGAACATCAAGGCGATGGGGACGGCCAACGGATTATAGCGGATCGATTCCGTGATGTTTCCCATCCAGAGTTGACCGAGGGCTCGAGTACAACCCGTCGTAGGAGCCGGCCAACCCGTGACTGATTTGAAAAGCGACGGCGCCAGACGCCATTGGGAAAACCAATAGGCGTTCCAAGCGAAATAGATACACGCCGCCATCCCGCCAATGAATTGGTAGTGTGTCAATGAAAATCGCTTCACAACGGCACCACCTTTTCAATGGGAGCCATCATGAAGCGACCCTGCCTTTAGCGGCGTCATTGTCAATTGGCGTTGAGCCGATGAATTAAACGGTGTCGCCTTTCATGCTCGGAATGAGCCACGGGATCCAACACAGGGGCAAGCAGACCAGGATAAGGACGATAAACACGATCAGACCCGTCTGGTTCAGCCCAGCGAAGACAGCTTTGTTATCAGCCATGGAAGCGCCTCATGGTTGCGGAGTTTGGGTGTCCACATCGCGTTAAATCTTAAACAGCCGGATGCCCGTTGCAAGTGGAATTCTCTATTTTTCTCAATTGCTATGACCCTCTCACGAGGGGTAATCCTTTTTCTCGCCAAACTCGGATTCCGCCGTCCATCGAGATGACGTTGGTGTATCCCATCTTCTGCAAAGCATCGCCGGCGAGAGCCGAGCGGAAGCCGCCGCCGCAATACAGGACGATTTCGGTTGTCGGGTCTGGCGCGATTTGTTCGATGTCGCGCTCAATGATTCCTTTGCCGAGAGAGCGGGCGCCGGGAAGGTGATCGGCGGCATATTCGCTTTCCTCGCGCACGTCGACCAAAAGGAACTTCTCGCCGCGATCCAACCGTGCCTTGATGACATCCACGGTCGTTTCCCGGATACGGCTCTTGGAGTCGGCGACCAATTGTAGAAAGCGGGGTGAATGAGCTTTGCCCATGTCGTGCTGGTCCTTTCAATCTCCGGTTCGGCCGATCACATAACACAACGGATCGACGTCATTACGGAGGATGTGAAGTTCATCGTCGGTCGGAGCGGCGGTCACCGGCAATGGGTCGGCGACTTCCAGGGCGAATCCCGTGGCCTTGCGAACCTGTTCGAGCGTCACGGCGGGATGAAGACTCCTCACCATCATGCGCTTGTTATCCGGGTGATATCCGAGAACGGCAAGGTCGGTGATGACCCGATAAGGGCCGGTCTCTGGCGCGAGGCCGGCGGCCTCGCGGGCACCTGGGCCAGTGAGGTAGCCCGGCGTCGTCACGAAATCGACTTTCTCAACGAATCGTCGCGGATTCTGCTGAGTGACGACAAGGGTCCGCCAACAGAACGAGGCAAGGTCGCACGCGCCGCCGCTGCCTGGAAGCCTCACCTTGGGCCGGCGATAGTCCGTGCCAATCATGGTCGAGTTCAAATTGCCGTAGGCGTCGATTTGCGCCCCGCCCAGGAACGTGTAATCCATCAACCCGCGCTGACAGAATTGCATGACCTCCGCCATGCTGGTGGCCATCAGACCTTGATGAAACGTGCGCGAGTCGCCAACGCTAATGGGCATGGTGGGCAGACGCGGCGCGACGCCACCGGCCTCGAAAAAGATGACGAGGTTCGGCGACCGCGTGCGTTGAGCAAGCATGGCTGCCGCGCACGGAACACCCGTGCCCACGGCGACGGTGCAGCCGTCCTCGAGTTCGCGAGCCGCACAGCAGATCATCAACTCCATCGGCGTGTAGGACATGAATCCCTCCCAGGGCGTGGCTCTCGTCTACTGCAACAAATGTCTCAGGCTCGAAATCCTATCTAATCGTTCCTGGCTCCATGATAAGTGGTTCGATGATGCCATAGTGACTTCAAAGCGCCATCCCGACGTCTTTCTATCTCTCCACCTTCCATACATGCACCGTGCCGTCCCAGTTCGCCGCTGCCAAGCTGCCGTCGGGCAGCCAATCCACGCACGTTACTCGGTAAACGTCGGCGTCGAGGATGAGCCGTTGCCGGCCCGATGGAATCTCCCAGATTCGGGCCGTGCCGTCCCAACTGCACGACGCCAGCCATCGACCGTCGGGCGAAAATCGCAAATGGGCGATGCTGGTCATGTGGCCGCTCAACTTGCCGCCGATGGGTCGATTCCGCTTCATGTCCCAAAGTCGAATCGACAAGCCCGACGACGCGGCCAAGATCGACCCATCCGGGCTGATGGCCACGGCGTCGATGAAGGTGCGATGACCCATCGCCTCAGTGAATCGACCCTTCACCTGCGTGAATTTGTCGCCGTCGATGGTCCACGCCTCGGGCACCTTAAACGATTCGTTGGCGGACACCGACAGGACGCCGGCAACGATCAGATCGTCGGGCGTGACCGCAAAGTGACTTTGGCCGGACGAACCTGCCGAAACAGACGCTCTGACCATTCCGGTCTTCACATCGAATGCCGTCAATTCGTGACCCAACGCGATGAGCGTTTCGCCGCGTGCCGCAAACGCGAGGCTGGTGATGCGCCCCGACCCGCGCCAAGCATCGACCTTGCCGGTCGCGACCTCGACGACATGAACCATGCCGGCGTTGTCGCCGATCGCCAGACGCCGGCC
>CAZESP010000005.1:112422-116578 GCA_964515185.1 uncultured Alcaligenaceae bacterium
GTCCGCGCGAGATCGCGCCAGGTCAGAGCCTTCATCGTTCGCGTATCGACGTCCTTGAGGCGGCGTATCTGGTCGTTCGCCAGGTTCCATGCCCACACCTCGCCGGTTTGATATCCGAGCAACAGGTATCGTTGATCGGGCGTAAAGAACGACCAAGAGATGATGGCGTTTGGATCCTTCCATTCACGGCCTTTTGAACCGAGCCGCAGCGGCGCGACCGATTCGATCTCCCAAAGATGATGGCCGCTGAAGATCCATCGACCATTGGGTGACACGGCCAGCGCTCGACTGCCCCAACGAAGACGCAGGATTTCCCGTGACGTGTCGATGTTCCAGATTCGGGTTCGGCCGTGGTAGCCGACCGAAATGAGGAGGGGCGAATTCGGGATCAACGCGAGGCCCTGAAGCTCCCATTCATCGGCGGCGATGACGTTGCGGCGCTCGCCGGTCTTGGCGTCGAAACACCGAATCGCCCCGCCCGCGTCGCCGGAGACGAGCAGTTTGCCGTCAGTGGAATAAACGAGGGCCTTGCCGCCTCCTGGGGCACGAAATCGCGAGGAACCAAACACCGCGTCGGGGTGGCGCAGCACCTTGGGCGGCACGATCCGGGCCGCTGTCACCGGCGCGGGTCGAGGCGCTTCCAAGATGGCGACGAGGTCCTTGCGCTCTCTGCGCCGGGCTAGGTCGAGCGGCGTCGTTCCGTCCCGATTCTTGCTCCGGACGTCGCCGCCATATTCAAGCAACAATGAGACCGTCTCAGCGATGCCGCGGCTCACGGCCGAGTGAAGCGCCGTGTCGCCGGCCCGATTGGCGAGGTTCGGATCAGCGCCCGCGTGGAGCAAATCTCGCAGGTCCTCACGATGGCCTTGGAAGACCGCGTAGAACAGGATCGGGTCGCCTTCAGGGCTTCGCATGTTTGGATCGGCTCCGTTCGCGAGCAACGCCGCCGCCCCTCCTCGGTTGTTCCAAAAAGCGGACCTCAATCGTTCATAATCGACCTTTGGCCGTTGCAGCAGCAACACACCGTGAGACTCTGCCGCGATATGACGCGATTCATCGAGGTCTCGCAGGGCCACAGGGGCGATGGCGGGATCGGCGCCGGCGTTTGAATTAGCCACGAGGGCCATGACGAATACGACAAGCCGATAAGCGACGCCTCGAAGAATCGCCTGAATCCGCGCGATTCTGCGAAGCGTCGCTAAACGGATGTGTTGAAACACGATCATTCTCCATCGCTGCCATTGCTCCACGACCCATATCAATGACGATAGTTGAAACGAAACCGATTTCCTTTCGGGGTCATCGCCATGACGCGACAATTGTTGGGCGCCGTCGTTCTTATCCTCATCGGAATCTCGTCAACGGTACGGGCCGCCGATGACATTATCATCGCCGACTTCGAGGCCGAGACCTATGGCGAATGGAAGACGACGGGCGACGCGTTCGGCCCCGGCCCGGCTCGCGGAACGCTGCCCGGCCAGATGCACGTTGACGGCTACAAGGGCAAGGGGCTCGTCAACAGCTTCTACAAAGGCGACGCATCCACCGGCACGCTCACGTCGCCACCGTTTCAGGTTCAGAGGCGCTATATCAGTTTCCTCATCGGCGGCGGCAAGAACATCGACAAAACCTGCTTGAATCTGCTCATCGACGGCAAGGTCGTCCGCAACGCCACCGGGCCGAACGACAAGCCCGGCGGCAGCGAGCGGCTCGCGCCGGAGTCATGGGACGTCGCCGAATTCGCCGGGAAGATGGCCGTCATTCAGATCGTGGACATGGCGACTGGCGGTTGGGGACACATCAACGTCGACCATATCGTTCAGACCGATCGCAAACCGCCGGGGTTGCTCTACAACGCCAAACGCGACTTCACGATCGAGCATCGCTACTTGAATCTGCCGATCAAGAACGGCGCCGCGAAACGGGTGGTGACGACGCTGGTGGAGGGCCGCGCGGTCGTTCGCAACGACATCGAACTTGCCGACGCCGACCCGGATTGGTGGGCGCCGATGGATGTGAGTAGGTGGCGCGGCAAGACCGTCACACTCCACGTGGACCGGCTGCCGGAGGACTCAAACGCGCTGAGCGCCATCGTGGCGAGCGATTCGATCAAGGATGCGGAGAACCTTTATCGCGAACCGCTGCGCGGGCAATTTCACTTTTCGCCGAAGCGCGGTTGGAACAACGACCCGAATGGCTTGGTCTATTTCAACGGCGAATATCACCTGTTCTTTCAGCACAACCCTTACGGTTGGGGTTGGGGCAACATGCACTGGGGGCAGGCCGTCAGTCGCGATCTGGTGCATTGGACCGAGTTAACCGACGTGCTCGCTCCCGATCCGATGGGGCCGATGTTCAGCGGAAGTGCCGTGGTCGATTGGCACAACACCAGCGGTTTCGGAAAGCCCGGCCAACCGCCGCTCGTGCTCTTCTATACCGCCGCAGGCAACCCAACAACGCAATGCCTCGCCTATAGCCTCGATGGCCGCACCTTCACTAAGTACGCCGGCAACCCGATTATGAAACAGATCACCGGAGGCAATCGCGACCCGAAGGTCATCTGGCACGAGCCGACCAAACGATGGGTGATGACGCTTTACGTCGAGGTGAACAAGGCCCACACGATTCACTTTTTCACATCGCCGAATCTGAAAGACTGGACGTTTACAAGCAAGATCGACGGCTTCTTCGAGTGCCCTGATCTCTTCGAGTTGCCGGTCGATGGCGACGCGACGAAGTCGAAATGGGTCCTGACGGCGGCGAGCAGCGAGTACATGGTCGGCACCTTTGACGGCAAGAATTTCAAGCCCGAGACGCCGAAGCTACCCGGTCATCGCGGCCGCGGATTCTACGCTGCCCAGACCTTCAGCGACATCCCGACGAAGGATGGCCGGCGCATTCAGGTCGGCTGGTGGCAGACCGCGACGCCGGGCATGCCGTTCAATCAGTCGATGACGGTCCCGCTGGAATTAAAGCTGACCGCCACGACGGCCGGCCCGCGCCTGACATGGTCGCCGGTCAGGGAACTCGCGAGCCTGCACAAGAAGTCAAATCAGTTCGATCCGTTCACGCTTCAAACGGCTGCCGGCAACCCGTTGGCGGAGATCGGAGCGGAGCTGGTCGAGCTTCGCGCCGAGTTCGAACCTACCACGGCCAACGAGGTCATGTTCAAGGTCCGCGGTGCAACGGTTGTTTACGATGCGAAGAAACAGGAACTGATCGTGAATGGCCATCGCGCCCCGGCTCCGTTGCGCGATGGCAAGCAACGGCTGACGATTTACTGCGACCGAACGGGCCTTGAGATCTTCGCCAGCGATGGCCTGACTTATGTGCCGTTCCCGTTCGCTCCGAAGGCATCCGATCTGGCTCTATCGATTGAGTCCCGCGGCGGAGTGACGAAGTTCACGGCGTTAACGGTGCATGAGCCGCGCTCGGCGTGGGAGGGGAAGTAGATTGAGACGCGGCATGTGCCGTCATCGGATACGGAAGGAATCAGATGCACGAAAAGAGCCATCGATTGTCGAGGGTATGTTATCGCGGCTTCGTTGCGGTCGCGTATACGGCTTGTCTTCGACTGGCAGTTGGTCGCACTCTCGATGATGAGTTGAGGCGTTTGATCGAAGTAACGTTGTGGGAATCGGCGACGAAGCATGATTCCAGCATCCCTGCGTG
This sequence comes from uncultured Alcaligenaceae bacterium, assembly GCA_964515185.1. Lineage (GTDB taxonomy): Bacteria > Planctomycetota > Planctomycetia > Gemmatales > Gemmataceae > CAZESP01. The sequence continues at coordinate 116,095 of CAZESP010000005.1, forward strand.
GTGTCTGATGCCCGATCATGTACACGTCATCTATCAAGGAAAATCCGTCAAATCCGATACATGGAAAGCGATAGTTGGGTTCAAGCAACGAACAGGCTTTTGGTTGGCCAAGCATCGGCCGGAGATCGTTTGGCAAAAGGACTTCTACGACCATGTCATTCGATCAGATGAGAGTCTTGAGACGCATGTGATGTATATCGTGACCAATCCGGTTCGAGCCGGGGTTGTTGGAAACTGGTGGGAGTATCCCTATCTCGGCGGAACCATGGTGGAAGCGCTGCGCACGGAGCAAGGTCCCGCACTCGGGTAGTCGCAGGCTTTAGCCTGCGGTTTTTGCCCGATGCGTCTGCGTTAGTCGCAGGCTTTAGCCTGCGGTATTGGGTCGATGCGCAGGCTAAAGCCTGCGGCTACCGGCCTGCGGTATTGGGTCGATGCGTCTGCGTTAGTCGCAGGCTTTAGCCTGCGGTATTGGGTCGATGCGCAG
>CAZESP010000005.1:116678-173927 GCA_964515185.1 uncultured Alcaligenaceae bacterium
CGATGCGTCTGCGTTAGTCGCAGGCTTTAGCCTGCGGTATTGGGTCGATGCGCAGGCTAAAGCCTGCGGCTACCGGCCTGCGGCTACCGGCCTGCGACTACCGGCCTGCGACTACCGGCCTGCGGCTACCTGGCGGCGATTACCCGTGGCCCTCATTTGCCCCGCGAATGCCTCGGGACTCTCCCCCGTTGCTTGCCCTTCGCCAACTCGTACAACTTTCTCACCAACCTTTGCACCCACTTTCTCACTGATGGAGGAACCTCGCGTTATGACTCCCTACCTGTCCGCCTTCGCCGCGCTGACGATCGCCGTCGTCCTCCGCGCGGCGCCGGATACCCGTGCCGCCGACCCCGATACGCGACTCTATGAAATGCGCGTTTACTATGCCTCACCCGGCAAACTCGACAACCTACACGCCCGCTTTCGCGATCACACGTGCAAGCTCTTCGAGAAGCACGGCATGACCAACATCGGTTACTGGGTGCCCATCGAGAACCCCGACAACAAGCTCGTCTATATCCTCTCGTATCCCGACCGAGCCGCCCGCGAAAAATCGTGGAAGGCATTCATCGCCGACCCCGATTGGAAGAAGGCGCACAAGGAATCCGAGGCCAACGGCACCCTCGTCGCCAAGATCGAAGTCCACTACCTGACCGCGACGGACTACTCACCCGCGATCAAGGCGGCCGCTGGCAAGAACGGTGTCTTCGAGATGCGCACCTACACAGCCAGCCCCGGCAACCTCGACGCTCTCAACGCCCGTTTCCGCAACCATACCCTGAAACTGTTCGAGAAACACGGCATGACCAACGTCGGCTATTGGGTCAAAGCCAAGGGCGAAAAGGGCGCCGACAACACGTTGATCTATTTCCTCAGCCATGCCAGCGTCGACGCTGCCAAGAAGTCGTTCGACGAGTTTCGCAAAGACTCCGACTGGCTCTCCGCTCGCAAAGCCTCGGAAGCAAAGGCCGGCGGGTCGCTCACGGCCAAAGACGGCGTCAAGTCGGTGTTCATGAAGGCAACCGATTATTCCCCGATCAAGTGAGGTGACCCCCATGAGTGAACGCTTTCTCTTTCCAAACAAGCTGACCCGGCGCGATTTTCTGTGGACCGCCGGGGCAACGGGCGCCGCCATCGCCGGGCTGGCCACCACGACGACCCATGCCGACTCGCCGAAAACACCCGTACACATCGGCAGCGGCAAATGGACCTACACCCTCGACGAATCCTGGGGCACGCTGCCGACGGGCATGAAATACGGCTTCGGCTGTGCCATCGTCGTCGATTCAAAGGATCGCGTGATTGTGACCTCGCGATCGACCAACCCGTGCGTGGCCATCTTCGACCGCGCCGGCAAATTGATCGAAACTTGGTCAAAGGATTTCGCTGACCGCATCGGCTTCAGCACCGGTCAGGTCGCGGCCACCGCCCACGGCCTCTATTGGAGCAAGGAGCCGGGCGGCGAGTTCCTCTATTGGACTGAGAACGTGGCCGCCCCCAAGGGCCAGCCGAAGATCGGCGCCCGTGTCTATAAGACCGACATGGCCGGCAAGGTGCTATTCGAGATCGGCAACATCGGCAAAGAATCCGAAACGGCAGTGAAGTTCAATTTCACGAACCCGACCGACGTCGCGGTCGCCCCCAACGGCGACATCTATGTCGTCGATGGCTACGGCAGCCAGCTCGTGCATCGCTTTGATAAGAACTTCAAGCTTATCAAGACGATCGGCGGGCCGGGCAAGGATCACGGCAAGTTCAACGTCTGTCACGGAGTTTGGGTCAGCACCCTCGGCAAGGAGCCGATGGTCTATATCGCCGACCGCGCCAACAACCGCCTTGAGGTTTATTCGCTCGATCTGGCGTATGTGCGAACGGTGCCGGACGTGCGCCTGCCGTGTTGTTTCTATCAACACGACGGCCATCTATATGTGCCGGAGCTAGGCGCTCGCGTGAGCATCCTCGACGCAACGGACAAGATCGTCGCGCGTCTGGGTGACGGTCAGGGGATCAAGGCCCCGGATATTCGCAAGCACCCGGACAAGTTCGCGACGCCGCACGCGTTGACGGTCGATTCGCGTGGTGACTTGTACGTCCTGGAGTGGCTGGATTACGGCCGGCCGCGAAAGTTCAAGCACACCCCGGCATAGCATTGGCGAGCCGCGACCGTCGAGGGAGTCGATGCGTCGCGGCTCATTTCGTTGAGCGAGGCGGTACTCGCGGTTGCGCCAGGCGCACAACGAGACGTTGGAGTTGGGCCTCGGGTGCCAATGGGCTGGCGCCTTTCAGCCCCATGTCCACTTCCAAGAGCCAATCGAAGAGTCGATCCAGCCGCGACCGGCCAAGGTGACTCATCAAGCGATGCCAACTGGCGACCCGTGCCGGAAACGGCTGGGCGCCGGCGCGAGCCATGGCATCTTCTAGCGACGCACCTCGACTGACCAACCCAGCGACGGCGCCAAGTTTACGGAGTTGCCAGCTCAACGCTCCCAGGATCGCCAACGGCTCGTCGCCTTGTTCAAACAATCGATTGAGAATCGCGAGGGCATCGGCGGGTTGGCCGTTGCCGATCGCGTCAAAAATCTTGAAAACCTCCGCCTGCCGGCTTCGACCCGCCAACGTGTCAATGTCGTCCGCATCGATCGTCTTGCGGTCACCGACGAAGGCTGCCAATTTCGCGATCTCCTGATCGAGCATGCCCAGCGATGGCCCGACCAGTTCCAAGAGCAAGGCCGCCGCCGGCGTGGAGAGTTTCTTGCCGTGCGCGTCGGCGGCACGTTGCGCACACCAGCCGGGCAGTCGGGCGGCCGGCGGCGCCTTACAGACAATCGTTGCCGCATCGGGTAATTGCTTGGCGAGCCTCGTCGTCGCCGGCCAGGTCTTGACTTCGAGGATCAACACGCCTCGGGGAGGGGCGGCGACGAGTTTTTCCAGTTGCGGGCGAAATTTCGTGACGAACGGATCGGCCTGTTCGATGATGACGACCCGTCGCGGGCTGAGAAACGGCAGGGTCTCCAGCTCGCCTCTTACCGTTGACAAATCCGCGGAGATGCCGGCGAATGTGCTAACCGCAAAGGCCGGGTCCGCATCGTCCAACAAGAGTTTGAGCAATGCGTCGCGCGACTGTCGTTTGAGAAAGTCTTCGTCGCCGGTGATAGCGTAGACCGGTTGCGGTTTGCTGCGTGCCAACTTCGTGAGGAACTCGATCGCATCCATGCTGCCATGATATGGACCGATTCGCGGGCTTTATTCTGGCGGATCGCCGTAGTGCGACCCGAGGCCGGCAATCAACTCACAATGCTGTCGAAGATCTGCTGAAACTCGATATTGCGGGCAGCAAAAGCTCGCAGCACGACGGGGTCGAATTGGCCCGGAGACTCATTGAGCAGAATTCGGGCCGCCTGAGCATGGGGTAACGGTGCCCGGTGGCGGCGCGGGCGGCGGATGCCGTCATATGCATCGGCGACGGCCACCAGTCGGGCCGCCGGTGGAATCGCGTCCGCGGCCAGTCGATCGGGATATCCACGACCATCATAGCGCTCGTGATGGTGCTTCACGACGGCGCGAGCCATGCCCATGAATGCCAACCCGCCGCCGAATTCCTTGCCAATCGCTTCGAGCAAATCGACACCAATCGTGGTGTGGGCCTCCATGAGCCGCCGTTCGTCGGCCGACCAGGTGCCCTCTTTCAACAAGATGTGATCGGGTAAGCCCACCTTGCCGATGTCGTGCAATGGCGTGCATCGTTCCAAATGTTCAATAAACGTGCGATCAATGAGCATCGACCATGCCGAATCCGTTCGGAGATGCTCGGCCAGGCAGACGACATAGCGTTGCATGCGTCGTAAGTGGCCGGTGGTTTCACCTTCGCGAAGCTCAGCCATCTTGGCCATGGCAAACAAGAGGGCGTCTTGGGCCTTGCGCACGTCGGCGGAACGGGCGTCAAGGCTTCGCGCGAGTTGCCGATTCGTTTCGATGAGATCGTTGGCTAATTGAGCGGCACGATCCTGAGCCGCCTTGAGCCGAAGAGCGGCACGAACGCGGGCGGCCAATTGCGGGATCGTGTACGGCCTAATGATGAAGTCGTCGGCACCCCGTGCCAGTGCGACGGTGACCTCATCGGCACTGGCATTGGCCGTGATGACCACTTTCAGATACGGTTTCGGCGGGTGTTCGCGGAGCCAATGACAGACATCGTAGCCGTTGGCGCCCTCGAGATCACGATCCATGAGTACGAGGTCAATGGACTTCTCGCGGGCCAGGTCGATCACCGACTGGCCGGCGCCGGTGACGTGACAGACGCAACCGACGGCATCGAGGGCAGTCGAGATCATCCGGCGGGCAACGGGGTCGCGGTCGGCAATGACGACGTTCCAGGTCTGGTCGCCGTCGGCGCCGGTGCCAAAGGGATCCAGCACGGCTTCCGAGGCAGGGTCGAGTGGTCCGATGGCGCCCGGCGCGGCGGCCGGCGCCGCGAACCGGCCCAAAGCGTGAGCCACCGCCAGAGCCGTCGGCGGGCGTCGATCTGGGTCGCGATCGAGAATTCGGCTGACCATGGCGTCCAATTCCGGCGGCACGTCCGGTAGGAAATCACGAAGCCGCCGTGGGCGATGCGTCTTGATGAGCATCAACGCTTCGGCCAACGTTTGAGTTTGCGGCAACACCGTTTGGCCCGTCAAGAGCCAGAACAACGTTGCTCCAAGCCCGTAGATGTCTGCCGCTACCGTGACCGCCGTTGGATCGAGGCTTTGCTCCGGAGCCATGAACTCCACGCTGCCGACCAATGACTGCGGATCAGTCTTGCTGCTGCAATACTCGCGGGCCAAGCCGAAATCGACGAGCTTGACCTGACGATCCCGGGTCAAAAGCAGATTGGATGGTTTGACGTCGCGGTGGATCAAATGTTGATCGTGGGCCGCGTGCAATCCGGTGGCGGCTTGCCGGATCCATTCGCACCCTTGCGCGACGGGTAAGACGCCATTGGCGTAGACATATTGTTCCAGGTCTCCGCCATCGACTAACTCCATGACCAAATAGTGCTGAGCCACGGTCGTGCGGTCACGCGCGGGAAGGACGCCGGCGTCATAGGCCATGACAACGTGCGGATGGCGGAGATCGGCCAAGGCCCGCATTTCGGCCGTGAATCGGTTCAGAATATCCAGCGGCATTTCATCGCTGGCCATCGTCTTGACGGCGACCCGTCGTTGAAGCAGGATGTGTTCGCCGACGAAGACGGTGCCCACGCTTCCTCCGCCAAGCTGATCGCGGAGACGATAGTTTCCCAACACAAGGCTCGGGCCTTTGCCGGCCAGAATCTGCTTCAGTTGGTAGCTCGTGAGCAGATTGTCGGCGACCATCATGGCGCCGAGTTGGTCGGGGGTAAAGTCGGCGTTGAGCTTGTGGGCGATTTTTCCGAGAAACTCCGTGACCTCGGAAACCGTCAGCAATCCGATTCGAACTTGATCGTCGAGGAAGTTGAGGAGGTGAGGCGGGGTCTGGCGAAACGCCAGGGCCCAAGCGGGAATCGGTCGGGGCGTCGGCCGAGGGTCAATCGCCAACGCCGGCAGTTTGCGGCTATCGGAACGGGCATCAGTGCGTGGCAAACTGTTCATACCGGCACACCGAGGGCGCAAGTGGCAAGGGATATTCCGATAGAAGGATAGTTCGTGACCGGCTAAGAAGCAAAAAACCCCCGGCGTTGGCCCTTGCATGGCCGGCGCTCCGCCTTAAGATAAAATCGGCCAACCATAGGACCCGCCGACGAGAATCGGCGGCCCGTGATAGCAACCCTGATGGAGAATCCTGCATGATGACGCACCGCCGTTGGGTGGGCGGAACCGCCGTGCTGATGGTGGCCGCCCTGATTGGCTTGGCAACCCTCGACGGCCGAGCCGCCGATGACGCTAAGTCGGTCATTCCGGCCGATGCCTTTGCCAAATCGATCGAAGCTGATGCCAAAATGGTTCAAGAGGCCCTAAAAGCGCCCAAACCGACCAAGGGCATGGCGAACCGTGCCAAAGCGCTGTCGCTGTTGATTGCTCAATTTGCCCACACGGGCGGTAAGGGCGAGTTACGCGACAAGGCCGCCAAGGTTGTCGAGGCTCTCGAGAGCGATGACTTGGCCGCTGCGAGGACGGCCGCCGCCGATCTTTCCGGTGCGGTCGCCGGCGCCGGCTCCGGCAAGGGCGATCTGGTCAAACTGATTCGCACCAAGGAAGGCGACAACATCGATTTGCTCATGCATATTTTCAAGAGCGTTCGCAGTGGCGGGCTGGACATCGAGAAAGACTTGAAGGCCATCGCCGAACAAAAGAAGCCGAACATCAAGGACTTCGACAAGCTCGTTGGCGTCGGCTACAAGACGGCCGCCGCCATGCAGCTTATGGAGGCCGTGCCGCCCAAGAAGGAAGGCTCGAAGGATCCGAAGGATTGGCTGAAGTGGGCCGCCGGCACCCGTGAAGCGTCCCTGGAAATGGCCGCGGCCGCCAAGAAAAAAGATGCCGTCGGCGTTCACAAGGCCGTCCAAGCCATCGACGCCAATTGCACCGAGTGCCATAACAAGTTCAAGAATTAGTCCTTCGTTTCCTGCCGAGTCGCGATTGGTGACTCCCTCGCGATTGCGACATGGAAAAACCGAACCCCGCGTGGGCGCCTCTTGCCCCCGCGGGGTTTTTCCCTTTTGATTACCGTAATCCTCTTCTGAATTCCGCAACGATTCGAGGCATCCATGCAACGTCGAACGATCCTCGCCATCGGCCTCGCTTTCGCTATCGCCAACCACGCCACGGCAGGCCAACCCATTCGGCTTGCCAACAACCCGAATCTATCACCAGACGGAAAATTGCTGGCCTTCGACTGGAACGGCGACGTCTGGATCGCGCCGGTTGCCGGCGGAACGGCAAGGCAACTGACACTGCATCCGGGACGCGACTCACAACCAAAATTCTCGCCCGACGGGAAATGCATCGCCTTTATCAGTGATCGCGAAGGAAACTCGCAAGTCTTCGTCGTCTCCGTGACGCCCGGTGATGGCGCCGAGCCGACTCAGTTGACCTTCAACACCGCCGGTTACACGCTCCATGGCTGGACTGGCGACGGCTCGCGCTTGCTCGTCAGCTCGCAGCGCGACCACGCGTGGCGCCATGCCGAGCGATTCTTCCTCATCTCCGCGGATCGTCGCGGACCTGAGCGGTTGCTTTTCGACGACTACGGAGCCAACGGCAACCTCAGCGAGGATGGATCGAAGCTCCTGTTCACCCGCGAAGGACCGACATGGTGGCGCAAGGGTTATCGCGGCTCGCAGGCTGCACAGATTTGGGAATACGACCTCGCTGCCAAGAAATTCGCAAAGCTCGAAGATCACGACAGTGGCAACCTCTGGCCTCTTTGGGCGCCGGATGGCCAGTCTTACTACTACGTCAGTGGTCGCAGTGGGTCGTTCAACTTGTGGAAACACGAGCCGAACGCCAAGGACGATAAACAGGTCACGAAGTTCGACGATGACTCGGTCGTATTCCCGACAATCTCGCGTGACGGATCGACCATCGTATTCCGGCATCTGTTCGACCTCTATGCGATCAAGACCCAATCGACTGAGCCGCCGCGCAAGATCGAATTGACCGCCAACACCGATCGTTCGAGTGATCGGATTGATCGTCGTTCCCTAAGCAGCGCCAACGCCGTGACTTTCAGTAACGACGGACTCGACATTGCCTTCATCGCCGGAGGCGACCTCTGGGTGATGGACACGGAGTTGCGCGAGCCGAAACAGGTCACCGCGACGCCCGAGGAAGAGCGTAGCCCGGTCTGGTCGCCGGAGGGAGATTCACTTCTGTTCGTGAGCGACCGCGACGGCACCTCACAAGTGTATCGGGCCACGCGAACCGACAAGGCGAAGTATTGGTGGCAGAACACGAAATTCGACCTCACGAAGCTGACGAACGACGGCGAGCAGAAGCGAGGTCTCCGGTGGAGTCCCGATGGATCGCACGTCGCATACATCCGGGGTCGCGGCGACCTTTGGGTGATGGCCCCGGATGGAAAAAACCAAAGGCGCATCGTCGCTGGCTTCTCCAGCCCCGAATTCGATTGGTCACCGGATGGAAAGTGGATCGTCTATTCGGCCGACGACAACGACTTCAACCGCGACATTTTCGTCATGCCGTTGGATGGCTCGCGGCCGCCGTTCAACCTCTCGCGTCACCCGCGCGAGGATCAAGATCCGGTCTGGTCTCCTGATGGAACGAAGATCGCATTCGTCGGACGTCGCGGAACAGAGTCGGACATTCATTATGTGTTCCTTCGGGCAAAAGATGCCGAGACAGCATCGCGTGACCGGACGATAGAAAAGGCCCTCGAAAAGATGAAACGCCGAACGCGTGAACCGGGACCGGGCGGCTTGGGCGGCGCGGCGGCGGCCCCGAAGAAGGAACCGGTCGTGATCGACTTCGACGGCATTCACGACCGCATTCGTCGCGTGTCGATCGCGGATGCCACCGAGTCGGACCTGCTCTGGTCGCCGGACAGCAAGCGGCTGGCGTTCACGGCGACGATCGAAGGCCGGCGAGCAACCTACGCGATCGACTTCCCCGACGATCTGAGGCCGAAGCAACTGTCGGCTCAGACCGGCAGCCAGCTGCGATGGATGCGCACGCCGAGCCAGATTGTCGGCCTGATCAATGGCGTGCCTGGAATTCTATCGCAGGGTGGCGCGGCGTCGGGTGCCGCGGCTCCGGCGGCTCCGGCGCTTCCGCCGGGCATCGGCCCGCGATTCGGTCGAGGTGGAGCCGGCGCTCGCACCGAGACCCCAACTGCCGGTGGCGAAGGCACCTCGTTTCGGTTCACCGCATTGCAAACCGTTGACGTCGCCAAGAAGAATGCCGCCGTCTTCGACCTCTGCTGGCGCACGATCCGCGACAATTGGTATGACGAGCGTATGAATAACCGCGACTGGAACGCCATCCGGTCGAAGTACATCGACATGGCGACGACACCAGATTCAGAGACTCTATCGACGGTCGTCAACATGATGCTGGGCGAATTAAACGGCTCTCACCTGGGGTTCCTGGCAGGTGGCATGGGGCGTCGCGGCGGGCCGACCCCTCCGGGGCTTCCCGCTGTCCCCGATCCTGATGAGCCTGGGACCGGCCGATGGCGTGAGGTGACGGCGCATCTGGGCGTGAGATTCGACCCCAATTTCGCCGGCCCCGGTCTGAAAGTCGCATCCGTCATCCTCAACGGGCCAGCCGATCAGAACAAGAGCCGGATCAAGGCCGGCGAGATCGTGACCGCCATTGACAGCAAACCCGTCGATCATTCCATCGACTTGACGATGGTTCTCAACGGCCCTCCCGCTCGAGACATGATGCTCACCGTGCGAGCGGCTGACGGCAAGACGCGAGACGTCATCCTTCGACCAATCAGTGTCACCCAGGCCCGTTCCATGCTTTACGAACAGTGGATTCGCGACAACCGAGCTATGGTCGACAAGTTATCCGGCGGCAAACTGGGCTACCTTCACATTCAGGCGATGGCCATGCCGAGTTTCAATCGTTTCGAGGAGGAACTCTACGCGGTCGGCTATGGCAAAGAGGGGCTGGTCATCGATGTTCGCGAGAACGGCGGCGGTAGCACGGCCGATCATCTGCTCACCGCGTTGACCCAGCCCGTCCACGCCATCACCGTGCCGCGTGGCGGTGGCGAGGGCTACCCCAGCGACCGCAAGGTGTACGCGACTTGGAACAAGCCGATCGTGGTCATGTGTAATCAGAACAGCTTCAGCAACGCGGAGATTTTCAGTCACGCGATCAAGACGCTGAAGCGAGGTCATCTGGTGGGGGTGCCCACGGCGGGCGGCGTTATTAGTACCGGGGCCACGACGATCATGGACGCAGGCATGCTTCGGCTTCCGTTCCGAGGCTGGTACTTGTTAAACGACGGCAAAGACATGGAGTTGAACGGAGCCGTGCCGGATTACATTGTCTGGCCTCAGCCGGGCGACGCAGCCAAGGGCAAGGATGCACAGCTCGACAAAGCCGTCGAGGTGTTGCTCGCCGATGTCAAGGAATGGCAAGCCCGGCCGCGACCGACGCCTCGGAAAGCCAGCGATCAGCGAAAGTAAGGCGGCCAAACGCTCCGCGCGGCAGGTTCGGATTCGCGAGTGTCACGAACCGGCCGCGCGAGATTCTACAAGCGTTGATTTCGCCGCTTCCTAGAAACGACGCGGAATGCCAGCGATGGAAGACACCCCCGCGCGTACCGATTCGGCGCTCCCCCCAGTCTCGGGACGGGATACCCCAGAGCCGTGGCCCGTCGCGCCGCCGGGCTATCAGATCATTGAGGAAATCGGCCGCGGCGGAATGGGAGTCGTGTATCGGGCGAGCGACCTGGCCATCGGACGTGATGTCGCCTTGAAGATGCTGCATCCGAAACATGCCGATGACTCCCTGTCGGCTCAGCGGTTTCTCGACGAGGCGCGAATCACCGGCCAATTGCAGCACCCGGGAATCCCGGCCGTCCACCAGATCGGCACGCTCGCCGACGGCCGCCCGTTCTTGGCCATGAAGCTCATCAAAGGTCTAACGCTGGCGAAAATAATCGAGAACCGCCAGCGCCGCCCGATGCCGGCAACCGGTGCGGGCGAATTTGCGGAGCCGAGCACGCTGGCGATCATGGAGGCCGTCTGTCAGGCCGTCGGCTATGCTCATGCTCATGGAGTGATTCATCGCGATCTCAAGCCGTCGAACGTAATGATCGGCGCGTTTGGCGAAGTTCAGGTAATGGACTGGGGCCTCGCCAAACTGCTTACCGCCGCCGACACGGCCATTCCCCCTCGCGATACGGATCCCGATAGCGTTGTTCGTTCGCCGCGAGATTCCGACCTCCACACCCAGGCGGGAAGCATTCTCGGCACGCCGGCGTTCATGTCGCCCGAGCAAGCGATCGGCGCGATTCATCGCATCGATGAACGGTCCGACGTTTTCAGTCTGGGTGCGATTCTTTTTGTGATGCTGACGGGTCATCCGCTCTACGATGGAGTGAATCCGGAGGCGATTCGTTACCGAGCCGCGTGCGCCGATCTTGACGAGGCGTTTTCGCGCCTCGATGGGTGTGGAGCGGAACCGGATCTTGTCGCTTTGGTGAAGCGGTGTCTGGCACGACAGCGAGAGGATCGACCCCGCGACGGTCGTGAGTTGGCCCATTCCGTGGCGATGCTCCGCACGGCTGCCGATGAGCGGGCACGATTGGCCGATATGGAACGCGCCAAGGCCGAGGTTCGCGAGTCGGAGCAACGCAAGCGCCGGCGATCGCTTCAATTCGCCGGCGGGGCACTCATTGCGATGCTCATCTGTGCCGTGGTGAGCGCCGTCATCGGGGCTTTTCGAGCCGAATCGGCTCGCGTTGCCGAGTTCCGGAGAGCCGAAGCCGAGGCTCGACGGGCTGCCACGGAAGCCCAGGCCAAGGAAGACGCCGAGAAGGCACGCGACGCGATGGCCCTGCGAACCCGGTTCGCCCTCGATGCCTTTAACGACATGGTTTTCGCGATTCAGAACAAGTTGCGCGTGCGGCCGGAGACCCAAGACCTTCGACGGGAACTGCTCCACAATGCCCGCGCCGGGTTGCAGCGAATCCTCGACGAAGCCCGCGAACAAGGCTCGCCGGACAGTACCCTGGTCTGGTCGCATTTTCGAATGGGGGACTTGGAAGAGAATCTCGGCAGCCTTCGGGCCGCTCAACGCGAGTATCAGGCCGCGTGCGACATGGCGCAACGCTTGATCGACGCGAACCCGGCCAACGCCGTGGCCCGACGAGATTTAAGCGTCGGTTTGAATAACCTGGGCGACATTGCCGTCAAGTTGGGCAAAACGAACGACGCGCTGGGCTACTTCGAACAGGCCCTTCAGATTCGCCACGATCTCGCGGCGGGCGATCCGAACGGCGAATTGGCCCAGAGGGATCTGAGCATCAGCTTTGGCAAGTTGGGTAGCGCGATGCTTCGTCACGGCCGCACCAAGGAAGCCCTCGATTACTTTCAAAAGAGATTGGTGATCGATCAACGCATCGCGAACGCGCATCCGGAAAACCTTGCCGATCAACGCGACCTAAGCCTTTGTTTTCATCGGCTGGGCGACGTGATGCATCGCATGGGGCAGTCCAACAACGCCCTGAGCTACTATCACAAGAGCCTCGCAATTGTCGAGAAACTCGCGGCGAGCAATGCCCAAGACACGCAGGCCCAACGCGAATTGAGTATCGGGTATGACTGCATCGCCGGTGTGATGCGCGACCAGGGCCGGTTGAACGAAGCGCTGGATCTCCTCAAGAAAAGCTCGGAGATTCTGCAACGACTCGCCGAGGCCGATCCGCGTAACATCGAGGCCCAACGAGATTTGGCTGTCAGTTATCGTCAACTGGCCACCAATTTCGGACGACTTGGGCAGCCCAACGATGCGCTCGAATACACTCGGAAAATCGTACCGCTGCGAGAACGCCTGGTATCTACCGACCCGAATAACGCTCAGTTTCGGCGCGATCTTAGCGTGGCCTACATCGACCACGGCGACGTGTTGCGGCAACAGGGGCAGTCGAAAGATGCCTTGGCATTATTTGAAAAAGCGTTAGAGATTCGCCAGCGCCTCGCCGATGCCGACCCAAAGGACACATCGGCCGCGCACGATCTCAGTATCGGGTTGGAACGAATCGGGAACGCGTTGCTTCGCGAAGGCAGGCCTCAAGATGCTCGAGACTATCTTCAGAAGAAGCTCGCAATCGACGAAAAGCTGGCGGAGGCCGACCCAACGAATCTTCTGATTCAGCGTGATCTGAGTATCGCCCACTCCAAACTCGGCGACACGTTTCGGCAGCTCAAGCAGTTCAGCGAAGCCCGCGCTTCGCACCGAAACGCGCTGCAGATTCGGCAGCGGCTCGTCGATGCGGACCCCGCCAACGCCGACGCCCAACTGGATCTGTTCGTCAGTTGCCATCGACTCGGCTCCATCGACAAGAGCACCCATGACTTCGCCCAAGCTGAGCAATGGTTCGCGAAGGGGCGCGCAATTCTGCAACCGCTCCACGACAAGAAACAACTGTTCGGTCAGTTCAAGAACGCTGTTGCTGACATGGATCGCGAAATCGCGTTTTGCCGCAACGCCGAGTTGGCGGTCGCCCGGCTTGACCATGCCTTCACACGGCCGGCTTCGGAGATTGCCGACCTGCTTGGGGTCCGGGTGAAAGCTCTGCTCCAGCGGAATGAGGTTCCGGCTGCCGTGACCTCGGCTCAGCGATTTGCCGATTGGGCGATGAAGCAAGATCAGGCCCGCGGCTCGCAATGCTATCGCGCCGCCGCGGCCCTAGCCCTCTGTGCCGCCGATGAAAAGCACCGCGACGCCATGATCGCTCGATGTGTCGAGTTGCTGGCTGCCGCTCACGCAGCGGGTTTTCTGAACTCGGAGCGAATCGGGCGACTGAAATTGGATAAGGATTTCGCCGCCGTAAACCGCCATCCCGCCTGGGTGAAATTTGTCGAGGGACTTCAACCGAAGCCGAAATGAGTTGCGGCGACCTACTCCAACAGGCTAAGGCTGACAGCCTCTTGCACCGTCGCCACGGGGTGAATGTTGACGCCCTGCGTTACGTCAGGCGGCAGCTCAGCGACGACCGCGATATTTGCCGATGGGATAACAACGTGTTTGCGTCCGGCTCGTGCCGCCGCGGTGATCTTTTGCAGAAGCCCACCGACGGCGCCGACCTCGCCGTGCAGGGCCACCTCGCCGGAAAAGGCAAAGCCCGGCCGAATCGGCCGATTCGTTAATGCGGAGATGATGCCCATCGCGAAAGCCAGCCCGGCCGAAGGCCCTTCTTTCGGCTCGGCGATATTCACCAGATGAACCGCGACGGTCTGCGATTTCAGCCGCTGGTCCGAGATGCCAAGTTCGCGAAAGCTGGCCCGTACCATGTTGTAGACGGCTTTCACGGAGTTTTGCAGCACGCCGCCATGAAGCCCCGTAACGACGACCGTCGGCGACCCGCTGATGGCTGACACTTGAATGAAAATGAGATCGCCGCTGATATCCTTGCCGTTGTGCGTGGTCACGGCCAGGCCCGTCACGGCGCCGACGACGGCCTCGGTATTCAAGCGATCGTGAGTCGATTCTGAATCGCGGGGTCGCAAGTCGCGAGCCGCATGCGATGCCACGGACAACGGCGCGATGAGCCTTGGCTTGAACTCACCCGGCGCCATCAGGCAGAGTTGTTGATGCATCCGCTGACGCAATTCCGCGGCGAATGTCACCAACTCCACAAGTTCGGAGTCGGTGACGTTGCCATCGGGGTGAAGGATCTTGAGCAACCCCGATGCCAGCCGTTCCACCGACGTCTGATCGCGCTTGGTCAGGCCCTCGTGCATCGACACACTGCGAATCCGATCGACGAATGAATCATCACGCAAACGAACCATGACCTCACCGAAATAATCCGTCACGAATCCGACGCCCGTCGCCACCGACCCCGGCGTGATCTTTGGCACTTCCCATCCGGGGATGTACCCGTGAATGCGATCGTGAAAGGCCGCGTCGAGCAACTCCGCCGGGAGCGGTTCGAGAAGGTTGCGATAGCCCGAGTGCGGTAGGTTCCCCTCGACATCGATATTTCCCGCGAAGACAAGGCCGGCATCCGCGGTGAACGCCATCGTCCCTCGCGAAAAATGGCCGCTCTCCATGTAATCCTTCAGAGTCGAAAGTGTCTCGCTTTCGTCACCGAAGCGGGTGTTGGCAATCTCGTCGAAAACCACTACCTTGCGCGTCCCGAGAATGCCGACCTGCCGAGTCGCGAGGTTGACGAAGAGATTGGCCGGCGTCGTTCGTCCCCCGGACACGGTAAAGACGCGCGGGGACAGGTTGCGAAGCAAAAACGTCTTGCCCGTCTGTCGTGGACCCAGTTCGATGAGGTTGACGTTTCGTTCGACCAGCGGGATCATGCGAGCGAACAACAGAAGCCGCGTCCGTGGATCGGGAAAGGCCCCGGCGGCATAACCCGCGCTTTGAAGCATGAGGCCGGCCCATTCATCGGAGGTGAACTGGCTCCGGGCGGCCCGAAAGCTCGCTAAGTCCGGCGGACCCACCTGAAACGGAGTGAAGGCGATCAGCTCGTTTGGATGCTCCGCGTCTTGTTCTGGCGCGTATTTGACCTTCGCCGTGCCCCAAAGGCCGCCGAGCAATAGCCCCGGATGTTGCTCGACGATGGCGCCGGCAGTGCGCACCCATGAATCGCCCAGCGCGGGTATCTTCGCCCAACGCTGTCCACCACGGAGATCGACGCGCACCTCGATGTTATCGATCAACGTTACCTCGCCCCGCGCCAGCAACCGTTCCTTGAGCAACTCGCGATGTTCCGTGTCGGGGAGCAACTCTCGAATCTTCGTTTGGATATTGGCGAGGTCGTCGCGCCAGGTGTCCGGCTTGACATACTTGGCAATCAGATACTCCGAAACATATCGCGGCAGTCGTTGAAATGCAGCCTGAGCCGCCAGGGACTTGATAACCACACGGTCGCCCAAAAGCGTGTGAGCCTTCTTGTCCAATGCGGTCAGCGGATGCTCGTCGAAAAGGGCCACGGTTCAGGCTCCAAAAACATCGTCGAGGTCGGGGTTGTGCCGCAAATCGGCGGATGGCGGTGGGTCGGGGAGGTCGAGGGACTCGCCCAGAGGAGCGATGAGCGCCTCGGCCGCGATCCGCAATTGGCGACGTTTCACCTCGGCCATGTCCGCGAACTCGCGCCCCAACGCCGCCATCTTCGCCGGATCAAGCCTTTCAGAGAGTTTCCGAAACTGGCGCCGCACCAGATCGGCGGTGACGGCCGCGCCCGGGTCGATTTCGAGCAACTGTCGGGGGTCGCCCGGCGCGGGAGTAGGTTCCGCGGGGGCCGGCGGCGCGGGTGCGAGATCGACCGCGACCCAATCCGGCAACAGGCGGCGCTTGGGGGCGACCGGCACGGGTGCGGGTTCCTCCGGTGGCGGCGGCATCTCGGCGACCCGCGAGCGATTCATGCCGAACGCCGCGGCGATTCGGGTGAGCATCACGGTCTCCCGCTGATTCCGCTCGCCGGCCGCATCCGCCACACTCTCGGCCCAGGCGTACATCTCGGCGAGTTCTGCCGACGTACAAAACGCGCGCAGTTGTTCGATCGCCTCTGTTTCGCTGGGCAGGTTCGCTTCGACGTCCTCCATCATCGGGTCGATTAACCGCGCCAAGACCGTCTCATGTCCGAATTTCGTGTCGAGTAATCGACGGATTTCTTTCTTCTCGCTCTGGGCGATTCGACCATCGGCCTTGGCGACGACAAAACTGAATCGGCAGATGGCTCGCATCAGGGGCATGAGCGGATGGCGAACCGAAGCGTCGAAGGGCACGGGCTTCGCGGGCGCCGGTTCGCCCCAGAAAGGATCGGCGGGAACGGGTGCCGGTCGCGGCGCGGCGGAGGCCGGCGCAACGGGTGGAGCCGCCTTCGCCGATGCCGTCACGTTGACAAGTTTGCCGACTTTCGGCGCCTGGGGTTCGACCCTGACTGGCTCGACGTCGGCGTTTGGGTCTGCGGCAGCCGCGACCGGCGCCGGCAACGGGTCGCGGCACCATTCCTCGACCCAGGCATATTCATGACGACGAAACAGATAACCGGCGAAGTTGATTCGCCGCGCTACTTCGATCAACTCGGTGGTCGCGTGAATGGCCTCTTCGACGGCTTGCAATTCTCGCTTGGCCCGCGCGACGCGATCGTGTTCACTCGCCGCCAACGCAGCCCATCGCCGGCGATACTCCTGTGCTTCGGGGCATGCGCCGGCCTCAAAACGCGACTTGGCCTCGCGAATCAGGGAGCGCACGGCGTTCCGAAGATCGTGACTCTTTACGGGACCGATGCCGGGGATGCGCTCAAAGTCGAAATCCTCGGCGCCGGCCATCGACGAACCAATATGGGCACGGACACGGTCGATGGTCGCCGGTCCGATGCCGGGAAAGCGTTCAAGTTCACCAATCGAAATCGTCTGAAGATGCTGCCGAAAATGTCTCTCCGCCAATCGGCGTCCGTCCTCATCGAGGTCGCGTCTCGCGGCGTCTTGAAGTTGATTCGCCCGCCGGTTGAGGGCTTCGAGATGTTGAAACACCTCATGTTTCCAGGCCCCGGGGCGCCACACTCGATATTGATAATAGAAGACCAGCAACGAACCGGCGGCCGTTAGGATAAGTGTCAGAATGATAACGGCGACAACGTTGAACATGATCGGAGCAACTCGGGCGAATGCGAGGGATCGTATGCCACTATATCGCCTCTGTTTCTCCTTGGGAATGACGGCAGCCGAATTTGCCGAGTCATGCGTTTGATGCGCGGAGAATACCTATGCGACACTTGCTCATCGCCATCGTCTTTTTGGTCGCCGCTTCGGCGCTCGGCGCGGAGCCGGAGCCGATCAATCTCAGGGTCCCGGCTCCGGAACTGGCGGGCATTTCGGATTGGGTCAATAGCGATCCTTTGACGCTGGCCCAGCTCAAGGGCCGCGTCGTCGTACTGCACTTCTTCACGCATGGCTGCATCAATTGCATTCGCAACTATCCGCACATGAAATCGTGGCATGCTGATTTCAAAGGCAAAAACGTCACCGTGCTGGGCATTCATACCCCTGAGTTTGACGCGGAGAAGAACCTGGAACGGATAAAAGCCAAAGCGAAGGAAAACGGGCTTCTGTTTCCGATCGCCGTGGACAATGACGCCAAGACGTGGCGTGCGTGGTCAAACCGATGGTGGCCCTGCGTTTACTTGATCGACAAGAGCGGTGTGGTGCGTTATCGTTGGGACGGCGAGTTGAATTGGCGCGACGTGATGGCCGAGCCGGTCATGCGTAAGAAGATCGAGGCGCTCCTGGCAGAATCGCCCTGACTATGGACCCCGAATCGAAAGGAACCACTGTGACGCCGAACATTCCCGATCGTAAGCCGGCCGTCTTGGAACTCGAACCGGGCATCTATTGGTGGTGCGCCTGTGGCCACTCGAAGACACAGCCATTTTGCGACGGCTCGCACACCGGCACCGGCTTCAGCCCGACCGAGATCAAGCTTGATGTCAAGACGAAGATCGCTCTCTGTCAGTGCAAACATACCCAAACCGGCCCGAAGTGTGACGGCACGCATAAGACCCTCTGAGGCATGGAGCCATGCCGAAGCAAGTGGCGGCCATTATCACGGAATATCGAAAGTGGTCGCATGCCGACGTGATCGTCGGCAAGATCCTCGAGGGCTTCAATCACGACGGCGGGCCCGGGCCGGACCTGAAACTCGTCTCCCTCTACGCCGATCAGTTTCCCGCCAACGATATGAGCCGGGCCTTGGCCGCCAAGCACGGCTTCACGATCTACGATTCCATTGCCAAGGCTGTTACCCGCGGCGGCGACAAACTCGCCGTTGATGGCGTTTTGTGCATCGGCGAGCATGGCAAATATCCGACGAACGCCAAGGGTCAGCTTCTCTATCCGCGGCGGCGATTCTTCGAGGAGGTCGGCAGAGTCTTCGAGGCGTCCAAGCGATCGGTGCCGGTCTTCAACGACAAACACTTGGCGGCCACATGGGCCGACGCCAAGTGGATGTACGATCGATCACGCGAGTTGTTCGTCCCGTTTCTGGCGGGTTCGTCCATTCCCGTGACCTGGCGCCGGCCGCCGCTGAAGTTGCCGATCGGGTGTGAACTTACCGAAGCCGTTCAGATTGGTTACGGACCTTTTGAAGGTTACGGCTTCCACGCTCTCGAAGGGTTGCAGTGCATGGTCGAACGCCGTCGCGGCGGCGAGACCGGCGTGAAGGCGGTTTCTTGCTTACAAGGGCCGGCAATGTGGCAAGCGCTCGATCGTGGCGAATGGGCCAAAGCGTCACTCGACGCGGCGCTGAAACGGGTGCCCTCGCACGCCAACGGCGATATGCGAAAGATCACCGAAAAGGCCAAGGACGCGGCGGTTTTCCTGATCGAGTATCGCGACGGGCTTCGGGCGGCTGTCGCCATGTTGAATGGCTGGCTCTACGAGGGCGACGGCGGCGCGTTCATCTTCGGCGGCAAGATCAAAGGCGACGCCGAGCCGCAAGCGACCCAGTTCTACTTGCAGAACACCGAGCCGTTTGGCCATTTCGCGTATCTGGTCCGAGCAATCGACAGCTTGATCCGTACCGGGCACGCCGGTTATCCCGTGGAGCGGACCCTGCTGACGACGGGCATTCTCGACGCCATCATGACGAGCAAGGCCGAAGGCAACCGCCGCGTTGAGACACCGCACCTGGACATCCGCTATCAGCCGACCGATTGGCCCTTCGCCACGGACCCGGTACCCAAGGCGAAGTCGACGCGATGACGCGCACGCGGCGCCCAAGAGCACGACGCGCCAGCAAGTGATCGGGCACGAGCACGCGGCGCCCCAGAGCACGCGGCGCCAGCAAGGGACCAGCAACGACACCAAGGAGCCTCGATGAATCCCATCCGACTCACCCTCATCGCGGGCCTGATGGCGTCGCCTGTCATGGCCGCCGAACCGTGGATTCTCGGACGAGCGACCAAACTTCCCAACGAATACACGAATCAAGAGAGCGGTTACTTTTCGCTCGTCGAAGGGAAAAACGGCCGGCTCTACATCGGAGCCGCGAAGTACGGCGTCAACGCCTATCTGCTCGAATACGATCCGAAGGCCGATGCAACCCGGATGGTCGTCGATGCCATGAAACTGATCGGCTCAAAAGCCACAGGCTTTGCCGCCCAAGCCAAGTTCCATACGCGAAACAACGTCGGCCCGAGCGGGAAAATCTATGTGGGCACCAAGCAAGGCTATCCCGAAAAGGGTGAGAGCCGCGATGACTACCCGGGCGGCTACGTTGTCGTCTACAATCCGGCGACCCAGACCGCAGAGCATTTCGGCATCGCTAAGCCGAAACACGGGATTATCAGCGTGACGCCCGACGAGTCACGGGGACGGATCTATCTCTCGACATGCTCTGACGATCGTCCCATAGACCACACGCATTTCATGATCCTCGATATCAAGACGCGCACCTACAAAGACCTCGGCGACATGGAGCATGCCTATGCCTTCATCGTGCTGGATCATCTCGACCGCGCTTACCATCCAATCCGAGGCGGGTTAATCGCTCGCTACGATCCTCGTGGCGAAAAGCTCGAGCGGGTGAGGGTGACCATTGACGGCAAGGAGCCGCCCGCCTCGATAACGAAAGACGGCGCGATTCTGAACTGGGAGGTATCACCGGACCGCAAGACGCTCTACGCCGTCGAGATGTCCACGAATCAGCTCTATTCGTTCGATTTGACAGGTTCCGGCGCGATCATCGCGGGGCGCTCGCATGGTCCGCTCTTGGCGTCGAAGCAGACCGACTGCCGGGCGATGGCGGTGGGAGCCGACGGCGTGGTTTGGGCCGCCGTTACGGTTCACGGCATCCCCGACGGGCCACGGCTGTTTCTGGTAAGTTGGGCGCCGGGCGATGCGGTTGTCGTAAACCATGGACGAGTGGGTGTCGCGAATCCCGGCTTCACGAATTTCAACGACGCAACGGGCAAACAAAAGCCGTGGCATCACACGATGCCCAAGACGGCCGACGGGACGCTGTCGCCATGGCAGCCGATGGGCGTCAGTCCGGCGCGTGATGGCACGGTTCATCTGATGACCATCGCTCCGTTCACGATTCTGCGGTTCGAGCGGAGCCGGCTGCGATAGCACGACGGAAGAAAACGACAAAGGCCAGGCTCCGCACGGGTGCGAGGCCTGGCCTTTGACCGTTGATGGCGACTCTACCACTTATACTGAATGCCCAGGTTGATGCCTTGCGCCCAGAAGCCTTCCTGGTTGAACGGCACCGTCGGGCGAGCCGGGGCGGTGTTCAGCCTGCCAAGTTGGACTAGGTTCGGGATCCGCTGGGCGTTGACAGTCGAGTCGATCTCCGTACCCGGGCGGATCACGTTGGCCCAGTAAAGGAACGAGTAGCCTACGGTTAATCGCAGCCGTGGCGTCAGATGATAGCCAAGGTTGATCCCAAACTCGGGAATGACCGAGAAGTGGGACCGGGTGTTGGTGCCGCTGTTGGTGTCGAGCGCCAGCAAGCCGCCATTGGCCGACAGGATTGTGCCCGCGGGCGTGGCCAGCGTCAGATTCTGCGACCCGCGGATGTCGTTCGTCTGGTAGTTAACGCCCATGGCAACCTTGGCGCGGCCGTCGACAAACCACCGGCCGAACTTCCGCTCGAACGTAAAGCCAACGTTCGCACCGTAGAAGTCGTTGTCGGTCGCGAATCGATCGGTCACGATCCCTGATGCAACAGTCATGTCTGTTCGACCGCGAATCGGGATCGGCTGGAGGGCATCAAATCTCTCGGTTATCTCAAGCGACTCGCGCAGATTGGCGTATCGGAAACCGACGAGCAGGTCCATGCGGAAGAGCGGATTGCAGAACAGATGACGACGGTAGTTGACCTCGGTACTCAGGAAGTCGGAACTCGCGTCGATCGCGATGCTGCCCGTCAAACGACCGGGCGCGGTCACCACTTCACCGGACAACAGGTCCGGGGGAAGATTGATGCCGTTGAACGGACGAACAATAGTGGGTACTTGTCCGGAGTTGGCTGCGAAGGTCCGGCTGATGTTACCGAGGAACATGAACTCGGCGTCGATACCGCGAATGTGGCAGTCGCTGAACCAATAACCCAGACCAAATCGGCCGCCAACCCTCAATCCACTGAAAAGGTCCTCATTCCCGCCGAAGAGTGTCGCCTGATTGTTGAGTACCGGCGGCGGACCATCCACGAGGTTTCCCGTTGTGGCCAGAACGGGTGCTGCCATTCCCTTGCTCCACCAAAGGAGTAGTTCGGCGCTCGTGTAGATTCGATGGCCAAGACCCAGGCAGCACGGTTGCCCGCAACCCATCGCCCCACAAGCTATCGGTCCACACGCCAGGCAGTTGGGATCGGAATAGATAGCAACTGGGTCGGCACAGACTCCTCCCGGCATCGGGGCTTGGGGCGGGGAAATCGCAGTCGCGCCACCAGGGGGAGTGACGGCCCCTGGGATGGGCGTCACCGGCGAATTCGGGTTTGAGCCGTTAGCAGGCGGCATCCGTGCTGGCGGGTTGTCCACCTGAGCGGTGATCGACGGCATTGGCGTCAACACGGGAGCAAGAGTTGGCGCATCGATGCTTCTGCGCGACGACGATGCAATCGGTTCTTGGTTGTAGGCAGCGGGAACCGCGCCGTCCGCGACCATTGGTATCGGTGTGCCCAGGGCGGCCGCGGGCACAGGCCGGCCAAGAACCGCAGCAGGTTCTTGCGACCGGACTGTTACAAAGCCACCAAGGGTCAACGAGATTCCGAGCGCACCCGCCAATATTCGAGTCATCATTCACCCTCCTGGTGCGGTTAGTCGGTTCCGCGCATCCGTGCTAGCGGCGTGCGGCAGCTTGGCGGCCTTGTCCAAATCCATCGTTCGGGAAGCCACCACTTGAGGAATCGGTCAGCAACCTTGGAAAAGATCAAAGTTCGGCCCGCATCGACGATCAGGAAGACTGCGGAACCCCGATGCGATTGGTACAACCGGCGGTATCCAATCCCGAGAATCAACTGTCAAAGTGGGAAATTATCTCCGCCGTCAACAACGGCATGTCGACAATCCGCCTTTTTCACGAATTCTGCCGAGCTTACCCGCCGATACCTTTGACACCATCGGATGGGTGGCCGGGGCAAACGAGGCGACTTCATGCTTCGTTGCGCAGATTATCCCCGCGACGCCAACGACACCCCCGGATCTCAAGAACTACCAGGAGGGATGACAATGATCCGCAACTTCATGAGCCGCGCCATTGGGGTGAGCGTGGCCGCTTCCATGATGCTAGGAATTTGGAGCAGTTCGAAAGCTCTTGCTTTTTTCCCGTTTCCCCTGCCCGGCAACGTCGGAGGCGTGACAGTTGTTGACATCCCCCCGGTGATTCCTCCAGTGCCGCCCGATCCATTCCCGCCGACGCCGCCTCCCGTCACCCCGCCTCCGGTAACCCCACCCGCGGTGCAGAACACCCCCGAGCCGGCATCGGTTGTTTTGGGACTTACTGGCGTTGCCCTCGCCGGTGTGGCCGCCATCCGCCGCCGAATCCGCCGAAACTGAGCACGCCGCGCGAGCAAGTGAACGGCCTTCGAGCACGCCGCGCGAGCAAGTGAACCGAACACTTGCTTGCGCTTCGTGCTCATTTCTCCATTCAAACCGGTTCGCTCTCGACCCGATAGAAGAACTCTGCCAGGATCGCCGTGGTGATCGCCCCAAAGCTGTGCCAGAGCCAGTGCGTGCCCATCGGCAGCAATGGCGGGCGAAGGGCGTCGAGAAACCGAAACAACAACGCCCATCCAAAACAGACCAGAGCCAACGCAATCAAGCGCCCATGCCGGAAACGGGTTCGAATCAGCTGAATCACGAGAGGCACGAGAATGAATATCGCCAGCAACAGATAGTGCATGACGATGGCGATGTGTTTCTCGGCGATGAATAGAAATGACAGTTGCGCCAACAGGCCGATGAACAGCAATGACGCGATTTGCCACCAACGTGGGCGCAAGTGGATCCACAGATAGATGCTGCCAGCGACGACGAGCAACACGATCGGCACCACGTCCATCCAAAAGAACACCTGATGCCGGCGCAGGGCATGGTAGATCGTCCCGCCGACCCCCCCCACCAACAAGATCACTTGGGCGACGATCAGAAACGGGTAGTCGCCATAGCGGCCGCGAAGTTTGAACAGCCAATAGACAACGATGAGCACAAAGAGAAACGCCGACGATGCGTTCCAAGGTTCGACAATCAGGCGGGCCAGATTGGTCTCGGCATAGATCGGACCGCGATCGGGAAGACTGTCATTCCACGGGTTGTAATTGGGAACGGGTTCATCCATGGCGGGCTACCGTCTGAAGATGGTCTCGCCGGCTTTGCGATGCTTCGAAAGTCGATTGCAAACGAACAACCCTTCGAGGATGAATTCAACGACGCTGGCGGTGAAGGCGTCGGTGGCGGCTTGCGGCAAGTCAGTGGGGGCTGACTTCTTCACGAACGCCGTGGCCTCTCTCTTTAATGACGGGATCTCGGCCATCCGCCGGATGTATTCCGAACTCGGCAAATGGTCGCCAGACGGGAAGGTATTGCCGGCTTCAAACCAATCGACGATTGGCCGAAGTGCCTTCGGGTCGAAATAGGCTTCAAACACGGCCTTGACTGCCAAACCAATCAGGCTTTCGAGAACCTTGTCTTCCTGTCCATCGTCGTCGGACATCATCAGTTCGATCTTTCCACGAGAGCTGGCCGCCACCGCGGACAGGTCACTGATTCGCGGAACGCTGTGAGGATCATCCAACTGCAAGCCGCGCCGTTCGGCGTTGGAGAGCAAGTTTTCGTAGTTGCAGACCGACATGCGAACGCTGACCCCGGACTGTTGATTGACGGCCGAGTTTGTCCGTGCCTGCCGGGCGATCTCCTCAACAATCTCTTTCATGAAGGCCGGAACGTGAACCTGTGTGGTATCCCGTTGCGACCAGGCGTTGGCGTCGGTGATGGCAATGCCGATGTCCCGTGACCGCGGATAGTGCGTGCGAATGACGCTGCCGATGCGATCCTTGAGCGGCGTCACGATTCGCCCTCGGTTGGTGTAGTCCTCGGGATTGGCGCTGAAAACCAGGCACAAATCCAGTTCCAGGAGCACGGGGTAGCCTCGAATCTGAACGTCGCGTTCCTCGAGGACATTGAACAACCCGACCTGAATCTTGGCGGCGAGGTCGGGTAGCTCATTGATGCAGAAGATGCCCCGATTCGTTCGCGGAATGAGGCCATAATGCATCGTCAGTTCGTCGGCGAGATAGCGCCCCTCGGCGTGGCGAATCATGTCAATTTCACCGATGAGGTCGGCGATCGTGACATCCGGCGTGGCCAGTTTTTCGTGATACCGTCGATCGCGGCCGATCCACTCAATGGGTGTCGCGTCACCCTCGGCCGCCACGCGGTCACGGGCAAACCGGCTGATGGGCGCAAACGGGTTGTCGTTGATCTCGCTGCCCGCGACGATCGGAATGGCGTCGTCGAGCAAGGTCACCAATTGCCGGAGCATTCGCGTCTTGGCTTGCCCCCGAAGCCCCAGGAATAGCATGTCGTGTTTCGACAAGACGGCGTTTTGGATTTGAGGCAGTACGGTTTCATCGTACCCCAGAATGCCTGGGAAAAGCGGCTTCTTGGCCCGTAGCATCTGAATCAGGTTTCGGCGCATCTCTGTCTTGACGTCATCGACCTGATAGCCGCTGGCACGAAGCTCTCCGAGATTGCGCGGGCGATCCATGAAATTCGCTCCGAAAATTCGTTTTGACACCGCCTCAATGAAGTTGTTTTATGGGGCGCCGCGGTGCCTTGCCATGTTCGGCGATCGCGGTCCGGAACGAGCGGAAAACTGCGTCGTTCAGGTTGACCGAAGGATGCGCTGAGAATGAACGAAGAAATGAGTTTCGAGCGACTTGACAAGGTGGATCAAGTTTACTAAGAAGCGATACGATCCACGCCCCGCGACCGGGGTTACGCGGCCGGAAAAACTGCCGCGACAAACGATTCCGGCGAGCTTTGCAACGCGATGAAGCAAGATGCCGAACGAATCGATTCCGGCCCCATGAATTGCCGATAGCCTGGGGGTTGCCCCCAGTTTCGATCTACTCAGCGAGGACATACCGATGGCCGATGGAACAATTTTGTTGCCTTGCCGGCTCGTCCCCGACGGGGAATCGTCGTGGTGGCTGGAGGCTCCTTACCTTCTTGAAGCGCTCGATGCCCGTGACGACGATGAAGATGAAGAGGGAGAGGACGACGAAGGCGATGACGACGAGGATGAAGAAGACGATGATTTCGAAGACGACGACGACGACTTCGAAGAAGACGACGATTTTGATGATGACGATGATGACCTCGACGAACTCGAAGAAGAAGACGAATTCGACGAGGACTTTGACGAAGATTTCGATGAAGATTTCGATGAGGACGACGATGAGGACGACGATGAGGATGACGAAGAAGAAGACGATGAAGAAGGCGATGAAGAAGAAGTTTAACTCTCAATTGCGTCAACCGATATGAATCCTGACGCGCGTTAAGGAAGTTGCGCTGCGTCAGGAATTCTGTTTCACCGATGAACCATTTTGGTAATGTGACGTAGAATGTTTGCAACCGCCGAAAGCTGAACCGGACGGAGGTTGGCTCCAACGCCGGACTGAGATTCATTCCCCGCCACAAGAAAACGGATGTCTCGACACTTTCACCTTCCCTCCGCCCGCGCCTGGACCCGCTTCGTTGGCCGCACTTGGGCACGCCTCCACTACGGCATGCGAGTTGAGCCGACTTGGTTGACCCTCAACCGGCACGAAGTACCTGTGCGAGATTTACCCGCCGGCTTTGACGGGTTCCGAATCGTCCATTTGACAGACCTCCATTGCGGGCACCATTTGCCCGGCCATCATGTCGAGCGCGCGATCGAATTGGCCATGGAGCAGAAGGCCGACCTTGCCGTCGTGACCGGCGACTTTGTTCACAAGGGCCACAGCCACGTTGGCGACGCCGCCGAAGCCGTGGGGCGTTTGCGAGCGCCGCACGGAGTGTACGCGGTACTCGGCAATCACGACTTCGCGGTGCGAAACTCACTCGGCTATCGTCGCTACCCCAATCTGCATGCCGCCATCGTTGGAGCACTGGCCGCCAATGGCGTGAAAGTTCTTCGCAACGAGGGCGTCCACCTCAGTCGTGGCCACGAGCGATTGTGCCTGGCCGGCGTCGATGATCTCTGGAGCCGTGCTTGTGACTTGGCCAGCGCCCTGGATCATTTGCCCGCCGATCGCCCGCGAGTCTTGCTGGCGCACAATCCGCGCACCGTTGAACACCTCGGCAGCCGGCGTTGTGACTTGGTCCTCAGCGGCCATACGCATGGCGGGCAGATTAACTGGCCTGGTGTCGGCCGAATTGGTCTGGGTCCAAAGGCGCGGCGATTTGCTTCGGGCATGTATCGCCATCGCGACACCCACGTTTATGTCAATAATGGCGTCGGCTTTGGTTCGGTGCGTTTTCGGTTTGGCGTGCGACCGGAAGTCGCGGTCCTCACCCTGCGGCGTGGATAATTGATGCGGCCGTTTGCCTGACCGAAAGAAGACGCTTGTCGCACCGGTTGAAACGACGCCCCGAAAAACGCATCGTGAAAACGTTCCCTGGACCTTTGCGTCGGATATCGTGCAGGGCTATACTGGCGATAGGCTGGCCGGGGAACACTGACTCAAGGTTGTCAGCCCGATGCCGGCCCCACCGTGGGGCGAGCCATGGCCACATCTCCAAAACGGCCGAATGATGGTCCCGAGCCACCCGCTTCCGTCACCGACTTGGCCCGGATGATGAGCCAATCGCAACTTGACTTCGAAATTGATTTCTATGGCGCGATTCTGGCGCGCCGACCCGACTTCGTAGATGTCTTGCGTGCCCACGCCAGCAACCTCACTACCAAGGGACTTTACCAAGAAGGCCTTCGAGTTGACCAGCGACTCATTCAATTGCGCCCCAAAGACGCCTTGGCTCATTACAACTTGGCGTGCAGCTTGGCACTGCTGAAGAATCCCGATCAGGCAATCAAAATGTTGCGGAAGGCCGTCGAACTCGGCTATCGCGATTTTCGGTACATGAAGCAGGATTCCGACCTGGAGTCGATCCGCCGCGACCCGCGATTCAAACAGCTTCTGCGCGAATACGAAAACCGTTGAAACCCGTTTTGGTCCCGGTTATCGTTGTGCCGTTCCCACAACGCCATACGATAGCCAATCATGGAACAATCAACCGGCACCCTGTTCACTGACCCGTCGGCCAATGAGGCCCGAGCCGCATTCGCCGCGAAGTCGCGAGCGCTCACCGACAAGCTCACGACTGTGTCCGAAGCCGTCGGGCGTTTGGTCAGCGACGGAGATTATTTGGCGATCGGCGGCTTCGGGACCAATCGCATCCCCACGGCGGTTGTTCACGAGATTGTGCGACAGCGCAAGCAAAATCTCGGTTTTGCTGGTCACACCGCAACTCACGATTTTCAGATTCTGGCAGCCGGAAACCTTACCGGTCGCGGGCAGACGTTGAGGCGCATCGACATCGCCTACATCGTGGGCCTCGAGGCTCGCGGCCTGTCTCCGCACGCACGTCGGGTCATGGAATCCGGCGAGGTCGAGATTACGGAATGGACGAATTATGCCTTGGCGGTACGGTTGCAGGCCGCCGCGATGGGTGTCCCGTTCTTGCCGAGCCGCACGATGCTGGGCACCGACACGTTTCACCACAGTGCCGCCAAGGTTATTGTCTGCCCATTCACTGGCCAGAAGCTCTTGGCCCTTCCCGCCCTTTATCCCGACGTAGCCGCCGTTCACGTTCACGAAGCCGATCGTTACGGCAACTGTCGAATCATGGGCACGACGGTCGCGGACCTTGATCTGGCACGGGCCGCGAAGCGACTGATTATCACCTGCGAGCGGTTGATCCCGAACGACGAGATTCGCCGCGACCCGTCGCGGACGGCAATCCCGTTTTTCTGTGTCGATGCCGTGTGCGAGGTCCCCTTTGGTAGCTACCCTGGCAACATGCCCGGCGAGTATTTCTCCGACGAGGAACACCTGCGCTATTGGTTGACTGCGGAGAAGTCGCCGGAAACCTATCGCCAATTCTTGGACGATTATCTGTTCGGCGTCGCTGATTTCGTTGGCTATCTGGAGCGCTGCGGCGGGCTAAGGCGCTTGCAACAGTTGCGACAAAAGGAGCTGCTCCTGGATCGCGGGCCTCGGTGACAAATTGAAGTCACGAGACAGATATGAGGCCGACGCCCTGAGATCAACGGCAGATTCTGGGTGCCGATATCAACTAAACTTTGGCATCCGACCCGCGAGGACGTCGGCTTCCCATTCGTCCAGCAGCGGCCAATCGACCGCGCAGGTGCCGAAGTCGGCCATGTGCTGATACTGCGTCAGGCGGTCGATTGCTCGCTGAATCAGGGCGTTGTCGCGACGGAAAGCGGGGCCATGGCTCGGAAGCAGATACTTCGACGTGTCCGCCTTGATGCGCTCCAGTGAGCGAATGAAGTCCGGAATGTTCGAGCCGTGATGGGCGTCGATCACGCCGACGCAACCATCCTTGTAGATGTTGTCGCCGCAGAAGAGCAGGTCGCCCATTTTGAAGCTGAGCTGTCCCGGTGTGTGGCCGGGCGTGTGCCAGACAGTCAGCGATTGTTTGCCGACTTGGATCGTGTCGCCTTCGTTGAGCTGGCGATCGACTTTGCACTTGGGCATAGGTATGTCGATGCCCTGAGCCTTGATGCGGGCGAATGTCAGGATCGGGTCGCCGGACTCGAGCGGCTCGATCGCCAGCGGGTGAGCGGCCACCTCGGTCTTGAGCGCCTCGCGGGCGGTGTTCAGGCCTTGGACGTGATCGGCGTCGGCGTGGGTGGCGATGATCATTTTGCAGCCGGTCAGACTAAAATCCATCTGACGGATCAACTCGATAATGTCGCCCACCGTGTCTTCATAGCCAATATCGATGAGCAGATACTCGTCGCCGCCGTCGATGAGGTACGCATTCACTCCCAGCCGGCGCCCGGCCTGGTAATTCATTTCGATCACGTGAGGGAAGAGGTATTTTCGGCGAAGCATCAGTCCGTTCCATCAAGGGAGACTTGTCCTCTGTCGATGAAGATAGGGATTGCGCCGGAGCAAAGGAAGAACAACCGGCGAGTTTTCCGGTTGCGAACCTCGGTTCCGGTTCGCGTCAGCCCGCTCGCGACACGCCGGCTCACGCAAAGCGATTCGCTTCGGCGACCCGCGCTGCTAAAATCTCAGCATGATCTACCTCGACAACGCCGCCACGAGCTTCCCGAAACCCGAGGCGGTATATCGCGCCCTGGACGCGTTTGCCCGCACCCAACTGGCGAATCCTGGCCGGGCAGGGCACAAGATGGCCTTGGCTGCCGAGCATGCGCTCGACGATGCTCGGCATCGATTGAATCAGTTTTTCCGTGGCGCGGGGCCGGAGCGATTCGTTTTTACGCTCAACGCCACCGACGCTCTCAACATGGCGTTCAAGGGGGTGTTGACGCCCGGCGACCATGTTGTCACCACAGACCTCGAACACAACAGCGTCAGCAGGCCGTTGCGGGCGATGGAGTTGGCCGGTACGATCCGCTTGACGCGAGTCGCGGCCGATGGGGGTGGCATCGTTGACCCCGATGCGATTCGCGCTGCCATAGCGCCCGACACTCGCCTCGTGGCCGTGACCCATGCCAGCAATGTTCTCGGTACGGTGCAAGACTTGGCCGCCATCGGAGCGATCGTCCGCGAACGCAACGCGCTCTTTCTTGTCGATGGCGCTCAAACAGCCGGCGTGATTCCCATCGACTTGAGCCAGACGCTTATCGACCTCTTGGCCTTTCCGGGACACAAGAGCCTTTTGGGGCCGACGGGCACCGGCGCGTTGTACATTGGCCCGCGGGCATTGCTGCGAGCGTGGCGAGAAGGCGGCACGGGCGGCGACTCCGCCAGCGAGACACAGCCGCGAGAGTTCCCGTACTTTCTCGAAGGCGGCACGCCAAATGTCCTGGGCATCGCGGGTCTCAGTGCCGGAATTCAGTTTGTCGTGGAACGAGGCTTGTCCGCGATTCATGCCCATGAAGTCGCGATGGTCGAGCGGCTCTGGCGTCGGTTGGACGATCTTCCCGGCTTCACGGTTTACGGCCATCGCGACCATTCACGGCGAGTAGGGACTGTGAGCTTTCGGCACGAGATGTTACCGGCGGCTGAATTGGGCGGCATCCTCGATCAGGCGTTTGAGATTGCCGTGCGACCGGGCTTGCATTGCGCGCCGTACATCCACCGAGCGATGGGCACATTCCCCGAGGGAGCCGTCCGAGTAAGCCCCGGAGTATTCACGACGGAGGAGGAGATCGACAAGCTCGCCGATGCCTTGGCGGAAATCACGCAGATGTAGGTCAACACAATGGCGTGATTCTATTTCCAAAACCTTCCCAACGCGGCCCAGGTTAGGGCGGTGAGGGCGGTCAGGATGCCGGCGAGCCAGAATAGCCAGACGAAACGGCGTCGGCGACGCGGTACGGCAACGGTCGGCGTTGGAATGGGACTTGTTGGGAGTGTGGGATGACCGACCGTCGATCCGACGCGGCGGGCGTCCAGCAGCAGTTCTGCCAGATCCGCTCCTGCCGCGAATTGGGTTAACTCTCGCATGACGACTGCCGCGTTGGCTGGGCGATCGGCTCGGTTCTTCGCCAACAGTTTTCCGATGAGCGACAGCAATTCCTTGGGAGTGTCTGGTCGCTTGTCGGCCAATTCCGCGACCACCTTCGCGGAAGAGTAATCGGCATTCAACCGAAAGTATGGGAACGGGCACATCGGCGGCCTGCCCGTCAGCAAGTGGAATAGCGTGCAACCAAGACTGTAGAGGTCTGACCGTAAATCGATGTCGTGTTCACCGGTCATTTGTTCCGGCGCCATGTAATCGACCGTGCCCACGGCATCGGTCGATACGCCGATTGGGGTCGGTGAATGATCGACACGTTGCATAATGCCAAAATCGATTACCTTGACGATGCCCGCCGAACCGAGGACGATGTTTGACGGCTTGACATCCCGATGGACGCGCCCATGAGCGTGGAGGTAACCCAGACCCAGAGCGGTCTGGCGGCACATCTCGCAGGCATTGCTCACCGACAAACGCGGGATACGGGCGACGAGCCGTGCCAAGTCGAGGCCGTCCACGAATTCCATGACCAGATACGGGGGGCGTTCGTCTTCGGCGGCATGGGCTGTCCGAACGATATTCGGGTGGTCGCCTAATTCACCGAATGCCCGAATTTCTTCGCCGATACGTGCGATGGCTGACGGATCATCGGCTTGATCGGGAGGCAACGTTTTCAGCACAAACAGGCGATTCAACGTGCGATGACGGACCTTGTAGATAATTCCCATGCCACCGCGTTGCAGAACGTCAACGACGTCATAGGGGCCAATGGAACGCGGAATAGTCGCGGCCCGGTTCGATCGATTGACGCCCGACTCCTCGACGTAGATTGTGCGAGCGATGGTCTCCAGATGTGCGTCGATAACCGTTTCCGGTTCCGTCTTGGGCGCGATTGCCTGGCGGAGCGTGGAAAAGAGGGGGTCATCGGCATCGGAAAGGGAGTCAAGGCGTTTGGAACATTCGGCGCACTTGTAAAGATGGTTGACGAGCCTCGCTTCGGCACCCGCCTCCAATAAACCTCGCCGATACGCCATCAGAGTTTTGGCGTCGGGACAGACGTGGGTTGGTGACGAAGGATTCATGATCGCTTATTCATTCATCCCCAAACAGGCCGGGCGAAAAGCCGCCAAGCTCTCTTATCAATTCGCGAAGCCGCCTTAAGACTCGAGATCGCGCCAAATAAACGGAGTTCAGCGGGATTACCAATTCTTCGGCGACGGTGGCGGGCGGTCGATCCAAGGCCACCGAACGCCAAAAGGCTTCCCAAACCCGCTCCGAGAATTCGCCGCGAATAATCCCCAGGACTCGATTCAGAATGAGAACCTGTTCAGATTCTGTCTCCTCAGGTATACTCTCCAGACCCGGTTCAACCGGCCAACATTCGACGAGTGCGGCTTCGGCACGCCGGCGTTTCCACAGGTCGATAATCTTGTTGCTGGCGATTGTCCAAAGCCAGCCGCGAAATTTCCCGACGCTACCGGGCGTTCGCTTGAAATCCTTGATCGAGCGGAAGACGGCGCGAAACACCTCCTGCATGATGTCTTCGATATCAGATGCTTGCAGCCGATACCGGCCACACCACCGGGCAATCAGCGGTCCATAGACCTTGACCAATCGAACCCAGGCCAACTCCTCCCGATCGCGGATCTGTTGGATGAAGTTGGTGGACGTTGGGCTGCCGTCACCGTGATTAACGAAATTGTCTGTCATGACGCCGCTCTGCGAATGGCGAATTGTTCGTTTTCTTCGTCACACTAGAGTATCCTCGATTCTTGCGGCGATGTCTAGTACCAAAACTGATAAGTCATTGTGATCACAACATTTCGGCAAATCTGCTCAGTTTGTCGTTGACAGTCACTCACTGATTTCTCATGATTTACGACAATTCTACTGTTCCGAATTCCCATTTCTGTGACACGTCGAGGTCGGTATGGTACGAAATGCGCCGCGTCGAATCGGCTTTACGCTGATCGAACTTCTCGTGGTGATTGCCATCATCGCAATACTAATCGGCTTGCTCTTACCCGCAGTGCAAAAGGTCCGCGAAGCGGCGGCTCGCAGCCAGTGTCAGAACAACCTCAAACAGATGGCGCTCGGTTTCCACAACTATCACGACACGTATCAGAATTTTCCGCCCAGCCGCATCAGCAACCAATATGCGACCTGGGCCGTCTTCATCCTGCCGTTCATCGAGCAGCAGCAACTGTTCAATCAATGGGATTTGTCGCGAACTTACTACGCTCAACCGGGCGGGAACGCGGTTCGCCAAGCGAAAATCAAGATTTACTTTTGCCCATCGCGTCGCGGGCCGGGAATCAGCAATCCGGGCGTGGATCGGACCGGCGGAAACGATCGACCCGGCGCCGGTGCCGACTACGCCATCTGTGGCGGCACACGTGTCGGCTATGGCGGGGAACTCGACGGTTTCAATGGTGCCGGTAACGCCCCCACAGCAGCCGATGGCGTTATCATCTGTGCCGACGGCGTCGTCATCAGTGGGGGACGCGCCCAACGCTGGGACTCCCGAACTCGCATGGCCTCTATCACTGATGGCACCAGCAACACCTTCCTGATGGGCGAGCGACACGTTCCCATCGATCTCATGCACAGCCAAACCGGCGACGGAAGCATCTTCAACGGCGATTGGCACCGGACTCTCGGACGCGTTGCCAGCAATGGAACCGCGGCTTCGCCGAACTTTCGGTACAACCTCGCGCAATCGCCTTACGACAAGAATGGCGGAACCGAGCGATGGCAACGAATCTTCGGAAGCTATCACCCCGGGTTGTGCCAGTTCGCCTATTGCGACGGCTCGGTGAGGGGCTTGAAGAACTCAACCGATCCGGTGATTCTCGGCCGACTCGCTGCTCGCAGCGATGGTCAAGTGATTAATGCCGATTATTAGAAGCGAGATTCGCCTTAGCCCAGCTTTGCCGCGATGAGGGCTTCGTCATAGACGCAGCCGCCCCAGACTCCGCCGCTGGCTTGCTGGAGTAACGCCCAGAGCCTCGTGTCGGCCGGCAGTCGCGGGTCAGGCGCCAGGTCCGGGCGCGGGTCGCGCTGGGCCAATACCTTCGCCCCTTTCGCCGACGCCGTGGAGTCCGACGGTTCGACGTCCGTTGGAATGAAATTGACGCTGCCTTCGAGCCGGTTGCGGTCGACGACGATTTGAATGCGGTCGCCGTCGCGGAGCCGGCCGATCGGCCCACCCGCCAACGCCTCGGGGCTGACGTGGCCAATGCACGCCCCCGTCGAGACCCCGCTAAAACGAGCGTCGGTGATGACCGCCACCTGCTTGCCCCAGCTCAGATGCTTCAAGGCGCTCGTCACCTGATAGATCTCCTCCATCCCGCATCCCAGCGGGCCACGGCAGCAGAGAACCAGAACGTCGCCGGGTTTTACGCGGCCATCCTTGATGCCGGCGATGGCGTCGCGTTCCGTGACGAACACCTTCGCCGGGCCGATTTTTCGATAGACCCCATCGGCTTCGACTACGCTCGGGTCGATGGCCGTGCTTTTGATGACGGACCCCTCGGGGGCGAGATTTCCGCGAGGAAACGTTACGGTACTCGTGAGGCAGCGCTGTTTTGCCTTATCGGGACTCATGATGACCATATCGGGATCGACGCCGTCGCGATCCTTTAGCAAACTGCGGAATCGGGCACGGCGTTCGGAGCCTTCCCACCATTGCAGCACCATCCCCAGCGAGTCGCCCGTCGCGGTCAGGCAATCGAGGTCGAGGAGATTCAACGCCCGCAGATGCAGCATCACTTCGGGCACGCCTCCAGCGAGGAAGACGCGGATCGTCGGATGATTCATCGGGCCGTTCGGCAGGGCATCAACGAGCCGCGGCACCTGCCGGTTGATGGCGACCCAATCCTCCAGGCGTGGCCGTGGCAGGCCGGCGGAGAACGCGATCGCCGGGATGTGCAGCAGCAGATTCGTACTGCCCCCGAAGGCGGCGTGAACCGTGATGGCGTTTCGCAATGCCGCCGGCGTCAGAATCTTGTCGATGGTCAAACCTCGCTGAGAGAGTTGCACGAGGGCTCGTGCGGATCGGCGGGCCATATCGAGCCAGACCGGTTGCCCCGACGGCGCCAAGGCCGAGTGCGGTAACGATAACCCGAGCACTTCGCCGACCACCTGTGACGTAGCCGCCGTGCCAAGGAATTGGCATCCGCCCCCGGGGCTGGCACATGCGTGGCATGCCGCTTCGGCCGCCTGATCCAGCGTGATTTCACCGTGCGCGAAGCGGGCGCCGATCGTCTGCACTTTGCCGGTATCCTCCATGCCCGGCTCCCCCGCGAGCATCACCCCGCCGGGGACTAGGACGCATGGCAAGTCGCGCGCTCCAGCGAGGGCCATCATCATTGCCGGCAGGCCCTTGTCGCAGGTCGCCACGCCGAGAACCCCGGCCCGCGTCGGCAGTGAGCGAATCAGCCGGCGAAAGACGATGGCCGCATCGTTGCGATACGGCAGGCTGTCCATCATGCCCGGCGTGCCTTGTGTGCGCCCGTCGCACGGGTCGGTGACGGAACCGGCAAACGGCACCCCGCCGAGTCTCCTTAACGCCTGCGCCGCCGCCTTAACGAGCAACCCGACTTCCCAATGCCCGCTGTGATACCCCAGCGCGATCGGCGACCCGTCATCGGCGCGAAGCCCGCCATGCGTGGACAGGATCAGGAACTCCTTGCGACCGAGGTCCGCCGGGTTCCACCCCATGCCGACGTTTTGCGTCCACCCAAACAGGTCGCCGCTGGGAGCGTGCCGCAGCAGTTCATCGCTCAACGGCAACCGCCCCGCCGGCCCAGCCGAGCGTGTGGCTAGTTCAAAGATCGCCGGATCGGCCGAGTCATAGATGGTGCTGGTCATGGTGGTGGTCATTGGAATCACGTGGGTTCCGCAATGTTGTGACGATGCGTCATGCCTTGGAACGCCTTGTTGAATCGCTGCTCATCGTTTTTGCCTCTCGTCACACTCGCCCGAACTGCTTGTCCAACTCGTGGCGGCTGAACAGCAGCGACGTGGGGCGGCCGTGGGGGCAATGGTGGTGGTCGAGGGCCAGGTGCCGCTGGCTCAGCAGCGCGTCCATCTGGTCCGTGGTCAGGCGGTCGCCGGCTTTCACCGCCGCCTTGCACGCCATCGTACTCAACAAGCCGTTCAGCATCTGCTCGCGATTCGGTGCCCGATCCTGCGTCGTCAAGAATTGCACGATCTCGCGGAAAAAGGTCACCGGCGAGACGCGGTCGCCCAGGATCGACGGATAGCTTTGCAATAACACCGTCCCGCTGCCGAAATCCTCGACCTCCAACCCCAAATCAGCGAGTTCTCCTTTCGCTTCCAGAGTTTTCGCTGCCTCGTCCGGCGATAGATCGATCGGCTCGGGGATGAGCAAGCGTTGTTTCTCGATCGAGCCGGCTTTCAGGCGTCGTTGTAGTTGCTCGAACAAGATGCGCTCGTGCAATGCGTGCTGATCAATGACCAACATTCCCTCGGCCGTTTCGAGGACCAGATACGAATCGTGGACCTGGATGGCCTTCGTCGAGGTGTAGTGAAGACCACTGGGAGCAGCGGGAGCGTCGAATGGTGCCGGTGGCATCTCGGCGACCGGCGGCATTGTCATCGGAGGGTGGGGCAGTGGAGGGATTGGCGGCACGCCCATCGCAGGGAACGGGTCGGGCGTGGGCGGCGCGGGTCGCGAGGCGAACGGCAACTCCACCGGCGCCGGCATCGGGAACGGGTTGGCCGGCGCTTGCAGGCGCGGCACCAGATTCGCCGCCGATAACCGCTCTCGGATCGTCGCCAGAACCAGGTGATAAAGCATCCTGGCATCACGGAAGCGAACCTCGGACTTGGTGGGGTGAACGTTCACGTCCACAGCATCCGGCGGCAAATCGAGGAACAGAAACGCCACTGCGTATCGTCCCGTCATCAGCAACCCGCGATAGGCCTCTTGGATCGCGTGACCCAGCGAACGATCACGGATCCAGCGCCCGTTGACAAACAGGTATTGCGTCTTGGCATCGCGGCGGTCGCACGAGGGGTCGGCGACGTACCCAGTCAGGCCCGCGCTGCCATGCTCGGCTCGAATCTCGTAGAGCCGGTCGCGCACCTCGTTGCCGAAAAACAACCCGATGCGGTCGGGTAAGGTTGCCGAGGCAGGCACCTCATAAACCCACTTGCTGTTGTGCCGCAGCGTCAAATGCCGATCCGGGTACGCGATGGCGAGTCGCGTGAAAACCTCGCAAATGTGTCCGATTTCGGTGTTGGTGGCCCGCAGGAATTTCTTTCGCACCGGTGTGTTGAAGAAGAGGTGCCGCACCTCGATTCGGGTTCCGGCGGCGCCGTTCCAGGGCCGAACCGGCGACAGTTCCCCACCCGTGCAGCGGATTTCCGCGCCGCAATCCTGATCGGCCTGCCGCGATTGCAATGTGACATGGGCGACTCCGCCGATGCTGGCCAGCGCCTCGCCGCGAAAACCCAGTGTGCCGATGCGGAACAAGTCGTCGGCGTCGTTGAGTTTGCTCGTGGCGTGGCTGGCGAATGCCAGCGGCATATCGTCGGCAGCCAATCCGCAACCGTTATCGACGACCTGGATGCGTTCGACGCCGCCGTCGTCGAGTTCGATGTCGATGCGGGTCGCCCCCGCGTCAATGGAGTTTTCGAGCAACTCCTTCACGACGCTGGCCGGTCGCTCGATCACCTCGCCGGCGGCGATCTTGGTAATGACATCGGGAGGAAGTTGGTGGATCAACGGCATAGGGGTTATCGGGTGTCGTTTAACGTTTCGCGCTCGCCCAGAATCAGCGCTCGCGAAACGATAAACCCTGTTTCTAATCCTCGTCGGCGTGTCGGCCAAGCTTCTTCAACTTTCGCTCCAAGGCGTCGCGGGTCATGCCAAGGATTTCCGCGGCCCGCGTGGGGTCGTCGTTGGCGTCGGTCATCGCCTGCTTGATTCGGTCCTGGAGTTTCCAATCTTGCATCATGCGATACAAGGTCCGTTCGCCGATGCCGAGAAGTTTGGCGGCTTCCTCGCGGTTGTTCTGGGTCAGTTCGAGCGTTCGTTCGGCGAAATAGCGCTCAATCTCGCTCAACGGTCGCCCGATGAGCGAACCCAATCCCGACACGCTGCTGGGTTCCGGCTTGTATTGTTGGCGGATCGCCTCGCCTTCGTCGATGTCGTCTAATCCCAAGACTCCGTCGCGATCCTGCACGGTCATACTCTCGATCAGGTTGCGCAGCTCCCGGACATTTCCCGGCCAATCATAGGTCGTGAAAGCTCGGCGAACGTCGTCGCTGAGGCCGGTGATTGCCTTGCCGTATCGCTGGCTGAGCTCTTTCAGAAAGTGCGATGTCAACAGCGGAATATCCTCACGACGATCGCGCAACGGCGGCAGTCGGATCGTGCCAACCTTCAAGCGGAAGAACAAGTCTTGGCGAAAACGACCCGCGGCAACGGCGGCCTCCAGATCGCGATTCGTTGCGGCGATGACGCGAACATCCACCTTCACCGGCTCGTTCGACCCGATGCGCGTAACCTCGCCGGTCTCCAACACTCGAAGCAGCTTGGCTTGGAGAGACAAGGGCATGTCGCCGATTTCATCGAGGAATAATGTGCCACCGTTGGTGTACTCGAATCGACCTTTGCGAAGTTTGTCGGCGCCCGTATACGCATGGGCCTCGTGACCGAACAGTTCATCGTCGAGCAGGTTTTCATTAAGGGCCGTACAGTTGAGAGCAACGAACGGTTTGTTCTTGCGCGGGCTATTCGTGTGCAGTGCCTTGGCAACCAATTCCTTGCCCGTGCCGTTTTCGCCCAGGATCAGGACCCGGGCATCGGACGGCGCAAATGCCTTGAGCTTCAAGATCGCCTGCTGCATCTTCGGACTGTTGCCGATGACGCCCTCGAAGCCGAATTTCTCGTCAAGCTGCCGGCGCAGCTCTCGATTGGCCCGTGCCAGTTTCAGGCTCTCGGCTGTCTTGCCGACCACGGCTCGCAATTCATCAAACTTGTCCGACTTGACCAAGTAATGTGCCGCACCGAGCTTGATGGCGTCGACGGCGGACGGCACCTCGGCGAAGCCCGTTATTACGATGACTTCTGCCTCCGGTTGGAGTTGCTTCACCTTTCGAACGATGGCCAGACCGTCGATACCGGCCATGCGAAGGTCCGTCAGAATCAGGTCGAAGTCTTCCTGTTCGATACGTTTGGCGCCCGCCGCGCCGCTGGTGGCGACCTCGCACTGATAGCCGTCGCGGTTGAGACCCTCGGCAACCACCGAGGCATAGCCGGCATTGTCGTCGATGACCAGCACGCGGAGCGGGTCATTCGGGGAGGTTAGAGTCGTTGACATTGGGTGTATTGTAGGGGGCCAAGGCTGGGGCTGACCTGTGTTTGTCGTTTCGTGCCCCGTGGCAAAACGCGAATAGGCAACTCATGAAACATCGTTCGCCAACTTCGCCACTCTTCTCAGCCTTTACCCGTTTCGCGGATCGTTGCCCAAGGTAGTTTCGGAAAATTCATTCGTCTCAAGTCGCTTTGACGGGTCGGCCGATGAAACGACACGCGGGATAACCGGAAACGGGTCACCACGCCGGGAGCCTGGAATGAGCGACTCGCGGGTGCTACTGAACAAGATCACCGAACTCCGTCATCGCTTGGCGCAAGCCCAAGGGATCGTTGGCGAAGCGACGCGGGCGGCCGCCACGCTGATACCGCCGCCGGAGGGCGAGCCGGATCAACCCATCGACGCGAAACTCGACGATGGCAACCGGCGGCAAACGCTGCTGGACGCGGCCCTGCGCCAAATCAGTGGGCCGTTGCCAGGAGCGGATACCATTCGCCCCACCCAGTTGACGCACCGAGCGAAACGACTCCTCGAACGCGGGCGAGAGTTGATCGTGCGCATGCGCGAGATTGCCGGCGACCCTTTGCTCAGTCAGGGGGATGCCGCGACCGAGACTGCCGAAGTCGGCGAC
The DNA here is from genome assembly GCA_964515185.1 of uncultured Alcaligenaceae bacterium. Classification (GTDB taxonomy): domain Bacteria; phylum Planctomycetota; class Planctomycetia; order Gemmatales; family Gemmataceae; genus CAZESP01. The sequence goes on from CAZESP010000005.1 coordinate 157,002, forward strand.
CCGCTCTTGACCCACTATCGCGACACCGCCGCCATGACGGACGTGGCCCTGCGTATGGTTCAGGCATTTCCCGACGCCGCCAGCGAACAACTTCGCCTCTGTGAGGGTCTCGAAAACATCCTTGCGAATATCTCGGAGCGATTGGGGTCGCTCGAAACGGCCATGCGTCACCGCCGCAGGGAGTTGGCCTCGCGCAATCACCTCGCGAGCCTGTTAACGCAATTGTTCGACGGCGCCACGCTCGATTTGAGGCCGTTCGTCGAACTTACCGGGGCGTTGCTCGAGGAGTCGATGCAGACCAACGCGTTGCGCTTCCCGCATGCCGTGTCGCGAGAACCGGCGGAATGGGTTGCGGCTCATGGTCTGACGACGGCCCGTATCGCCATTCGGATTGCGAGGCACCTTCCCGAATGGAGTGGAAAACTGCCCGACGTGGCCGTGGCGTCAATGATCCATGACGTGGGCATGATCGGCGTCCCGATTGAGATTCTGAACAGCGACCAACCGTTGACCGACGACGATCGCCGAACAGTCGAGGGGCACGCTCGCGCGGGAGCCGAGTTGGTTTCCCTGCGTTTCCCGGCGATTGGCTCGCTGACGGACGCGATCTTGAGCCACCACGAGCGGCTCGATGGCACGGGTTACCCCAGCGGGCTTCGCGATGGCCAAGTCAGCAGCCTGGCGAGGCTCATCGCCGTTGCCGACGTTTACGCGGCCATGGTTTGCCCGCGCAGCCATCGCCCGGCTTTCGATCCGAGGTCGGCGCTGACCGACACGTTGATGATGGCCGAGAACGGCTTGCTCGATCGCAACTACGCGGAGCAGTTGATGCGATTGTCGTTCTACCCGGTGGGTTCGGTGGTCGAGATGAATGACGGAGCGGTCGGCGTGGTGGTGGCCACCAACATGGGCCGGCGCGACTTGGACACGCCGTCGCGCCCTGTCGTCGCGATGCTCACCGACCCGACGGGGCACCTGCTGCCAATTCCGGTCCATTTGGATCTAAGCAACGCGGACGGCCATGCCATCATTCGCACGCTGACGTCACCGGAGCGACAACACCTGCTCGGCCGGCGTTACCCCGAACTCGTTTGAGTGACCGTCAACCGCTCTGTTGACCCAGTATCATGGCCGACGCATCGCCACGATTTCCGTACTATCGCGACACGCGCCACCCGTGGCCGAGCTTGCTCTTTCTGTTGCCGTTGCTCGGAGGCTACGAAATCGGCGTCTTGGCGCTGGGGGGCGAACGAGCGTCGGCTTTGCGCAACGGTGCCGATGCCTGGTTTCGCTGGGCCTTGGAGGCGTTCGGCGTCAACGCCGTACTGCTCGCTCCGGTATTGGTCGTCGTCTGGTTTGGGTATTGGAGCTGGCGGCGACGCAGCGAGCAGCCCGAGGACATGTTCAGCACCTGTGTCGGCATGTGGTTCGAGTGCTTTGTTTACGCCCTGGGGCTATGGGGTGTCAGTCACGCTTTGGGGCCGGTTCTCGATCGGGCGGGCATCGAGCTGAACGCGCCGCTGGCTGTCGATCCGATGATGTCGCGACTGGTGACCTACATTGGAGCGGGGATTTACGAAGAGGTACTGTTTCGTCTCGTACTATTCGCCGGATTGGTGTGGCTGTTGAAGGTCGCGTTGTTTCCCAAACACACGGCAGTGATGGTCGCGGTGACGGCCTCGGCGTTGATGTTCGCGGCGGCCCATCACATCGGCCCCTACGGCGAGAAGGTCGATCTCTTCGTCTTCCTGTTTCGCACGTTGGCCGGAGTCTACTTCGCGGTGCTGTATCACTTCCGAGGTTTCGGCATCGCTGCCGGCGCCCATGCCGCTTATGACGTCCTCGTCGGACTTCACCCCGGCAGCGCAGGCTAACCGGGGCGGAGTTTCCCACGCCGGGGATTTTCCGGCTGAAGCGAAACCGGGACCGTGACAGTCTGAACAAACCGCGACTTGTCTCATAAAACTCATGCAAACGCCGAGCGCCGCGAATGGCCGGTGCCGGACCCATCGCATGAGGGACTCGCATGGCCGACACAACCCCGACGCCCAATGGTTCCACGTTTCAGCCGTATGTTCCCGACCAAGAGCGGATGCGCGAGTTCAGCATCCCGGCGCTCATCACCGGTACATTGCTCGGGCTGGTCTTTTCGGCGTCGTCGCTCTATTTGGTCCTGAAGGTTGGCATGACGGTGTCGGCGTCGATTCCCGTGGCCGTGCTGGCGATCTCGTTGTTTCGAGCCTTCTCGCGCTCCACGATTCTCGAAAACAACATCGTTCAAACGGCTGGTTCCGCGGGTGAGTCGATTGCGTTCGGCGTGGGAGTTACGATGCCGGCGCTGATGATGCTCGGCTTCGACATGAGTCTGCCGCGGGTCATGACCGTCTCGCTCTTGGGCGGCATCCTTGGCATCTTGGCGATGATTCCACTTCGGCGAGCGTTCATCGTGAAGATGCATGGTCGCCCCGGCCAGCCCGGGACGCTGCTCTATCCCGAAGGCGTGGCGTGTGCCCAGGTGCTCATCTCCGGCGACAAGGGCGGCACCACGGGGCGCACGGTGTTCATTGGTTTCTTCATCGCTTTCTTTCACAAGTTCGCCACGCTCGGGTTTAACGTCTTGAAGGAGACCGTGGCCATTCCGATCACGGCCATCAATAAGTCGGCCGTTTTCGCCGCCGACATGGCCTCGGAGCTGTTGGGGGTCGGTTACATTATCGGCTACCGCACCAGTGCCGTGATGATGGCGGGCGCCGTCCTCGGTTACCTCGTGATTATTCCGGTCATCTACTTCATCGGCCAACACGCGCCGACCGCTATTCTGCCGAGTACCGAAAAGGCCATTTCGGCGATGAGCATCGGCGAGTTGCGCAACAATTACCTGCTCTACATCGGCGCTGGTTGCGTGGCGACGGCGGGTATTTTGAGCATGTTGAAGACTCTGCCGATGATCGTTCGATCCGTGAAATCCGGACTCGCCACGGTCAAAACCCAGGGCGGCGAAGCCTCCGAGGTTCGTCGCACCGATAACGACATGCCCATGTCCGTCGTCCTCTTCGGCAGCCTCGGTCTGATCGTGTTGCTGGCCATATTCCTCGCCACCGAAGTTGCCGTTGTCAGTGCGGTTGCCGGTGCGCTGTTAGTCGTTTTTTTTGGCTTTCTGTTCGTCACGGTGTCGGCGCGATTGACCGGTGAAATCGGTTCATCATCGAATCCCATTTCCGGCATGACCGTGGCAACGCTGATGCTGACCTGCCTCATTTTTCTCGCCCTTGGATGGACCAAACCCGAGGATCGGCTGTTGGCCATTTCGATCGCGGGCGTCGTCTGCATCGCGTCGTCCAACGGCGGCACAACGGCTCAATCGCTGAAGACCGGTTTCCTCGTCGGCGGTACGCCCAAGGCAATGCAATACGCGATTCTCTTCGGAGCGCTCATCTCGGCAATGGTGATCGGCGGCACCCTTTTAGCCTTCAATCAGGCGGGAACGGTTTACAGTAGCGAGTCTCAGTATTTACCGAAGGACCCGGCCGGAAATGTAATTGTGTTGTCGCCGGACGAGAAAGGCCGGCTCAATCTCAAGGAGACCCACGAAGGCAAGGAGTATCTCGTTTGGGATACCCGTCGCGAAGCATTTTCACCCAAGACCGATCGCAAGGAACTCATCAAGGTCCCCGATGGCACGGCCCCCGAAGGCCGATTCCTCGTCGCTCCGGATACAGGCCGTGTGGAGTTCTTGAAGGATCCGACCATCGGCGGCGTTATCAAGAAAGTCGGCGACAAAGACACGACCCGTTTCGACGCGCCGAAAACGAAAGTCATGCACATCATCATCGATGGCGTGCTGACCCAGAAACTGAATTGGAGCCTTGTGCTGATCGGGGCCATGATCGCCCTGACGCTGGAGCTTTGCGGCGTTTCGGCGCTGGCGTTCGCGGTCGGTGTCTATGTCCCGATTCAGTTTTCCGTGCCGATTTTCCTCGGTGGTATCGTGCGCTGGTGGGTGGATCGGCATCTGGCCTCGACCGTGTCGCTCACACGCCTTCCCAACGAATCCGAAACCGAGTACAACGCTCGCGCCGAGATCGAAGCCATTCGACGCTCGGAGACCAGCCCCGGAGTGCTGTTATCGTCGGGATATATTGCCGGCGGATCGCTGGCGGGCGTCGTCGCGGCCTTTTTGGAGTTCTCGAAGTCGATCAAGGAACGGGTTGATCTGAACAAAATGGTTGAGACGTTCAACGCCCAAGAACTGCTAACCTCGCCGTTCAAATTCACGACAGGCGATGCCATCGCCGCGGGTTTGTTCGGTCTGTTGATACTGTTCGTCATCCTCGTCGGCACCGGCAGATTGATGAAGCCGCCACCGAATAACGCCTAGGCGCCGGTGTGCAGTCGCCGTATCGCGTTCGCGGCAACCGAGCGCGATACGGTGACCGAAAATCGGCGGGTCATTTCTTCACGCGGCAGTAGCTCAGGGCGAGGATCGCATAGGCTGTTGCCAAGTCGGGATTGTCTTCGAGGAATTGCCGGTTCGCGTTCGCCCAACTGCCGTCGGGCTTCTGTTTGGCGAGCAGCGTCGCGGCCAACTCGGCACGCCAATGATGCGACTTGCCCTGGGCGTCGGTCAAGGTCGCCTCGCCCAGAGCGGTCATGGCTTTGGCGAAGAGGTGGTAGTAGTAATAGAGGCCCGCAGTGCCAGCACCGGGGTTTTCATCGAGAGTGTAGTGCCGCCGAATCCAATCGACGGCAGCCGTTACCCGCGGATCGTTCTTCGTCAGGCCGGCGTAGAGGAAGCTCTTGAGACCGGCATAGGTCATGGTACCCACCGACCTCAGTCCGCCATCGGGCGTCAGATTGTTACTCTTGGGGTCGTCGCCATCGGCGGGCTTATAGATCAACCCCCCTTTGTCGTCCTGCGTGGTTTTCTTGGCGAAAGGCCGATCGTTCGTTTCCCCCGGCAGGTTCTGGCACCGGCTGATGAATTTCAGCGCCCGTTGCACGGCGGGGTCATTGTTGGCGACACCGGCCGATTTCAGGGCCTCCACGAAAAAGTGCGTGTTCGACATGTCGGGTTGTTCCTTGCCGCCATAGCTCACACCGCCGAATCGCGTCTCGCTCTCGTCGCCTGGGTCGCTTTGAAGAGTCTTCAGATATTTGGCGGCGTTGGCGATAACGGCGTCGTATCGGCCGTTTTGGTTCGCCTCGTTCAACGCCACAAGGGAAACACAGGTCGTGTAATTGGCGAGGCCCTTACTGTAAATGCCGCCATCGGGCTTGATATTCGACTCCAGATATTTAAGCGATTTGGCCACCATCGGATCGTCGGGGGATACGCCATGCCTCACCAATCCGGCGACCACCAGTGCGGTGATGCCCGGTCCGCCGAATTTCGGCGAGAAGCTGCCGTCGTCACCCTGGCGGGACTTGAGAAATGCCCGAGCCTGTTCGACGGCGGCCTTGACCTTCGCGTCGTCCGGTTCGGCGCCAAATGCCGGCGGCGCCAGCAGTGCCAACCCTAACGTCGAGCTAATCATGATTCGCATGCGTTCTACTCCTCAAAGGTTGTCGTCGCCGGCAATCGTCATGCAATCGCAATACCGAACGCGGTTACTGAATCGGATCAACGCTTCGGCTTGGCGAAATCTCAGGACAATGGCTGCCGCGTGGCCAACAGTGGTCATTCGAGATCCAGTCGAAGTCGCGTAAGAGTCGAACCGGCGGGATCGCCAATGGCTCGGATTTGGATACTGTTGTTGCCGATCGTCAATGCCTCGCGGCTCAGGTCGAAGGCTCCGGTCGTGGCCCGAGGCCGAGATCGCGGGCCATCGCTCGACAGCGATCCGATGACGCGGCCATTGAGCACGACCTCGCAGCGAGTGCCCGGGAGAAGTTTCGTCTCGACGGTCAGCGTGGCCTTTTTTGGGGGCGAGTCGATGTCAACGGCGTAGGGACGCGGCGTTCGCAGCGGCCGGCTCGAATCATCGATGACGACTCGGCGGCCGGCGTGAGTCGATCGAAAATCGGCAATCCGGTCGATCGGCAAGGCGACAGTGCCGATCCGGGGACATCGCAACTGGATTTGGTTGTTGTCAATGGCCGTGACGACGCCTGTCAGATCGTCCAATTCGCCGGCCGACCAGAGTCGCACCCGAAGCCATTCGCCGGTGTCGGTTGTCGTGATTGGCTCGGGTCGGGCAGGGAACACACCGGCGAGGCGATCCCAGCTGAGCGACCGCGACCCGACCGGCATCCGAATGACGACGCCGGAGCCATCGAGGCGCTCGATCGTCCCGAACCACTGATCGCCATCGGAAGTTTGAATCTCATCGGCGGACGGTTCGACCCCATGCCGCGGCAATCGAGGTCCACGCGTGATGGCCGCCACATGACGGCGCCGGACGGCCGCCGTGGTTCCCCAACCTGTTCGGAACCGCAATTGATCGCCATCCAGTCTTGGTTCGGAAATCCCAATCGATCCGCCGTCGCCAAACTCAAGTCGAAACGCGGCACTGGGAGGAAGGGGTGACGGACGCAGATAGCGGATCAGCGCAAAATCGCTCAGCGGATACTCGCGGTCGGCGGATCGAACTAGAACGCGTCCCGCATCGTACCGGAAACGGGCCGGAGTTGCGGTGCCATCGTGCCGAACCGCGTCAGCGGCCAAGCCGAAGGTGACCGCAGCCATTGCCAGTAAGGCTTTCGTTGCTCGCCGCCATCGTCGCATAGGCCCCTAACGGTTCCGAGAATACTCTACCGCGAGACTGGAGTTTGCAACCGCGCAAGGTCACACCGCAGAGTATCAATAACGCGATACGGGTGATTTTTCCATAGAATCAGGGACTTGAACGGAGTATATTGCAAGAAGGAATAATGTAGGGCACTCTTTCTTATTGTTCGGCTGTCAAATGACCGAATGCCTTGGGAGCCAACGGATCGTACGCAACTACTAAGGTATCTTTTTTGTCTTACTGTCTCGAGGGTCATCGCATGTTGAAACCAGACCGAACCCGAAAAGGGTTTACCTTGATCGAGTTGTTGGTGGTCATTGCCATCATTGCGATCTTGATTGGATTGCTGCTGCCTGCGGTCCAAAAAGTCCGCGAAGCAGCCGCTCGCACCCAATGCCGAAATCACTTGAAGCAGATGGGACTGGCCTTCCACAATTTCCACGACACTTATGAGTTCTTCCCTCTGGGCGGAACGATTCCATGGGATGGTCCGACGTTCACGGGCGGTTCACTCGAAGGCCCACGGACACAAGGCTCCGGGTGGGGGTTTCAGATTCTGCCGTTCATCGAACAGGATCCGTTGTATCGAAGCGTGATTCCAACCAAGAACGACGTTTGGACAACCAAGATCAAGATCTACTTCTGCCCATCGCGACGCAACGAAGGCAAGTGGGGCGATACGCATTTCCTGATGGACTACGCCGGCGCGACCCCGGGTAACAGCCCGAATTCGTGGGATCAATACTGGACCAATGGGTCTGTTTGGACCGTACCGACGAGCGCCGTTTATTACGGTATCATCGTTCGGGCGCGAACGGCCAGCGGCATCGTCCGGTTTGCTTCAATCACCGATGGCACCTCGAACACGTTGCTGATCGGTGAGAAACGACTTGACTATCGCCGATATGACGGCGGCGACTGGCACGACGATCGCGGTTGGTCTGACGGTTGGGACCCGGACATCATGCGTTACACGGCCTTCCAGCCGATGCCGGACGAACAGGATGATGGCCGCGAAGGTTCTGAGCAATGGAAGTTCGGTTATCGGTTTGGCTCACGCCATCCGGGTGGCTTCAACGCCTGTTTCGCGGACGGTTCGGTTCGCCAGATTCGCTACAACGTTAATCTGACCATCTTCAACAACCTGGGGCATCGGTCGGATGGCAACGTCATCCCCGACGACTCATACTAACTGATTGTTGCTGTTTTCTAAGACAATAAATGGCGGCCGGCGTGAACAACGCCGGCCGCCATTCTTTTTGGTGCGCGGCAGTCACTTGCTTGCGCGTCGTGCTCGTGATAGCACGCAGGGCCAGCAAGTTTTGGAGTGTCACTTGCTGGCGCTGCGTGCTCGAAATGGCGCTGCGTGCTCGAAATGGTGCGTGCTCGTGGCGCGATTAACGGGCCGCCGGCTGCAACGCTCGCCCTCGAACAGCCGCTTTGACCCCCGACCCGGTCGGCGAGTCAAACTGCCCGCCGAAGCTGCTCCAACGTTCCGGCGGAATCAACGATCCCAGGCCGATCACCACCAAGTTTGCCAGATTCCAGGCGATCAATAAGGCGATGCCCGACGACGTGAACCCGTACGAGTGCAGGCCGACGCCCAAAAGGTTGGTGCCGAAATACGACCATGCCACGACGATGTTGCCGAAGACGGAAAGAACCGCGACGCCCCGTTGTTTGACCATGCCTCCCCAACGAGCGTGCAGCACCACGGCGTTCCACAGCACGATCATCAATGCGCCGTTTTCCTTCGGGTCCCATCCCCAGAATCGCCCCCAGGAATAGTCGGCCCAGAAACCGCCCAGGACCGTGCCGACGAAGCTCAGCATCGTCGCGAAGCAGAGAACCCCGTAGTTGATGGAGCCAAGAGCCTTGAACAGCTTGGCGTCGAGTTTGGGAGTCAGCAGCCCGAATATGATGAAAGCCGCTCCAATAGAACCCGCGATGGCCGTTGCCGAGTATCCCAGTGTCACGACGGTGACGTGCGTCGCCAGCCAGAAATTGGTATCGAGAACGGCTCGCATCATTTCCAGCGTGTCGCCGCTCGCGGCCATCCCGTGAGCAATAATGGACGTCAAGAACCCAAGGAACGCTCCTGCCGACGCGCCGACCCCAAGCGGGAAGAGTTTCTCGATCACCAGCCCCATGAGCACGCTAGCCCAACCGATGAAGATGGCCGATGAGTAGAGATTGGTCACCGGAGGCCGGCCATGGATGTACATGCGAAGACCGAGCGCCGCAGTATGGAGAGTCACCGTGACGATCAGCAACGCGATGGCGGAGCGCCGCAACGGGACCGCCCAGCCGATCCAACTGCCGCACGCCACCAAGAAGGCCAACACGTAGAGCGTCAGGCATTGGTAGAACGGCGCGAAGCGATTGACGAAGGTTTCCAGACCGATCGAACGTGCCTCGCGCGGGGCCAATTTGCCACCCATCTGATCACGCCATGACGCCACGTTGTCATCGAATGCCTTGGCGGCGGAGTCTCGTTTCTCACGCAGGCGGCTGATTCGGGCCGGATCCGCCGACGTCGAGCCGGTTTCCTTGACCAGTTCATTGTGGGCGTCGCGGGCCACCCGATAGGATGCCAGTAGATCGAGCCATGACTTGGCAAATGGATTCGCGACGACGATGCGCTCTTGCTCTTCCAACACCTCCTTGATGAGTCGCCGCGCTTTTTCGTTGGCGATGTCTTGAAGTTCTTCGGCGTTGATATTGTTCCGCGCCAAGACTCGCGATCGCGCATCGTTGAGGGCAGCTTCACGCATTTCCCCAATCGAGCGCCAATCTTCGCCGGGATTCACCGGCGGAATGACTCGTGGCTGATGAAGCTGGGACAATCCCAACATCGTCTCAAGGCTTCGGCGAGTATCGAGGACTTTAATGTCGTAAAGTTCGCGCTTGTCTTGCGGTCGTCTCTCGGCTCGCTTGGCCTCGTCGGTGAGTTCCTTGTATCGCCCGCCGAATTCCTTCAACGCATATCGGAAGCCCGTTCGCTGTTTCAGACCGAGGAGCAACAGAACTTGATCGTTGTCGATGCGGAAAACCGGGTAATCGGCCGCCTCGGACTCCAGAGGGTGCTTGCCGGCAATGTCGAGATACCATTGTATCGCGGGGCGTGAATCGCCTTTGGCATCCGGGAAGGTCTCTCGCCCGCTGATCGATCGCAGCGAGATTCGCGCGACCGTATCCAGAGGCTTGACGCGCCCCCCATCCACGACCGGTATCTTTCCGGCGGCATCGAGGCCGATCCAGTCACGGGCCGGCGGCCTCGCCTCCTTCGCTAGGTTGATGCCCGCCAGCGCCACGATGACCACCGGAACCCAAATCGTTGCCTTTTTCATGACGCCTCCCTCCGCACCAGGAACCGAACCAGGGACATGCCGAAGTGGACCAGCAAACCGAACGAGATCATCGTGCAGGATAAATACGGCAACTGATAACCCGGGTTCTTTACGACTTGCAGGATCGTTCCCTTGTCGCCCGGCAGAAACGATGACTGGTAAAACGTTTCGCCACGATACCAAAGCGGTTCATTCATGAAGATGCGCACGCCGTCCCGGTCTTCGTTTCGCTCGGGGTCGATCAAACGAATGACGGCTTCATAGTTTTTTGGCGTGTCGCTACCGACGTACTTCTCGTGTTTGAAGTTGTGCAGGTACAATTGGTAAGGCCGATAGCTGCGCTTCGATCGAAGCGACACTTCCCAGTTTGTCCCGCCAAGGTCGATCGCCTGGGGATTCAACCACTGCGACATCAAATAGACGCCGACAAGTTCGTCGGTTCCCTTGCGGTAGAGCGCCACATAGGCCGAGGGCATATCGACCGGCTGATCCTGATCGACGCCGGTGACCTCCGGCTTGCGGGCGACGAATGTTCGCAACCCCGCGCCGCGCGTCACGGGGTTATTATCGGGCGGGTCGTCCACAATGGCCGAGTTTGTCATGTACTCACGCACCTCAAGATCAACGGGGAGTACGTCGTTGCTGACGCGGCGTTGGCGGCGCAGCATCCATTCCGGCACGACAACATGGCGATCGTTCGTGCCGTCCGTTGCGACGAACGCCAACTCCGTTGCCAGGTGATCCTCGACAAAATTGCTCGCGTTCCAGCGTTCGATGGTCATGCGACCTTCCTTGGCCGCCACGCCCGTGACCAATTCACCGATCATCAACAAGATGATGCCGGCGTGAATCAACAGGATCCCCGAGCGTTTCCACGTAATCTTGAATCGCGTCAAATGAGCGGCGATGAGGTTCAGCAGCAGCAACCCGCCAAGGGTCCAGCCACCTGGGTAGGGCAACCCAATCCAAGTCGGGATCTTCACCGTTCGCGGAATGAAAATCTGCATGGGAACCCAGACGACAAACGAGCGGAAGTAATTCCGCACAACCGTCCAAACGCCATGATCGACTTGGGCCAGTGTTCCGACGAACACGAGGATCATCGAAAGCACCAGCAACACCACCGTGAGTCGGAGTGACGCCAGCGGCTGGAAAACGCGAATCCAAATCGGGGTGCCGGCACGAGTGACGGGCGGCGCCGAAAGGACCGACTTGGCAGGAACAGGTGTCGGTAAGGTTGTACTCATGATTACTCGGCTCCTCCGCCAAATCGGGCTGAACCTACGAACGATTCGAAGGACGATTTGGCATTTCCGACGGCGTCCGCAGGTCCACTGAGCTTAAAAAACCACGTCTGTCCATCGCGAGGAACAATGACGCCAACGAGTCTTTTTCCGCTTGGCCCGGAAAGATCGACCGAAACCGCGGGCACGCCGCCAACGGTTGTCTGTTTCGTTTCGGCCTTGAGTCGAGCCGGTTCCATGTCGCCCAGCCCCACTTGCCTGCGCCAACGATTGATGTTGGCGACCAACCCACCGCCGTCACCGCGAAGCATCGTGATCGCCGCACGAACCGGCGGGCTGGACTTGGTCTCGAATGCCGCGTATTCGATCCCCATGGCCGGCTCGACTTCTTTCCATTCGCCGGGAACCGTGAACTGAATGGGCTTACCTGTTTTGGTTGCCGGTTTCGGCGGCGGCGGTTGATCGGTCTCGGGCCTCCGTGGGCGCTTCCCCTGGCCTGTGGCATCCACAAGGTGAATCAGGTCGCCAGCCTTGGTTCGCTCCTCGCGGGCGGTCTGCATCGCCTCCAACTCCGGCAATGGATCCAGACCCACTTGACCGCGCCAGCGATTCACATTGGCGGCCAGTTCTTGTTCCCCGAGTTTACTTATCGTGACCTCGATGCCCGGCGTGATCCGCAACGTCGCGAATCGGCCTTCTTTAGCAGGATCCACCTGCCAATTCTCCGGCATCTCCCAACTGATCGGAGGATTTTCGCGATCGTTGAACCGAACCGTCTTCAAGAAACCGATGACCGCTTCGGCGTGCGGACTCAGTTCGTCGGCTGGTCCCATGCACTTGAATATCCATGCCTCGTTGTGACGAGGCATGATGGCGGCCACAATACGCAACTTGGGCGGTTCGTAATGAGGGACTGAGTAGCTCGCGATCGGCTCTCGTTGGCAGCCAACGAAACAAGAAATCGCAACCGCGGCAAGAAACCCGTAGCAAGTGCGAACAATCACAAACGAATCCTCACTGGGGCGGGCTATCAACAATTATAGGAATCGCTCGGTGGGACTTTTCTAAGTGGTTGGATTCGACGACCGGCGGTAACAATCATTCTCGGGTTTCTCGGCACGATCCGCAAGGGCGTTTCTTCGACGCCCCCGTCGGAATACCGCGAGGGCAACGTCGCGGACTCCCGGGATACGCCGGCCGGCCATTGTCGCCATCGGAGCGCGATCAGATACCATAACCCTCAACTTGTAACCACGACCCATGAGGATGACCCGCCATGCGTCTGCTCATTGCAGTGATGATCGTTGGTGCCCTGGCCATGACGGCGCTGCCGACCCGCGCCGCCGACCCGCTGCTCGTTTTCCCCGGCGGCGACGGCCCCGGTAAGGGCAAACACATTGTCCTCATCAGCGGCGACGAGGAGTATCGCTCCGAAGAGGCGCTTCCGCAACTCGCCAAGATTCTCGCGACGCATCACGGGTTCACATGCTCTGTCCTTTTCGCCATTGACCCGAAAGACGGCACGATCAACCCCAATGTCAACGACAATATCCCCGGACTGGATCAACTGGCGAGCGCCGATCTCGTGGTCATGTTCCTGAGATTCCGCAATCTGCCGGATGATCAGATGGCGCCAATCGTCGCCTATTTGAAGGAGGGGAAACCGATTGTCGGCATCCGCACGTCAACGCATGCGTTCAATCTGCGGGGCAAGACCTTCGCCAATCACGATTGGCGAAGCAAGGTTAAAGGCTGGGAGGGAGGCTTCGGCGTGCGTGTTCTCGGCGAAACGTGGATCAGCCATCACGGCGGGCACGGCAGTCAGGCCACCCGCGGCATCATCGCCAAGGATCAAGCCGATCATCCGATTGTGCGCGGGATCAAGGACGGCGACATCTTTGGCCCCACGGACGTCTATGGCGTGCGGATGCCGTTGCCCGGCGACAGTACGCCTCTGGTGCTTGGGCAGGTTGTTGCCGGCATGAAACCGACCGATCCGCCGCTCGAAGGAAAGAAGAATAACCCGATGATGCCCATTGCATGGACAAAAACCTATCAGATTGACGAGGGCAAGCCGGGGCGTGCCTTCACCAGCACGGCCGGTGCCAGCCAGGATCTATTGAGCGCCGGTATGAGGCGATTGCTGGTCAACGCTTGTTATTGGGGCCTGAAGATGGAGGACAAGATCACGCCGGATTCGAAAGTAGACATCGTCGGTGAGTTCGACCCGTCGCCATTCCGCAACAACGGCTTCAAGAAAGGGCTAAAGCCCCAAGACCTTGCCAAATGACCATTCGAGTCTGAGCCTCGGCTCTGAGGTTGCGTGTGACTCCATTAGGAGCGTCGCGGCATAGGATTCCGTTGCTGTGAATCGCTCGCAGGAAACACGGGACCGGAATCCTATGCCACCGCAAGATGCGGCCTTTGAATGTTCCCCGTGACGGTTTTGGGAGATTCGACTGCATGATCTGGCGCGAGGTGAGGCGTTCGACGATCCGCTCGGCGATCACCAGCATTCTCTTTTGCCTACCGATCATGTTGGCAATAATCGTTCCTGTGATCATCGTGGGAAAGTCGTTCGAGCCGGTGGTGATTCTCTGTTGTCTGGCACCGATCCTTCTTGTCGCCGCTGCCGTTCCTCTGATGACGCTGCTCTATGCGACCAACCCGCGTGAGCACCCGCTCATTTCGCGGATGGCCGTCTACGGGTTACCTCACCAAGTCGCCGATGCCATCGACGCGGAGGCATTGGTCCAGGATCGAGTCTGGGTCTTCGGCCCTGTCCCGGGCTATGTCAATTGGCTGCGAATGACGTGGCGAAAATGTGTGGTACTCACGCCGAATTGGATCGTTCAATTGGTGCCGGGAAACTACTTGACCTTACCTTCGTCGCTGATTGTCTGGGTTTATCTGCAACTGGCTGCCGACAAACGCAAGGAACGCAATATGGCTTCGGTCGTCTGCCATCTGGCGACCGGCACCTTTCAGACCATCGCATTCAACAACGAGGATGAGGCGACGGACATGCTCGAGGCGCTTATTCGCCTGCGACCGGAATTGCTGACCGGGTATCACGGCGAGTGGATCGAACTCGACACGGAGCCAGCCAAGCGAATCGAGGCTGTCCACCATCGCCGGGAACTATTGAGAATGAAGCCGCCGGCCTACCGAGAGGCTTGGATCGAATCGCGAATTGACGAACTCGAGACGTTCGTCAAACGATTGCTTCCCGATTAAGAATGAAACGCGTCAAGTTCAGCGGCGCTTCGAAGAAGCGTACTACCCCGCTTCTTCGAAGCGTCGCTGAACTGCGTATCATTTCACTTCCTTTTCCACGGTTGCGCCCTTGAGGCATGTCCCGGCCTTGCAGGCCATGAACTTGACGCTGACCTTTATTGGTGACGTGTCGCCGGCGGCGCGTTGCACCGTCGCCTTGATCTCGACTTTGCCCTCATAGGCCTGATACTCGATGGTCTGATCGGCGAGTTTCTCGGTAAGTTTCACGCCCTTCGGGTAGTCGATCGACAAGACCTTGAGGCCATCGGCGCCGGAAATCTTGACCGTCGTCTTGGCCGAATCAAGGTCCTCGAAACCGACCGGGTTGGCGTAGAGGTGCCAGGGCTTGTCGATGTCCATTGCGATCGTCACGACCTGTTTCCCGCCAGCGTCGGGGGCGGCGGCGGTGATTGTCGACTTCACGACGCTGGACGAATCCACACGCTTTGCTGCCCCTGGATTGCCGAGTTGGCCCGGCGCGGCCTTGGCGACGACTTGGACAGCCAGGAATTCGTGCAACGCTGTCGCCATCAGCGTCAGTCCCGTCGGATTGATGCGAAGGTTGCCGGCAAAGGTCCTTAAGGTTTGCTCGGCCAAGTCGCGGTAACGAGCATCTCCAGTGCGGGTCGAAAGGCGGATCAGATTCCGCGTCGCCATGCTGTTCCCGCTCGGTTGGGCGCCATCGTATTGGTCCTTCGATCGCGCAAAGAGCTTCTCGTGATCGTTCGATGTGTAGAAGAATCCGCCGTCTTTGTCGTCGTGATGCCAACGGATCATGGTATCGGTCAGAGCTTTCGCTTCGTCCAGCCATCGCTTCTCGTTGGTGACCTCGTGAAGGACCAGCAAGCCATGAGTGAGAAAGGCGTAGTCATCGAGATAACCAGGCAACTTCGCGCCGGTGTCGGTCATATACGACCGCAACAATCGGCCGTCTTTCGTTCGCATCTTCGTCAGAATGAAATCGGCGGCATGCCGGGCTGTGGCGAGATAAGTCGGGTCTTGAAAGGCGCGACCGGCAGCCGCGTAACCGGCGATCATCTGGCCGTTCCAAGCGGTCAGCACTTTGGTATCGAGGAACGGTCGCGGGCGCTTTTCACGCGCCGCGAGCAGCTTTTCCCGAATCGGAACGAGCCGGGCCTGAAGCTGGTCGACGGGGATTTTCCGTGCGGTGGCGGCGTCCGTCAGTGTTGACGGCAACGTCAGAATCGTGGCGCCATGCTCGAAGTTCGGGTCGCGATCGGCGCCGTATATGGCCCTGGCCAACTCTCGCTCGGCCGGATCGCTTAGAACCGCGTCAATCGCCCCCGGCGTCCAAACATAGAACTTTCCCTCGACGCCTTCGCTGTCGGCATCGAGCGCCGAATAGAAACCACCCTCCGGCGACGTCATTTCGCGCGCCACGAATGTCAACGTCTCACGAACAGCCTTTTGATAGAGCGGGTTCGGGTCGAAGGCGTAAGCGCGGGAATAGACCTCGACAAGTTGGGCGTTGTCGTAAAGCATCTTCTCGAAGTGCGGCACTGTCCAGGAACGCTCGGTGCTGTACCGATGGAACCCGCCGCCGAGCTGGTCGTAGATGCCGCCGCGAGCCATGCGGTCGAGGGTGACGGCGAGCATCTTCTTGGAAGCCTCGGCCTTGGCGTCGGCGGACTGGGTCAGGAGCAATTCGAGATAGACCGGCGTGGGGAATTTCGTGCCGCGGAAGTTGCGAGACTTGTTGCCGAAGCCTCCGAATTCCGGGTCGAATTCTTCGGCGACAGCATCGATCGTTGCCTGCACCAGAGCCTTGTCGAGTTTCGCCAACGGGTCGGCGGCGCCCGTCTGCCGTAGGGCCTTGGCTGTCTGTTCCGCGACGGTATCGGCCTGTTCGAGCATCTGCCGTGGTTGCGTTTTTCGGACGTCGAGTATGATCTGCAAGACGCTCTTGAATCCGAGCATCTTCTCGCCTTCAACCATGCGGTCATCGGGTGGCCAATAGGTGCCGCCGATAATCGGCTTGGCGTCGGCGGTCAGGAACATCGACATCGGCCAACCGCCCCGTTGACGGAATCCGACCTGCAACGCCGTCATGTAGACATGATCGATGTCGGGACGCTCCTCGCGATCGACTTTGATGCAGACAAAGTTCTCGTTTAGAATTTTGGCGACCGCGTCGTTGTCGAACGACTCGCGCTCCATGACGTGGCACCAATGACAGGAGCTGTAGCCGATTGACAGGAAGACGAGCTTGTCTTCCTTCTTGGCTTTGGCGAACGCTTCCGATCCCCACGGATACCAATCGACGGGGTTGTGGGCATGCTGCCGCAGATACGGGCTGTTCTCCTTGGC